>JAFYAU010000051.1 GCA_017540565.1 Oscillospiraceae bacterium
ATCGGTCACGCTTTCAAAGCCGAGCCCCTTCCAGAAGGGGGAAAGCTCATAATAGTCGTTGGGCAGGCTCCACAGCACGTCGCGGCCCATCATGTCGATCCCGAGGGATTCCAGAAACGCCACCAGAATGCCGGAGCGCGTCAGATACAGATAGACGTAGAAAAACAGAAACAGACCGATCCCCGTCGCCGTAATCAGCTTCCCGGACTTGCCGGTCACACGCAGCAGCTTTACGTAAATACAGACAAGAAGGACCGCCGGCAGGGTGCTGCGCTTCAGCCCGATCAGGAGGAAGAAGAGGGACAGGATCACGCCCCATCGCCGCAGCCTCCTTTCCGAAGCCGAACGCTTCGGCGCGAACATCGCGTAGTAGATGAAAAACTGTCCGAACAGAAAAGTGATGTCATGGATCTCCAGCGCGCGCACGAATCCCTCCGCCGTCCCGAAGGTGACGATGCAGGTCACGACGGAAGAAATACTTTCGCCGAGGCCGTAATTCGGCACCTCCAGCAGCATGATGGCGGTATTCGCGGCGCACATGCTGAAAAACAGGCAGTTGATCGCTTTGTCTTCAAACAGGTAGCACATGAAGACGGCATAGATGACGGTGATGGTCTGAAACAGGATCTTCTGCCCGGCCCGGCTGATGGAGGACGCCTCGGAGAAATCCGTGACCCAGATGTACATGCTGACGAGGGCATAGACGGCGATCAGAACCATGAAGACGGGAAAGAATCCCATCGCTTTTCTGAATCGGGCAAAATCCGCGGCCACAAGGAAATTCAAAAACGCGCAGACGATCGTCCCCAGCGCGATCGCTTTAGGCAGTCCGCCGTACGCATTGTTGATCACCTTCCAGTCTCCGAGAGCGGCGAGAACCGTACAGGCGGCGGCAAGAAACGCCACAAATGCCGGACATGTTTTCGGCGTTTCCCGCAGCTCCCCGCCGTCCCGGAGGAATTTGCTGTTTGTCACTGCTTTTCTCCGTCATCGATGGGTCCGGCGCCGTCCTCTCCGGATTTATGCTCCGGGTCGGAGAGGATCTGTCCTTCGCGCATCCTCTGCATGGCAAGGCGGAGCAGGTCCCTGATCTCAAAGACGCCGTCCGCGCTTGACACGGCTTTGCCGCAGGCATAGCGTATGCCGTAATCCGGATTCATTCCGTTGTATTTGTCCACCTGGCGTCCGATCGCTTCCAGGATCACGTTCAGCTTCTCGGACGAGCAATCGGGGAAGAAGGAGAAGAAGACGCCGCTGCCGTTATATCCCACAAATCCGTACAGGTCGCCGAAGCTCTTCAGGATCATGGCAAAATCCTTCAGGACTCCGTCGCCGGTCTCGCGGCCGTATTTGCCCGACAGACTGCTCAAAGAATCCATCCTCAGGGCCAGGCAGGAGAAGTTCTCGTCAAGGAGCCTGGCCGAGCGTTCGTCGATATACGCGTCGCATCCGGCTCTGTTCGGCAGCTGCACCGTTTTGTCCACGTACCGGAAATAGTCGATGAAGTCGAGCGCCCTTCCGAGCAGCACGGCGCCGACGCCGCCCACCAGCGCAAACAGCACGACCGCGACCGCGACGTACAGCTTGAGGTTCACGGCGGGCTGCACGTTGATGCTGCTGAGCATCGTCAGATAATTCGCGCTCAGAGTGCCGTTCAGTTCCCGCCCCGTTCTTTCGACGTACTGATAGTATTCGGACGCCAGACCGACGCAGTGATCGATCTTTTCGCGGATCTCTTCGGGCGTGAAGGTTTTCCGCCCCTTCGTGCCGCGCGCTGTTTCGAACACGGACAGGAGATACTCCTTGTGTTCCTTCTCGATCTGTTTCTGCCGGATGCCGGTGTTCAGATCCACGTACTCCTGGATCAGTCCGTCGTACGTCGTCTCCTTATTGCCGTGCTCGCGGTCATACTCCACGTCCTTCAGTATATATTCCGTTCCGATATCCTGCGAGCCGGAGCTGTGATAATGGTAATCCATCATCTCCTTGTTGCGCTCGCTGTAATTGTCGATCAGCTTTTTCAGGGAATCGGCCCGTTCCTGCCGGTTTTCGATGTACAGCTGCATGTCCTCGCAGTCCTTCGTCAGCCGGCTCATCAGCAAGTCGATATCGTTCGTCTCCGCGTTGGTCAGGATCGCGGCATACAGGCCCGGGATCTCATAATCGTATATAAAGCTGTAGATTCGGTACAGATCGCTGTAGGTATATCCCGTTTCGACCGACCGGAAATACGGGTGGGAGGCTCTCTTGTCCAGCAGATAATCCAGCATTTCCGATACGGAGTCCTCCAGCACCTGCGCGCTTTCGATGTAGTCGTAATCCCCTTCCGAAAGCACGGAAACGCCGTTGTTCTGCAGCGGCTCCTCCACGTATTTTTCCGCGTAGAACTCGTAGTAGTTTTTGATCACGGCGTCCAGAATGCTCCGGGCGTAATCCTCGCCGTTCTCGTTGTCGCCGACATAACAGACCCGGTATGTGTCCGCGGTATAGGCGGGGTCCTCCCCCTTTTCGAGCAGGGCTTCGTTCAGCTTCTGCTGCGTTTCCGGGATCACTTCCTCCACGTAGCAGTTCGAGCGGACGGAATCGATATGGGACCGGTAGCCCAGATCCGCCAGGGCGGCGTCGATCACGGTCGACGAATAAATCTCCTCCACGTTCAGAGGGCTCCCGTCCGGCGTGTATC
>JAFYAU010000052.1 GCA_017540565.1 Oscillospiraceae bacterium
CTATGAAAAGTACGGGCTGACCGACGTGGCCGGCGAGATGGAACGGCTGGGACTGCTGCCCGCGCATCCGGATACGGATGCAAGGGATTACGGGGAGCCGCCCGCGGTCCTGTTCGTCGAAAACTGCAGAAAAGAAAGACAGACTTGAGTCAATCACATACAGGGAGGTTATTTGTATGAACAGATTACAGGACAAGGTCGCCGTCGTCACCGGCGCCACATCCGGCATCGGCGAGGCCGTCGCCGTCATGTACGCCAAAGAGGGCGCCAGCGTCGTGCTGGTGGGGCGCAACTCCGAAAAGGGGGAGGCGACCGCCGTGAAGATCCGCGAAGACGGCGGGGACGCCGTGTTCGTCCGCTGCGACGTGACGAAAAAGGAGGATATCCTGAACCTGAAGGACGCCGCCTATGAAAAGTACGGCCGTGTGGATATCCTGTTCAACTGCGCCGGCGTGCTGGTGCACAAGCCGTTCCTGGAGCAGGACGACGCGGACTTCGAACTGATCACGCAGACCAACTGCCGCGCCTACATCTGGACGATGCAGGCCTTCATCCCCGAGATGGTGAAAGCGGGGCACGGCAACATCATCAACGTCGCGTCCATCTCCTCCGTGTGGCCGGAGGTGAACGCCTATTTCTACGGCGCCATGAAGGCGGCCGTGACCAACCTTTCCCGGAACGTGGCCAAGGAATTCGCCCGGAAGGGCATCCGCGTGAACTGCATCCTGCCCGGCCCCATCAACACGAACATGACGCCGGACTGGGTGAAGAACAGCAAGGAGGCCCAGCAGGGCATGATCGACACCGTCTGCATGGTGGGCCGCCTGGGCGAGCCCGAGGACATCGCCTACGGCGCCGTGTATCTCGGCTCCGACGAGTCCTCCTTCGTGACGGGACAGAATCTGGTGATCGACGGCGGCGTCACCATCAGCAACTGACCCGAGGATACGGAAACAGAAGAAAAAGCGCTCTCCCCGGCAGCCGCCGGGGGGAGCGCTTTCTGCCCTTCCGAAATGGTCAGGCTTCGATGATGATGCTGTTTTCTCCGGGCTCCGTGACGTAGCCGACGGGGACGGCGGCGGGGACCTCGTCCCTCAGCTGACGGAGCAGTTCTCCGGCGTCCCGCTCGGGAACGGCCATCAGCAGGCCGCCGCTGGTCTGCGGATCGTACATCAGATCCAGCATGGCCCGGCTGACGTCCGCCTTCACCGTCACGCCGGCTTCGGCGTACTCGCGGTTCCGGTAGGCGCCGGCGGGGATGAAGCCCATGTCCGCGAGGTCATAGGCCTCCGGATGGAAGGGGATGCTGCCCGCCTGCAGATGGATGGTGACCCCGCTTCCCTGGGCCATCTCATAGCTGTGGCCCAGCAGGGCGAATCCGGTCACGTCCGTGCAGCTGTGTACGGGAAAACGCACCATGACGTCGCGCGCGGCTTTGTTCAGCTGCGCCATCTGGCCGTAGATGCGCTTCAGCACGGGTCCGTCCACCATCCCGGCTTTCGCGGAGGTGGTCAGTACGCCGATGCCCAGCGGCTTGGTGAGGATCAGCACGTCTCCCGGCATCGCTCCGCTGTTGGTGAGCACCTTCTCCGGGTGCACGAAACCGGATACGGCAAGGCCGTAGATCGGCTCGGCGCCGGAGATGGTGTGGCCGCCGGTGATGATCGCGCCGGCCTCGTAGGCCGCGCCGTAGCCGCCCCGCAGGATCTCCTGCACGGTCGCCCTGTCCATGGCGTCGGTCACGCACATGATGTTCAGGGCCAGTTTCGGTTCTCCGCCCATGGCGTATACGTCGCTCAGGGCGTTGACCGCCGCGATGCGGCCGTACAGATACGGATCGTCCACGATGGGAGGGAAGAAATCCGTGGTCTGTACGAGAGCGGTATTCTCATCAAGCACGTAAACGCTGGCGTCGTCGCTCTTGTCGTAGCCGACGATCAGGTTCGGGTCGTACCGGGTCTCGAAGCCCTCCAGCAGTTTTGCCAGGGTGCCGGCGCCGACCTTGGCGCCGCATCCGGCGCAGCTGGCGAGTTTGGTCAGTTTTACTTCAGTTTCCATGGGAACCTCAGCTGTTCTCCGCCCGGTACAGCGGCACGTAGCCGCTGCCGGTATCCTCGACGATCTGCTCCACCTCTTCCGGCACCGGGAGCACGGGGCTCATGGCGCTGCCCGTGAAGCGGACGCAGGTGCCGCAGCTGCTGCTCAGCGAGCGCGGTACCGGCGCCATCGAAGCCGCCCAGCCGGCCTCTGTACACAGCTTCCGGAAACGGACGGCGCCGAAATGGGAATAGAAGGTGGCAATAACGTCCATGGGTCAGCGCTTCAGCGTAAGGGTATATTCGCCGTCGGACTCGGAAACGCTTACGGCATAGCCCTGATGCTCGGCAAAGCGGGTGACGTTCTCCCGGGAAACGGTGTTGTCCACGGTGATCTCATAGGCATCCTCTCCGGAAGCCATGGCGTTGCGGAGCATCACTACGGGTTCGGGGCAGGAAAGCCCTCTCGCGTCTACTTTGGTCATGATTCGTTCCTCCGTTCAGTTTTTCTTTCCAAAGGTGTTGCAGCAGGCGATGACGGCCGCGACGACGATGCCGATGATCACGGCGACCTTGCCGGCGGCGGTGGGGCCGGCGGCGCTGGAGGCCAGGCCGAAGTTGTGGGCGAACGCGGCGCCGAGGCCGAGGCCGACCACCGTGAGCGCGCTGTCGCTGTTGCCCTCGCCGGTCAGGACCAGCTGGCGCATCGGGCAGCCCCCGAGAAGGACGCAGCCGAACCCGCAGAGCAGCATGCCCAGAGCGTTCCACAGCCAGTCGGTGTGGGCGACGGGCTGCTCAGCCATGCCGAGCTTGAAGAAGGTGCCTTCCGCGGCGCCGTTGAGGATCAGGTTGGTCACCAGACAGGCGGCGAAGAGAGCGACGCCGCCGCAGAGCAGACGGAAGTCACGGAACAGGAAGACGTCGCGGAAACCGCCGACCATGCACATGCGGGTGCGCTGGGCCAGCGCTCCGACGATCAGGCCGGCGACAAGGCTGATGATGACCGCGGCATGCTTCGCGCCGGGACCGCCGCCGGCTTCGGTAAACAGGATGAAGGCGGGGGCGGCGATCAGCAGGATGAGCAGGACGATCTGCACGACGGGCATGGCAGCGCCCTCGAGGACGGGCTGCTTGTACGAGCGCTTCAGGGAATAGCCCTTGTTCAGGAAGAAGACGCCCGCCAGGATGCCCAGAACGAATCCGATCAGTCCGAAGACGGCGTTGACGTCGCCGCCGGCCAGGCGGATGACCATGCGGAAGGGACAGCCCAGGAACATCAGGCAGCCAATCATGACGAAAAAGCCGAGGATCAGCCGGGTGAAGGGAGCGCTGCCGCCCTTGGGACGGAATTCCTTCGTCGCCAGCGCGCAGATGGTGCTGCCGAGCACGATGCCGATGATCTCGGGACGGATGTACTGTACCGCCGCGGCTCTGTGGAGCCCGAGACCGCCCGTGGTGTCGCGGATGAAGCAGGCGATGCAGAATCCCATGTTGGAGGGATTGCCGAACAGCACGAGAAGCGCCGCGACAACGCCCATGACCGCTCCGGCGATGATGATGCCGAGCTTTCTGTCTTTCAGTTTCATTGTTATCTCCCCTCTGTGTTCCTTTCTCCGGGAAAGGGTCAGTATCTGTATTATAGCGGCGGAACGCGAAGAAATCCAATTGCTGTTATTGATAAACCGTTATTTTTCATTTATAATCCAAATAATAAGAGAAACACCGGAAAGGAGGGATGCCGGATGCGTTCCGTATACATGGACAACGCCAGCACCACGTTTCCCAAGCCGGAGACGGTGGCGCGGGCGGTGACGGAATACATGACGGGATCCGGGGCCAATATCTCGCGCGGGAGCTACCGAACGGCCTACGAGACGGAGGAGGCGGTATACGAGACGCGGGTCCTGCTGGCGGAACTGTTCGGTCAGAGGGAATGCGGGAACGTCGCCTTCACGAAGAACGTGACGGAGAGCCTGAACGCGGCGCTGAAGGGCCTCCTGCGGCCGGGGGACCACGTGATCACATCCTCGATGGAACACAACGCGGTGATGCGGCCGCTGAGGCAGATGGAAAGATACGGCGTCTCCTTCACCCGCTGCCCGTGCACGGCGCGCGGGGAACTGGAGACGGAAAAACTGGAGGAGTGTCTCCGGCCGGAGACGCGCGCGGTCGTGATGACCCACGCCAGCAACGTCTGCGGCACAGTGATCCCGTTCGAGGAGGTAGGAGCCTTCTGCCGGAGGCACGGGCTGCTGTTCATCGCCGACTGCGCCCAGACAGCCGGGGTCCTTCCTCTGGATATGGAGGCCATGGGGATCGACGTGCTCTGCTTCACCGGGCACAAGGGACTCCTGGGCCCCCAGGGGACGGGCGGCCTGATCCTCCGGGAGGACCTGGCCGGTGAGATGGAGCCGCTGATCGCCGGAGGGACGGGAAGCGTCAGCCATACGGAGGAGATCCCGGCCTTCATGCCGGACCGGATGGAGGCGGGAACGCTGAACCTGCCGGGCATCATGGGCCTGAGGGCGGGCCTTCTCTGGCTGAAGCAGACGGGGACCGGACGGATCCTCGCGCACGAAAGGGAACTGGCGGAAGCCTTCCTGGACGGGGCGCGTCTCCTGGAGCGGGACGGCCTCGCGCAGGCCGTCGGCCTGCCGGGCGGAGACGGCAGGACGGGCGTCGTGTCCCTGCGCATCCTGCGGGGGGACCCCGCGGAGTGGGCGCGCCGCCTGGACGAGGACTGCGGGATCATGACGCGCGTCGGCCTCCACTGCGCCCCGGCCGCCCACCGGACGCTGGGGACCTGGCCGGAGGGGACGGTCCGCTTCTCCTTCGGTTGGTGGAACACGCCGGAGGAGACGGAGTATGCGCTGAAGGCGCTGGAGGAGATCGGCCATGGAATTTAAACAGCTGCAGTCCTTCGCCGCGGTGGCGGAGTGCAGGAGCTTTACCCGGGCGGCGGAGCGCCTGTTCGTTTCGCAGCCCACCGTCAGCCTGCACATCCGGGACCTGGAGAGGGAACTGAAAACGAAACTCGTGATCCGCTCGACGCACAGCGTGGAGCTGACGGACAGCGGCCGGGCCCTGTACCGGACGGCGTCGCGGATCCTCTCGCTGAGGGAGTCCGCCGTCCGGCGCCTGACGGAGGACGACGACGAACTGCGCATCGGGGCCTCCACCATCCCGGCCGCCTGGCTGCTGCCGGAACTGCTGACCGGCTTCCGGGACCAGGCGCCGCAGGTACGCGTGCTCCTGGACCAGACCGACAGCGGCGCGGTGATCGAAGGCGTGGCAAAGGGAGATTTCGATCTGGGGTTCACGGGCGCGAGAAACGCGGACCCGGAACTGGTGTTCACGCCTCTGTGCCGGGACAGGCTGGTGCTCATCACCGCGGACCGGGAGCCGTTTTCCTCCTGGAAGAAGGAAGGCGGGCTCCGGCGGGAGGAACTGAAGGCGGTGCCCTTCCTCGACCGGGAAGAGGGGAGCGGGAGCCGGCAGAGCGCCGAGCTTATCCTGGAGAAGATGGATCTGGGGCGGGACCGGCGCCGTTCGGCGGGACGGGTGACCGACCCGGAATCCCTGAAGAATCTGGTCGCGGCCGGCGTCGGCGTGGCCGTCGTGTCCTTCCGCAGCGCGGAGAGGGAAGCGGCGGCGGGATGGCTGCTGACCTTCGAACTGTCCGGGGACGGGGCGGAGCGCGATCTGTACCTGGTCCGGAGAGACGACGGCATACTGAAGACCGGGGCCGCGCATTTCATCCGGTTCGTGAAAGAGAGATACTCCGTGAAATGAGACGGCGGTTTCCGCGCCCCTCCGGGGGAGCGGAAACTGATTTTTTGCGGAGAAAACCCGATTCAGTCTTGCAAAATCCGGAATATCGTTTACAATTAATATGGTGTATTTTGTACCCCCCCTGCCCGCCGGAAGACGGGCGCATCCTGACGGCCGGGGCGGCGCCCCGTTCTGGCCGGACATGAAGAAAGGAGGATGCAGCGGAAGATGATCCATATAACGATAGACGGCAGAGCGGTCGCGGTCGAAGAAGGCAGGACCATTCTGCAGGCGGCGCGGGAGAACGGGATCCGCATCCCCACCCTGTGCTACCTGGAGCGGGTCAGCGACGTCGGATCCTGCCGCCTCTGCGTCGTGGAAGTGGAAGGCGTGGACAAGCTGCCCACGGCCTGCACCACCCGGGTGAAGGAAGGCATGGTCATCCAGACCATGAGTCCGCGGGTGGTGGAAGCCAGAAGGACCGTCCTCGACCTGCTGCTGTCCAACCATCATCAGGACTGCTTCTCGTGCCCGTCCAACGGCGTGTGCGAGCTGCAGGCCGTCTGCAACGAATACGGCGTTACCGCCACCACCTACGCGGGCACGCGGGCGGAGGCCCCCGCCGAGGAGAAGACGGAAAATCCGTTCCTGGGCTACCGGCCGGATCTGTGCATCCACTGCCAGCGCTGCGTTTCCGCCTGCGGGAAGGTCAGCGGACGCAAGGCCATCGAACTGAAGAAGGCCGGCACCTTCACGGTGATCGGCGCTCCCTTCGGGGAGGACTGGAAGCAGACGATCTGCGAATCCTGCGGCAACTGCGCCGAGGCCTGTCCCACCGGAGCGCTGTTCAAGAAGCCCTCCCGGGACTACCGGAGCTGGGACGTTCAGAGGGTCCGCACGACCTGCCCCCACTGTGCCATCGGATGTCAGATGGATCTGCTGGTGAAGGACGGAAGGATCCTGGACGTGGAAGGGGCCGACGGCCCCACGAACCGCGGCCGGCTGTGCGTCAAGGGCCGGTTCGGATCGTATAAGTTCATTTCCTCCGGAGACCGGCTGACAGATCCTCTGATCAGGGACCGCGCCACAGGCGAGTTCCGCAAGGCCACCTGGGACGAGGCGCTGGATCTGGTCGCCAGCCGCTTTGCCGCCATCAAGAAGGAATACGGCGGGGACGCTCTGGCGGGCTTTGCCTGCTCCCGGAGCACGAACGAAGATATCTATATGCTGCAGAAGATGGTCCGCACAGCCTTCGGTACCAACAATACCGACAACTGTGCCCGCGTCTGACACGCCCCCACAGTCTCCGGTCTGGCGACAACACTGGGCTCCGGCGCGATGACCAACACCGTGCAGGATATCACACAGGAATCCGACGTGATCATGATCGTCGGCTCCAATTCCGAAGAGGCGCATCCGGTCCTCGGCATGCAGCTGCGCGAAGCCGTGCGCAGAGGCGCGAGACTGATCGTCGCCGATCCCAGGGATATCGACCTGGCCAAACAGGCGGATATCCACCTGAAGCTGAAACCCGGCACCAACGTGGCCTTCGTCAACGGCCTGCTCCACGTGATCTTCGAGGAAGGTCTGGAGAACAGGGAGTTCATCGAGACCCGCACGGATGCCGAAAGGTGCGAGCAGCTGAAGGAACTTGTTAAGAAGTATACCCCCGAGTATGTCGGCGGGATCTGCCATGTGGATCCCGATGATCTGCGTGCAGCAGCCCGTTTGTACGCGACAGCCGACAGAGCTCCCATTCTGTACTGCCTCGGCGTTACTGAGCATTCCACCGGTACGGAAGGCGTCATGTCCCTGTCCAATCTGGCCATGGTGACAGGCAAGCTGGGACGTCCGGGATGCGGCGTGAACCCCATCCGCGGACAGAACAACGTGCAGGGCGCCTGCGACATGGGCGCCATGCCCACGGATTACCCCGGCTACCAGAAGGTGCATATCCCCGAGATCCGCGAGAAGTTCGAAAAGGCCTGGGGCGTTCCCCTGAATCCCGAACCGGGCATCAAGGCTACGGACTGCTTCCCGGCCATGATCGAAGGAAAGATCAAGGGCCTGTTCATCTTCGGCGAGGATCCCATGCGCACCGATCCGGACACCCATCACGTGCTGCATGCACTGAAGAGCCTGGATTTCCTGGTGGTGGACGAGCTGTTCATGACCGAAACGGCCAAGCTGGCCGACGTGGTCCTGCCCGGCAGGTCCTTTGCCGAGAAGGAAGGCACTTTCTCCGCTTCCGAGCGCCGCGTCCAGCGCGTGCGCCGCGCGGTGACGGTGCCCGGCAACCAGCGTCTGGACACGGATATCTTCACGGATATCATGAACCGGATGGGCTATCCCCAGCCCTATCTCACCGGCGCCCAGATCATGGACGAGATCGCGTCCCTGACGCCGTCCTTCGCCGGCATCTCCCATCAGAGACTGGACAGCCCGGAGATCGCGGGACAGGGCCTGCAGTGGCCGTGCACCTCGAAGGATCATCCCGGTACGCGCATCATGCACGTCGGCCTGTTCAGCAGAGGCAAGGGCGACTATTATCTGGCGGAGTACAAACCCTCGCAGGAACTGCCGGATGACGAGTACCCGCTGCTGATGATGACGGGACGCAATCTGTACCACTACAACGCCATGGCAATGACGGACAAGACCCCCGGCCTGATGGAGATCAGCGGCCACTCCTACATAGAGATCAACACCGAGGATGCGGCGCAGGCCGGCATCCGCGACGGCGAGCGCGTACGCGTGTCCTCCCGCCGCGGCACCATCTCCTCGGAGGCCAGAGTCTCCGACAAGACCAGCAGGGGCGAGGTCTGGATGCCCTTCCACTTCCTGGACGGCAACTGCAACTGGCTGACCAACAACGCGCTGGACAGCATTGCCCGCGCGCCGGAGTACAAGGTGTGCGCCGTGCGTGTGGAGAAGATCCCGGAGGAAGAGGCCTATACCGAAGACGGCGTGTACATCACCCAGGCGATGATCGCGGAGAAACGCAACGAGATCTATGCCGCCCAGCTGGCCGCCGCCGCGCGCTGCGCGGAGGACGGGAGCTTCGTAATCGCCGACAGCGCCACCGACGACTGGTCCCATCTGATGAAGGGGGACGGCTGCGGGGACTGCGGCTGCTGACCGTCTGACAATTGCAGAAAACGGGCTGGATCTGAGATTCAGCCCGTTTTTTCATTCAGTTTCATTTTCATATGGGTGGAGAAGGGTGACTGGTGTGCCCTCCGGTCTTCAAAACCGTGATGAGCCTTCACAGGTTCGGGTGTGTTCGATTCGCACCTCCGCCCGCCAGAACGAAGGGCCGCTCCGTCTGGGGCGGCCCTGACAGAACGAGAGGTGCACTATGGACAGCGCGATCTTCAGACAGATACCGAAAATGGACCAGCTGCTGGAGGGAGAGGCCGTGCGCGCCGCGGCGGAGGATCTGCCCCGCGCGGAAGCGCGGGAGGCCGTGCGGAAGGAACTGGACCGCCTGCGGAAGGAACTGGCGGACGGCACCGCCATGCCCGGAGAGCGGGAACTGGATCTGCGCCTGGCCGGAGCCGTGCGCAGGGCCGGCCAGCCCAGGCTGCGCCGCGTGGTCAACGCCACCGGCATCGTGCTGCATACCAATCTGGGACGCGCGCCGCTGAGCGCCGGGACGGCGGCGCACGTGGCGGAGACGGCCGCGGGATATTCCAATCTCGAATACGATCTGGAGACGGGCGGCCGGGGATCGAGGAACGATCTGGCCGAGGAACTGCTCTGCCGTGTCACGGGAGCGGAGGCTGCTCTGGTCGTGAACAATAACGCCGCCGCCGTCTTTCTCATGCTGAACACCCACGCCCGGGGAAAGAAGGTCGCCGTTTCCCGGGGAGAACTGGTGGAGATCGGAGGCGCCTTCCGGGTGCCGGAGATCATGCGCGCGAGCGGAGCGGACCTGATGGAGATCGGAACGACCAACAAGACGCATCCGGAGGATTACCGCAGAGCGCTGGACAACGGCGCCCAGGCCATTCTGAAGGTGCATACCAGCAATTTCCGCGTGACCGGCTTCACGGCGTCCGTGGAGGCGGAGGAGCTCGCGGGACTGGCCGAGGAGTACGGGGTACCCCTGTTCTACGATCTGGGTTCCGCGCTTCCGGTGAGGAAGGAGATGCTCGGGCTGCCCGAAGGGATCTTCGCGGGAGACGCGGCGCCCGTCTGCGACGTGTGCTGCTTCTCCGGGGACAAGCTGTTCGGCGCCGGGCAGGCCGGCATCGTGCTCGGCCGGGCGGAGGCCGTCGCTGCCATGAAAAAGAACCAGCTGTCCCGCATCCTGAGGGTGGACAAGATGACGCTGGCGGCCCTGGAGGATACGGCGCGATGGTATCTGGATCCCGAACAGGCGCTGGAGAAGGTCCCGGTGCTGCGGATGCTTCGGGCGGACGCGGGCCGGCTGAGACAGGACGCGGAGCATATGGCGGAGCGCCTTGCCCGGATCTGCCCCTCCTGCGCTTTCGAGGCGGTGCCCTGCACCGACGCCCCCGGCGGAGGAGCGCTTCCCGGGGTGGAACTGCCGGGATGGGCCGTGGCCGTCAGCCACGCGGCGAGATCCGCCAATGAACTGGAGGAATTCCTCCGCGGGCGGGACCGCCCCGTAATCGCGAGGATCCGCGACGGGCGGCTCCTGCTGAGCGTGCGCACCGTCCTTCCGGGGGACGGACCCGCTGTCGAGGAAGCCTTCCTGGCGCTGGAGAAGGAATCATGAAACGGGCGGTCCTGGGAACGGCCGGACACATCGATCACGGGAAGACCCTGCTCACCAAGGCCCTGACGGGGGTGGACACCGACCGGCTGGCGGAGGAGAAGGCGCGCGGGATCACCATCGAGCTGGGCTTCGCTCCGCTGAAGCTGAAGGACGGCACCGTAGTGAGCATCGTGGACGTGCCCGGACACGAGCGGTTCGTGCGGACCATGATGGCAGGTGCCGCCGGGATCGACTGCGTCCTGCTGACCGTGGCGGCCGACGACGGCGTGATGCCCCAGACCCGGGAGCATCTGGATATCATACGCCTGCTGCAGGTACAGACGGGACTTCCGGTGATCACCAAGTGCGACCTGGCGGACGAAGCGCGCCTGAACGAGGTCGAGGAGCAGATCGGGGAACTGGTCCGCGGCACCTGTCTGGAGGGCCGGCCCGCATGCCGGGTCTCCGCGCTGACGGGCGAGGGGATCGAAGAACTGAAAGAGCGGATCTTTTCCATGGTGGAGGGGATCCGGGAGCGCAGCGGGGAACGTCCCGCACGCATGGAAGTGGACCGGGTCTTTCCCGTGGAGGGCTTCGGCACGGTGGCCACGGGGACCCTGACGGAGGGGACTCTCGTCCCGGGCCGGGAGATCGAACTGTATCCGGAAAGGATACCGGGCATCGTCCGCAGCCTGCAGCAGCACGGAAGAAACGAGGAAAAAGCGGAGGCAGGCACAAGGACTGCCGTCAGTTTTTCGCGCCTTGCCAAGGGATACCCCCTGCGGGGGCAGACGCTGGCGGAACCCGGTTCCCTCGCGGTGACGGACGTCCTCACGGTGCAGATCAGCGTCACAGACAGCTGCCCGTGGACCATCAGGAACTCCTCGCAGATGCATTTCTTCCACGGTACGGAGGAGACGGTGTGCCGCCTGCGTCTGCTGGACGCCGACCGGCTCCGGGCGGGGGAGACGGGCTATGCCCAGCTCCAGATGCCGCGGCCGGTCGCGGTCAGACTGGGGGACAGGTTCCTGCTGAGGTTCTTCTCCCCGGTGCTTACCGTAGCGGGGGGGACCGTGCTGGCCTTCTCCGACAGGCGCCTGCGGCGGAACCGGCCGGAGGTGACGGAGCGGCTGACACGGCTTTCTTCCCCGGAACTGACGGAAAGGCTGGACCAGCTGATCACGGACGCCGGGCTGGAAGGCACGGCTGCGGAAGGACTGCGGCTGCTGACGGGCTGCGCTCCGGAGGAGTTCCGGAGGGCGGAACAGGCGCTGACGGACGCCGGGCTTCTGGTGAAACTGCCGGCCGGGCGCCTTATTTCCGCTGACGTGGAGAAGCGCGCGCTGGAGGCGGGCCTCGCCGTTCTGGACCGGTATCATGAGGATTTTCCGCTGATGAGGGGAATGCCCCAGAACCGGTGGCGGCAGGAGGCCGCACCCGGCATGGGAACGGTGCCTGAAACGCTGGCCAGGCTGTGGGCGGAACGCGGCCTGATCCGCTGGGAGCAGGGACTGGCCGCCCGCACGGGATTCGAGCCGGTATTCACGCAGGAGCACAAGATCATGCGGCGGAGGATCCTCCACTATTACCGGGAGGCATGGATGAAGGCTCCGGACCGGAAGGAGACGGACGAAAAGTTCGCCGTACGGGGACCGCTCTATCCGCAGATGATGCGGCATCTCCTGGCGGACGGGAGCCTGGTGAGCCTGTCGCCGCGCTACGCCGTGCACCGGGAAGCCTACGTAGAGGCGCTGGAACTCTTCCGCCGGCTGTGCCGGGAGCGGGGCGGCGTCACCCTGGGCGAATTCCGCACCGCCGCGGGGATCTCCAGGAAATACTCCCAGCTGTTTCTGGAATACTGGGACCGTACCGGCCTGTCCCGGAGGACCGGGGACGCCCATGTTCTGACGGAACGGGAGACGGAATGACGGACCGGCGGCCCGGCGCGTGTCGCGCCGGGCCGCTTGACTTTGCCCGGACGCCGGGTACAATGGGAGAGAACGAATAACGTCCGGCGCGCCGGACGCATCCTGAATGAAGGAAAGAAAAGCGTATGGAGTTTCAGATTGGAACGGTCCGGATCCCCAACCGGCTGGTCCTGGCTCCCATGGCCGGGGTGAGCGACGCGGCGTTCCGCGCCGTATGCCGGGAGATGGGCGCCGGATACACCGTGACGGAGATGGTGAGCGCCAGAGCGCTGGAATTCAACAGTGAGAAGACCGTGGAGCTGATGCTTCCGGCCCCCGGGGAAAAGCCCTTCGCCGTGCAGATCTTCGGCCATGAGCCGGACAGCATGGCGCGGGCGGCGGAGAAGGCGGTGCGCCTCACCGGCGCCGATGTGGTGGACATCAACATGGGCTGTCCGGTGGGGAAAATCGTGAACAACGGGGACGGAAGCGCCCTGATGCGGGATCCGGAACTGGCGGCCTCCATCGTGGAAAAGGTGAGGCAGGCGGTGGACAGGCCCGTGACCGTCAAGTTCCGCAAGGGCTGGGACGGAGGAAACGTCAACGCCGTGCCGTTTGCTCTGGAAATGCAGGAGGCGGGAGCGTCCGCGGTCACCGTGCACGGCCGCACCCGGGTGCAGATGTACGGCGGGACCGCCGACTGGGACATCATCCGGGAGGTCCGTCGCGCCGTGAAGATCCCGGTGATCGCCAACGGGGACGTGTTCCGGGCGGAGGATGCCGTCCGGATCCTGAACGTCACGGGCGCCGACGCCGTCATGATCGGGCGAGGAGCCTTCGGAAACCCATGGATCTTCCGCGACGCGCTGGCGCTGATGGAGGGGAGAGATGTCCCGGAGCCTCCCACGGTGGCGGAGAGATGCGACCTGGCCGTACGGCAGATCGAAGCGGCGGCACGGACGAAGGGGGAGCGGACCGCCTGCCTGGAGGCGCGGAAGCACTACCCCTGGTATCTCAAAGGGGTCCCCTACGCGGGATTCTTCCGGGACAAGCTGGTCCGGATGGAGACCCTGGACGACGTGTACCGGATCACGGAACAGATCAAACGGGAACTGAGGTGAACGCCGATGGAACCTGAAATGGAAAAAACGTTGGTACGGAGAGCGGCGGAGGGCGACGGGACCTGTTTCGAGCAGCTCATCACCGACTGCGCGGGACAGACCTACGCCCTTGCCCTTCGCATGCTGAAGGATCCGCAGGACGCGGAGGACGCCGTGCAGGACGCCATGATCAAGGCCTGGCGGGCCCTGCCGGGCTTCAAGGGAGACTGCCGGTTCTCCACCTGGGTCTTCCGCCTGACCTACAATACCTGCCTCGACGCGCTGCGCCGGCGGCAGAGGGGGCAGGTGCTCTCCCTGACCCGGGAGGATGACGACGACGGCGAGAGACAGGCCGAGGTGCCTGATCCGTCCCCCGGCCCGGAGGAGGCGCTCCTGGCGAAGGAGCGCGCCGAGATCCTGAGGCGGGAGATGGAAAAGCTTTCCGAGAAGCTGAGGGCGCCTCTCGTGATGAGGGAACTGGGCGGCTGCAGCTACGAGGAGATCGCGAACGCTCTGGGCATATCCGTGGGAACGGTGAAGAGCCGCATCGCGCGCGCCAGGGAAAATCTTGCGGAGGCGCTCGTCCGCGAGGGAACTTTTCCGGGCAGAACGCGTCAAAAAAGCGGAAAGGGAGGTGACCGGATATGAGAACGTGTGAAGACGTCCGCGAGGCAGTCAGCGCCTGGCTGGACGGAGAACTGGATCAGGAACTGGAAGCGGAAACGCTGGCGCACACGTCGGAATGCGAAGACTGCCGGTCCTTCCTCGAGATCTGCAGAGTCATGAGCGAGGACCTGCGTGCGGATATCCCCCCGGTGCCCGAGACGCTGATTCCCGGCGTGATGAGGCGCGTGGCGGAGGAAAGGCAGACGGTCATGCCCGTTTCCGGGCCGGGCCGGACGAACGACCGCAGAAAACTTTTCCGCCGTGTGGCTGTGTGGGCGTGCGCGGCGGCCTGCCTGGCGCTGGTCATCTTCGCGGGACCGTGGAACTGGCGCGCCGGTAGCGCGGGACCCAAGGCGGATATGTACTCCGCGGATACCGCAGTTCCTGCAGCAGCCGAACCGGCGGAAGCGCCTGCGGAGACGGCAAGGGAAGACGGCGGAACGAACGGATGGGACGCCGCCGAACAGAAGAGCGCCGCCTATGATGAGAGCATGTACGACATGGCCGACGGGGAGTACGCGGAAGCGGCCGAAGAGGAGACGGCGGAGAACGCCGCCCTTCCCGACGGGGAACCTGCGGATGATTTCGTTCCGCGGGCAGACGGCGCCGGACAGTTCGCCGGAGACTACGCGGCGGTGATCACCGTGTACGGGGAGATCCCCGGGGACGTGATGATCCTCAGCGAAGCGGAAGAGCTGCTTCCGGACGGGACCGCGTGGCTGATTCCCGCGGAGAGGGCAGACGACCTCCGGAAAGCGCTGGAGGACGCGGAGGCGTACGAGTGGCTGCCCGGCAATGAGGAGTCTTCCTCCTGGCTGCTGGTGCGCGCCGGCGGAAACTGAACAGAAGACAAAAAGATCCCCGCTGCGAATCGTTCGCGGCGGGGAACTTTCTGTATGCGGTTTTCAGGAGAGCCTTACGATTCCGCTTCCGAAGCTTTCTCCAGATCCTCCTTCAGCAGGGTCATCAGATCCTCCCTGGTGGGAGCCTCCATTTGGGAGACACGGTCGGAGTGGGCGGCGATGGCGTTCTCGAAGAAATTGCGCACGTCGCGTCCGTTGCCGAAGTTCTCGTCCCGGAATTCGTACATGTTCTTGAAGTACTCCTTCGCGAAGGCGACGGCCTCCTCGTCCGGTTCGTACATGGACTTGCGGCACAGGCTCTCGAAGATGGCGTTCAGTTCCTCGCCGTTGTAGTCCTCGAACACGAAATACCGGTTGAAGCGGGACTCCAGACCGGGGTTTGAGTGGATGAAGTCCTCCATGAGATCGTCATATCCGGCCACGATCACGACCAGATCGTCCCGGTGGTCCTCCATGGCCTTCAGAAGGGTCTCCACGGCCTCCTGGCCGAAATCGTTGCCCTCCTTGCTGGTCAGAGCGTACGCCTCGTCGATGAACAGCACGCCGCCCATGGCCTTCTGAATCACGGCCTGGGTCTTCTGCGCCGTCTGTCCCACGTAGCCGGCGACCAGGCCGGAGCGGTCCACTTCGACCAGATGTCCCTTGCTCAGCACCCCGATGGCGCAGTAGAGACCGGCCAGCAGCCTGGCGACCGTGGTCTTGCCGGTGCCGGGGTTGCCCATGAACACCATGTGCAGGGATACGGGGGGCACGGCCAGCCCGTTCTCCTCGCGGAGCTTGCGGACCTTCATGAGATTGATCAGGCTCTTCACGTTCGCCTTGATCTTTTCAAGGCCCACGAGTTCGTCCAGCTGGGCCAGCAGCTCGTCCAGGTTCGGCGTGTCCGGCTTCTTCTCCGCCTCCGTCTTGGGGGCGTCGGGCGCGGTCGCGTCTGTCTTGGCCGTCTCGTCGAGCAGTTCCTTCGCAGCCTTGTCCGCGGCGTCCATGCTGCCCAGCAGGGTCGCGAAATCCGAGAGGCTGTCGATATAACTGGCGGGGGACAGCAGGTTGAATTCTTTTCCGTTCTTTATGAATTTCATGTCAGACCTCCTGAACAGGGGTTTCCGGTGCGAGGGCAAACAGCTCGAGGATGAGCCGCGTATACTCCTCACGGCTTTTCAGCCAGGATTCTCCATGGGCGGCTTCCGGCGAGAGCAGAAGCCATTTTCTGGAAGCGCAGGCGGCGTGGTTCCGCTTTCCCATCTCCGCTGGAACGAAATGATCCTGTTCCCCATGGGCGAACAGGACGGGGATCGACGTGCGGCGGACGCAGTCCTCCGCGCTCACGGCGTCCAGCGGCATGCCCAGTTCCGCCCGCGCGGCCAGCTGCAGGAGCGGCATGACCGGGCCGGGAGGGATCTTCAGCATGCGTTTCATCACCGAAGCGATGATCTCATAGGCGGAGGTATAGCCGCAGTCGGCGATGATGCCGCGCACGTTCTCCGGCAGATCGAGATCCGACGCCATCAGCACGGTGCTGCAGCCGAGCGAGATGCCGTCGAGAAAGACCGGCTGCGTGACGCCCCGCTCCTCCGTGAGCCAGCGGCACCAGGCCAGCACGTCGAACCGCTCCTTCATGCCGAAGGTGATGGCCTTTCCCTCGCTGGCTCCGCAGGCCCGCTGGTCGATCAGCAGGATATCGCAGCCCATGTCCGCCAGGACGGGCAGCACCGGCGCGAAATTCTCGATGCCTGTCGCCCGGTATCCGTGCACGCAGACGACCGTCCGGACCGAACCGGGGCGGACCAGATACTCCCCCCGGAGGGTCAGCCCGTCAAAACTGCGGATGCTGACTTTTTCCGGACATGCGGCCTTCCAGAAGGCCCTGCCCTCCGCGGCTTCCGGGGGCACCGGCGAACCGTTGTCCTGTCCGCGGCGGATGATCAGTGCGGGAAGCCCGGTAAGCTGTCTTCCGCAGCAGATGCGCAGCAGCGTATGGACGAGCAGGACGAGAAGGCCGGCGGCGACGATGACAGCGGCGGCCACCCACAACCACACCATAACTAAGCTCCTTTTCTACATTACGGATTATTATAGCACCGTCTCGGAGGCGGATTCAATAGCGGAGGCCGGGAAAAAAGAGGGGAGAAACATTGAAAAAAGGCTTGACACATTACGGGGATATGGTATAATCAAATCAACAGTTGAGCAATCATTCAACTAAAAAGGAGAACTGAACATGGAAAAGCTTACCTGCGACTGCGAAGTGATCCACGAGGATGCCGTGCGGAAGGCAAAGCAGACCATGGCGTCCAAAGAGGAATACCTGCAGCTGGCCTCTCTGATGAAGATGTTCGGCGATGGCACGAGAGCGCAGATCCTGCATGTGCTCGCACAGCAGGAGATGTGCGTATGCGACCTGGCGGCGCTGCTGGGCGTGACCAAGTCCGCCGTCTCCCATCAGCTCAAGGCCCTGCGCCTGGCCAATCTCGTCCGGTTCCGGAGAGAGGGCCAGATCGTGTATTACGACATCGCCGACGAACACGTGCGCGCGATCCTCGATCTGGGCTTTGCCCACGTGAGGGAAGAGGAATAAGATACGCCCCGCCCGCTCAACGGGGCGCTTTTCCCCGCCTGAAGGTTGAGCATTTGCTCAATCATGCATCCAAAACGGTTGTTCCGGGAGAGATCCCGAACGATATATTTTATCTTTGAAAGGAACCTGAGCTATGAAAAAGACCTACAAGATCGACGTTGACTGCGCCAACTGCGCCAACATGATGGAGGACGCCAGCAAGAAGGTCGCCGGCGTGAAGGACTGCGTCGTCAACTTCATGACCCTGAAGATGAACGTGGAGTTCGAGGAAGGCGCGGACGTCAAGGCCGTGATGGCGGACGTCGTGAAAGCCTGCAAGAAAGTGGAGCCGGACTGCGAAGTGTTCGTGAAGTAAGACCCCGGGAGGATCCATGAACAGAAAACAGAAAAAGATGCTGACCCGCATCCTGATCGCGGCCGTGCTGCTGATTGTGCTGCACTTCCTGCCCGTGACGGGGATGCTGAGGTTCGCGCTTTACCTGATCCCGTATCTCGTCATCGGGTACGACATCCTGATCAAGGCGGGCAAGGGCATCAAGAACCGGCAGGTGTTCGACGAGAGCTTCCTGATGAGTATCGCCACCATCGGCGCTTTCGCCATCGCCATCTACAAGAAGACCTGGGACTTCGACGAGGCCGTGGCCGTCATGCTGTTCTACCAGATCGGCGAGTTGTTCCAGAGCTACGCCGTGGGCAAGAGCCGCAGAAACATCAGCGAGCTGATGGATATCCGGCCGGACTACGCCAACATTGAGGTGGACGGAGTCCTGGAGCAGGTGGACCCCGACGAGGTCGAGGTCGGCTCCGTGATCGTCGTCCAGCCCGGTGAGAAGGTGCCCATCGACGGTGTCATCCTGGAGGGGAATTCTTCCCTGAACACCAGCGCCCTGACAGGCGAGAGCCTGCCGAGAGAAGCCCGTCCCGGGGACGAGGTCACGAGCGGCTGCATCAACATGACGGGCGTCCTGAAGATCCAAACGAGCCGTGAATTCGGAGAGTCCACCGTATCCAAGATCCTGGACCTGGTGGAGAACGCCAGTTCCCGCAAGTCCAAGTCAGAGGACTTCATCAGCAAGTTCGCCCGGATCTATACCCCCATCGTCGTATACTGCGCGCTGGCGCTGGCCATCATCCCGCCGCTGTTCCTGCTCATCACGGGGAACGCGCCGGCCTGGGCCGACTGGATCTACCGTGCGCTGACCTTCCTGGTCATCAGCTGCCCCTGCGCGCTGGTCATCAGCATCCCCCTCAGCTTTTTCGCCGGCATCGGCGGCGCCAGCAACGCGGGCGTCCTGGTGAAGGGGAGCAACTATCTCGAGACGCTGAGCCAGGTCACCACCGTCGTCTTCGACAAGACCGGCACCCTGACCCGCGGGGTGTTTGAGGTGAACGCAGTCCATCACAGCGAGATGGACCAGGTGAAACTGCTGGAGTACGCCGCCTATACGGAGAGCGCGAGCTCCCATCCCATCGCCAAGAGCATCATCTCCGCCTACGGCAAGCCTCTGGACAGAAGCCGCGTGACGGATATAGAGGAGATCGGCGGGCACGGCATCAAGGCCGTGGTCGACGGCGTGCCGGTGGCCGCGGGAAACGACAAGCTCATGGCCATGCTGGGCATCCAGCACATCGACTGCCACCACGTGGGAACGATCGTGCACATGGCGGTGAAGGGCGAATACGCCGGACATATCGTCATCTCCGACACCATCAAGGAAACGGCGAAGGAAGCCATCGCCTCCATCCGCAAGGCGGGCGTGAAGAAGACCGTCATGCTGACGGGCGACGCCGGACGCGTGGCGCGCGCCGTGGCGGGAGAACTGGGCATCGACGAGGTGTACAGCGAGCTCCTTCCCGCGGACAAGGTGAAGGAAGTCGAGCACCTGCTCAGCATCAAGAGCGACAAGGAAAAGCTCGCCTTCGTGGGCGACGGCATCAACGACGCGCCGGTCCTGTCCCGCGCGGACGTGGGCATCGCGATGGGAGCCCTGGGCTCCGATGCCGCCATCGAGGCTGCGGACGTCGTGCTGATGGACGACGATCCCTCCAAGATCGCCAAGGCCATCCGCATCTCGAGAAAGTGCATCTCCATCGTCTACCAGAACATCTGGTTCGCCATCGGCATCAAGATCATCTGCCTGCTGCTGGGAGCCGTGGGGATCGCCTCCATGTGGCTGGCCATCCTGGCCGACGTGGGTGTCATGGTGCTTGCCATCCTCAACGCCATCCGGGCTCTGTTCGTCAAGAAACTGTAAGCGGTCCGGACGGAAACAATCAGATTCAAAGATCAAAGATTAAAATATATCAGAATCATTCGCGAACGGAAAACGGCTGCCTGAAGCTCACAGGCAGCCGTTTTCATTTTCAGGGATTCAGTTGTTCCCGACGACGATGAAGGTAAGACCGTCCTCCCGGAAGGAGACGCTCATTCCCCTGGATCCCCAGAAGGCGCGGACCGCCTCTCTGGCGTCGCCGCCGGCCTCGTCGAATTCGAACCAGGAATAGCTGCAGGCGTCGTGGAAGTGAACATAGGGCAGGCCCCGTTCCTTCAGCCATGCCTTCAGTTCCAGCACTTCCCCGTAAGAGGGCAGATACTGCTCCATGACCTCAGCGGATCACGGCCCCCAGCTGGTCGGCCAGGGCTTTCAGGACGGCGCCGACCTCCGCGTCGGACTCGGCGTCCGTCAGGGTCTTTTCGTTGCTGCGCAGGGTCAGGGAGAAGGCGCAGCTCTTCTTGCCGGGGGCGATGGGGAGCCCGCGGTAGATGTCGAAGAGAGCGACGTCCCTCAGAATGGCGCCGCCGGCGCTGCGGATGCAGGATTCCAGCCGGGCCACGGTGATCTCCTCGTCGCAGACAACGGCGATATCCCTGGAAACGGACGGGTATTTGGGCAGGGGCGTGAACTTCGGCTCCGGAGCCCGCGCGGCGAGTACCGCGTCGAGGCTCAGCACGGCTGCGTAGAGTTCGCAGTCGACGCCGTAGTTATCCGCCACCTTGGGATGGATCTGGCCCAGCGTGCCGAGAAGACGGCCTCCGGCGTACACTCTGGCGCAGCGCCCGGGATGCCAGGATGGGTCATCCGTGCACGCTTCGTAAACGGTGCCGGTGACGCGCATGTTGGACAGCACCGTCTCCACGGTTCCCTTGACGGCGTAGAAGTCCACGCCGTTTCCGTAGGCGCCCAGGGAGATCATCTTCGGTTCGTCCGCGAGACCGTCCTCGCGCGGGTAATACACCTTGCCGATCTCATACAGACGGGCGGAGAGGTTGCGGTAATTGTAATTGCGGGTCAGGATCTCCAGCATACTGGGAAGGATGGTCGTGCGCATGATGGAGGTGTCCTCGCCCAGAGGGTTGAGGATCTTCAGACTGTTCCGCAGAGGACTGTCGCCGGGCAGGCGGATCTTGTCATAGTAGGAGGGGCTGATGAAGCTGTACGTGATGATCTCGCTGTATCCGGAGTCCCGGCACAGCCGGCCGATCTCGCGCTCCGCCAGCTGCTCGTCGCTGTAGCCGCCGAGAGTGGTGTCCCCGCGCATCAGCGTGACGGGGATGTTGTTGTAGCCGTAGAACCGCGCCACCTCTTCGGCGATGTCCGAATAGTGCTCGATATCTCCGCGCCAGCTGGGCACGATAATGTCGTCGCCCTTCAGTTCGAAGCCGAGTTCGGTGAGGATGCGTCTCATTTCCGCTTCAGGGATTTCCGTTCCAAGCAGGGCGTTGACCTTGTCGGGCTCCAGTTTCACCACGGTGGGCTGCCACGGAGCGGCGACCACGTCGATGACGCCGTCGATCACTTCGCCGGCACCGAGCTGTTCGACCAGTTCGCAGGCGCGGGAGACGGCCTTTTCGGTGGCCTGGACGTCGAGTCCCTTCTCATATCTGGCGGAGGCGTCGGTGCGCATGCCGAGACGGGCGGCGGTGCGGCGGATGGAGGTGCCGTTGAAATTGGCGCACTCGAACACCGCATAGGTGGTGCTGTCCGTGATCTCGCTGTTCTCGCCGCCCATGATGCCGGCAAGTCCGACCGGCTTGTTCTCGTCGGCGATCACCAGCATATCCGGAGTCAGAACGCGCTCGGAGGAGTCCAGCGTGTTCATCACTTCGCCCTCCGCTGCCCTGCGGACGATGATCCTGCCGCCGTCCAGACAGGCGTAGTCGAAAGCGTGCATGGGCTGGCCGTACTCCAGCATCACGTAGTTCGTGATGTCCACGATGTTGTTGATGGGACGGACGCCGCTGGCGCGGAGGCGCTGACGCAGCCATTTGGGGGAGGGGGCGATGTGGATGTTCTTGATCATGCGCGCGGTGTAGCGGGGGCACAGTTCGGCGTCCCGGACCTCCACGGACAGATGATCGCGGATGTTCCCTCCGCTGCCCTTCACCACTGGGTCGTGGAAGACCGGCTGCTTTCCGTAGGTCACGGCGGCCTCTCTGGCCAGTCCGATCACGGACAGGCAGTCGGGACGGTTGGGCGTGATCTCAAATTCCACGACCGTATCGTCGCAGCCGATCACGGGACAGATGTCGTCGCCGGGGGCGCAGTCCTCCTGCAGGATGAAGATCCCGTCCTCGATGGCGTAGGGGAAATCATTGACGGTGAGGCCGAGCTCCTTCAGGGAGCAGAGCATGCCGTTGGACGCCACGCCGCGCAGGACGCCCGCATTGATGTGCACGCCGCCGGGCAGCGTGCTGCCGTCCAGCGCCACGGGCACCAGGTCGCCGGCCTGCACGTTCTGGGCGCCGGTGACGATCTGTTCGGTCCTGCCGCCCACGTCCACCCGGCAGATCCACATGTGGTCGGAATCGGGATGCCGCTCCAGGGACAGGACCCTGCCCACGACGACGTTCTTTATCTCGTCGGAGAGAACGGAGTAACCCTCCACCTTGCTGCCGGAAAGCGTCATGTCTTCCGCGAACTCCCGGTTCGCGGCGTCGACGGTCACATATTCATCAAGCCATTTTCTGGATAAAAGCATCGGTTTTCTCTCCTTTCTCAGAACTGGTTCAGGAACCGGACGTCATTCTCGAAGATCAGACGCAGGTCGCTGATGTTGAATCTCCGCAGAGCCGTGCGCTCCAGGCCGATGCCGAAGGCCCAGCCGGAATACACGGAGGAATCGATGCCGCAGCCCTCGAGCACCTTGGGATGCACCATGCCGGCGCCGAGCATCTCGATCCATCCCTCGCCCTTGCATACCCGGCAGCCGACGCCGCCGCATTCGTGGCACTGCACGTCCATCTCGCAGCTGGGCTCCGTGAACGGGAAGTGGTGCGGGCGGAAGCGGGTCTTCGTGCCTTCGCCGTAGAGTTTTTCCACCACGGTGTTCAGCGTGCCCTTCAGGTCGCCCATGGTGATGCCCTTGTCGATGACCAGACCTTCGATCTGATGGAACATGGGGGAGTGGGTGGCGTCCACCTCATCCTTGCGGTAGACGCGGCCGGGTGCGATGACGCGGAGGGGCAGGGGATAGGTCTCCATGGCCCGGATCTGCATGGGGCTGGTCTGCGTGCGCAGCAGGATGCTGCTGTCCTCTCTGAAATAGAAGGTATCCGACCATTCGCGGGCGGGATGGCCTTCGTCGGTGTTCAGCTTGGTGAAGTTGTATTCCGCCAGTTCGATCTCCGGGCCGTCCAGAATGCGGAAGCCCATCCCGATGAAGATGTCCTTGATCTCATCCAGGACCGTGTACATGGGATGCTTGTGCCCGATGACCTGGGGCGTTCCGGGAACGGTGACGTCAAGGGCCTCCTCCTTCAGGCGCATCTCCAGCCGGTGCTCCTCCGCCGCGGCGGAGGCTGCGGCAAAGGCCTGTTCGATCTCGCCGCGCACCTTGTTGGCCAGCTGCCCCATGACGGGCCGCTCTTCGGGGCTGAGCCTGCCCATCTGCTTCAGAATGGCGGTGAGTTCTCCCTTCTTTCCCAGATACCTGACGCGCAGAGCCTCCACGTTCTCCGGGAGAGAAGCGCCCTGCAGAGCTTCCAGCGCCTCGCGCCTGATGTTCTCGAGCATCGTCTTCATTTCATATGCACTCCTTTATAAGGTAACGTTCTTCACTGGCGCAGCGGACGGGAAAAAGAAAAAGCCTCCGCCCCGACATCGGGACGAAAGCTTGCTTCCGCGGTACCACCCTGGTTCAGTGCCCTGCACTGCGCTCGGACCGCGTAACGGACGGCACCGCCGGTGATTGGCCGGAGCTCCCGGGCGAACCAAACGGCGGCGGAACGAAGCGCTTTCAGCAGTGCGCGCTTCTCTCTGGAGATCGGCCGGATCCGTTATTTTCCCGTTCAAAGCCTGTAAAATGTTTACAGAAAGTGAGTTTACCATTAAATCCGGAAAAGTCAATCATTTTCTTGGAGACACCGGTGCCGCGGCACGGCGCCGGCCTCCGCCGGAAACCGGGAGGACCAGGGAAAAGGCGCTGAATGCGCGGGCATATATTGTGTATATATAAAGGAGAAAAAGCACAAGATTTAGGGGAGAAAAAGGGGGAGAAAAAAAGCTGAAAAAAAGGGGAAAAAAGGTGTTGACAAAGGAAAAAGGGGGTGGTATATTAAGCAAGCTGTCGCCCCGAAGGGGGCGCGCGCCAAGCCTTTTTGACCCGGACGAGAACAAAAAAGTTCTTGACTCGGACGACCGGCCATGATAGACTGGAAACCCGCCGGAAAAAAGAGGGCGGGGCATGTACCTTGTAAATTAAACAATGTGAGAGAATTGAGCGCACCAGAAAAGGGACTTTGAAAGCTGCTCGGAAGAGCAGTTGACAATTCTATTTGAGAAGCTTGGAAAAGCGAATCAATAAAACGATTTGAACTGTGTGCAAACACGGTTTAGATACCATTTATTGAGAGTTTGATCCTGGCTCAGGACGAAC
>JAFYAU010000053.1 GCA_017540565.1 Oscillospiraceae bacterium
GGCCGAGGCCCCCGCGGAGGAGCCCGCCGAGACTCCGGCCGAGCCGGCCGCTCCGGATGCCCCGTCTGAGGACGCCGGGAAGGCTGCCCAGAAGCTCAGCACCGGAACCATCGTTCTGATCGTCTGCCTTGCCGTCATCGTGATCGCATTGCTTCTCTACTTCCTCCTGAGGAGCAGGAAAAAGAACGGCAAAGAGGAATAACCGGAAGCGATCCGGACATGCGGATCTCGGGCGATCCGCAGATAAGTGAAAGCGGCCCGGGGCAATCCTGACGATTGCCCCGGGTCTCTTCCATACATGGATGCCCGGACCGGTAATTGCCGACGGCGGATAATGGGATTCAGCAAGGCCTCTTCGAGCCGGTTTCTCCCGTGTACGCAAAGCCGTATGATCCGATGGTACTTTCATTCCACGTATCAGGTCTTTTATGCGGTCATCTGCTCTTTATACTTTACGGAAACCGGCGCCGCAGGCAGCCGCGGCATCGGTATCCGTACGGCGGTACTTGCCGGCCATAAGCTTTTATCACACATTCCTCTTGAATTATTGTATTCTGTGTGGTAAACTATTCATGGGTGAAATCAATGCTTATCACTGCAGTCATACAAAATGAAGCAGACCGTAACGAGCAGATGATTCAGGATTATGAGTCGCTGATCGCTTCGCTGCCAAAAGGGACGCTGATCTGCCGCAAAAAGGAGTACTATTACCTCAAGTATCGCGAAAACGGCAAAGTCTGTGACAGGTATATCGGCAAGGACGAAAGAGCAGTTTCCGATATCCGAAGCAAACTCGAGTTGCGGCGGCATTATTCCGAAATGCTCTCCGCATTGAGGCGGGAACAGAAAGCGATCAAAAAAATAATGGAGGATCTGACATGACCGTTTATCACGGAAGCACCGTGCGGGTTGAAAAACCGGAGATCCGTATCGGCGAATCCTTTCTGGATTTCGGTGCAGGATTCTATACGACAACATCATATGAACAGGCGGAACGATGGGCGCGCATCAAAATGCGCCGGCAAAACGTGTCCGTCGGCTATGTATCGGTCTATCATTTTGACTGCGAAGCTGCAAAAGAACAGACGGACATCTTTCGCTTTCAGAGCGCAGACATGGAATGGCTGAATTTCGTTGCCGGCAATCGGCGCGGAGAAGGGCTGTTTAAAGCCTCAGACATGCACATCGGCCCTGTCGCGGACGACAGCGTCTATCGCTCGATAAGGCTTTTTGAAACCGGAGTGCTGGATGCCGAAGAGACCGTCAGGCGGTTAAAGACCGAGGCTCTTCAGGATCAATGGACTTTCCACACGGATAAAATACTGTCGTTCCTCACTTTTATCGAGGCGCGGGAGATACGGGAGGAGGCTTAATGATGGGACAGGAGCAGTTCATTGCTCTGCTGCCGTATATCATAGACGACCTTGCCGCTATGATTGCCGAAAAGCAGAGGCTCTCCGAATCCGATGCGATCATGAAGCTGTATAATTCGGAACTGTATGCCCTGCTGGAGAATGAAAGGACAAAGGTCTGGCAGTACAGTACCGGTATGCTTTATTCGCTGTTTACGGAAGAACAGCAGACGGGAACGATCTCATTCCCCGACGTATGACAGGAGACGTGATCAATGAGCAAAGAAATGTCCTTTGTGATCTTCTGTATTGAAAACTACAAGATCCACAGATCTCTCACCGGCAGGCAGGCCGCGGATCTGTTTCGTCAGTACGGCGTTTTTGACTATCTGCGGGAATTTTACGATGTACTGCACACGACCGGCTATCAATACATAAACCAGGATATTGACATCTATCTTAAAGCGCGAAATGCTGCCGTCCCCGGATAATCCGTATCCTTTGCCTGCCGCTCTTCATGGAATGACCGCGCCGCTTCGGTCCATATGCCGTAAAATAGCACCGCCTGCCGTGCAGCCGTCCATGTTTCCTGCAAAAACTGTTGTTACCGCCTGCGGATATTCAGACCGCAGGCGGTTTTTCACTCCCTGTCCACGGCCGCAGGCATGCCTCTTTATACCGGGAAACTGCCCATAGGCGCCTCTTTCCGCGCTGTCCCCGGGTTTTCTGCGCCGGAAAGGTCAGTTTCCTTGCTCAACGATCCTGCGGATGAACATCTCCAGGAATTCCTTCGAGTCCCTCCAGCCGGCCCCGTTGTTCTCTTCCGAGAAATCCAGGCCGGAGATCTCGTCCAGCGCCTTGCTGCACACCCATTCGTACATCCCGGCGCTTTCGCTCTTGTATATGATCAGGAACAGGGGCTTCACCGCCTTTTCTCCCAGATGCACGACATTCGCATACTGTTCGGATCCCATCGCGTCGCCGTACCACTGCCCGGTGAGCCAGTACGTCCTGTCCCGCTCTCCCTTCCGGTCGATCTCCGCGCACAGATCCTGCAGCTGCCGCGCCACATACACTAGCATTTCTTCGTCCGTGTTTGCAAACAAAAGGGCTTCGTTCACCGCGCCGTCTTCGCCGATCTCTTCCCACGTGATCTCTCCGGGTCCTTCACCGTCTGCGAAGGCCTGCGTTTCCGTTTCGTCTGTCTGTGCCGCTTCCACTTCTTCGGGTTTGGCTGCTGTCCCGCCTTCCTGCCGGACATCGTCCGTCCTTCCGCAGGCGGAAGCCGTCAGAAGGAGACAGAGCAGCATGAAAAGAAGGACGGCGTATCCGTTTCGCTTCATCACCGTTCAGTTCTCCTTTCCGGGATCCGTCCCGCGGGCTTTTCTGCGCCCCGCGAACGCCGGCACGAAGACCGCGACGCGGAACAGCCAGTCCAGAAGCATCGCGTACCAGACCCACAGCACGTCCCGATGCAGCAGCATGACGAAGACACAGGCCAGGCCGACGCGGAAGACCGCCATGGCGGTGACGGCGGTCAGCATGGAAAAGGCCGCTCTGCCGGTAGCCCGGAAATAGTAGGGAAGCAGTAAAGCGGCCGGCCAGAGGATCATCCCCAGCGCATGCGTCACCAGCAGCCCCGCCGCGGGCGCGGCCGACGCCGCGGACAGGTGATACAGGCTCACCCAGAAGCCGCGCCACAGGATCATGGCCGCGCAGAGGGGCAGCAGCATCAGATAGTCCAGGAGAATCAGCTTTCGGGTGTAATGCCGCGCCTGCTCAGGCTCTCCGGCGCCGGTGCACTGTCCGGCGACGGTCGTGATCGCGGTGCCCAGAGCGTTTCCGGGGAGATACAGATACGTGACGAGATTTCCCGCCACGGCATAGGCGGCGATGGAGGCTGTGCCCAGCGTGGAGACAAGGCTCTGCAGCAGCACCTTGCCCAGATTGAACAGGGCGCTTTCCACGCTTCCCGGAACGCCGATGGACAGGATCCGGCGCAGGATGGCCCTGTCCGGCCGGAGCTGTCGGAAACTGTCGAGGCGCAGCGTGTTCTTCGGGGCCTGCAGGAGCGCGCCCATGGCGGCGGCCGCCGCGATCCGGGACACCAGCGTCGGAAGCGCCACGCCGGTCACTCCCCAGCCGAGGCCGAAGATGCACAGGGCGTTCCCCGCGATGTTCAGAAGGTTCATCCCGAGGGAGACGAACATGGAGATCCGGGAGTTCCCGTTGGCCCGGAACGCCGCGGATACGGCGTGATAGACGGCCAGGAACGGGAAGGAGGCGGCGGTGAACCGCATATAGATCACCGCGTCGTTCATCACAGCCGTGTCCACCGTTCCGAAGAGCAGATGCAGCACGCCCCTTCCGGCGGTCAGCAGCACCGCCGCCAGGACGAGCATCACCGCCGCCGTGACCGTCAGGAGCTGTCCGCATCCCTTCCTGGCGGACGGCATATCCTTCGCGCCTATGCTTCCGGCGCACACCACGGTCCCGCCCGCCGTCAGCGCAAAGAGGACCTGGATGATCAGATGGTTGACGCTGTCCACCAGGGACACGCCGGAGACCGTCGCCTCCCCCACAAAGGAGACCATCAGCACGTCTGCCATGCCCACCAGGACGCTCAGGAGCTGTTCGACCAGAAGCGGCCAGATCAGGCGGGTCAGCTGTCTGTTTGAAAATAATAGTCTGTTGGATTCCATGGGTCGCCTTCGAGTTTCCGAGAGAGTCCGGGGTCTCTTTCCGCCCCGTTCTGAAGAGTCTGCAGATCATCGGTCCGCAGACTGCCGTATTCCATCGCGCCTGCCTCCGTCAGAAGCAGGCGATATTGCTGTCCGTTCTGGACTCTGTGCCGCCCACCAGGACGCCGCTGTCCAGCCGGACGATCATCTGTCCCCGCCCGAAGGAGGCGGTGTCAAGGTCGTACCGGACCCTGTGTCCTCTGGCCTCCAGTTCCCGTGCTGTTGCCCGGTCGAACCGGGCCTCCACGGCGATATCTCCGTTCCGGAGCCACTGCCACCGCGGCGCATCCAGCGCCTGCTGCGGGTCGAGGCCGAAATCCGCATAGTTCATGACCACCTGCACGTGGCCCTGGGGCTGCATGTATCCCCCCATCACCCCGAAGGGCCCCACGGGCCGTCCGTCCTTCATCAGGAAGCCGGGAATGATGGTGTGGTAGGTGCGCTTGCCGGGCTTCAGGCAGTTGATGTGGGCCGGATCCAGGGAGAAGTCCGCGCCGCGGTTCTGCAGAGCGATACCGGTCCCGTCCACGACGATGCCGGAGCCGAAGCCCATGTAGTTGGACTGGATGAAGGAGACCATGTTCCCCTCCCCGTCGGCGCAGCACAGGTACACCGTCCCGCTCTTCGGAGGGACGATGCCCGTCCACGTCTGCGCGCGGTCCGTCATCTCCCGGGCCCTCGCCGCCCCGAGAGCGGGATCCAGCAGCCTCGATACCGCCGTCTCCATGTGGTCCGGGTCGGTCACGTGGCGGAAGGCCTCCGCAAAGGCCATCTTCATGGCCTCGATCTGCCGGTGATACGTCTCCGCGCTGTCCTTCTCCGCGAAAGAGAACTCCTTCAGGATGTTCAGCGCCATCAGGGCGGCGATCCCCTGCCCGTTGGGCGGGATCTCGCAGACCCGGTATCCCCGGTAATTCACCCCGATGGGCTCCACCCACCGCGGTTCGAAGGAAGCCAGATCCTCATATCGCAGCAGGCCTCCGTACCGGCGGCTCTCCGCGTCGATCCTATGGGCAATGTCTCCCGTATAGAAGGCTTTCGCGTCCGTCTCCCCTATGGCTTCCAGCGTGTCCGCGTGGTCTTTCAGGACGACCATGTCCCCCGCCTCGGGGGCTTTTCCCTCCGGGGCAAAGGTGCGGAACCAGGCGTCGAAGGCCGGTCCCCGAAGCGTATTCCGGTACTTTTCCAGCGCCGTCTTCCACGACGCCGCGAGATTGGGGGCGCACGGATAACCCTCCCGGGCGTACGTCACCGCCGGGGCCAGATCCTCCTCCAGGGTCAGCCGTCCGAAGCGCCCGTTCATGGCCGCCCAGGCGCCCGGAGCCCCGGGGGCCGTCACCGGCAGCCAGCCGCTGACCGGCATCTTTCCGTCCTTTGCCGCCGGATCCGACAGCACCCGTTCGATCGTGGCCAGCTGCGGCGCGGGACCGCTGGCGTTCAGACCGTACAGGCGTCCGTCCCGTTCCGACCAGACCAGGGCGAAGGCGTCGGAGCCGATGCCGTTGGCGGTGGGTTCCGTGACCGTCAGGGCGGCCGCCGCGGCCACGGCGGCGTCCATGGCGTTCCCGCCCCTCCGCAGGATCTCCAGCCCGGCGGCGGACGCCATGGGGCTGGAACAGTTGACCATGCCTCCCCGGGCATAGATCGGATAGCGCTGGGACGGATACCGCTGGAGCAGCGGATCGAAGGAAGTTTTCATCGTCTCTCCTCCCACAGGATCATCTCTTTCCCTGCTGGCGGCACCATACGTCCATCACCGTTTTCACGGGCAGATGCTTCACCAGCCGCACCTGGTTCCGGACGGGGGCGCCGAGGATGGACACGGCCTTTCCCTTCTTCAGGTCCTTCATGGCCTTCTCCGCCACCTGTTCCGCCGTGTACCAGCGGTCGAAATAGTTCACCGTGTCGTCCCGGACGGCCCGGTCCATGAACTCCGTCTTCACCCAGCCGGGGCAGACGCACATCACACGGATCCCCGTCCCTTTAAGTTCCCTTCCGAGAGCCCTGCTGAGGCTCAGGACGTAGGCCTTCCCCGCGGCGTATACCGCCATGTACGGGACCGGCTGCCAGCTGGAGTTGGACCCCAGGTTGACGATGGCGTCCCCAGCCTGCATATACGGCAGGGAGAGCCGGCACATCGCCGTCAGGGCCGTAACGTTCAGGTCCGCCATCCCCAGCTGCTCCTCCGTCTCCAGATCCGCGAAGGCGCCGAACAGCCCGTACCCCGCCGCGTTCACCAGCACGCGGATGCGGGGCGACAGTTCCCTGAGCAGCGTTTCGTACTTTCCGAAGCTGGCACGGTCCGTCAGGTCCCAGGGGAGCGCACGGATCTGCGCGCGGCAGCTGCCGGCAAGCTCCGCCAGTTTCTCCTCCCTCCGGGCGATGACCCAGATCTCATCCGGAGCATACTCCCTGTCAACGGCGAAAACGAATTCTCTCCCCATGCCGGAGGACGCCCCGGTCACTACGGCGATCTCCATGACTGTCTCTCCTTCCGCGGCGGCTGCCGCGCCGCCCGTTGTTCCTTGACGCGTCCCCGCCGGGACGGTCATCTGTTTTCCTGCCTCTCCAGGGCTCTTCTCCTGAGCCCTCCGAGGATGACGAGATAGATGCGTCCCACCCAGAGGAGCAGGAGGAGCAGGGCCAGGATCCACCACGCGCAGCCCATGAACGGCACTTCCCGCGTGAACCCGAAGGCGCCGGCGGGGCTTCCCCAGTTCAGAAAGAAGTACGGGTACCGGACCCCCTTCAGGAATTCCCAGCCCCGGATATACGCGATCCCGGCGTAGACGACGTAGGCCAGCGGAGGCAGCGTCACCAGAAGGACGCTGCGTTTCCGGAGTTCCCCGCAGATGCCGGCGGTGAAGAAGTCCGCGACGGCCGCCGCGGGCACGATCACATGGGTCAGGATGTTCTGCACGTTCCACGCCTTCGCCCGCATGGTCGGGGCCAGGACGAAACAGAACACGAGCCCGGTCAGGGTGATCGACACGGTGAACACGAACTTGACGGCGAACCAGCCGTTCCGCACCTTCCTTCCGGACATCATCAGGACGGCTCCCGCGGCGCACACGAGAGCGATGGCGATATTGGACTGGATCGTGAAGAACATGAACGCGCTGCCGCCGCCCATGAAGGCGGCACGGCCTCCCCGGACGCTCAGGACGATGCCCAGGACTGCGGACACGGCAACGATCAGTTTCAGAACGAAGGAAAGGGTCTTCCTGCCGGCAGAAAGCGTCATGAGGATCCCGCCTTTCTCACAGTTTCTTTCCGGGGCCTCCCGGAGGTCTCACAGGTCCAGCCGGAACACGTAGTCGTCCATGAAGAAGCCGGACCCGATGTCGTTCTTCTCCTCCCGGGCAACATGGAAGCCGAGGCTCTCGTAGACCTTCACGGCGCTGTTGTTCCGGTTCACGTTCAGTTCCACCGAGGGGAGGCCTTCCCGGCGCGCGTGCTTGATGACGAAATCCATCATCGGCCGGGCAAATCCCTTTCCCCGCTCCTCACGGTACAGGTAGAACTTGCTCAGATACATGGCTCCCTCCCTAGGATAGAAGGCCAGAAACCCCATGTTCCTTCCCCCTTCCCGGGCGAAGTAGTACCGGTATCCGCGGTCCAGCTGGTCCCGGATCGCCTCCGGGGTCTGGAACAGGCTCAGCATATAGTCGTTCTGCGCCTTTCCGATGATGGGGTCGAAATGCTCCCGCACGATCGCAACGGCCATCGCGGACATCTCCGCGATCCCCGCCTCATCCCCCGGCGTCAGTCTGTCAAACGTCACGGTGTCATCCTCCCGTCCGGCGTCCCGGCCGTCACCGTACGGCTCCGGTCCTTTTTCCGATAGCGTATTATATCACGGATCAGACATTTAGGATATAGCAGACCTCTCTGCGTCGCGGCGCGGAATTGTGGTATAATAAGAAAAAACAGGAGGAGGACGACTATGCTGAACTTTGCCTATCATCTGCCGGTGAACCTCATTTTCGGCGCTGGCTCCGCCGATCGTGCCGGTGAACAGACAGCGCTCTGGGGGAAAAAGGCGCTGCTCGTCACCGGAGGGAGCAGCGCGCGGAGGTCCGGTCTGTACGACCGGGTATGCGCATCTCTCGCGAACGAAGGGATCGAGGCGGTGGCGTTCGGCCGGGTGGAGCAGAATCCCCTGACCACGACCGCCGAGGCGGGCGCCGCGCTCGCAAAACAGCACGGATGCGACGTCGTGGTCGGTCTGGGCGGCGGGTCCGTGATGGACTGCGCCAAGGCCATCGCCTTCCTCGCGCTGAACGACGGGGACGTCAGCGACTACATCTACGGGCGCCTGACGGGCGGCCGGGCGCTTCCCCTGATCCTGATCCCGACCACGTGCGGGACCGGAAGCGAGGGCAACGGCTTCGCCGTGCTCACCAATCCCTCCACCGGAGACAAAAAGAGCCTGCGGACGCCAGCCGTCATCGCGAAGGCGTCCCTGATCGACCCGGCCTGCATGGCCACGCTCCCCAAAAAGGTGCTGGCGTCCGTCGGATTCGACGCTCTGTGCCATTCCATGGAGGCCTACACGGCCAACGCCGCCGCTCCCCTGAGCGACGCCCTGGCCATGGAGGCCGTACAGCTGATCTCCTCCAGCCTCGTTCCTCTGGTCACGGGCGCGGACGAGAGCATGGAGATGTGGGAGAAGCTCACGCTGGCCTCGACCCTGGGCGGCATGGTAATCGGGACCGCGGGCGTCACGCTCGCCCACGGAATGGAACACCCGGCCAGCGGCATCCGCAACATCGTGCACGGCCAGGGACTGGCGGCCCTCACGCCCGCCGTCATCGAGGCCCTCCTTCCCGGACGGCCGGAGAAGTTCGCCCGTCTGTCCGTCCTGCTGGGCGGGACCGGCGCCGGGGACTGCGCGGACGCGGTCCGGGACCTTCTGTCCCGCATCGGCCTGTCCGTCACGCTGGGGGATCTCGGGATCCTCGAAGAGGACGTCCCGTGGATGACGGAAAACTGCCTGAAGGTATCCGCGGGGAATCTGGCCAACTGCCCGGTACCGGCAGATGCCGGCATGATTGGGGACATCTACCGCCGCTGCCTGTGAAACGCCGAGACGGCATACGGTCCATATAAACTGAAGAGGAGGCGCTTCCGAGAGGAAGCGCCTCCATCGTTTTCTTTCCGTCGGGTCAGTAGAGCCTCTTTTTGAGCCTGCGCCAGGTAGCCAGGAACAGCACGAGGCAGACGACCTGGGGAATGACGCCGGTGCACAGGTACATGACGCTGTAGTCGCTCCTGGAATAGATCATGCCTCCCAGGAAGGGACCGAGGAAATAGCCGAGATCGATGCCGAAGTACTGCGTGTTGCTGGCCACGCCACGGCGTTCCGGTTCGACGGTGCGGATGCACAGGGTCTGGATCGTGGGGTTGGAGGCTCCGAATCCCAGGGCCGCCAGCGCGGCTCCCAGCAGCATCACGGGCAGGTTCCTGGCCAGCGCCACGACCACGTAGCTCAGAGCGAACACGAGCAGGCCGGGCACGAGGATCCTGGCGGTATCCACCCGGTCGGCCAGTCTTCCGAAGAGGGGGCGTGCCGCGAGGAGGACGATGGCGTAGACCGTGAAGAAAAGTGCGATGTTGGGGATGCCCAGCGTCTCCGCGTAGGGGACCATGTAGGCGTTGAACATGGTGCTGGACATGCTCACGAGGCCCAGCAGCACCGTGGGAAGCAGCGTCTCCTTCGCCAGGATGTTTTTATACCAGGCGCCCAGGGAGCCCTTCTCCGGCCGTTTCATGTCCGGCAGCAGGAGCGTGGGGATGATCGCGAGGAACATGAAGACGGCGGCCATGAGGAACACCGCGGTATAGCCTCCCGCCTGTCCCCAGCGGAGAGTCGCCCAGTCCCGCATGGAGATGCCCATGCTGGGGCCCAGCGCCATGGCCAGGGCGACCGCCGCTCCGTAAAGGCCGACGGCGGAACCCAGCTTCTCCCGGGGCACGCTGTCGCTGACGATGGTGAGGCCCAGGGAGCCCACGAACGCGAACTGGAGGCCGTGGAGGATGCGGGCGGCGATGAATACTCCCACGTTGGCGGCGGCGGCATAGATCAGGTTGGTGACCACCCCGGCGACGTAGACCCAGATCATGAGCTTCTTCTTGTTCGCCATGGTGATGGCGGGGCCGGCGATGGGACGGGTCGCGCAGGCGACGCCGAAATACAGGCCGGCGATGGTCCCCACCAGCACGGCGCTGGCTCCCAGGAAACTGGCGTAGGTGGAGATCAGGCTGTTGACGCAGTGCTGGGAAAAGCAGAGGAAGAGGTTCCCCAGAAAGGCGCAGATGTAGCCCCGGGTCCATATGGTCGGCTTTTTCGTTTCCGTGTTTTCCATCTCATTTCCCCCTGCGGGCGCATCGTCCCGCGCTTTTTTTCTAACCCGTATAATTTACCATGAGGCGGGCCCGTCCGTCAAACTATCCTTCCCCGCTGCCGGAAAGGCGTCAGCGCAGCGTTTCCTCAGGCCTGTGGGCGTACCAGATCCTCCGCGGCCGGAGGGACAGCAGTCTGTCCCAGTCCCTCCGCAGTCCGTCGTTGCCGTCATACAGCCCGATATGCTCCGGCGGCTCCAGATCGCCCGCGAAGCAGTCCCCGCTGTCCAGGACCAGGCAGACGCTGTCTTCGCTGTGGCTCGGGGTATGGATGATCTCGCCGGAGATGCCCAGTCCCCGCAGGAATTCCCGGCTGTCTCCGCAGGAGATGACGGCGGCCTCCGTTTCGTCGACGGGCGTCACGGAGAGCCCGTCCCTGGCAAAGATGTCATCCGAAAAATGCACGAAGTCCCTCTGCACATCCGGCAGGAGGAGCTTTGCTCCCTGCTTCATCAGTTCGCCGATGAGCCCCATATGATCCGGATGGTAGTGGGTCGCCATCACATACGCGATATCTTTTACCCTCAGGCCGTTTTGCTTCAGCGCTTTCCAGAACGCGGGCAGCGTTCCCGCATAGCCGGTATCCACCAGGAGACCGCCGCCGGCGCCATCGATAAAGAAAGTATTGGTGTTTCCGTACGTCAGTCTGCGCATCGCTTCACCCCAGGGTCAGGATGCCCGCGCAGAAGGAGACCCGCTGAAAGGCAAGGTCCGGGAACGCGCGCCTCAGTTCATCCGCAACGAAATAGAACTCCTCGCCGTCCCATTCCTCCCCCGCCGACCGGCGGCACCGCTCCAGCTCTTCACGGGTCCCGAAAGCGACGTCGCCGATCAGGATCAGCCCGCCGTCTTCCAGGCAGTCCCGGAGTTCACGGAGGAACGGGACCTTCTGTTCGTCGTTCAGATGGTGCAGGGAGTAGGTCGCCACGATGAAATCATAGCGCCTCTCCTTCAGAGGGGCCGCCAGCCCCTCCGTGAAGTCCCCCCGATACAGGCGGGCGCCGGGCATTTTCTCCGACGCCAGTTCGATCATCCTCCGCGAAAAATCCTGCCCGTATACGGAATATCCGTGTTCATACAGTTTCGCGGTGAGCGCCCCTGTCCCGAATCCGATGTCGAGCACCGCCGCGCCCGGCTTCCGCATGATGATCCGGTATATTCCGTTGAGGACCTCCCTGTATCCGGCAAACGGATACGTATCTTCCTCATCGGAGATCCCGACGGTCCTGTCGTATCCGTCCGCCCACAGGTCGAACCCTTTGCTGTCCAGCATGTTTTCCTCCTCGGTTTCCGGGATCCGCGGAACCGGCGCTCCGCGGCAGCGATGCCTGTCCCGTCTAGCAGTGCGGACAGCGCCGTGTCCGTCCCGGTTTCTTCCGTCGCCGTCCCGCCGGACGGCATCGGGGGCTCAGAACACCCCTTTGTTGTATTTGATCATCGCGTAGAGGATGAACACGAAACCGGCTGCCAGGCCGGCGATCAGGACGACCGTCCCGACCGTATCCGCCAGCGGCAGTTTCCCTTTGTCCGCCGCGATCTGGGCGCACGCCTTTGCGACGACGGCGCAGCCGATGATGACCGTGCCTGTCCCGATCTTCTTTCCGAAAGGTATCCGGTCCTCCTCGCTCACTCTTTTCCGGTGATACCGGTGAACGGTGGCGACGTCCCCTTTCAGGTTCCGGACGCCTATAACGATGATGAGGGCCCCCAGGAAAAACAGAAACAGAATGGAATCCATGGCCATGACCTCCGCAAAGCCGCGTCCGGCGTGTCCGCCGCCCGGCCGTCTTCTTTCTCACCACGTATCATAGCACTTCCGGCGCCGGATTTCACCATCGGGATCCGGGTGGCGGGCAGGGGCTGTCTTTCTGACCGAAATACAGCGTCCCGAACGGCATTTTCCGTGCCATCGGTGGTTTTCCGTACCGCTCCCTTCGGGCGGATCGAACGGCGGATGATACCGCAGGCCCGCCGAATCATGGATTCAGCGGACCTGCAAAAACTGCAGATCCGCGATCCTGCGCCCTGCGGCAGACGGCGATGTATGCCCGCGCTTTTTTTGACATCTTCCCCGCGTCGTATTATAGTTGGCTCAGACCGCCGCAGCGGCCTCATTTTTCAGAGATCAGGCCCGACGGTCCCTGCCGCGCAGGGGTCGGTCCTGACATGCGGCATCAGGTCATACCGCCGCGGGAAGCAGAGGGAATCAACAGTATGGAAAAATGGATCCTGAAGAACAGAACAGCGGCAAAGATCATTCTGATCAGTCTGATCCTGCTGCTTTTCCTGGCCGTGCCTCAGGCCGTTCACGCAGAGGAAACGGACATATCCGATGAGATCCTGTCGGAGATCCGGAGCCGGATCGGCCTTGCGCTGCAGACGGGAGAGCCTTCGGCGGACCTTTCGGACATGGACATCATCGTGAATCTGTATGCCGACAGATTCGGGGCCCAGTATGAGAAGATACTGGATCTGTGCAGCGATTGTGAGGAAGAGAACGGCTACTTTCTTCTGGGATCGCACAGGGAACCGTATGTCAGCATCAGCCCCGCAACGGAACCTGCCGAGGGATGCAACGAATACGGTGTCGGTCCGAACCGGCTGACCTCGGTCAGCCTGCTCTATGACGATTATTACCGCCGCGACGACGGCAGCGCGGATCTGGAGCTGATCGCCAGGGTCCGGGAGCAGCTGGCCCGGGAATACGAGGCGGCCCTTTCCGTCGTTTCGGAGGAGATGACCGACGTCGAAAAGGCTCTGGCGTTATATGACTATGTCCTTGCGGTATCCAATTACCCGGATGCGGAGAGCATCGACGAGAACGGGATCGCGGTGTACGACAATGAGAGCTACTCCGCCGTTTCCGTATTCCGGGACCATATCTCCGTCTGCGTGGCCAACGCGACCGCCTACTGCTATCTTCTGTCCGACTGCGGCATCCCCTGCATCCGGGTGGACAGCAGCGAAATGGAGCACAGCTGGACGATGCTGAAAGTGGATGGCGCCTGGTACCACGCGGATCCGACCTGGGACGACCCCAGATTCGAGTGGGGCCTGACGAGCACGGGAGACTGGAACGACGACAGCTGGGATCTGGGCGCTGCCGGTCATCTCTATTTCCTGAAAAGCGACGAAGAGATGACCGACCGGCTGGGGCACTACGGCTGGTCTCTCGCGATGGACTATACGGAAGACAGATCCGTAAGCGGGACTCCGGCATCGGGTCCGTCCGGCAGCTTCGATAGTGCCTTTTTCGGCGACGGCAATATCTGGCAGGAGGACGTTCACTACAGTTACGTGAACGGAAGCTGGTTTTTCCTGAACAGGGCCACGAACCGGATCGTCCGGACCGTTTACGGTCAGGATATGACGGCGGCGGAGTATCTGGA
>JAFYAU010000054.1 GCA_017540565.1 Oscillospiraceae bacterium
GGCCTCGGCCGCGGCGACGTGCACGACGGCGTAGGCGTCGGCGGCGCCGTCCTGCCGGACGACGACGTAGTAGTCGCCGGCTTCATCAAACGGGAGCTCGAAAGCGCCGTCGGCGGCCGTCACGCCGGTATCCGTCAGAGCGTCGAGGGTCGGTCCGCAGAAGACCTTGCCGTTCATGGCCACGGGCCAGTAGGTGCGGCTGGGCCTGTAGGCGAAGGTCTTGGCGATCAGGGAGACCGTCTCGCCGGGATCGACGGTGATCTCCTCATGGTCGATAAAGCTGGCGCTGACCTGCTCGTGGGCGTCGTCATAGACGTTCATGTAGTAGCAGTTGCCGGGCAGCACGGCGGAGGAGCTCTCCAGATAGCCGTTGTCCGAGTTCATCACGTTGGCGTAGATGATCCGGTCCTCTTCCGTGGTTCCCCAGTACTGGGTGAAGTAGCCGCGGCTTCCGGTCGCGATCTCGGGCACGGGATCGCCGGGATACTCCTGCTGCTGGAGGATGGTGAAGGCATCCGCCACCGTCATGCCCTCGGTGTAGGGAATGGGATACAGGATCAGCGGCGCGCCGCTCTTTCCGACGACGGCCTCGCTGCCCTGGGTGAGGGTGATGTAGATATTGCTCTCGTCCCGGTCGACCAGGTAGTCGTACTTGGCGGTGACGACGGTGTGGCCGGTGATGTTGTCAAAGGCGGTGTCCCAGCCGGTGAAGGCGTAGTGCGCGTACTCGGGCACCGCGGGGGCGGTGGCGCTGCCGCCCTCCTCCACATACTCGGTCTTGAGGGTGTTGTACTCGACGCCGTCGCGGAACTCCACGTAATACGGGCCGTTCTCCGCGAGCTTCTCGCCGTCCATGGTGTAGTAATCGAAGGTCAGGGTCTTGTCCGGGTTGATCGTGACGATCAGGCCCTTGCCCAGCGCCCACGCGCTGCCGCCGTACGGGCCGGTGTACTCCTCGTCGGAGATGCATCCGCCGGACAGATAGGTGAAGTTGATCGGGGCGGTCGTGCCGTTCTCGTCGAGGGTGATGGAGTCACCGGGGCGGTAGACCATGTCGTAGCTCTCGTCGAAGTCGGAGTGGTTATGGCCCCAGAACACGACCACGTTGGGATACTTGTTGAACACGTCGAGCAGCTTCGCCGCGTTCTCCTCCTTGCGGTCGCCCCAGAAGTGGATGGGGAAGTGGGTCAGGACGAAGATCGGGATATCCGTGGGCGCCGTGCTCAGGTACGTGTCGATGCGCTCGATGTCCTCGTCGCTGTAGCCCTGGCTGAACCGGGAGGCGATGGAGCCGGAGCCGAGGCAGTAGAAGATATAGTCGTCCGTCTTCACGGCCTCGCCCATGCGCTTCAGGCGCATGGCGGTCTCGTTCTCGTAGAAGTTCATGAAGTCGCCGCCGGCGGACGGATACCACTCGTGGTTGCCGAAGGTGTAGACGGCGGTGCCAATCTCGCCGGCCTCCACCTTGCTGTCGACGAAGTCAAGGACGACCTTCACGTTGTCCCAGTAGATCTCCGGCGTGGTGGAATAGGCGCTGCCGGTGTCGCCCAGGGAGGCGAAGGAGTCGATGTGTCCGATCTTGTCGATGACGTTGCCGTACCACACCTGCAGGTTGTTCTGGTCGTACTCCGTGCTGTAGTGGACGTCGGTGACGACCATGAGGGTGATGCTGCCGTCCTCGTTCTTCACGGCCTGCTTTTCCACGCAGGGGATGTCGCTGCCGTCGGGGACGTAGACCTCTTCGCGGACGATCTTCGGCATCTCGCGGCCGTAGAGCGTGATCGCGGCGGCGTCGCCCGCCTCCGTGCTCTGGTTGAAGGTGTTGGTGGAAGCGTCGAAGGTCAGATAGTACAGGTTGTGCATCAGGATGGCCTGGGAGTCTGCGTCATAGACGAAGGTACGCCCGCCGGTGAAGACCATCAGGCCCTGGCTTCCGGAGAAGATGAAGATCCCGGGAGTGCCGACGCTTTCGATCGTGTTGTCGGGTCTGGCGGCCCAGACCGCCTCGGCGGGGATCGACGTGATGACGTCGCCGTCGAACGTCACCGGGACGGCGCCCAGCGCCTCGCCGTTGAAGGAGAGGGCGTAGGTGGTGCCGGCGCTCTCTGCCGTGATGACGTAGTAGTCGTCCTCGGTGAAGGCGTCCGTCTTCGCGTAGGTGGGCTTCGGCTCATAGACGGTGATCTTCGCGGCGTCGCCCGCCTCCGTGCTCTGGTTGAAGGTGTTGGTGGAGGCGTCGAAGGTCAGGTAATATAGGCTGTGCATCAGCCCGTTCCCTGCCGCCGCGTCGTACACGAAGGTACGGCCGCCGGTGAAGACCATCAGGCCCTGACTTCCGGAGAAGATAAAGATCCCCGGGGTGCCGGCGCTCTCGATCGTGTTATCCGGACCGGGGGTCCACACGGCTTCCTTGCCGGACAGCGTGATCGCGCCGTTTTCTTCCGTAACGGCAACGGCGCCCAGCGCCTCGCCGTCGTAGGACAGGGCGTACTTGGTGCCGGCGCTCTCCGCGACGATCAGGCAGTCGAGGCCTTCCGTCAGCCCTGCGGCGGGCGTGTAGGTGACCTCGTCGTCAGCCTTCGCCGTCAGCGGAAGGACCGCGCACATGGACAGGACCATGACGAGCGTAAGAAGCCACGCCAGGCCCTTTTTCACGGATCTGGTTCTCATCTCTCTTTGTTCCTCCTGTAAAAAAGAATAGGGATCATCAGCAGAAGAATCTCCCATAAATATTCTACTTTATGCAGGCGGAGGCGCAAGTAGTATCATTATTTTGACCTGGTAAAACGGATTTTACCACTCTTGAGGAAGGAAGATATCCACGAAACAGTATATTTATCCATATGACTCCGTCCCCGAAAACTTGACGGGAAGGGCATGCCTGGGGTACAATAGCGCCTGTGCTGTGCCTCTGAAGAACTGACGGCGGAAGCATGAAGATGTCCCGGCATCCGGGGCGGACAACACGGGACGGAGCGGATGAGCCGCCGCAGGGGGAGGTGCTTCGGGATGATCGACCAGGACAAGCTGGATGAGATCGAACAGTATGTCAGACAGTGTGTGGACAAAGGACTCGGCATGCCGGGCGTGGAGCTCCTCAGCTCCAAATGGCTTCTCCGGATCCTCTTCCATCTGGGCAGGAAGAGCCCGTGGCGCTTCGGCGCGCTCAAGAGACGGCTGCCCGGGATCTCCAACACGGCGCTGGCCGGCGCGCTCCGTGAACTGACGGAGTGGAAGCTCGTGCACAGAGAGCAGTACAACGAACTGCCGCTGAGGGTGGAGTATTCCATCACCGACGCGGGGCGGGAGCTCCTGGAACTGGACTACCAGCTGATCCAGTGGGAGAAGAGATACTGCCGGGAGTGAGAAAGGCCCGGACGTGAAGAACAGAATACGGAAAGAAATGAGATCAGGCCCCTCAAGTGGATCGCCTGATCTTTTTCTGTGTGCTTCATGAACAGGGATCCCGCGGGGACCTCACGGAGAAAAGCCGGTAATGAAGGTTCGGAGAAATGTCATACGTCCATGCCGATGTCGCGCATGCCGCCGCTGACGGCGAAGGCGTTTCTGCATCAGGGGGAGAACGGAAGAACGTACAACGCAAGAAAATCACACACGCTATTGAATTGTTGAATTGTGCTGTATTTTGAGTGCAATATATATAGAAAAGTGCGGTTTATTGAGAAGAAATCCTGATGAAAAGTGTGGAGAAGCGCTGTGCTGTACCCGATCGACGATTACGACAGCCTGTCCGCCGTCCCCATCGAGGTCAAGTCCGGCAAGGACTACACCGTCCACAGCGCACTGAATACTTTCGTGAAGAACGAGGACTATCATGTGAAGAAGGCTTATGTGCTTTCCAACACCCGCGAGATCACAACGAACGGCAAGATCACATATCTGCCGGTCTATGATGTGATGTTCCTTGGAGGAGACAGATGAGCCGGGATCCGGAACCGTTCCGCCCATGAGGACGGAACGCCCTCCCCACAGAAAAACTGCCCCCAGTGGCCGGACCGAAAGGTCTGACTGCGGGGGCAGTTTGTTTTGCTGCTGATGAGGATCCGTTCCTGCCGGGCATCCGGGGGATCAGTCTTCCGCCAGGAACGTCTCCAGATAGAGCCGGCAGCACTCGGCGGGATCCATGTCCGATCCGCTGTCCTGAATGATGAAGCCGATCCTCTGGGCGGGGATCACGATGTCCTTCGACCCGGACTTCCGCTTCGCGGCCAGGGCCATCTCCGTCACGACCTGCCGCAGATCCTTTCCGGTGTACGCTGCCCGGTACAGCGCGATGTCCTTCTCACGGCGGTGCCGGCAGCACCGGTTGTGCGCGTGGCGGAGCAGCGTCGCGATGCCGAAGGTCAGGGGCAGGATCGCCGTCAGCGACACCCAGACCGGGATCCGGGTGGCAAAGCCGTAGAAGTCGTTCCAGCCGCCGTGCTCCTCGCCGATGATGACCACCATGACGAGATAGACCGCGGCGTAGAGGAACACCGGGATCAGCGCCAGGAAGGATTCCTTCAGCCGGACCATGTGGCTGTTGACGAAGCAGCAGAACGCTGCGATGGACAGGACGGGGCAGAGAAAGTGCAGGAAGAAGCGCGAGCCCGAGAAGATCAGGACGAAGCCCTTGAAGGGCGCCAGGATGCACAGGGAGACGAGGAAGGTGAGGGAGACGGCCGTGACGGCGACGTGCATCAGGACGACCACCCAGTCGGGCAGGTGGTAGTTGTCCGTGCGCAGGCCGTCCACGGTGTAGGGGATGCACAGCATCATGGACAGCCCCATGAGGATGTTGGAATCCACCGTGAACATGCAGAAGGTGCGGATCCCCATGTGGTCGAAGTTCTCGTCGTAGATCGTCACCAGGTTCATGACGACGCCCGCGCAGACGCACACGGCCACGACGGCGGCGCTGATCAGCGCGAACAGGCACTGGGTCCGGTTGGTCCGGACGGCGGTATCTGTCATGGTCGGTTCCCCCTTTCCATTTTCGAGTATAGCATGTTTTCCCGTGCTCCATCAAGAAGCGAAACATCCGGAGGCGGGAGGCATCGTATTCAGAGAGCGCGCATCAACGAAAACCGTTCTCCAAATTGATAACCTCCCCGGAATCTGTTAAAATGCAATCAGGAGATCCCGCCCGCCCGGTTCCCGGGCCGGAGGGATCCATGAACCGGCAAAGGAGACCCTGAACGATGAAACTGAGTTTTTACGGGGCGGACAGGTGCGTCACCGGCTCCTGCCACTGCCTGGAAGCGAACGGAAAGCGGATCCTGGTCGACTGCGGCCTGCAGCAGGGACGCGACGAGGTGGACAACGCCGCGCTGCCATTCGACCCGAAGGACATAGACTGCGTGCTGGTCACGCACGCGCACATCGACCATACGGGGCGCATCCCCATGCTCATCAAAAGGGGTTTTTCCGGGAAGATCCTCATGACCCGCCTGACGGCCCAGCTGATGGACATCATGCTCCGGGACTCCGCGCATATCCAGGAGGCCGAGGCCGCCTACGACAACCGCAAGAAGCAGCGGGCGGGGCGCGCGCAGGAGGAGCCGATCTACACGGTGGACGACGCGATGAAGGTCAGGGAACATATCGTGCCCTGCGAATACGGCGAGACGGTCGATGTCTGCCCCGGCGTGAAGGCGACGTTCATCGACGCCGGCCATCTGCTGGGGAGCGCTTCGATCCTCGTGGACCTGACCGAGGGGGACACGCGCAGGACCGTCGTGTTCTCCGGGGACATCGGCAACGTTGACCAGCCCATCATCCGGGACCCGCAGACGTTCGCCGGCGCGGATTACGTGGTCATGGAGTCCACCTACGGCGACCGGAACCACGAGGACGTGTGGAGCTACACGGACGAACTGGCCCAGATCATCGACGAGACGCTGGGCAGGGGCGGGAACGTCATCATCCCGAGCTTCGCGGTGGGGCGCACGCAGGAACTGCTGTACTTCATCCGGGAGATCAAGGACGAGCATCTGGTGCGCTCCGTGGAGGATTTCCCCGTTTACGTGGACAGCCCTCTGGCCAGGGAGGTCACGAAGATCTTCTCCGGGGATCTCACCGGATACCTGGACGAGGAGGGAATGGAACTGGTCAGGGACGGCGAGGCCATGTTCTCGTTCCCGGGCCTTCACATGACCGAGACCACCGACGAATCCAAGGCCCTGAACATGGACGGGACGCCAAAGGTCATCATCTCCGCATCCGGCATGTGCGACGCCGGCCGGGTCCGCCACCATCTGAAGCACAATCTGTGGCGCGCGGACAGCGCTGTCGTGTTCGTGGGCTTCCAGGCGCCCGGGACGCTGGGGCGCACCCTGCTCGACGGGGCGGATCATCTGAAACTGTTCGGCGACGAGGTCGCCGTCCGGGCGAAGGTCGTCAACTTCCTGGGACTCTCGTCCCACGCCGACCACGACCATCTGGTCGGATGGATCGGCAGCTTCACCGAAAGAAAGCCGGAGCACGTGTTCGTCGTGCACGGCGACCCCGAGGTCGCGCCCGCGTTTGCGCAGGAGCTGTGTGATCTGGGTTATTCCGCCCACGCGCCCCTGTATACCGAGGAGTACGACCTGGCTTCCTGCACGCAGCTGAAGGCCGGGTATCTGCCGGAACGCCGGGAGGCTTCCTCCGAAGACGGCGGTTCCCGGACCTCCCAGGTCTACCGGGCCCTGCTGGACGCGCTGGACCGTCTGACGGCGCTCATCCGGCGGAGCAGAGGACGGGACAACCGGTCCCTCACGGCGCTCACCGGCGAGCTGGAGCGGATCACCGAGGAGTACGATGTCCGTCCGGAGGACTACGAAAAGCGGTAACAGAACGGAGGAAACGACATGAAAAGAGCGTATTTCGCCGGCGGCTGCTTCTGGTGCATGACGCCGGTGTTCCGGGAGGCCGGCGCGGACCGGGTGGTCTGCGGCTATTCCGGCGGGGAGGAAGCGGACCCCGTCTACGAGGACGTGAAGGCCCAGCGGACGGGCCACCGGGAGACGATCATGCTGGAGTACGATCCCGCGGAGGTGTCCTACGGACGGCTCCTGGACATCTACTTCGAGAACGTGGACCCGTTCGACGCCGGCGGCCAGTTCATCGACCGCGGCCATTCGTACACGCTGGCGGTCTACTATACCTCCGAAGAGGAGAAGGCGCTCGCGGAGGAGCGCATAAGGAAACTGGAAAAGGAGTCCGGGCAGACGGTCTGCGTCACCCTGGAGCCCTTCGCCCGCTTTTACGACGCCGAAGAGTATCATCAGGACTACGACCTGAAGAACCCCGAGGCGTTCGAAAGGGAACTGATCGAATCGGGAAGGAAGCGCGCCGGCGGATGAATAATCAAGAACGTGTTGACCGTACGACTCACGAAAAAGGCTGTTTTTGAGCGGGAAAACCGCATCCTGGACGGGCATAAGCAGACGGTCAGATACATAGCCGGGATTGCGATCTGAGGGGGATACTTACATGAAAAAGTGCGGAAAATGGGAGTATAACATGGATACCTGCTGCGTCGAGTTGAAACAGGCTGACGGGACGGTGATCGCCATCGACACCCTCGATGTGGAGTGCGAGTTTGTCGAAACTTGGCTCGACCGCCGGGAGCTGGACTACCTGATTTACAATGATCCCAATGCTTACGCAGAGCTGGTGCTGAACGGTGATGTGAAGGCGTATCTGGATACGGTCAGGCAAGGATACCGTCATTAGTGGTGACGCTATTCTTCGCACGTGTGTGATATAGTTCATTCTCCCGTACGGGACGTTTCATACCGTAGGGTATGAGAGATTTAGAAAGGGCGGGATTGGTCGTCCCGTCCTTTTCGAGTTTCCAAAGGAAACTTCTTGAAGTTCGAAAAACGAACTTCTGGAAGTCTTAAAAACGAACTTCTGTCTTGCTCGGAAAAAGGGTGTCAGCTGAAATGACACCCTTTCAGCGCATTATTGCTTGGCTGCAAACTGTGATTTTCGGCAGATTTTATGTTTCACCACAGATTAGCCGTAAAAATGAGAAGAAGGGCGAGGCCTCAACTTCACACTTCGTGTTTCCAAAGGAAACTTCTTGAAATCTCTTTTGGAAACATCAAGAAGTTTCCAGAAGTCCGAAAATCGAACTTCTGGAAGTACGCCTTCAAATCACTTCAGAATTTTCTTTGTGTTCATTTTTATACCCGTTTATACCCTTGACTACTGGGTATAATTTGGGTATAATATAGGGCAAGAGATTATCTTGTTTGGAGGAGAATCATGGCGGATCAGAACATACAGGAAAAGATCACGGCACTGGAGGAGCAGATCGCCCTGCTGCCGAAAGGCTCCGTCGGGCAGAAAACCGTCAATGGGAAGGAATACTTCTACCTGCGGTGGACGGAGAACAAGAAGCGCAAGGAGAAATACATCCCCGCCGACGAGATCGAAGCCCTGAAAAGTGATATTGAAAAACGAAAGGCTCTGGAAAAGGAACTCAAAGAGCTGCGCAGACAAGCACCAGACGTTTCTGTGCCGAAACCGGCAGTGCATACGTTCCTGACCAACGTACGAACCGGCAGCGCACTCCGCAGCTTTGCCGCACCCGTGAAAGGCTATAAGAAGCGCGACTGCTTCCGGGAACTCCACGAATACCTTTATGGGCCCCAGCAGGACAAGGTCTTCATCCTCTACGGTCTGCGCCGGACGGGAAAGACAACGCTGATCCGGCAGATTTTCGCAGAGATGACGGCCGAGGAGCTTGCGAAGACAGCCTTTGTCCAGATCACAAGAAACGATACGCTGGCCGCCGTGAACCAGGATCTGAAAGCTCTGGAGGAGGCGGGATTCCGCTATGTTTTCTTCGATGAAGTCACGCTCATGGAGGATTTCATCAGCGGCGCGGCGCTCTTCTCCGACGTGTACGCCGCCAGCGGCATGAAGATCGTGCTGTCCGGCACGGATTCTCTGGGCTTCCTGTTCTCCGAGGACGAACAGCTCTTTGACCGCTGTATCCTGCTGCACACGACTTTCATCCCCTATCGGGAATTTGAGCAGGTGCTCGGCGTGAAAGGCATTGACGAGTATATCCGCTACGGCGGCACCATGAGCCTCGGCGGCGTCCACTACAATGAGACATCGACCTTCGCCAGCAAGTCCAGCGCGGACGAATATGTGGACAGCGCCATCGCCCGGAACATTCAGCATTCTCTGCGGTATTATCAGGACGGCGGGCATTTCCGCCATCTGCAGGAGCTGTACGAACACGACGAACTGACCAGCGCAATCAACCGGATCGTGGAGGACATCAACCACCGTTTCACGCTGGAAGTGCTGACAAAGGATTTCCGGTCGAACGATCTGGAGATTTCCCGGAAGAACCTGCGCCGGGATCGGGCACAGCCCACAGACGTGCTGGACCGCATCGACCTCCCGGAAGTCACGGAACGGCTGCGGCACCTGCTGGAGATCCGCAATCTGCCTGAGCAGTCTGTTGAGCTCAGCGATACGCACATTTCGGAAATCCGGGAATACCTCGATCTGCTTGACCTGACTCATGAGGTAGGGGTGTATGCGCTTCCCTCCGCTGAAAAACTGCGGGATCGGACGATCATATCACAGCCCGGCCTGCGGTACGCCCAGGCAGACGCGCTTGTAAGCAGTCTCCTGCAGGATCAGACTATGAGCGACCTGTCCCTGACGGAACGGAACTATGTACTGGATCGCATCCGCAGCGAAATCATGGGGCGCATAATGGAGGATATCGTGCTGCTGGAAACCGCGCTGGAAAACCCGAAAAAGCAGGTTTTCGTTCTGCAGTTTGCCGTCGGTGAGTTCGATATGGTGGTCTTTGGCCCGGCCGCCGCGTCCTGCGAGATCTATGAGATCAAGCACAGCACTGAGATCGTCCCGGAGCAGGCTCGTCATCTGCGCGACCCGGAGAAGTGCGCCATGACCGAGCACCGCTATGGGCTGATCAAAAAGAAAACCGTCCTGTACCGCGGCGCGACACAGGACGTGGATGGAATACGATATGTGAATGTGGAAGAGTATCTGAAGGGTGTCGGTTGAACCGACACCCTTCGCCTTTAGTAGTGGAGCAATCTTAGTCAAGGATATGATTCGCATTCCTGCTTTTGCGTTTCTGTATTTGCTCGGTTATGCGGAAAAAAACGGATACAAAGGGATCGACTGACGGCGGTTGATCCGTTAACGGCTGCCGTGCCGCAGATGCTGCGTGCAGCTGAGAACCGCCGGGGGTGAAATCGACAGACGGACAACTGTCATATCCGCAGAGCGGACGCCGGGCTGCCGGAGTCTGCGATTCGACCGGCCGGTCTTTCGGATAGATGACAATAATAATATTATGTAAATTAATAGCAAAGCGGGGACACGGCGATGGAGTACGCGGAGGAAAAACGCTTCATACAGTCTTTTATTAAGAAAAACAGACGGGAGCGGCTGCTCCATGAACTGACGTCGCCGAAGAAGAGGGCGGCCGGCATCATGCGCTTCTGCCATACGGCGGAGGATCTCCTGGATCATTCGAAGATCCGGATGAAGGGCGGCAACCTGGAGCGGCGGCCGGAATTCGCGGAATATATCCGGACTCATGATGAAGTGTGCGGCGTGTTTTCGGACGGTCTGTGGCTGGACGGGTATCTCCCTCTGAAGCAGGCCGTTGCGGAGGCGGCGTTCTGCGCCGGGGCGGTCCTCATCCTCGGAGACGGCTTTGCCGTTGTCTTCACGGAGGCCGTGCAGGGCGGGCGGGACAGGTATCTTCTCTGCGAAAAAGAATTAGAAATCTGAACGGTTTTCGGAAGGATATACAGGATATTCCCGGACCGGGCCCTCCGCAATTGACAATTTTCCACAACGGATATATTATTTCTATGATCCGGGAAACACCCGTTTCCCGGACCGTATCCTTTCCGGAGACGGAGGAATGCCCTATGTTTACTTTACGCGAAAACGCCATGGCGATCTATCATCATGAGCAGCCGGACTTCTACGGCGACATCATGGACGCGGTCCAGCTGCTGCCCCATCCGGACGGCGGAAGCTCCGCGATCCCGCAGGACGGCCTGGAGCACAAGGACGCCTGGGGAACGGTGTATATCTTCAAGCCCGGCGCGCCCGGCGCGCATCCCCACGTGACGAAGGAGAACGCCGTCATCAAGGATATCGAGCACTGGCAGGACGACCTGGTGGTGCCCCCGTACAAAGATCTGGACTGGAGCCTCGGCAAAAAGGTGCTCGCGGAGATGGACCGGAACGAGAAGATGGCGTGCGTCATGCTCGGCGGCGGCCTGTTCGAGCGGTCCCACCACCTGATGGGCATGGAGACCGCGCTGTGCAACTATCTGGAGTATCCGGAGGAGATGGCGGCGCTGCTGCGCGTCATCGCGGACTACAAGATCGGATACATCCGGGAGATGGGCAAGGAGCTGCACCCGGACATCATCTTCTACCACGACGACTGGGGAAGCAAGCAGAACGTGTTCCTGCCGCCCCCGGTCTGGAGAGAGATCATCAAGCCCCTGCAGCAGGAGATCTCGGACGCCATCCACGAGGCCGGCATGATCTACATGCACCATGCGGACTGCATCTGCCAGCCCATCGTCACGGACATGGTGGACATCGGCATCGACATCTGGCAGGGCGTCATCGCCCAGAACGACATCGTGGAGATCCAGAGGATCACCGAGGGGAAGCTGGCGATGGTGGGTGGCATCGACGGGCCGAAGGTCGACATCGCCAACATCACCGAGGAGGAGATCCGGGCCGAGGTCCGGCGCGCCATCGACACGTACTGTCCCGCCGGGCGCTTCTTCCCGTCGATTCCGAACGGCGTCTGCTACCGTCCCTGGAACGACTCCATCGTGAAGGACGAACTGAAGAAATACGGACGGGAGTTCGCTCTGAAGCATCCCATCTGAGAACGGAACGGCCTGAAAAGACGGCTGCGGCGGAAACTGGTTTTTGCCGCGGCCGTTTTTCTGTCCACCGAAAACAGCGTGTGCCACGGAACTTTTTCCGGAAAACGGCGTCAAACGGTACGGAACGGCGCGAAAGCGCCGGACGGCAGGAACGTCATATCACCTGAATAAGGGAGGAAACCCATATGAAGAGAAAGATCACAGCCGCGGCGTGCGCCGCGCTCGTTCTTGCGATGCTCCTGGCTCTGACGGGCTGCGGCGCGTCCGTGGTCACAACGACCCAGCCGGCGGAGACGCTGCCGGAGATCACGGTCTCCGCATCCGCCAGCGTGAAGCTAGTGCCGGACAAGGCGACGGTCTCCTTCGGCGTGGAGACCCAGGAGACGACCGCGGAAGCGGCCCAGAAGAACAACACCGAAGCGGTCAACAGGGTCATGGAAGTCCTGACTGGGCGGGGGATCGACGAGAAGAGCATCCGCACGGAATCCTACAACATGTATCCCCAGTACGACTGGTCGGACACCGGAGACCAGAGGATCATCGGATACGTCGTCTCCACCTCCATGTCCGTGCAGGATCAGGAGATCAGTGAACTCGGAAAGCTCCTTTCGGCCTGCGTCGAAGCGGGCGTCAACGACATCGGCAGCGTGAGATTCCTCTGCAGCGGCTACGACGAGGCCTACCGCCAGGCGCTGGCACAGGCGGTCGCCGACGCGAAGGCCGAGGGGGAGGCTCTGGCTGCCGCTGCGGGGAAGAAGCTGGGCGATCCCGTCACCATCACCGAGGGCTGGCAGGACACCTCCGCCCGGTACGGGAAGAACGCGGACTTCGCCTCGGCGGAGGCTGTGATGGATTCCGCAACTGGCCCCGTCTTCCAACCGGGCGAGACAGAGATCACGGCGAACGTGACCGTCACCTATTCGATGAAGTGAATCAGTCTCTCCGGAGACAGCCGGGAGGCGCCTGCTCTGCACTGAAGGCAGAGGGGCGCCTCCTTGTATTTTTCCTCCGCCCCGCGCGAAAACTCTTGATTTACAGCAAGAAACGGTCTACACTATAAACATAGTAAAAAGATAGGCGAATGCCGTCCGGAGAGAGAAGAGGGAGGAATACCATGAAGGAGAAGAAGGACGCGGCCCGGGCCCCGGTGCGAGACATGGGCTTCATACCGACGGAGGAGAACCACGTGGGCGCGGCGCAGCGGGCGTACGACGACTGCGTCTGGGCGAAAAAGCCGGACCCCGTGCCGGAGGAGGAGATCGCCGAAACGCAGGAGACCGAGGTCCTGATCATCGGAGGCGGCATCGCCGGCCTGGCCGCGGGCGCGCGCTGCACCGATCTCGGCCTGCGCTGCACCGTCCTGGAGAAGTACCACGGCATCGTGGCCCGCGGGGCCCACATCGCCTGCACGGACTCCCCGGTGATGCGCCGGCTGGGCGTCAGCATCGACAAGAAGCAGTTCGCCCGCGACTGGATGCATATCTGCGGCAGCCGCGTCAACGAGGAACTGCTGTGGCTGTACATCAACAACTGCTCCGACGCGGTGCAGTGGCTGACCGACCTTGGCGGAGACGCCGTCGAGCTGCACCTGTTCGGCGGCCGTTACAAGGGGCCGGACTTCACAGAGTACGACGGCACCCACTACATGGTCGAAAAGCCGGGATGCGACCGGTACAAGCACCGGATGGGGGCCTCCCTGATGTGCGAGATCCTGCAGGATCACTGCCTGGAGGGGGAGGGCAACCGGATCATCCGCCGGACGAAGGCCCTGTATCTCGAGAAGAACGCGAAGGGACGCGTCGTCTCCTGCGTCGCGAAGGGGGAGGACGGCCTGTACCGCCGGTTCACCGGCACGAAGGCCGTGATCCTCGCCACGGGCGACATCGGCTCCAATCCGGACATGCTGCGCACCTTCTGCCCCATGGGCCTGATCCCGAAGCGCAACGGCTACGCGCCGCAGGTGCCGGATCCCGACCATCCGGGCTCCCGCATCGGCCTGAACACCGGCGACGGCCACCGGATGGCCTACTGGGCGGGCGGCCAGTTCGAGACGCCGTCCTGGGCGCTGAGCCTGCATCTGCTGGCCTATTCGATCTACGTCTTCTTCTTCCTGTTCGTCAACCGGCAGGGAAAGCGCTTCATGAACGAGGACACCTGGGTCCAGGCCAAGGCCGTGCGCTGCGCCATGCAGCCGCAGGGGGACTTCGCCTACACCGTGTTCGACAGCAAGTGGTACCGGGAGCTGGGCGAGCGCATCGGGATCACGGGCGGCCAGTTCACCGAGCCCATCGTGATGGAATACGGGGACAAGTGGAGCACCGACAACGGCATCGACCGCCAGATCGAGCGCTACGTCGAGAGAGGCACCTGCTTCAAGGCGGACACCCTGGAGGAGCTGGCGGAGAAGATGGAGGTCCCCGCGGATACCTTCAGGGCCACCGTGGAGCGGTACAACGAGCTGTGCCGCCTGGGCGAGGACGTCGACTTCGGAAAGCGGAGCGAACTGCTCACCACCATTACGGAACCGCCCTTCTACGCCCTCAAGTGGGGCCCGGCGCTGCTGAACGTGCACGGGGGCATGCTGACGGACACCGCCATGCACGTGCTCGACGCGGAGAACAGGCCCGTCCCCGGCCTGTACGCCGTGGGCAACGTGGCCGGCGGCCTGTACGGCGTGGACTACCCGCTGCTCTGGAACGGAAACAGCCACTCCAGGGCCATCACGTGGGCGAGGGCCGCCGTGGCGGACATCGCCGCGCAGGAATGACCTGCCGGCCGGACACCGAACGGATAAGACAACGAACGGGGCCGGGAGAAGAGAACTTCTCCCGGCCCCGTTATCCGCAAAAAAAGACTGAACTGCCGCGGATTCTGTGATATGATATCACACAGACAAGGATTCCATTCGAAGAAAGGAAGGCGCCTCTCCCCGGCGGGAGCCGCGGGGACGCGCCGCCGGACACCATGAAAGGGAAAAGAGCAGAGCCCCTGGAACTGCCCGCAGCGACAGAGAGCTTTCCGCAGATGCAGGCCTACTTCCAGGAACTCCTGGACGCGGAGGCCATCAGCAAGGAACTCGTCATGGAGACCATGCTGGTCGTCGAGGCGCTGTTCCACAACATCCTCGAGCAGGAGGAGGGGAACAACACCACTCTCCGGCTGACGTTCCGGGAGAGTCTGGGAAACGTCGTGATCGGGATCGGGTTCGAGGGGAAGATGGCGTACCTGTTCACGGAGGAGGACGGGGACGTCTCCCCCGAAAACAGGATCCTGCGGGCCTATGAGGAGAAGATCGAAAGCAGCTACCGCTTCGGGTACAACTCGTTCAAGATCACCGTGAAAAGGAAGCACTCCCTCACGCTGCTGTACTGCGCGGCAGGGATCCTGTGCGCCTTCCTCGCCTTCCTCCCGCTCCACTTCCTGCTCCCCGCGGACCAGGCGGCCCGGCTGGGGAAGGAGATCCTCATGCCGCTGGAGGAACTGTTCGGGAACGCCGCGTTCATGATCGGCGCGCCCGTGACGTTCTTCTCGCTGCTGAAGAACCTGACGCACGCGTATATCCTCTCCGAGCGGTATTCGATCGTGAGGAAGCTCCGCCTCAAGGCGCTGGCGACCTCCGTGATCCTGATCCTGCTCGCCATCGGCCTGGGATTCCTGTTCCTCGGCGCCTACCGGGCGCTGGGGGAGACGAAGATCACGCAGGCGGCGGAGCCGGCCATGGACGTCATCTCCCGGTGGATCTCCGAGGCCATGCCGTCGAGCATCTTCGTGCCTTTCGAGATCGCCATGCCGGTGCCGCTCGTCGTCATATCCCTGCTCCTGACCTATGTCTTCTGCGCCTCCGGACGGTATTTCGGCCGGCTGAAGCAGGCAGTGGACGCCTGTTACACGGTATTCTCCAAGATGCTGGGCCTGGTGCTCTTCGCGCTCCCGTTCTTCTTCTTCGTGACGGTGCTGCAGCTGCTGATCTTCATGGAGTACGACACGCTCCTCAACATGGCCCTGATCATCCTGATGATGCTGGGAAGCATCTCCGTCGTCGTCATATTCTACCTGATCCGGCTGAAGATCGGCGGCGTCCGGCTGTGGCCGTTCCTGAAGAAGATGCCGCGGCTGCTCCTGGAGAACATCCGCATCAATTCCTGCATCGACGCCGTCCCGTACAACATCCGCTACTGCACCCGGAATCTCGGGATCGACCGGAAACGGCTGGAGATGAAGCTGCCGATCCTCGCGCAGGTCATGTACGACGGCAACGGCTTCCTGCTGATGAGCATCGCCATGTTCCTGACCTTCAACACGGGCCGGGCGGTTACGTGGTACGGCGTCCTGATGGCCGCGGTCCTGGTCTTCTTCCTTTCCCTCGGCGCTCCGAACCAGCCGGGCGGCCTGCTGATCGGAACGAGCATCATGATCGAGTATTTCGGGGCCGACCTCTCCTCGGCCATGTACCTGCCGATCGCGTTCGAGGCGGCCCTGGGCGTCTTCCAGAACCTGTTCAACGTGGCCGGCGACATCGTCACGGTCACCATCGAGGAGGAGCAGATCCGGAAGGCCGCGGCGGCCTCCGCCGGCGGAGGATCACGATAGAGCCCACGTTTCCGCACCCGCGGCGAAGCCTTTCGCCGCGGGTTTTCTCATGGTGCGCCCGGCGGCGCACGTTTCTAATGAGTGAAAGTCCCGAATCCGCCCGGTAGTGGGAAGGATACAGCCGAAGGCAAGGGTGTCCACCGTGAGGGGGAATCTGAAGGAAGCCGGATGTGGGAACAGACTAACCACGGGCAAACCTCTGGCCTGACGAACAGAAACCACATACGAGGTCACGTATGAGGGTAAGGCTGCCATACAAGTCGAAGCCCTGTAACTACACGGAATCATGCGGGATAGATGTGGCAGGTGGATGGAGGGAAAGAAACGTGTGGTACCCGGGGAGATCTGCGCGGAATGCTCCGAGAGGGGTAACCGTCATCATGAGATGACGCTGAGCGCGCAGAAGTCAGCAGAGGCCATAGTAGCCGGAAGGCGAAGGGCCGAATCAGTAGGAGTCTTAAGTACGACCGAGAAAGGAGGAATGCGCACATGGATGCAGAAAACATCAGCAATGATGGCTGCTCACAAAGAGATAGTGCGGAACACAAAGGGTATGTGAGAGCGCATCGCTCATTCAACCGGATATGGAAGGAAAGGGACAGTGCA
>JAFYAU010000055.1 GCA_017540565.1 Oscillospiraceae bacterium
CAGATGATCCTTCGGTACCAAGGCATCGATGTCTGTGATCACCGCGTCTCGCCGTGCATCTTTTCTCCATTCTTCCATGACTTCGCCCCCGTTTCTATTTTACCAGAAACGAGGGCGCTAGCATAGTTTTTTGACAGACTGGATAAAAAAGATCCGGCGCTTTTGAGCGCCGGATCTTTTTTATGTTCTGTCAGTCGATATCCATTCCGTAAGTGTCCATGCCGAAATAGTTTTTCCTGAAACGTTTCGGCGAAATCCCGGTCTCCTTCTTGAACACCTTGGAGAAATAGCTCTGATCCTTGAAACCGCATGCCAGGGCAATCTCGGAGATCGCGATCCCCTCCGTAGTGAGCAGTTTCTTGCTCTTCTCGATCCTGACGTTGGCAATATACTCGGTCAGACTGATCCCGGTTTCCGCCTTGAATATGCTGCTCAGATAGGATTTGCTGAGATATACCTCTTTGGCAAGCGTATCGAGCGTCAGCTTATCCTGACAGTTTTTCTTGATATAGTTCGTCACCTTGTAGACCACGTCGGAATGCTTGACCTGGGCCAGATCGAATGCCTGTATGATGAATCTGCGGACGATATCAGATATCCATACGGCGAGCTGGTCGACGTCGTTCGTCCTTTCGATCTCAAGAATATAGCTCTCGGAGAGGCGGAAGATCTCGTTCGTATCCGCCCCGGCTTCGATCGTTGCCCTGGACAGGATCACCAGCATTTCAAGCATGCGGGCCTTGATGGAATTGATGTCATAGTTGCTGTAGACGTATACTCTGGCAAGCACATCGTTCAGCATGTCCAGCGCGACGTTCTTCTCACCGCGCAGAACCGCGGCGCGGAGGACTTTTTCGTAAGAGAGCAGAGATTCGGCATTCTGGGAAATGGTATCCTCGTAATACGTCTTGGCCTTGTAGATGTCCTTCAGGACCTGTTCCTGGTCATACATGAGGTTGCGGAACTTCTGCCCCTCGACGCCGGAGATTTCCGAGGTCACTGCGGACAGGATTTCTGAGATGTGATAAACATCCTTCGGCATGAAAGCAGGCAGCTGAAGGATCGCATCCTCCCGGCCTTCAATGGGAAGATCCGATACAACGTCCTGGTTCTCCCCCATGACCATGGGACCGATCACGAGAGCGCCGCATACGCCACCCGATTCGTTGCTGATGGAGGAAGCGATGAATACCAGTCCCATCGGGCAGTAATAAACATACTTCCCGTTCCAGCGGTGGGCTTCGTTGCATCCGTAGCAGCAGGTGGCGAGAAGATCGTGCTGAGCTCCCTCGTAGTTGCAGACATCGCAGAAACGGGGGTATTTGCCGTCAGAACTGATAAACGGGACGGAATCTTCGGGAATCTCAACGATGTGACACGGAACCTTGAAGAGTTCCGAAAAATGTGTGCGGAATTTTTCGCACTTCTTTCTGAGCTGTTCTGTCAAGACAGTTACCCTCCTTTCCGTATTGTATCTTCATTATACACTGAAATTACAAATTTTCAATTCGAATTTGTAATATGTTACAGTGGTTTATGACATGAATCGGAGCGGAAAGCGGTATAAAATACATATTTTCGTCAAAAATGTCAGCAGAATTGCTGTGTGAATCCGCAACTACACTCAAGATAATACAAAAATACGCGCACAAAACATGTATGAAGATACATAATTAAAAATACAAAAAATATGTAAAAAAATCCGGGAATTGTCCCGGATTTTTTTACATATGAAGATGCTTGCGTTCAGTTCAGAAAATCCTTCAGCCGCTTGCTCCGGCTGGGATGACGGAGCTTGCGGAGCGCTTTCGCTTCGATCTGACGGATACGCTCCCTGGTGACGTTGAATTCACGACCCACTTCCTCCAGGGTCCTTGTCCTGCCGTCCTCCAGGCCGAAGCGGAGCTTCAGGACCTTTTCCTCTCTCGGAGTCAGGGTCGAAAGCACTTCCTGCAGCTGTTCTTTCAGGAGAGTGTAGGAGGCTGCTTCCGCCGGCTCAGAGGCATCCTCGTCTGGGATGAAATCTCCAAGGTGGCTGTCTTCCTCTTCGCCGATCGGAGTTTCGAGAGAAATGGGCTCCTGCGCGATCTTGAGGATGTCTCTTACCTTTTCGACGGGGATGTTCATCTCTTCAGCGATCTCTTCCGGAGATGGATCATGTCCGAGTTCCTGGAGCAGCTGACGGGATACGCGCATGACCTTGTTGATCGTCTCTACCATATGAACGGGAATGCGGATCGTTCTTGCCTGGTCGGCGATCGCACGCGTGATCGCCTGACGGATCCACCATGTGGCGTATGTGGAGAACTTGTATCCTTTGGTGTAATCAAATTTCTCCACTGCCTTCAGAAGGCCCAGATTCCCCTCCTGGATGAGGTCAAGGAACAGCATGCCGCGGCCTACATATCTTTTCGCGATGCTGACGACAAGACGAAGGTTTGCCTCGGCCATTTTCTTCTTGGCCTGTTCGTCGCCTTCCGCCATCCTGGCGGCAAGATCAACTTCCTCCTCCACAGTCAGAAGAGGAACGGTGCCGATCTCCTTCAGGTACATACGGACGGGATCGTCGACGCCGAATCCGTCCATGATGGCAGCGGTGTCCAGGATCTCGTTTTCCTGAAGGTTCTCGATCTCCTGCAGTTCCTCGCTCTCCGGGAGGACCTCGTCTATCTCAATGGGGACATCCTCTACCTCTTCGGGGGAAGCGATGTCTACGCCAAGATTCTCCAGCGCCTCATAGAACTTGTCCGTCTGTTCGGGCGTAAGTTCCATATCCTCCAGAACCGTCATCAGTTCCTGGGCTTCCAGGTGTCCCTGCTTTTTGACGGAATCGATCAGATGGTGCAGTTTTTCCTCAACATGCTGTTCCTTCTGGCTGTCGGAGGCCTGTGCGGTTTCTTTCTTTTCCAATTCACTCATCGGCTATCCCCATTCCTTTCTTTTTCTTGATCAGCTCAGCCATCTGAGCCAGGTCCTGTGTGGTTTCATTCTCGATCTTCCTGTACCTGATCTTGATCAGGTAATCGTTCATGGCCTTCTTCCCTTCCGAGATGTTTTCCGGCTTGTCAAGGATCGCAGTGAGCCGGGAGGCTTCGGAGGACGTGAGATCCCGGCAGAGAGTCGCCGGGGTAACGTCAGAGTGATCGGCCAGTTTTTTTCGTATCAGCGTCAAAACCCTGAACAGAAAGGGTGATGAGAAATCCCCCTCTTTCAGGTCATCCGTCAACGGAAGGAGCGTCGGATCCAGCATCAGGAGCCGAAGGACGCCCTCCTCTGCGGATGCCGAAACGGGATCGGTGTAGCGGATATCCCTGTCTGCAGGCTGACGGTTCTGTCCCGGGCGCATGTTCATCTGTTCCGTCTTCTGTTTCTGTTTCCTGAGCCGGCGGGAAATGATCTTCTTTGCCTCGGACAGTATGGCGTCCTTGGATACGCCCATCTCCTCAGAGATCTTCGCGGCATACACCTCGCGCTCGATGGAGTTGGAAACCTGAGAGAGAAGCACCGTGATGTCGTTCAGGAAGGACAGCCGGCCTGCATCCGATGAAACGTCGTATTTCGCACGGATCTGGGCGATCTGGTAGTCAAGCTTGTCCGGACTGCCCTGTATGAGATTGCGGAAAGCGTCGGCTCCGAAACGCTTGATGTATTCGTCCGGATCCTTTGCACCGTTGATCCGCAGTACTCTGACTTTCATTCCGAGCTGTTCGAAGATCTTTATGGCCCGGTCAGCCGCCTTGATCCCGGCGGCGTCTCCGTCGTACGCGAGGACGACCTGATCGGTATAACGGGACAGGAGCCTCGCCTGATCGGAAGTCAGGGACGTTCCCAGGGAAGCGACGGCCCCCGTGAATCCCGCCTGATGCAGGGAAACTACGTCGATATTGCCCTCGCAGAGGATAAAAGGTCCGTCCTTGCACTTTTTCGCAAGATTGATCGCGAACAGGTTTTTGCTCTTGTTGAAGACTGGCGTATCGGGAGAATTGAGATACTTCGGCTCGCTGTCACCCAGCGCTCTCCCAGAAAAACCGAGGACGCTGCCGCGTATGTCGATGACGGGAAACATGAGTCTGTTCCGGAAGGTATCGTAGAACCCGCCGTTTTTCCCTCTTTTGATCAGGCCAGCTTCAAACATTTCCTGTTCGTTATAGCCTTTTGCCTTCATTGCCTTGAGAAGCTCTGTCCATGCGTCGGGAGCGGCACCCAGTCCGAAGCGGACGGCCGTAGGAGCATCGATCTGCCGCCGCTGCATATACGACATGGCTTCGGCACCGGCCGGAGAATTCAGTACCTGATAATAGAATCTGGCGGCGTCCTTGTTCAGGTCCAGAAGCCTTCCTCTGCGGCTGCGCGTTTCCTCCGAGGAGCCGTCTTCCGGCGGCGGCATGCCAGCCCGCCGGGCCAGGAAGGCTACGGCATCCTGGAAGCCGAGACCTTCGATCTCCATGATGAAGTTGATGACGCCTCCGCCCTTTCCGCAGCCGAAGCAGTGGTAGATCTGCTTTTCGGGGCTTACAGAGAAAGAGGGCGTCTTCTCGTTGTGAAACGGACACAGGCCGAACAGGTTGCTGCCGCTCCGTTTGCTCAGGTTGACGTAACTGCCGACAACGTCGGCGATATCGCTCCTTGAGATCAGCTCGTCAAGATAGGTTTCGGAGATCGCCATGGCTTCACCTCCCCTGCTCCGGGTAATGCGGTCATTTCACCTGCCATCCGGCAGGAATATAGAGAAGACTGTAGGTGTCCAGACAGTATTTGTCCGTCATACCGGAAATGTAGTCGCAGACGGCTCTCGGGATCCCGTCGGTTCCGGCCACCATGGCATACTCGTCCGGCAGAAGTTCCGGGCGGCGGCTGTAATAGGAGAACAGCCCCTCGACGATACCCGCTACCTTGACCTCTTCGCTCTTCGCGGCGGGATTCTTGTATACCGCCTGGAACATGAAATCGTGAAAACTGTCGAGGACGAAGGAAATCTCGGGACTGAGGACGATATCGTCCTTTCCCGTGCTGGAAACAACGGCGTCCCGGATCAGTGTGTTGATCCGCTGGCTGTAAACATCTCCCAGCGCACACGTGATCTCTTCGGGGATATCCTCTTCATGCAGAAGGCCTGCCCGTACGGCGTCGTCCATATCGGCGTTGATATACGCGATCCGGTCGGCAAGTTTGACGGCACGGCCTTCGAGCGTCGCGGCCGGCGGCGCTACGGTATGGCGGACGATGCCGTCGCGCACTTCCCAGGTGAGATTGAGTCCGCGGCCCTCCTTTTCCAGGACGTCGACGACGCGAAGGCTCTGCTCATAGTGCGTGAAGCCTCCGTCGTCTTTCATGAGGTCGGCCAGGGCGCGTTCTCCGGCGTGACCGAAGGGCGTATGGCCGAGATCATGTCCGAGCGCGATAGCTTCCGTCAGATCCTCGTTCAGCTGCAGCGCTCTGGAGATGGAGCGGGCGATCCGGGAAACCTCCAGGGTGTGCGTGAGGCGCGTGCGGTAATGGTCCCCCTCCGGCTGGAGAAAGACCTGGGTCTTGTGCATCAGCCTGCGAAAGGATTTGCTGTGGATGATGCGGTCGATATCTCTCTGGAAGCAGGTGCGCATCTCACATTCCGGTTCCGGAATGAGACGGCCTCTGCTGCGCTCCGCAAGAGCGGCATGCGGCTGAAGAAAGCTGCGTTCCATCTGCTCTCGGTCCAGTCTCACTGATCATCCCCCCTGCTTAAATATACGGAAATAGAGGCGCAAATCCTTTTTTTGATCCTGAAAATTATTCCTTGTCGCCCTTTTCCCGGATGATCAGGCGAATGGGCGTCCCTTCCAGGCCGAAAACGCTCCTGATCTGGTTCTCCAGATATCTCTGATAGGAGAAGTGGAACAGATCAGCCTTGTTGCAGAATGCGACGAAAGCGGGAGGCCGTACGCCGACCTGCGTCATGTAATAGATCTTCAGCCGCCTTCCCTTGTCCGTCGGAGGCTGCACTCTGGCCACGGCATCCGCAAGGACGTTGTTCAGCATCCCCGTCGTGATACGCATGGTATTCTGCTCGTTTACATAATTTATCAGTTCAAAGAGACGGCTTACGCGCTGTCCCGTCATCGCGGAGATAAAAAGGATGGGAGCGTAGCTCATATAGCTGAGATCGCGCTGAATGTCCGCACGCATGGAATCCATCGTCTTGCCGTCCTTTTCAACAAGATCCCACTTGTTGACGACGATGATGCTGGCCTTGCCGGCCTCGTGCGCCATCCCGGCGATCTTGGTGTCCTGCTCCGTGACGCCGTCCCTGGCGTCGATCAGAATCAGGCAGACGTCGCAGCGTTCTACGGCCATCTGAGCTCTCATGACAGAGAATTTTTCAATCCTGTCGTCGATCTTCGAACGCTTCCGGATCCCTGCCGTATCGACGAAGAGATAGCGGCCCGTCTCGTTTTCAAAAGGACTGTCCACGGCGTCCCGGGTCGTTCCGGCAACGTCGCTGACGATGACGCGCGTCTCCCCCAGAATCCTGTTGAGCAGCGAGGATTTTCCGACGTTGGGCTTTCCGATGATCGCCACCTTGACGGCGTCGGCCTCCTCTTCCTCTGAGTCCGCATCGGGGAAATAGGAGATGCAGCGGTCGAGAAGGTCTCCCGTTCCGTGTCCGTGCACGGCCGAGACGGCCACCGGATCTCCGAGGCCGAGAGAGTAGAATTCATAGATGTCCGGATTCACGGGACCCGTGGAGTCACACTTGTTGACCGCGAGGACCACCGGCTTCCTGGAACGGAGCAGCATCGAAGCGATATCCGCATCGGCGGCAGTGACCCCCGTGGTGATATCGCATACCATGACGATGACGGTAGCGGTGTCGATGGCGAGCTGCGCCTGATGGCGCATGAACAGCAGGATCTCGTTGTCCGTCTCCGGCTCGATGCCGCCGGTGTCCACCATGGTGAAAGCGCGTCCGGACCAGTCGGATTCCGCATACAGTCTGTCGCGCGTGATGCCGGGCGTGTCTTCGACGATGGACAGACGTTTGCCGGCGATCCTGTTGAAAAGCATGGACTTGCCCACGTTCGGGCGTCCGACGATAGCTATCAATGGTTTGGACATTCCAGTCACCTCATTTTCCCATAAAAGCAGCGGCAAGATCCGCACCGTCCTGCTCTACGATACGGACGGAGATGTTCAGTTCCTCTTCGAGCATCTCCACCGTGTAATCATCGAGAAAGACCCTGTCACCGTGCCGCAGCGCGTTACGGGGGATCAGGAGCCTCTCTCCGTGTATTTTCCCTTTCATCTGTTCTGCGATATCCCGTCCGGTCAGAAGGCCGGCTACGTCGATGCTGGTGCCGAAGAAACGGTTCTCGACGGGACAGACGATCCCGTCGATATCCGGACAGATCCTTTTCGCATGTCCGAGCAGATCGCGGATATACGGGGCGGCCGAGACCCCGGTGGCAACGGTGAACGGTACGGGATCCGCGGAGATCTCACCGACGGCGTCGTCAAATTCGGTGATCAGCAGCCGCAGCATGCCCACGCCGTTCTCCAGCTGGGGATATCCTTCATACCATTCATCCGGCGGGAGTCCCCTGCCGGCCTTTATATAGAATTCATCCGCGGGAAAGAAGATCCGCGAACCGTGCGCAGAAAGGCAGGACTCCCCGTACGACTCCACCTGGTCGAGGAGCGCTGAAGCGCTCCGGGCATCGAAGGGAGTCAGGGACTCCAGACCGTCCCTGTATTTCGTCAGACCGACGGGAACGACGGAAACGCTGGGTACCGACGGGTACAGAGCGGTCAGATCCTCCATGGTCTTCTGCAGGACTTCACCGTCGTTGAAACCGGGACAGCAGACGATCTGACAGTTCATTTCCACTCCGTGAGACGCCAGCAGCCGCATCCTGTCCATCAGCTTGCCCGCGGTCCGGTTGCCGAGCATACGGCAGCGGATTGCGGGGTCCGTCGCATGTACAGAGACATTGATGGGACTGACCTTCAGAGAGGCGATCCGTTCCATCTCGCGGTCCGAGAGATTCGTCAGGGTGATGTAGTTCCCCTGCAGGAAGCTGAGCCTGGCGTCGTCATCCTTGAAATACAGTGTGTCCCGGAGACCGGGAGGAAGCTGATCGATGAAGCAGAAGACGCATTTATTGGCGCATGACATCGGCCTGTCCATGAGATAGGTCTCGAAATTCAGGCCGGGATCCTGTCCGTCGGACTTTCGGATACGGACAAAGCGAAGCTTCCCGTTCCCGCCTTTCAGTTCCAGGAGAAGGTCGGAGTCATAGGAGTAGTATGTATAATCCAGGACATCGTGTATCCGGTGACCGTTGATGCCGACAAGCTCGTCCCCGGGAAAGATCTTTCTTCCCGAGGCAGGGCTTCCCGGTGTAACGGAAGCGATCAGCTGCTTCATTCCGACCCACCTCCTTTCAGGTGAACAGTAAAAAGAAAGGCGGGGATACCCCCGCCTTTGTGCGCTTTGTGAATACCCGGATCAGAGAACCGTGCGTCCGTTATACTCTCCGCAGGCTTTGCAGGCTCTGTGCGGCAAACGGAGCTCACCGCATTTCGGACAGGCGACAAGGCCGGGAACCGCCAGCTTCCACACGGAAGAGCGACGTTTGTTCTTTCTCGCCTTCGATACTTTCCCCTTCGGTACTGCCATTATGTGACACCTCCTGTTAATCAGTCTCCAGGAGCTGCCGCAAGACAGCGAGCCTGGGGTCAATTTCCTTTTCACATCCGCAGGGCCCCTCGTTCAGATCGGCGCCGCAGCGGGAACACAGTCCCTTGCAGTCCTCCGAACAGAGGAAGCGTTCGTCCGCATTCAGAATGAATGCGTCATCAACGATCTCGTCCACATCCACCATTCCGCCGACGATCAGAAAAGCGTCCGGTTCTTCCTCGCTCTCCTGCTCGACCAGAACGGCATGCATCGGGATGGTCAGAGCCTTGTCGACTCTCTTCAGACACCGGGAACACTCGTATGTCACGCCGGCTTCCAGCGTGCCTTCCAGATGAAGGACACCGGCCCGGTTCTCTATGACGCCGTGTGCACGCCACCCCGGCAGCAAGGCCGCGACGGCTCCCGTTTCCAGTCCTTCCGGGGACGGCTGATAGTCGAATTCACGCCGTTCGCCGGGAACGTTGATTATCTCTCTGACATCCAGCTGCATAGCAGACCCCCACAGTCGCTTCGGTATTATAATGCATCCATACTCTATTGTCAAACTATTTTTTCAGGTTTATAATGCCTTTATTCTTGAAATCCGGGGATGCGAAAATGAAGGAATTTACAGTCAGAAAAAACGACGCAGGACAGAGGCTTGACCGCTTCGTCGGCAAGACCGTGCCCCTGCTTCCTTCTTCTCTTCTGCAGAAATACATACGCCTGAAACGGATCAAGGTCAACGGGAAGGGCTTTCCTCGCGACGGCAAGCTGCGGGAGAACGATCTCGTTCAAATGTACATCAACGACGAGTTCTTCGAGAAGCCGAACGAGAACAACGCGTTTCTGAAGATCTCCTCCCCAAGACTGGACGTGGTGTACGAAGACGAAAACATCCTTCTGCTGAACAAGGAGGCCGGCGTGCTCTGCCATCCGGACGGCGGATGGAGCTACGATTCCCTTATCGCCCGCGTACAGGCGTATCTGTATCTCAAGCGCGAATGGAATCCCAGAGAAGAAAACAGTTTCACGCCGTCCCTGTGCAACAGGATAGACAGGAATACCCAGGGGATCGTGATCGCAGCAAAGAACGCCGAAGCGCTCCGTATCATCAATGAGAAGATCCGGGACCGTGAGATCGACAAGGAGTATCTCACCGTCGTCCACGGACGGCCGAATCCGCCCGCCGGCAGGATAGAGAGCCAGCTGTTCAAGGATGCCGAACGTAATCTCGTTCTGATCAAAAAGAACCGGGAACCGGGCACGAGAACGGCCGTGACGGAATATGAGACGCTGACGAGCCGGGGGGATCTTTCCCTTGTACGCTGCCGGCTGCTCACAGGAAGGACGCATCAGATCCGCGTTCAGATGGCTTCCATTCATACGCCCCTGCTGGGAGACGGAAAATACGGACGCGACACACTGAACCGGAAATTCCGGGAATCCGGACAGCTGCTGTGCTCCTACCGGCTGACGATGGATTTCCGGACCGACGCCGGACCTTTGAACTATCTCAAGGGGAGAACCTTCACGCTGGACAAGATCGATTTTGTGGAAAAATACTTCCCGGACTTCAGAATATGATACAGTGAAAAAGCAGGCGGCTGTCTCAGCCGCCTGCTTTTTTACGGAGAATGATCAGTTGATCTTCACGCTCTCCCACAGGGTATTCAGGTAGTCCAGAACGTCCTGAGAGAGATTGCGGTAGGCGTAGGTGTTGTACTTCTCGGCAAAGTCCCCGGTTTCGGGATAGAGGATCTCCATGGCCTCCTCCCCCATCTCCTCGATATATTCGCTGTCTGTATAGACGTTGGTATACGGAGAAGCGTAATAGGTGTACTCGGCGTTCGCGACGGCTGCGTCGCGGGACAGCATGAAGTTGATGAACGCCTCGGCGAGCTCCTGGTTCTGGCAGCACTTGGGGATGCACATGGCATCGACATAGTAGTTCGTGGGATCGGGATAGTAGAATCTCAGGTCCACGGTATCCGCCTGAGCGTCCAGCATGGTGAAGTAGTCGCCGGCATAGTAAGCGCCGATCGCCGCCTCGCCGGACTCCATCATGTTGTAGATCTCGTCCATGACGTAACTGTAGACCAGACCGTGCTGTGATTTGAGCTCCTCAAAGGCGCGGTCCCATTCGGCCGTGTCCGTCGTGTTGACGTCGATGCCCAGCTTGTACATGGCGGTGCCGAAGGCGTCGCGCGAGTTGTTGAACTGCACGATCCGGCCGGCATACTTCTCGTTCCACATCAGATCCCAGCCCTGGGCGTCCGCCTCGTCGACTTCATTGGCGTTCCAGATCACGCCGACGATACCGTAGGCGTAGGGCACGGTGTACGTGTCGTCGGGGTCATAATAGAGGCCCTTGAAGCTGCTGTCGACGTTGCTGTAGTTGGGGATGTTGTCGTAATTCAGAGGCAGCAGCATGTCCTCCTTGATCATCCTGGCGATCATGTAGTCCGAGGGGATGATCACGTCATAGCTGACTGCGCCGGAGGAGAGCTTGGAATACATGTCCTCGTTGGAGGCATAGGTATCATAGTTGACGGTGATATTCACCCCGTACGTGTCCTGATACCATTTCTTGAATTCCTTGACCGTGTCGTAGCTGTCCTCGCTGCCGTCGGAGATATATTCGCCCCAGTTGTATACGTTCAGCGTGAGGTTCTTGCCTTTGCCGCCGGAGCCGCCGGAACCGCATCCGGCGACCAGCATGACCAGCATCAGGCAGAGAACGACGATCGAAACTGCTTTTTTCATTCCTTTACTTCCCTTCTCCATGACTCTTTTTTCTATGAGAAATAACGTTTGATTATTTCTTCCTGTATTTCTTGTCGCTCTGGTCGGTCAGATTGCTGATCAGAAGCAGAGCGAGGATGACAAAGAAGATGATGGTCGCCAGCGCGTACATCTTCGGCGTCACTGTCTTCTTCGTCATGTTGTAGATCCTGATCGGGAGCGTCTGGAACCCGGCTCCGGACGTGAAATAACTGATGACGAAATCGTCGAGGCTCATCGTGAAGGCCATGATCGCGCCCGTGATGATGCCCGGCATGATCTCGGGGATCGTCACCTTGAAGAAGGCTCTGAGCGGAGTGCAGCCGAGATCCTGCGCCGCCTCGGGAAGGCTGGGATCCATCTGGCGCAGCCGGGGCTGGACCTGGAGGATCACATACGGCAGACAGAAGGTGACGTGCGCGATGAGCATCGTCCAGAAACTCAGGGAGTTGGCCAGGCCGAACAGACGTCCTACAAAGACGAACATGAGCATCAGCGAGATGCCGGTGATGATATCCGGATTCGTCATCGGGATGTCCGTGGCCGTATTCAGGGCCGAACGCAGCCAGCGGCTGCGGAGCTTTTCCATCCCAACGGAGGCTGCGGTCCCCATCACGGTGGAGATCACCATGGCGCTCACGGCGAGGATGAGCGTGTTGCGGACGCTCTGGAGCGTCGCTTCGTCATGGAACAGTTCCCTGTACCAGCGCAGAGAGACGCCGGACATGACGCTCAGGCTCTTGGCGTCGTTGAACGAAAATACGAGCAGAATGGCGATCGGAGCGAACAGGAAGACGAAGATGATCGCCGTATAGATCTTCGATGCCGTCTTCATGCTGCCTTCCCTCCATACACGCGGTGATTCGTGATCCGTTTCATGACTGCCATCACGACCAGAAGGATGACCATCAGGATGAACGCCATGGCGGCCGCGAAATGCAGATTGTTCGCCACGTACTGTCCTTCGATGGCGTCGCCGATCAGGAAGAACTTGCCGTTGCCCAGTTTCTGGGAGATATAGAACGTGCTGACGGAGGGGATGAGGACCATCGTCACTCCACTCAGAACACCCGGCAGCGAGAGCGGGAAGATCACTCTCCGCAGGACGCCGACACTGTTGCAGCCAAGGTCGCGCGCCGCCTCCAGCAGCTTGATGTCCATCTTCGCCATGATGGAATAGATCGGAAGCACCATGTACGGGAGATAGTCGTACACCATGCCGATGACGACGGCGCTTTCCGTTCCGATGATGTGCACGCGGCCGAGCCCCAGGACGGACAGGAATCCGTTGAGGATGCCGGTATCCTGCAGGATGGTCATCCATGCGTATGTGCGGATGAGGAAGTTCATCCACATGGGGATCATGATCAGGATCATCATGATCTTCTGCCTGCGCTCGGAGGCGCGGGCCATCACGTAGGCCAGCGGGTAACCGAGGACCAGGCAGATCACGGTGCTGATGACCGCGAGCTTCAGGCTCCTCCAGAAGATGAGGAGATAGGTGTGCACTTCCCTGCCGTCCACGGAGCTGGTCGCAGTGAAGAAACGGGTGATGTTTTCAAAGGTGAAGGAGAACTCGTTGTCGGTAAGCGCATAGTAGGCGACAAAGACCAGGGGAACGACGATGAAGAGAGCCGCCCACAGCGCATAGGGGGTCAGAGCCCCCCGGCTTGTCTTAGCGTTCCCTGTCATTCCTCTTCCTCCTCTTCCTCGTCCGGCTGGCTGAGTTCGTCCAGTTCGTTGGAGAAGGAGGAATAATCCCCGTACAGGCCGGAGTATTCGCTCTTCTTCATGATGTGGATGGCGTCGGGGTCGATGGACAGGCCGATATGCTCGTCCACGTCGACGAAGTCCGTGGTCTGGATCATCCATTTGAAGCCGCCGATATCCACGATCACCTCATAGTGCACGCCCATGAACGTGACGGAGGTGACGACGCCGCGGAGCATCCCCTGCGCTTCCGGAACGATGTCCACGTCCTCCGGACGCACGACGACGTCCACCGGCTCCTGCGAAGCGAAGCCCTTGTCCACGCAGCGGAACGTGTGTCCGGAGAATCTGACGCGCAGATCCTCCAGCATGACGCCGTCGAGGATGTTGCTCTCTCCTATGAAGTCGGCCACAAACGCGTTCTGGGGCTCGTTGTAGATATCCACCGGTGTGCCGATCTGCTGGATACGGCCCTCGCTCATGACGACGATGGTGTCGGACATCGTCAGGGCTTCCTCCTGGTCGTGCGTGACGAAGATGAAGGTGATCCCGGTCGCTTTCTGGATCTTCTTCAGTTCCTGCTGCATGTCCTTCCGCAGCTTCAGATCGAGCGCGCCGAGAGGCTCGTCAAGGAGCAGGACCTTCGGGTGCGCGATGAGCGCCCTGGCGATCGCCACTCTCTGCTGCTGGCCGCCGGACAGGCTGGTCACCCTGCGGTGGGCAAAGCCGGACAGCATGACGAGAGAGAGCATCTCGTTGACCTTTTCTTCGATCTCCTTTTTGGGGACCTTCCTCTCGCGGAGGGGAAAGGCCACGTTCTCAAAGACGTTGAGATGCGGAAACAGCGCGTATTTCTGGAAAACGGTATTGACGCTGCGCTTATGGGCGGGGATATCGTTGATCTTCTCCCCCATGAAGATGACATCGCCCTCGTCCGGCGTCTCGAATCCGCCGATGATGCGGAGAGTCGTCGTCTTGCCGCATCCGGACGGACCGAGCAGCGTGAGGAACTCGTTGTCGTAGATGTCCAGATTGATGGAATCAAGGACGGTCTCGCCGTCGAAAGATTTCGAAATGTTCTTCAGCTCGATGATCTTCTTCATGTCGTCCCTCCGGCTTTGGACAAATAAAAAGTGATATGCCTGGTGTCAGGCATATCACTTGCGTCAGAAAGGTGGGATAAAACACATATCCTTCACAGATGCTGGTTTTGAAGAGTCTATATAGCAAAGATACTTTTACTACTCTTATTGACCATTTCACAAGTTGTATGCCCTTACGGTGCACTGGTTATAAAGTAACCAACTTATAAAACTGAGCTTTTAACTCAATCAATAAGGCAACCGGAGTTGCCGCCGCATTCCGCGGTGTCACAGTCCGGGCGGTCCGGAATAACGGATCGCTGCGGTAATCTGCTGCGGTATCCTGCTTCGGAAAGACTCTTTCCAATTGAGATAGTTTACTTTACAATAAATCGCCTTTGATGTCAACCGGGAATTGTGTCCGCAAACAGCGGGATCACATCTTTTCCGGCGCAGAAACGCCGATGATGTCCAGACAGTTCCGGATGACCTGACGGGTGACGTCGGCCAGCTTCAGCCTAGCCTCGAGAACGCTCTTCTCCTCGCCCTTGATCCGGCACGCGTTGTAGAAGCGGTGGAATCTCGCGGCAACTTCGATGACGTATCTGTTGATGCGGGAAGGATCCAGGTCCCTGGCGGAGAGCTTGATCTCCTCGGGAAGCATGGACAACTGGCGGATCAGATCGCGCTCGGTATCCGACGTGAGGACAGAGAGGTCAATGTCCTCCGCGTTTCCGACGGCATGGCCTTCCGCGGCAAGCGCCGCGATCAGGCTGCAGATCCTGGCGTGGGCGTACTGGACGTAATACACGGGGTTCTCGCTGTCCTGGCGCACGGCCAGCCCGAGATCGAACTCCAGATGAGTGTCGGGCTTCGCGTTGAAGAAGAAGCGGCAGGCGTCGCAGGAGATCTCGTCGAGAAGATCGCTGAGGGTCAGGGCCTTGCCGGTGCGCTTGGAGACCTTGATCGTCTCCCCGTCCCTCGTGAGACGGACCATCTGCATGATGAGGAAATGCAGGTTCTCCGGCTTGATGCCGAGCGCGGGAGATGTCATTGTGGACTTGAAGCGGATGGCGTGGCCGTGGTGGTCGGCGCCCCAAACATCGATGACCTTGTCGAATCCCCGGACGGAGAATTTGTTGCGGTGATACGCGATGTCCACGGCGTAGTAGGTGTAGAACCCGTTGGAACGCCGGAGGACTTCGTCCTTGTCGGCGCCGAGAGCGGTGTTGTTCAGCCAGAGAGCGCCGTCCTTCTCATAGGTGTAGCCGCATTTCGTGAGAAGATCCACAGTCTCGGCCACGTAGCCGCTGTCGTGAAGATCGCTCTCGAGGAACCACTGGTCGAAATGGATCCGGTACCTGGCGAGATCCCGTTTCATCCTCTCAATGTTTCTGGGAAGCGCGTATTCGATGAACGCCTTCCTGCGCTCTTCGGTATCTGCGGAAACGTAGGCGTCACCGTGAAGGTTGCGGATCTCCGCGGCGAGCTCACGGATGTCGTCTCCGTGATATCCGTTGTCGGGGAATTCCACGGCGTCCTCGCCCAGGCAGAGCTGGAGATACCTGGCTTCGATGGACCTTCCGAACAGATCCACCTGGTTGCCGGCGTTGTTCACATAGAACTCGCGCCATACGGAGTAGCCGGCGCGGTCGAGGACGGAGGCGAGCGCGTCGCCGAGGACGCCTCCGCGCGCATTGCCGATCGTCATGGGGCCGGTGGGATTGGCCGACACGAATTCGACCATCACCTTTTCCCCGCCGCCGATATCCGAACGGCCGAAATCCTTTCCTTCCCGCTGCACGGTGCGGATCACATCGGAATACCAGTCCTGGTTGAGAGTGAAGTTGATGAAGCCCGGACCGGCGATCTCGACCTTGCCGACATAGGTGTCGGTCAGGTCCATGCAGTCGACGAGCGCCTTCGCGATCGCAGCGGGGCTCATGTGCATGATCTTCGCGGCCGCCATGGCGTGGTTTGCGGCATAATCCCCGTGAGACAGGTCTCTCGGGATCTCAACGGAACCGGAGAGCGGTCCCCCGGACGGAAGAAGGCCCTTTTCCGCGGCAGCGGCGCAGGCGGCCTGCAGGATGCCGTCGATCTGTGTTTTCGCTGTATCGATATAGTTCATCGTGTGCCTCCGAAATCTGTTCGCTGTCAGGATCTGATCCCGATGGAGAAGGAATTGCGGCTGAAGACCTTGTCGTCAAAATCCAGGAGATAGGAGATCTCAAGATTGCCTCCGCCCTCGTGCAGCTGATTGCTGCAGCGGATGGTGTTGACGCCGAGCATCAGATCTCCGGCGTCGGTGGCGTAGAAATACTGATGCCTCTTTCCGGCCTCAAATACCATGTCTCCGCTCTCGCTTCCGATACGGTTCAGAACGATCCTGTCCGGGGAGACCGTGAACATCGTCGTACATCCGGCAAAACCCGTCAGCTCACTTTCCTGATAGCTGATGATAATGCGGCTGTTGTCATATTCATATTTTCCTTCCGTCACGAGTTCGATGATATCCTCATCGGAACCGTCCGGCTGCGCCTGCTTTCCGACGACGGTGATAACGACGTCCTTCACTGACCTCACCTCCAAAACAATGCTCGTAACATAATACGGCATATTCTACAGGAAAACAAGGTGAAATTTCAAGAGCGGCGGTGGAAAAACATCGGGACATCTGCTATGATGTAGCAGAATCAGGAACTCCTGACGGGAGGTGCTACGCATATGAAGCTGGAACTGACAGATATCGAATACCGCAGGCTGCTCGATCTGGTCTATGTCGGAAACTGGATCATGAATTCGGTCAGAGACAACGACCGCATCACGGAGTACGACGATCTGGAGAGCAGGATCTTCTCCTACTGCGGGAAGGCGGGCATGCCTTCCCTTGCAGAAACGTACGAGGGCGTCTGCTATCCGTCCCGGGCCTTCGAGGAGGGCGGGATACACGAGGCCATCGCCGACTATGAGGATACCGTGTTCTTCGATATCCTCGCGGAAGAACTCGCCTGCCGGGATCTCGACATCACCGAAGTCACCGAGGAGAAATACGAGGAACTGTACGACCGCATCGACGATTATCTGGACGAGTTCGACCGGTACGGACTCGACCATGTGATCGTGGAAGAATGAAGAATATGGAGGGAGACCGCCATGGCTGAATCCTGGGAAAACAAGCACTACTCCTTCTTCCAGAACAGGGAATGCGAATACTTCCCCTGCCATTCCGGAGTGCCGGAAGAGGACTTCAACTGCCTGTTCTGCTACTGCCCTCTGTATCTGTCCGGACGCAGATGCAACGGAGGCTACCGTTATACGAAATCCGGCGTGAAGGACTGCACTCCCTGCTCCTATCCTCACCGGAGAGAAAACTACGGGAAGATGATAGAACGGTTCCGCGGACTGATCGCGGAGATGAAGGAAGCGGAAATGAAGGATAAGGAGAACAACAATGGATAAGGTCAGGATCAAACTGGTCCGTCCGGGTTCTCTCGCCCCCACTTACGGGTCGGATTTGGCTGCGGGAGCAGATATTTACGCGGATATTGATGAGGAAATGACCATATCCCCCCACTCGACCGTTATCGTGCCATCCGGCTTCTGCATTGAGATCCCGGAGGGATATGCCGGACTGGTATGCGCCAGAAGCGGCCTTTCCGCGAAACGCGGGCTTGCTCCGGCGAACAAGGTGGGCGTCATCGACAGCGACTACCGCGGAGAAGTCTGCGTTTCTCTTCACAATCACGGAACGGAACCGGCCGTGGTCGCTCCTCACGAGAGGATCGCCCAGCTCGTCATCGTCCCTGTACTGACGCCGGCATTTGAAATCGCCGAGAGCCTTACGTCCACGGAACGCGGGACAGGCGGATTCGGCTCAACGGGCACGAAATGAGGAGGGACATCTTGGAAACGAAACTGATCTCCGCCGCCGAAAGGGAGCATCTTCTGAAAATGCTCCGTGGCGGCCCTCTCGATCTGGATTCCTTCCCGAGACTCCGGCGGGGAATTCCCTACGGGACGCACAAAAGGCAGAAGATGACCGTGTTCCTACCGGAGACCGGAGCGGGCCCTTTTCCCTCCGTCCTGTTCCTGCACGGCGGAGGCTGGGAGAGCGGGCATTATGAGGATTCGCAGATCAGGCCACTGCTGCCGGCGCTGGATGCCGGCGTGGCGGTCATCGGATGCGGATACCGGCTGCTGCCGGACGCGGGATTTCCCGACGATCTGTTCGATGTGAAAGCGGCCCTGTCCTTTCTGAAGGAGCACGGCCGTGATTACGGAGTTGATCCCTCCCACCTGATGATCGCCGGCGCTTCGGCAGGCGCGATGCTCGCGCTGTGCGCAGCATTCACGGAGCGGATGCCGCCTTACTGCGGCGGGTATTACGGGAATCTGCCCCGGCTCCGCGGGTGCATCGATTTCTTCGGTCCTTCGGATTTCTCCATGGAGAACGAGCACTTCGTGCGGTCGGATACGCCGCGCATGTTTCCTCCTTCCCCTCCGGGTAAGGGTGCCGCGGACCGGCTGCTGAACGCGGATACGTCCGCCAACCCTTCCCTTCTCCGGCTGATCTCCCCCGTGAGCCTCGTTCACCCGGATATCCCGCCGGTGCTGATCCTGCACGGCAGGCACGATCCCATGGTGAGCTGCCTGCAGTCTCAGGAACTGCATGAGGAGATCTGCCGGGTATGCGGCAGCGGCCGTTCCCGGATCGTCATCAGCGAGGAGACGACGCACGCGGACACCGCCTATGAGAGCGAACCGTATACCACTCAGCTGCTGGACTTCATCCGCTCCTGTCTTCTGTGACCGAATCAACGAACACCGGCCGGCGTTGCAAACGCCGGCCGGTATCTTTATCCGATATATGCCGCGATGAGGATCACGAAGAACAGTACGAGGCCGAGTATGAAAAAGATCAGGCGCATCGTCAGAAGGAACAGGACGGAGCACACAGCCAGTGCCGTCAGGGCGACGATCCATCGCTTCCATGTGAGTTTCCTTTTCATGAGATGACCTCCCGTCAGTTCATGCCCCCGCGGAACCCTTCGATGATCCTGGCGACGCGGGCCTTCAGTTCGGAGTGTTCCGGAAGTTCGAGCTGGGCGTCATTCTTGAGAACGTTCTGAGCCGCCTCTCCGGCGGAACGCAGGACATCCATGTCTTCGGCCAGATCGGCGATCTTCAGTTCGGGAAGACCGTGCTGGCGGGAACCGAGGAAGTCCCCGGGACCGCGCAGCTTCAGATCGGTCTCGGCGATCTGAAAGCCGTCGTTCGTCCGGCACATCACGGACAGACGCTCCGCGGATACATCGCTCTCCCCCGCGTCGAACAGGACACAGTAGGACATGCTTTTTCCGCGGCCGACGCGTCCGCGCAGCTGATGGAGCTGGGACAGGCCGAACCTGTCCGCGTTCTCCACTACCATCAGGACGGCGTTCGGGACGTCCACGCCGACCTCGACGACGGTCGTGGACACGAGGATATCCGCGCTGCCGTCCGCAAAGCGGCGCATGACGGCGTCCTTGTCCGCAGCTTTCATCTTTCCGTGCAGGAGCTCGACGCGCAGATCGGGAAAGGCGCGTGTGCGCAGATCTTCGGCCGTCTGCTCCGCCGACCGCAGGTTCGGGATCTCCTCGTTCTCCTCGACCGCCGGACATACCCAGTATACCTGATGCCCCTCCTCTACCTGCTTCCGCGCGAAGGCTTCGATGCGGGGCCGCATCTTCTCCTTGACGGAATAGGTGTCCACAGCCTGGCGGCCGGGCGGGAGCTCGTCGATGACGGAGATGTCCAGATCCCCGTAGATGATCAGGGAGAGCGTACGCGGGATCGGCGTCGCGGACATGACCATCAGATGCGGCTCCTCCCCTTTCTTTGCCAGCGCGGCGCGCTGGAGCACACCGAACCGGTGCTGTTCGTCGACGACGCAGAAAGCCAGGCTGCGGAACCTGACCTTATCTGAAATCAGGGCGTGCGTTCCGACGAGGAGCCCGATATCGCCGTTTTCCAAAGCGTCGTAGACTGCGTTCTTCTCCTTTGCGGTCATGCTGCCCGTGAGTTTTTCCACACGGATGCCGAAAGGCTCGAGAAGCGAACGGAAGGATCGGTAATGCTGCTCCGCCAGAAGTTCTGTGGGGGCCATGACGGCTGCCTGATGCCCGGAGGAGACGGCCAGCCAGCAGCAGGCGGCCGCGACGACGGTCTTGCCGGAACCGACGTCGCCCTGAACCAGACGGTTCATGGGGTGCTCCCCGTGTATCATGTCGTCGAAGGCTTCACGGATCACTCTCTTCTGGGCGCCGGTCAGCGCGAAGGGAAGGCTGTCCTCGAATGTCTCCGGCGCGGCGGCGGAGATGCGGTGCCCGGATACGGTGTTTCTCCGGCCGCGCAGCATCTTCTGCGCGCAGGCCAGGGTGAAGAACTCCTCAAAGATGAGCTTGCGTCTGGCGATGGAGAGCGCTTCCTCGTCCGCCGGGAAGTGAACGTTCGCAAAGGCAAAGGAGGAGGCTGCCAGGTGGTATCTGTCACGGATCTCATGAGGGACGGGTTCCGGGAAGACATCTTTGCAGGCCTCCAGCGCCTGCTGTACGGCGCTGCGCATAGCGCTCTGATTGATCCCGGCGGTCAGCGGATAGACGGGCATGATTCGCAGCAGGCTGCTTCCTTCGTCCTTCTTCGGCTCGAACACGGGGTTGATCACTTCCAGCCGGTTTCCCTTGCGCATGAATTCCCCGTAGAACAGATAGCTCTCTCCGACGGCGAAGCTGTTTCTCAGCCAGCTCTGGTTGAAATACGTGACGGAGACGATGCCGGCCTCGTCGACTGCCTGGAATTTCAGAAGGTCCATCCCCTTGCGGACGTGGGTCAGCCGGGGCTGCGTGGACACGGTGAGTTCGATGCACGCTTTCTCGCTTCCGCCGATCCCGGACGTGCTCTTCAGTGTCCGCCTGTCCTCATAGTCGCGCGGAAAGAAACGGATCAGATCATCCAGCGTATAGAGGCCGAGCCTGTTCATGCGTTTGGCTCTCGCCGGCCCTATCCCCTTGATATACTGAATGTCCTGCTGCAGACGGTCCATGAAGCCACCTCCTTCCGGATATGAAAAAAGGGCGCGGAATCCCGCGCCCTCTTCCGTTTCATTACTCTTCTTCTTCGTCCTCTTCCCCGTCGAACTCGAACTCAAGCAGTTCGCCGCAGGAGGGGCATTTGGCGGATCCCTTGTTCAGATCAGCCTCGGACAGGGCGATGTCCGCGCCGCACTCGGGGCAGGTCGCCTCGAATTCCAGCTCATCGTCATCGTCTTCGTCTTCATCGTCGTCTTCGTCGTCATCATCGCAGCAGCAGCAGTCGTCGTCGCAGCACTCGTCATCGTCGTCGAGATCCCCGAAGATGATGTCTTCGACATCTCCCAAATCCTCGGACAGCGCGTCGAGCTCATCGCCGATGTCCAGCTGGTTCTCATTGAGATCGTCAATCTCGGAAGCGATGTCGCCCAGGACGTCGATCACGGCCTTCAGGACCTTGCCCTCCTTGGTCTCGTCGGAAAGCGCGAGACCGTCAGCCAGGCCTTTGATGTAGGCAACTTTCTCGGAAATAGTCATAAGGAACCTCCTGTCAGTCCTTGCAGCGGGACAGATATTCGCCCGTGCGCGTGTCGATGGTGATCTTCTCTCCCTCTTCGATGAACAGCGGCACTTTGACCTCGGCGCCGGTCTCGAGGATGGCGGGCTTCGTCACGTTCGTGGCGGTGTCGCCCTTGAATCCCGGCTCGGTGGAGGTGACAACGAGGTTGGCGAAAGTGGGGCCCTCGATGTTGTAGACGCTGCCCAACGCGGAGTAGACGGTGCAGGGGTCGTTCTCTTTAACGAACTTGAAGTTGTCAGCGAGGACGTCGGCGTTGTAGGGCTCGAGCTCATAGGTCTCGGGATCCATGAAATAATACAGATCGCCGTCATTATAGCTGTATTCCATGGTGCGGCGCTCAACGGAAGCCTCGTCGAACTTGGCGGTGGGATTGAAGGAAGTCTCGGTAACGGCACCCGTCACCACGTTCTTCATCTTGGTGCGGACGAACGCGGCGCCTTTGCCGGGCTTGACATGCTGGAACTCTACGACCTGCATGACCTGCCCGTCCATTACGAACACTTTTCCGTTTCTGAAATCACCGGCTGAAATAGTTGCCATATCAGTAAGATCCTCCTGTGAATGAACTTGTTTAACGTACTGATTATATTTGAATATGCGGGGAATTGCAACAACTAAATCACAGAATTATGAGTTCTTTCGGAAGCATGGTGATGTCCCTGCTCCCCTCTTCCGTGAGATACATGACGTCCTCGATCCTGACGCCGAACTGTTCGGGGATGTAGATGCCGGGCTCCGCGGAAACGACCGCGCCGGCCGGAAGGGGCGTGTCCCCTCTGGGGCTGAGCGTGGGCGCCTCGTGGATATCCAGACCGACGCCGTGACCGAAGCCGTGTCCGAAATACCCGCCGTAGCCGGCCTCATGGATGAGGTCGCGCGCGACCCCGTCCACCTCTTTGCCTGTCATCCCGGCTCTGGCTGCTTCTATGCCGGCCGTCTGCGCGCGAAGTACGGTCTCGTAGACGGTCCTCATCTCCTCCGTCGGCTGACCGACGCAGAGAGTCCTCGTGGTGTCCGAGCACCATCCGCCGAGCTTTACGCCGAAATCGATGGTGAGGAAGCCCTTCGCGATCCTGCTGTCGGTCGGGACGCCGTGAGGCATGCTGGATCTCGGGCCGGAAACGACGATGGGATCGAAGGACTTGTCCTCGGCGCCGTATTTCAGAAAGCGGTACACGAGCTCAGCCGCAAGTTCCTTCTCCGTCATCTCCGTGGAAATAAGCGGGATCACGTCGTTGAAGGCTTTCTCAGCGAGACGCTGGGCGAGGATCATCTCCTCGAGCTCTTCCTCGGTCTTGGATGCCCGGAGATCCGTCAGCAGCTTCTGCGCGGGCTTCATCTCGACGGGGATCTTTTCCTTCCAGACGAGATAGTCGAACACCGTCATCGTGGCTTCCTCGAAGCCGACGGTCCTGACGTCATGAGAGGAGATGATGTCGCACAGGGCGGAACTGTAGGTCAGATCCGCGGAGACCATCTCGACGTCGAATCCCGTGATCTCACGCTTGGCAGCCTCGATGTAGCGGCTGTCGGTGAAGAACCAGGCGCCTCCGGCCGTGATGACGGCCAGTCCGTCCGTGCTGCGGAAGCCGGTGGCGTAGAAGCGGTTGGCCTCGCCGGTCAGCATGAGGGCGTCGAGGCCGAAGTCATTGAGTCTGTCGCGGATCTGCTGTAAATGCTGCATGGTAGAATTCCTCCAGTCGGGATAAGGTGATTATTTCAGCCTGCTGCGCCTCAGCGCCCGGAAGGGGGCTTCGGCGAGATAGCGCAGGAACAGGAACGGATTGGTAAAGCGGATGGGGTGGACGAGAAACGACCGGCAGCCGGCTCTGCTGGCGGCCCACACGTCGGTATAGATCTGATCGCCGACCAGGGCGCACTCTTCAGGCGAACGTCCGAAATCCGCCATCACTTTCTTCAGGGCTTTCGTTCCCGGCTTGCGGGCGGCCTTGATGTAGCCGATGTCCAGGATCCCGGCGAATCCCTCCACGCGGTCCGGACGCTTGCTGTTGGAGACGAAATGGAGGTCGATCCCCGCCTCCTTCATATCCCTGACCCAGCGGAGCACATGCTCCGCCGGCACGGTCGTCTTGTAGGGAGCTATCGTATTGTCCAGATCCAGCATCAGGAGGCTGATGCCGCTGCCCCTGACGATGTCCGGCGTGATCTGAGTCACATTGTGACAGCTGAAATCGGGTACCGGCAGCTTCATTTGGCCTCCTCCGGACGCTCCACGGCGCGGACGTACTTTTCCACCTTGCTCCGCGGATTCATGATCTCGTGGCCGCATCCCGTGCATTTCAGCCTGAAATCGGCGCCGACGCGCAGCACGGTCCAGGTGTTGCTTCCGCAGGGGTGCTGCTTCTTCATCGTAAGGCGATCGCCTACCTGAATATCCACGCTCACTCCTCCTTGTCCTTGATCGGGGCCCAGTATTTCGCGGCCGCCTGTTCCGTTTTGTTGTCACCGAAAGTGTAATACTTTCTGTCTTTGATCTCGTCGGGAAGATACTGCTGCTTCACGTAATGGTCCGGATAGTCGTGCGGATACAGATACCCCTGTTCCCTTTCCATTCCGGCGGAATCCATGTGCCTGTTCTGCAGATGCCGTGGAATCTGCCCGGTCTTTCCCGCCCTTATGTCGGCCATGGCGGCCTCCAGAGCCCGGTTTCCCGAATTGGATTTCGGGGCGGTGGCGAGCAGGATGACGGCGTCTGCCAGAGGGATGGCGGCCTCCGGATAGCCGAGAGCCATCGCGCTGTCCACGCAGGCTTTCACGATCGGAATCGCCATGGGGTACGCCAGCCCGATATCCTCGGCGGCGATGACCTGGAGCCTGCGGCACGGGGAGATCAGATCCCCCGCCTCGACGAGCCTGGCCAGGTAATGGATCGCCGCGTCCGGATCGGAACCGCGGATGGATTTCTGCAGGGCGGAGATGATGTCATAGTGCTCGTCCCCCGCCCGGTCGTACCGCATGGCGCTCTTCTGCGCCGCGATCCTGGCGTCGTCCAGGGTGATCCTCCTGCCTTCGGAAGCGGAAGCCGCCGCGGTGAGGATCTCCACGGCGTTGAGGCCCTTGCGCACGTCCCCGCCGCACGCCGCGGCGATATATTCGGCCACGCCGTCCTCAATGACGGGAGGGGTCTGCTCTCTTGCGGAGGCGAATTCAAATCCCCGGCGGATCGCGGGAAGGACATCCTCCGCGGTCAGGGCCTTGAACTCGAAGACGGTGCAGCGGCTCAGGACGGCATTGTAGACATAGAAGTAAGGGTTCTCCGTCGTGGCAGCGATCATCGTGACCTTTCCGTTTTCCAGGAACTCCAGCAGCGACTGCTGCTGCTTTTTGTTGAAATACTGGATCTCGTCCAGATACAGGAGGATGCCCTCCGGCGCCATCAGCGTGTCGACGTCGCCGATGACGGCCTTGATGTCCGCGACGCCCGCCGTCGTGGCGTTCAGCCTGTGGAGCGTGCGTCCCGTGGCTTTCGCGATGATGTTCGCGACCGTCGTCTTTCCGCACCCGGAGGGTCCGTAGAAGATCATGTTCGGGATGCTCCCGCTCTCGATGATCCTCCGCAGGAGCCCGTCGCTCCCGAGGATATGCTTCTGCCCGCACACATCGTCGAGCGTCTGAGGCCTGATCTCATCGGCCAGCGGTCTGTACATGTCCTCACCTCCCGTGCGGCATTTCTTCCGACAAATCATTATATATTTTTTCTTTCCGTTTTTCAACACGGCTCCGATGTGTTATGATGAACGGCGCGGGAGGTGTTTGAATGAAAACGAAACGTCAGGCGGAGCAGATCGTCTCCCTTCTGGAAGCGGAGTATCCGGACGCCAGGTGCAGCCTGGATTACGGGAAGGACTATGAGTTCCTCTTCGCCGTGCGACTGTCCGCCCAGTGCACGGACGCTCGAGTGAATCTGGTTACGCCGGCCCTGTTTGCCGCCTTTCCCACGCTGGAGGCTTTCGCAGACGCCGACCGGGGGAAACTGGAGTCGCTGATCCGGTCCTGCGGATTCTTCCGGTCCAAGGCCGGAGACATCATCAGCTGCGCGCGGGTCCTTCTGGAAAAGCACGGCGGCCGCGTGCCCGGGACGATGGAGGAGCTCCTGGAGCTTCCCGGCGTCGGGCGAAAGACGGCCAACCTGATCCTCGGGGACGTGTTCAACGCTCCGGGAAGCATCACGGTGGACACGCACTGCATCCGGCTGAGCAACCGCATCGGGTTCGTCGACGGGGAGAAGGATCCGGTCAAAATAGAGAGCGTGCTGCGCAAAGTCATCCCTCCGGAGCGCTCCAACGACTTCTGCCACCGGCTGGTCATGCACGGCCGGGCCGTATGCAAAGCATCCTCCCCCGCATGCGAAACCTGCTGCCTGAACGGATGCTGCCGCCATGCCGCGGAAAGGATACGAAAATCAAATAAGTGAATACGAAAAGTGATTTGACTGTACGTATCTGACGATGATAAAATATCAATATCTCATAGTATGCAATTATTAGTGAATAACGAACCGAAAGGAGTTTTGCAATGTACGAGTTAAAGCCCATCTCCGACCGCGTGAAGCGCGTCAGGGAGAAGTACCGCAACACCAAGCCCAAAATCGATATCAACCGGTATCGTCTGGTCACGGAATTCTACATGAACAACCCCCAGCTGACCGGCGTTCTGAAGAGGGCGAAGAACCTGCGCAACCTATTTGAGAACATGCCCATCCTCATCAATGAGGACGAGATCATCGTCGGATGGCAGGGCGCTTCCTACCGCTGCTGCGCGCTGTATCCCGAGACCAGCTTCAACTGGTTCATGAAGGAACTGCGCACCAACAACATCCGCACCCGCACGGCGGACCCCTATCTGCTGGACGAAGAGGATGAGAAGTACCTGCTGGAGACCGGAGATTTCTGGGACAAGAACAGCATGTCCGCCATCTACGACGAGTACATGCCCCGCTATCACCGCGACCATATGTGCGGCAACGGCGTCCTGTTCTTCGGCAAGAAGAACAACGCTCAGTCCCCCGTCGGCCACTTCGTAGCCAACTTCTGGACCGCCACGCAGAAGGGCTTCGGCGCCATCGCCCAGGAAGCCCGCGACAAGATGGCCCAGTATGAGGAAGAGGGCCTGCGCGACGACACCATCTTCAAGTACAACTTCTACCGCGCCGTGGATATCGTCAGCACCGGCCTGATCCACTGGTCCAAGAGATACGCCGCCGAGGCCAAGCGCCAGGCGGACGAGTGCACGGATCCCGAGCGCAAGGCCGAACTGCTCGAGATGGCCGACACCCTCGACTGGATCATGGAGCATCCCTGCCGCAACTTCCACGACGCCGTGCAGTGCATCTACCTGTATCAGCTGGCCATGTGCATGGACGGCCAGCAGCACGGCATCAGCTACGGCCGCGTCGACCAGTACCTCGGCCGTTACTATGAGCAGGATCTGGCCAACGGCACCATCACCCCGGAGAAGGCCCAGGAGATCATGGACCTGTTCTATCTGAAGGTCGCCGAGTGCAACAAGATCTGGTCCGAAGGCGCCACTAAGTCCGGTCCGGGCTACACCAGCGGACAGCTGATGACCATGGGCGGCGTGGACAAGGACGGCAACGACGCGACCAATGGCGTCACCTACCTCATGCTGCAGTCCGCGGGACGCCTGCTCCTGCACGATCCCCCGCAGGCCCTGCGTATCCATGAGGGCACGCCCGACGAACTCTGGGAGGCTGCCATCGAGACGACGAAGCGCTGCGGCGGCGTTCCCACCTTCGAGAGCGACACCGTCATCATCCCCGCGATGATGAAGCGCGGCATTCCTCTTGAGGACGCCCGCAACTACTGCCTGCACGGCTGCGTCGAGCCGGGCATCGGCGGCTACGAATGGGCACAGCCCGGCGGAACCGGCACGGAGTCCTATCTGAACATCGTCAACGCGTTCCTGCTCGCCATCAACAACGGCACGAATCCGATGCGCTTCCCCGGCGCTCCCGAGCCCGAGCAGACGGGCCCCGCCACCGGTTATCTGTATAACATGGAATCCATGGACGAGGTGCTCGCCGCCGTCAAGGAACAGTTCTTCTTCTTCTGCAAGTGGCAGTGCGCGAACATCAACGCCTGGGAGTCCATCATCGGCTTCCACAATCCCCTGCCCATGGTCTCCGCCACGGTCGAGGGCTGCATGGATTCCGGCAAGGACGTCATGTGGGGCGGCGCGAAGTACAACTCCACCGGCAACTCCTGCATCGGCATCGGCAACGTCGCGGACAGCCTGAACATCATCGACTACCTCTGCTTCAAGACCAAGAAGGTCTCCACCAGAGAGATGTACGATGCCATCATGGACAACTGGGAAGGCCATGAGGAGCTCCGTCAGTACATCAACGGCCAGGTGCCGCGTCTCGGCAACGGCGACGCGGAGGCGGACAAGTACATGAACTTCACCGCCCAGACCTACGCGGACGCCATCAACTGCCGTACCGGCCCGCGCGGACGCTTCTCCGCCGGCTGCTACCCCGTGACCTGCAACGTCCTGTTCGGCTACTTCACCTGGGCGACGCCCGACGGACGCAAGTTCGGCGAGCCTCTGACCGACGGCATCTCCCCCGTTCAGGGCATGGACAAGCACGGCCCCGTCTCCCTGCTCAACTCCATCCTGAACTTCGACCAGTCCGAATACGGCAACGGCACGCTGTGCAACATGAAGTTCCATCCCACCGCGCTGAAGGGCGCCGACGGCCTCATGAAGCTCCGCACCATTATGGAGACCTACTTCGAAGAGGGCGGCATGGAACTCCAGCTGAACATCATCGGCAGCGATACGCTGAGAGACGCGCAGAAGCATCCCGAGAACTACAAGGACCTCGTCGTCCGCGTGGCCGGCTTCTCCGCCTACTTCGTCGAAGTGTTCGAGGACTGCCAGAACGACCTGATCCGCAGGACCGAACTGGCGCTGTAATCCGGGAGACTGCCTGTGAGCGAAGAAAAAGTTCTTACTGCCAGGCTGTACGATATCCAGGGCTTTTCCGTTCAGGATGGCCCTGGAATTCGCACGACAGCCTTTCTGAAGGGGTGTCCCCTGCACTGCCCGTGGTGCCACAGTCCGGAATCCCAGGCCTATTATCCTCAGCTGAGCTACATCGACATGAGATGTCTGGGCGTGGAGGCCTGCGATTCGAGGTGCATCAAGGCCTGCCCCCACAACGCGATCGAACTGGGCGGGGAGCGCCTGGACGCCAAGACGAACGAGATGCTGCAGACGGTGCACGTCAAGCGCGATCTGTGCGACAACTGCTTCAAGTGCTCAGAGGTGTGCTATCCCGATGCCCTGTACCGGTGCGGCGACGACTACACCGTGGACCAGCTGGTGGCCCGCCTCCTGCAGGACAGGCGCTTTTTCAAGCGCGGCGGCGGCGTGACCATCTCCGGCGGCGAGTGCCTCACCCAGCCGGCTTTCGTCCTCGAAGTGCTGAAGCGCCTGAAGGATGAAGGCATCAACACGGCTGTCGACACCACCGGCTTCTGCAAGTGGGAGATCATTGAGAGCATCATGCCGTATACGGATCTGTTCCTGTACGATCTAAAGCACATGGACAGCGAGAAGCACAAGGCCGTCACCGGCGTGCCCAACGAGATCATCCTTGACAACTGCAGAAAGATCGCCGAGAACGGCGGGAAGATGCAGATTCGGATCCCGGTGATCCCGATGTTCAACGACGACGAGGAGAACATCAGGAAGACCGCGGAGTTCTGCGTGCCCCTCGGGGACGCCGTGACCGTCATCCAGCTTCTCCCCTATCACAATCTGGGAGTGACCAAGTATCTCCGCATCAGCGACAAGCCCGTGATGGAGGCGACGCCCCCCACGGACGAGTTCATGGAGAAACTCAAGGCCATCATGGAAGAATACGGGCTTCCCGTCACCATCCACTGACCGGACAGGCTGCGCATCTGCGCAGCCTGTTTTTCTTTCCTTGAGAATTCTCCGCGGCGTCTGTATAATGTATCCATACTGATTTTCGAGGTGATAGACCATGGCCTGGCTGCAAGTGAATTTCTATTCCAATGTCCTGTTCCAGCCCGTGCCGCTGCAGATCCTGATACCGGCGGATTACGCCGATCCCGCGGCAGGGAATAAATGGAAGACACTGTATCTCCTGAACGGGTATTTCGGAAACTGCACGGACTGGCTGCTGAGCGGGGATGCGCAGGCGGTCAGTCAGGCATACGATCTGTGCATCGTCATGCCGTCGGGAAACAACGATTTCTATGTCGATGCCCCCTGCGGCGCCAGGGACAACAGCCGTTTCATTTCCGGAGAGCTGGTCGACTTTACCCGGCGCCTTCTTCCCCTTTCCGACAGGAGAGAGGATACGATCCTGGGCGGCCTGTCCATGGGAGGCTTCGGGACCCTGTACAACTGTCTGGCCCACAGCGACGTGTTCGGACACGGCGTCGCTCTCTCCTCCGCGCTCGTCCTGAACAGGAAGAGCCTCGAGAACCTCCCGGAAAAGGACAGCTTCATGGGCATCAACAAGGGGTATTACCGCGACGTCTTCGGTGAGGACCTTCTTTCACTGCCGGAAAGCGGGCAGAATCCGATAGTCGTTGCCGAGCGGATGCTGAGGGAGAACAGGCCCGTCCCGGATCTGTATATCGCCTGCGGAAGAAACGACATGCTGAAGTTTCCGAACAGGAAGTTCTGCGCCGGCCTGGACGGACTCGGCATCCCCTATACGTACGAAGAGGGACCGGGGTCCCACGAATGGGCGTTCTGGAAGCCCTATCTCCGCCGCGGCCTCGACCATGCCGTCGGGGCTCCGGCTGCACCGCCCCAGAATCCGTTCTGGGTGGAAGATGACAAGAGAGGTGACCGCTGATGGCGCTCATTCAGATGACAATGACTTCTCACTGCCTGAAGCGCTCCGTGCAGGTCAACGCCTATATCCCCTGCGATCCCATGCTCATGCCTGGCATGAAACCGGATCCCGGGCCGTGGAAGACGATCTATCTGCTGCACGGCTTCATGGGAGACGGGACGCAGTGGCTGGGGTCTGACAGGATCGGAGAGATCAGCAAGCTGTATAACGTGGCCGTCATCATGCCGAACGGGGAGAACCATTTCTATGTGGATGCCCCAATCCGCGGGGACAGATACGGTGAATTCGTCGGCCGCGAGCTGGTCGACTTCACCCGCATGCTCTTCCCGCTTTCCGGGAAGCGGGAGGACACCATCATCGCCGGCGTGTCCATGGGCGGTTACGGCGCCATCCTGAACGGCCTGAAATACAGCGGGACGTTCGGACATGTGATCGGCTGCAGCCCCGCCATCATCATCGATGACATCAATCCGCACACGTATATCGCGACGCTGACAGGCACGACGACGGACGCGTTTTACCGCAGCGTCTTCGGCGAACTGGAAGGGATCGAGCAGTCCGACGCATCCCCCCGGTGGCTGGCGGCGCGGATGGCGGAGCGCGGAGAGGAGTTCCCCGATATCTTCTGGGGCTGCGGATACAATGACGTCCTCGTTGAGCCCAGCCGGACGCTCGACCGCGACCTGACGCGGCTGGGCATCCCCCACGACTACAGAGAGTATCCAGGCACCCATGATCCCGTGGTATTTACCCCGACGCTCTACGACGGCCTCGACAGGATCCTGCAGAAAATGCCGGAAATGCCGAACCCGTTCTGGAAGGACTGACAGGGCAGCAATGATAAAGCCGACGCCTGAGGGCGCCGGCTTCTCTTTATATTGAGATTCTTTCAGTCCTGACGATCGGTCAGACGGTGTTTCGTGAAATCCGCATGGTGGAAATAGAGCAGGGTCACGACAGAGCACACGAACCATCCCGCAGGATAGGACATGCCGATCGGAAGCATCGTGTTGGAGATGAACCGCGACATGATGAAGAGGTAGACCTGACGGAAAGCCACGAAACTGGAGAGCATGATGATCATCATGGCGAGACTGTGCCCCGCACCGCGCAGGGCGGAGTTGAAGATCTGGTTGAAGCAGCAGATCAGATAGAACGGCGACAGCCAGCGGAGGAACATCGTACCGATCTCTACGACTTCTGGCTTTTTGTTGAAGAAAGCGATCAGGGACGGAGCAAAGATCATCAGGATCGCGGCGATCACAGCGGTAATGGCCAGTGCGACTCCCACCGCGGTATACACGCCCTTTTTCGCACGGTTCACCTGACCTTTTCCTATGTTCTGGCCGACGAAGGTGGAGGTCGTCAGCGCGAGCGACTGCATCGGGAGCATGATGAGCATGTCCAGCTTCAGATAAGCGGTCCAGCCGCCCATGCAGTTGGCTCCGAACTGGTTGATATATGACTGGACGAACACGTTTGAAAACGACGTGATGGCCATCTGGAGCGCTGCGGGAAGGCCGATGATGACGATCTTTTTCAGGATGTCCCAGTGGCATTTCAGCTTGCTGAAGGACAGCTTGACGCAGGAAGACGTGCGTACGAGCGATGCCACCGTGAGGAAGGCGGATATGAACTGGGAAAGGATCGTGGCATAGGCCACGCCCTTGACGCCCCAATGGAACCGGATGACGAAAACGAGGTCGAGAACGGTGTTCAGGACCGCGCACACGACGAGATAGTAGAACGGCCGCCGGGAGTCTCCGATGGCGCGCATGATGCCGGAGCCCATGTTGTAGAACAGGAGCCCGATGAGTCCGGCAAAATAAATCGTAAGGTAATCCTTCGCTTCCGGGTATACCTCGGCCGGGACCTTCATGAGCGTGAGGAGCAGCGGCGTCAGCAGGATCCCGAGAATGGACAGGACAACGGTCATGAAGGCAGTCGCCACGATGGCCGTGTGGGAGGCCTGATTGACCTTTTCCCTGTCACCCGCGCCGTACAGCTGCGAGATGACGACACCGGCACCGGAGGAGAATCCTATGAACGTGCCGATGAGCATGTTGATGACGGGCATCAGCGTACCGACGGCGGAAAAGGCTTCGTTGCTCACGTAGTTCCCGACGACCCAGGTATCCACCATGTTGTACAGCTGCTGGAAGATGTTTCCCAGCAGCAGGGGGAGCATGAACGCAATCAGATGACCTACGATCCCGCCCTGAGTCATGTCCCTGTCTCTGCTTTTTCCGAATAACCGCACTGCTTTCTCACTCAATTCAAACACCAGCTCAAATTCATTGCTGAATTCATTATAGAACAATCTTATTTGACCGTCAAATGAGCCGGGACGGAAATCCGGGCACAAAGAAGCGGGCCCGCTGCCGGGCCCGCCTTTGTCTGCGTTTCCTTATTCGTGTCTCAGCGCGTCGATCGGATTGAGGCGGGATGCCTTGACCGCGGGAACAAGTCCGAAGACGATGCCGATGACCATGGAGAATACGAGCGCGATCACGCACGCCGGTATGCTGATGGAGACGGCGGTGCCCATGACTCTGCTCATCATGAAGGTCAGACCTATGCCGAATCCGACGCCCAGAATGCCTCCCAGTGTGGTCAGTACGGCTGCTTCCGTCAGGAACTGCCACAGGATGCGCCGCTGTCTTGCGCCGATGGCAAGCTTCAGGCCGATCTCGCGGATCCTCTCGGTGACGCTGACGAGCATGATGTTCATCACGCCGATGCCGCCGACGAGAAGAGAGATGCCGGCGATCCAGAGAAGCTGATTGTTGGTCGCCTTGGACAGGTTCTGGAGGTCTCCCGCCCTCTCGAGGAGGTCATCGGCCTTGTAGGCGATCTCCGTGGAGGAAACGGCTCTGCCGTTGAGGAGATCCGCGGCTTTAGTTCCGACCGAGGTCATGGCGTCGGTCCCGGACGCCTTCAGGCATACGGCCTGCGGCTCGTCATAGCGGTACAGGACGTCCCAGCAGTCGATGGGAACGAAGATCTTTCCTGCGCCTGTGTTCATGTACATGTAGTAGTCGTTCAGGGTTTCGATGACCGCTTCGTTCACGACCTTCTGCGCGGCGACGCCGACGACGACGAACGGCTCCTGGCCGATCTCCAGCGTCTCCCCTATCGGGTTTACGCCCTGAAACAGGCTGTCCGCCACACTGCCGTCCAGGATGGCGACTTTGCGGTGCTCGGCCATGTCTTCCTCCGTAAAGCCGCGCCCGTAGGAGATGGAGTAACTGTTGATGGACAGATAATCCGCGTCGACCCCGTAGATGCTGCCGTTATATGCGGTGTTCCTGTAGTACACACCGTCCGCCCAGTTCCTCCTGCGGAAGTAGCCGACGCCCTCCACGTCGGGAAGTTCCTCAAGTTCCTCTTTCATGTCTTCGTCCAGAAGAGCGACGCCGGAAGGAAGCTCGTTGTATTCCATTTCATAGGCATAGCCGTCCTTCTGCAGCTGGACGGTCACGACGTTGTTCCCCGCGCCTATCAGATTGTTCTTGATCTGGTCGTTGGTTCCCTTGATCGTCGCGACGATGGTGATGATGGACGCTATGCCGATGATGATGCCGAGCATCGTGAGAACGGAACGGAGCTTGTGGCTCCATACGCCCTGAAGGGCCAGCGCTATATTTTCAAACATATATCCGGCACCTCCTCAGTTGGCATAGAGTTCGGACGGTTCGGCTTCCACGGTCTTGGCGCCCTCCACGACGTCCCTTCCGTAGGGGAAGGCGACCCTGTCCTCCGTGGTAAGACCGCCCTTGATCTCGGAGTATTCCCCCCAGAGATCCCTGCCGGTCTGGACGGAACGCTTTTCAAGGGTATCGTCTTCACCGCGCACAAAGACATATTTTTTGCCGTTGTCCGAGCGGATGAAGCATTTCTGCAGATACCATGACGTGCCGGCCTCCTCGGCGACCTTCTCGTACGAAACGCCGACGTAATCGTATTCACGCAGTTCCGCGCTCTCGTCGATGAACACCTGGAAGGGATACCAGGACACGTTGTTGTTCCCGTTGGTCCAGGCATCGGCGTTCTCGGCGGGATACTCCCTGTCGATGCTGACGATCTGGCCCGTATAGCTCATGCCGTTCTGATAGGACATGACGTTTACTTCCTGTCCCTCGTAGATGGTGTCCAGTTCGAGTTCGCTGACATAGCAGGTCACGGTGTATCCGCCGCCTCCGCTCACCTCTACGACGGCCTCGCCGTTGATGAAGGACTCCTGCGGATCGCGGACGGCCTTCACGATGCCGTCCAGCGTGCTCACAACGATGCCGTCACCGGCTTCCTTCTGTTTTCTGGCGTAATCCACGCGGGCAATCCTGATGTCCAGTTCGAGCTCAGAAATCTTCTTTTCGAGTTCCGCGGTCATCTGGGCGATCTCCGCTCTTGAATACGCGCTGGAAAGCAGATCCCACACCCTGTCCAGCTGCTTCTGGAGGCTCTTGATCTCATCGGTCTCCTCAATGACCGGGGAATCCAGTTCCTGAGGTTCAAACACGCTCACCGTCCAGGTCAGGTCGGTGTCGCCGGAGGGGACGGGAGACGGCGCCGGGGCCGGTTCGTCCCCCTGATCGTCGGCCGCCGGGGGATCGGGCTGCTCCTCTTCGCTTTCCTGTCCGGGGTCTTCGTGTCCGGGGTCTTCCTGCACGGGATCTTCCTGTCCGGGATCTTCCTGCCCGGATTCGGTGGGATCCGTCACGGGATCGGGCTGCGGCTCGTCACCGCCGTCATCGGGAACGACGGGGTCCGGGGACGGAGGCGGGGTGGGCGTTCCTCCGTTCCTGGCAAAGTGGAGGCCGGTATATCCCGTATAGTTTCCGCCTTCGTTCCTGACGAGGACCAGCCAGAGGTCGCTGCGCCCCTGGAGCAGTTTTACGGGATCGTACGGAGTCCCGTCGTGTCTCTCCACATAGAGCGGAGACGAGGATGTTCCCTCGCCGACGGGCAGTTCGACCGGCTTCCCCTGCTCCTCGTAAACTTTTTCCCATGCCTTGTCCAGCTTGCTCTGCAGGGCGTTGGCCTGAGATTCCAGGTATTCTCTTGAGGCGGCGTTGCGCAGACTGTTCAGTTCGCCCTGGGAAGTCTTGATCTCCAGTTCCTTTTTTTCTATCGTGATCTGGTCTTTCTCCAGCTCGATGTCCGTGAGCGTGGTATCGTAGGCCATGAGGCTGTCGCCTTTCTTGACGACATCCCCTTCCTTGACGAAGATCTCCCGGACCGACTGGCTTTCGGAAAGATACAGCTTCTGGATGTTGCTCATCCTCACGCTTCCGTAGGACTCGGCGGTATCTCCCCAGTAGGTCGTCATGAAGTTTTCAACGGAATAGACCTTGACCGGGGAGCGGTTGGCTGCCCGGATTCCGGTCATGATCCCCCAGGCGGCGCCGATGACTCCGACGGTGACCAGAACGCCGATCAGTACGCGTTTCAATGTCTTATTCACCGTCGTCACCTCCCGTGAGGATGCCGTCCTTGATGTATCTGATCATCTGCGCACGCTCCGCGACGCCTCTGTCGTGCGTGATCACGATGATCGTGCTGCCGTCGACATGAAGCCTTTCGAAAAGATCCATGACCTGTGCGCCGGAAGCCGAATCCAGCGCGCCGGTAGGCTCGTCGGCAAGAAGAAGCCGGGGGTGGTTCACGATAGCCCGTGCGATCGCCACGCGCTGGCTCTGACCGCCGGACAGCTGATCCGGCCGGAAATCCGCCCGGTCGCCCAGACCGACGGTCTCGAGCGCTTCGCGCGCCCGCTCCTTCCGTTCCGCTTTGGATACCCCGGCGTAGAGGAGGGGCAGCGCCACGTTGTCCAGCGCCGTCATCTTCGGAAGGAGATGGAAGGACTGGAATACGAATCCGATATCCCGGTTGCGGATGTCCGAGAGCTGACGGGAGGAGCATTTCCCGATATCCACGTCTCCGAGAAGGTACGTCCCGCTGGTCGGAACGTCCAGGCACCCGATCAGATTCATGAGGGTCGTCTTTCCGCTGCCGGAAGGCCCCATGATGGCAAGGTAGTCCCCTTTCTCGACCGTGAGGCTGATATGCTTGAGGACGGGATTCATCGTCTTGCCCATCGGGTAATCCTTGCATATATCTGTCATCTGAAGGATCATCGCGTTCACCCCTCGGCGCCGGATTCCACGACGGCAGAGTCATCGAAGAACTCCATTGGCTCTTCCATGGGCTCTTCCATTGGAACTTCCACGGGAACTTCCGCAGGCATCATACCGCCCATATCGAAGGACTGGCTCTCTCCTTCACCGGGAGCGAAGTCCGCCTCGCTGTAGGTGGTGCAGGTCATTCCGGGTTTCAGGTTCTCTTCGGGAAATGCGATGAAGTCAGAGGCGTCGAGGCCGGAGATGACGGTGTAGGTGTCCATCATCTCATCGTGTCCGCCGAGATTCAGCTTTCTCTTCTCAAGCTTTCCGGACCCGTTCTGCGCCCATACCCAGGGAGAGGAGTCGGCGTCCAGGATGTAATAGGAGGGCAGCTGGATGATGTCCTCCTCGGGAACGGCATCGGTGCCCGGCTCGATATACACGTGCTGGCCGAGCATCAGGCCGTCCGAAGAATCGAGCGCGACATAGAAGGGATACTTGGAGGAAGAGCCGGTCTCGTCGGAATAGTAATTGCTGTTCTGCGCGGGGTTCTCGTAATCGATGGAGCGGACGGTCCCGGTCCACGTCTGATCATCAGTGCGGGAGTGTACGAGGACGACACCGCCTTCCGTGATGGAAGCGATGTTCGCTTCATTTACGTAACCCTTGATCAGATAACCCTCGTTGGCAACAATGGAGATGAACGGCAGAGGATTTCCCCTGTCGTCGTATCCGCCCTGTTCGTTGATCGCCTGGATGCGCCCGGTGACGGGAGAAACGACGGAGGCGTTCTGCATGCTGTTCTCCAGCTTGGAGATCTCGTTCTCCTTGCTCTTGAGATTGTATTCCGCCTCGGTGATCTGAGTCTCCACGTCCCTGATCTCGAGACTGAGTTCGAGCTCCAGGTTTCCGTTGGCTTTTGCCTTCTGCTTCTCCAGGTCTTCCTTCTGGCTCTTCAGATTGGCGAGAGAGGCCTGCTGCTGTTCCAGCGTCAGCTTCGCCTTCTCAAGGTCCAGCTGCCCTGCCTCCATGTCATAGGTGAACAGCACGTCTCCCTGGACGACGTCGTCCCCTGCGGAGACCTTGATCTCGTCGATCTTGAAGCTCTCGTCCTTCTCGATCTTCGTCTCCTCCCCCGCACTGACGATTCCCGCAAAGCGGTTCGAAAGGCCGACGGGACCCAGACCGCAGATCATGCGGACGCTCTGCACGGAGGCGGTCTCCTCCGTGCCGCCGCACGCCGTCAGCGTGCAGGCCATAAAGACGACGGCAAGTAATATGAGTACAAATCTTTTCATCTTCTGGACCTCCGATGGAAGATATCTTTTCTTATGACGCGGATGATGCCGTGTTTGTTCCGTAATTATCTGCGCAAAATTGTATTATCAGGATAATACAAAACAGCCCATGCGTCAAGACGGAATACTGTACAACAATTTGAAACGCTGATGATATAGATTCTGTATTCTTGACATTCTGTTCAATTCGGATAAAATGAACAGTGCCGCAGATCCGGGTGTAGCGCAGCTGGTAGCGCGCCTGCTTTGGGAGCAGGATGCCGCAGGTTCGAATCCTGTCACTCGGACCACAAAGTGAAAAGTCCGGAAGACCGCATAAAATAAGGGTTTTCCGGACTTTTTGCTATCACAGACAGATGCCTGTTCATGCTCAAAAACGCCCTTATTTTCCCTCGTTTTCCCTCATTTTCAAGTGGCCAAGTGGCCTTAAAAAGTGGCCAGGTGGCCAAAATGGTGGCCAAAAATGGCCACTTTTCTTTTTTTGCAGAGACAGAAAAAAGGCCTTTGAAAAGAATTTTACCTTCTTCTCTCTCACTGTTCAATAAGTAATAATAATTATACTATCTTCCAGCCGGATGCCGTGGTATTCGAAGCCGCCGAGTACACATTTTCAGACATCTATTTTGACAGCAAAGAAATGCAGTCGCTCGATTACAATCCGAGTCTGTTCAACGAACATGAAAGCCTTGAAGACGCTGTCAGGAGAGCGAAAGAGTGTGCGGAACAGTATCAGGAAGCGGAAACTTCAAGTATCCTTCTGACAGCTCACGACGGATTTGACGAGGTGTTCGTGGACGCAGGTATTCCGTCGGCGCGGTATGTGTATCTCCTTACGGACGACAACATATTCGATTTGAAAGCAGACGAAGACGGCATTTACAGCACAGGTGTTCCCCATGGCGCTGTCAGGGATCACGCGGTGCTGTATTTCGAAGACCATGCCGGCAAAAAACACTGGTCATATATCGGAGTCGAGGCGGGACTGGATTACGCGGCACAAACTGACGGCATCCATTGCTCCGGCGGAGCCGGATATGATCCGGAGAGCGGAGAATACGTATTCTCGACTGAACTGAAAGGAAATCGTTTCAATGCGGTCGGCCTGCAGCTGCTTGCAGGCGATTCCGGGAGGTATCTCTCCCCTATCCGATCAATCAAAACAACAGGGGCGTTTTACGGTTCCTATATGCATAAGGAAGATAGCGGCTGGTACCTGATAAGGCTCAAGGGAAATTCGAATCAGAAGGATGAATACGCTGATTTTCTGTCTTATCTGGTCCGTGGAGAGACATATCAGTATGCGGTTTCCGTTTCGGAGCTGTCCCGCAGGAAGATAGTCGTTGACAGTTTTGAATTCTACGGTTCTGCGTCCGGAAAGATTGAAAGGACGGAACTGGTCGGCGGCACAGAAGTATCTGCAGGCGTTGCGGAGGAAAACGGCACTTATACCATGACGACAGAAGTCGAGGGAAACCATTTCAACAAGGTCGTACTGCAACTTTCGAATCAGGAGACTGGAGAACTGATCGATCCCCTGTCATCGGAAGCGGAACCAGGAGAGAAATCGGGACGGTATTATCATGCCGGGCCGAGCGGGACATATTTTCTCAAACTCCGCGGAAACACGAATATCAAGGATGAATACATCGGATCATACGTCTGTCTGACTCAGGACAGCATGTATGAATGGTCTTACGAAGCGGAATCCATCTCTCCGGACGCAGTGACTGTCAGTGATCTCTCCTTCTGCAGCCTGTGCGATCCAATCGAGTGAATAGTCCCCGTTTCACACATTTAGAAAACCCGCCGGTCAGGTTCTGGTACAGCCTGGCCGGCGGGCGAATGCTTTATGCGGTATCCTGATTCGTATAACAGAGAATCATTTGCTGGGGTGATAGGTGTCCACGATCTTCTCCGTCAGCTGCTTGATGTCCTTCCTGTTGGCATACGCCGATTTCATCAGATCGATGAGTTCGTGGAAGAAGACGTTGTAATCGATCTTAACCGGCATGCCGATATGGATCAGATCGTTGTCCGTCTTTCGCAGTCCTTCCTCCTGCATGAGTTTTTCCTCATACAGCTTTTCGCCGGGGCGCAGTCCGGTATAGACGATCTTGATATCCTCGTCCGGCTTGAGTCCGGACAGCTTTATCATGTTCCTGGCAAGCGTGTCGATCTTCATCGGTGCGCCCATATCGAGGACGAAGATCTCGCCTCCGTGCGCATAGGTGCCAGCGAGAAGGACAAGGCTTACGGCTTCGGGGATCGTCATGAAGTAACGGATGATGTCGGGATGGGTGACCGTTACAGGACCGCCCTTCTCGATCTGCTTTTTGAATATGGGAATCACGGACCCGTTGCTTCCGAGTACGTTTCCGAAACGTACGGCGACGAATTCGGTCCTGATGTTTCTGAAGATCTCTCCGGTGCCGTCCTTGTCGCAGTTCTCTTCACCGGCGTGCGTGAAGAGCTGGGGGATCTCGTTTGCTTTTCCGGTTTTGATCTTCGCGTCGAAACTCTGGATGATCATCTCGCACAGGCGCTTGCTGGCGCCCATGATGTTCGTCGGATTCACGGCCTTGTCCGTCGAGATGAGAACGAACCGCTCGCATCCGTGCACCATGGCGGCATAGGCCGTCTTGTAAGTGCCGATCGTGTTGTTCTTGATGGCTTCGCAGGGAGAATCCTCCATCAGGGGAACATGCTTGTGCGCTGCGGCATGATACACGATCTGCGGCTTCAGTTCTTCGAAGAGCTGGAACACTTTCCTGCTGTCGCGCACGGAACCGATCTCGACCAGCAGATTGAGATCCGGATGCTTTTCCAGGAGTTCCAGCTGGATGTCATAGGCGTTGTTCTCATAAATATCGAAGATGATCAGCATCTCCGGGTCATGAGCGGCGATCTGCCGGCAGAGCTCGGAGCCGATGGATCCCCCGCCGCCGGTCACGAGTACACGTTTGCCGTGGATGAAATCGAAAACCTCGTTCAGATCCGCCTTGATGGGTTCCCTTCCCAGCAGGTCTTCGATGGATACGTCGCGCATGGCGCTGACGTTGACTTCGCCCAGGAGCAGCTGATACATTCCGGGCAGGTTCTTCAGCTCGCAGCCGGTCTCCTTGCAGATGTTGAGGATTTCCTGCCGTTCCGCGGCGGAAGCGCTGGGAATGGCAATGTAGATCTTGTCAATGTTGTACTTATCTGCGTTGTACAGAATGTCGTCCCGGCCGCCCACGATGGGAACGCCGTCAAGATATCTGCTCCATTTGTTGGGATTGTCGTCGATCACGCAGAATACACGCTCGCGGATCTCGGAAGAGCGCTTGATGTCACGCAGGATCATCTGGCCTGCGGAACCGGCCCCGATGATCATTACGTGCTTGAAGGAAGGACCGCGCGTCTTCGAGCGGATGATAAGCAGAAACCGGTAGGAAAACCGGATGCCCAGAACAAAGATGAACTGCAGCATCAGCCCGATGACGTAATAGGAAATGGGCATGCGGAGGAAGAAGACGGTGATGAGCACGGTGTGAAGGATGCCGGTGATCACGGAAGATACGCCGACCCTTACCAGCTCGGTAATGCTGGCAAACCGCCATATGCTCTGATACAGCTTCAGGAGGAAAAAGACCGCAATGCAGACGATTGTGTAGATCGGCACAAACTTCTCCCATGCTGTGAGATAACGGACGGGAATCGAATCAAACCGCAGATCGAAGCGCAGCCACAGGCCGAGGAAGTAGGCCAGATTGACCGCGATAATATCGTATATTACGAGCAGGATCGAAATGAGATGCCAGTGTTCAAAACCTGTCTTTTTCTTCCGTTCATTTAAATTGTTGCTGTTCACGGATATCACACTCCCGGCCGAGATGGCCACCGCAAAGCTTTTGTTATCAAGCCTGTCCGTGCAGGATTATGAAGAAGGATATTTGTTTTCATAAATATACAATTCTATACTATATCACCCAAAGCAGGGATTGTCCACTATCATCCGAAAAGACGGGGCGTTACGGAATCCGAAAAGACAGGGCGTTACGGAAATTGCAGGATTTGCCGAAAGAACCTGCAAAAATCATCAGATAAGACCTTGACATACGCCGGGACCGATGGTATTATGCAAAAAATGCGTTGAAAGGGAAAAAGCTGTTTATCCAGATGTCAGAGAGCCGGCGGATGGTGCGAGCCGGCAGATGGACATTCAGCGAGCTCTCCCTGGAGCTTCCTGGCTGAACGGACGAGGTCTGAGTAGGCGGGACGGCAGCTGGCCGTTATCCCAGAAAGTGATGTTAGTCACGCAGAGTGGTCGCTTCGGCGGCAAGAAGAGTGGTACCGCAGGTCTTTAGTCCTGTCTCTTTGTTTACGGATTTCCGTAGGAGAGACGGGCTTTCTTGTTTTACGGATAAAAAGAAAGGATGACAGATATGCTTACTTTGGATCGAATCTTCAACGCGTCGGTGGTCCTGAAGGATATTCTTCGGGAAACGCTCGTTATCAAGGCAAACGGCATCGCGCCGTCATGCGACCTGTTCCTCAAGCCGGAGTGCCTCCAGATTACCGGCTCCTTCAAAGTACGAGGTTCCGGATATAAGATCGCAAACCTTACACCTGAGGAGAAAGAGCGCGGCGTTATCGCCTGCTCTGCCGGAAACCACGCGCAGGGAGTCGCTCTCGCAGCTTCGAAGTACGGGATCCGTTCCCTGATCTGCCTGCCGGATTCGGCTCCGATTTCAAAAGTGGAGGCGACAAAGGCCTACGGTGCGGACGTGTGTCTCGTTAACGGCGTCTATGATGACGCCTACCGGAAGGCTCTTGAACTCCGGGATGAGATGGGTTATACCTTCGTTCATCCCTTCGACGACGAGGACGTCATTGCCGGGCAGGGCACCATCGGCCTCGAGATCATACAGGCGCTGGATGACGTGGACGCCATCATCGTTCCCGTGGGCGGCGGCGGCCTCATATCCGGCATCGCCTGTGCGGTAAAGTCCGTCAGTCCGAAGACCAAGGTCTACGGTGTTCAGGCGGCCGGCGCCCCCAGTATGTACAATTCCGTCAGGAACGGAAAGATCGAATCGCTTGCTTCCGTTTCCACCATCGCCGACGGTATCGCCGTGAAGCAGCCGGGAGAGAACACTTTCGAACTCGTGAACAGATACGTTGATGATATCTGTCTGGTATCCGAGGATGAGATCGCCGCCGCGATACTTGCGCTCATCGAAAAACAGAAGATGACCGCGGAAGGAGCCGGCGCCGTTTCCGTTGCGGCGGCCATGTTCGACAAGCTCCCCATCGCCGGGAAAAAGGTGGTCAGCGTCGTCTCCGGAGGCAACATCGACGTCACCAGCCTTTCCCGCGTCATCGAACGAGGCCTCATCAAATCCGGAAGAAAGAGCCTGCTCGCAATCGAGCTTGTGGACAAGCCGGGACAGCTTCGCGAGGTATCGCGGATCATCGCCGAGCAGGGCGGAAACGTCACCGGCGTCAGCTACGAGCAGACCGGAAGCACGGAGAGCATCAACGGCTGCGTCCTCCGCATCTCCATGGAGACCAGGAACTACGAACACGTCCAGGCCATCTCCACGGCGCTGGCGGACGCGGGATTCAAGAACACGCAGGCGTGAGCCTGTAGCTGACCGAACACTACAGATCTTTAAATAGGAGAATACGACTATGATGGATGCTACGAAATACCGTCCGGGGTACTTCCCCGCCCCCGGCGACAATTACGACTGGGTAAGAAAGGATCACATCGAGAAGGCTCCCATCTGGTGCAGCGTTGACATGCGCGACGGCAACCAGAGCCTGATCATTCCGATGAACATGGCGGAGAAGCTCGAATTCTTCAAGATGCTTGTGAAGGTCGGCTTCAAGGAGATCGAGGTGGGTTTCCCCGCCTCCAGCGAGACGGAGTTCGATTTCCTCCGCACCCTTATCGACCAGCACATGATCCCGGACGACGTCACGGTACAGTGCCTGACTCAGTGCCGCGAGCATATCATCCGCAAGACGTTCGAGGCATGCAAGGGGGCGCCCAGCGCCATCATCCACTTCTACAATTCCGTCAGCGTCGCCCAGCGCGAACAGGTCTTCAAGATGGACAAAGCGGAGATCAAGCAGATCGCCGTAGACGGCGCGAAACTCGTAAAGCAGCTGGCGTCGGAATACGAGGGCAATTTCCGGTTCGAATACTCCCCCGAGTCCTTCACCGGAGCGGAGCCGGAATACTCCCTGGAGGTCTGCAACGCCGTCCTGGACGTTCTGGAGCCGGGCCCCGACAACAACGTGATCATCAATCTGCCTGTCACCGTGGAGATGAGCATGCCTCACGTCTACGCCAGTCAGATCGAGTACATCTGCAAGAACATCAAATACAGGGAACATGTGACGATCTCCACACATCCGCACAACGACCGCGGAACGGGCGTTGCGGATACGGAGCTGGCCATCCTGGCCGGCGCGCAGCGCATCGAGGGCACGCTGTTCGGAAACGGAGAGCGCACCGGCAACGTGGATATCATCACCCTCGCCCTGAACATGTATTCCCACGGTATCGATCCTCATCTGGACTTCTCCGATATCCCTGCCCTGGCAAGGATCTATGAGAAGTGCACCCGGATGAAGGTCTATGACCGGGCGCCGTACGCCGGATCGCTGGTATTCGCAGCGTTCTCCGGAAGCCACCAGGACGCTATCGCGAAAGGCATGACCTGGCGGTCCGAGCACGGCAATCACCGCTGGGACTGCCCTTACATCCCCATCGACCCGACGGATATCGGGCGCACCTATGACGCCGACGTCATCCGCGTCAACTCCCAGTCCGGCAAGGGCGGCATCGGCTATCTGCTCGAACAGACCTATGACTACAGCTTGCCGGCCAAGATGCGCGAGCATCTCAGCTACTGCTGCAAGGATATTTCGGACAAGGAGCACCGTGAGCTGAAGGTCAGCGACGTCCTTGCCATTTTCCGAAGCCTGTACTTCCGCGAGGGACCCGTATTCCTCACCGGACGGAAATACGCCCATCCGGACGAGGGCGGTCTCGTGCTCACCGCACAGGCCACGTGGGGTGACCGCGTGGAGACCGTGACGGCGGAAGGCAACGGGCCGCTGAACGCTTCGACCAACCTGCTGAAAAAGTTCACGGGGAGAGACTTCAATCTCACCGTCTACACGGAGCACAGCATGATGGGCGCGGATTCGGCCAGTATAGCCGCCGCCTACATCGGGATCGAGGACGAGAAAGGCCGGACCTACTGGGGAGCCGGCACCAACACCGACATCATGAAGGCAAGTCTCGAAGCCCTGATGTCCGCTGTCAACAACATGGTCCTCGACGAGTGACCAGCACAGGGAGGACGAGAATATGGGAATGACGATGACCCAGAAGATCCTGGCCGCGCACGCGGGACTTCCCGAAGTTTCCGCCGGCCAGCTGATCAACGCGAAGCTGGATCTGGTGATGGGCAACGACATCACCACCCCGGTCGCCATCAACGAGTTCAAAAAGGCCGGATTCACAAAGGTCTTCGACAAGGACAAGGTCTGTTTTGTCATGGACCACTTTGTACCGAACAAGGATATAAAGTCCGCGGAGAACGCGAAGCAGTGCCGTCAGTTCGCCTGCGAAAACTGCATGACTCATTTCTATGACGTCGGAAAGATGGGGATCGAACACGCCCTTCTTCCCGAGCAGGGCATCGTGACCGCGGGAGACTGCGTGATCGGCGCGGATTCCCATACCTGCACCTACGGGGCTCTCGGCGCGTTTTCCACCGGCGTGGGCTCGACGGACATGGCCGCAGGCATGGCGACAGGCATGGCCTGGTTCAAGGTCCCGTCCGCCATCCGTTTCGAACTGAAGGGCCGGCTCCCTTCCAATTGTTCCGGCAAGGACGTGATCCTCACGATCATCGGAAAGATCGGCGTGGACGGCGCACTCTACCGTTCCATGGAATTCACCGGTGAGGGCGTTTCTTCCCTTTCCATGGATGACAGGCTCTGCATCTGCAACATGGCCATCGAAGCGGGCGGAAAGAACGGGATCTTCCCTGTGGATGACGTGACGATGGCCTATCTCAAGGGCCGCGGACAGCGCACCCCCGTATTTTATGCGGCGGATGAGGACGCGGAATACGAGAAGACCATCACCATTGATCTTTCAACCCTGGTGCCCGTGGTTGCCTGCCCTCACCTACCAGAAAACACGAGACCTGCTTCCGAGCTTGAGGATATCCGGATCGACCAGGTCGTTATCGGCTCCTGCACGAACGGACGCATGGAGGATATGGAGGCGGCCTACCGTTATCTGAACGGGAAAAAGGTCGCGGACGGCGTGCGCTGCATCATCATCCCGGGTACGATGGCCATCTACCGCGAGATGATCGAGAAAGGCTACGCCACCGCGTTTATAGATGCCGGCGCCATCGTCTCCACCCCCACCTGCGGTCCGTGCCTCGGCGGGCATATGGGCGTTTTGGCGGCCGGTGAGCGCTGCATCTCCACGACGAACCGGAACTTTGTCGGAAGAATGGGACATGTTGACAGCGAGGTCTATCTGGCCAGCCCGGCAACTGCCGCAGCCAGCGCTGTCGCCGGACACATCGTATGTCCGGAAGCTGTTTGACAGGAGGGATCTTACGTGAAGACAGAAGGGAAAGCATTCAAATATCCCGACAATGTGGATACCGATGTCATCATCCCGGCCAGATATCTAAACATCACCGATGCGGTCGAGCTTTCCGCTCACTGCATGGAGGATATCGACACCTCTTTTGTCAAAGATGTAGAGAAAGGCGACGTGATCGTCGCCGGTTGGAATTTCGGCTGCGGATCCTCCCGCGAGCACGCGCCTCTCGTGATCCGCACGTGCGGCACGGGCTGCGTGATCGCCAAGAGCTTTGCCCGCATCTTCTACCGCAACGCGATCAACATCGGTCTCCCCATCCTGGAATGCGAGGAGGCCGCGGAGGCGATCGAGAAGGGAGACCGCGTCTCCGTGGATTTCGACACGGGCGTGATTACCGACATCACCACCGGGAAAGTATTCCAGGCCCAGGCCTTCCCTCCGTTCATTCAGAACATCATAGAGAAGGGCGGCCTGCTCGCCTCCCTTCGTGCGGAAAAGGACGGTGACTGACCGGATGGAGAAGAAGATCGCAGTGATCCGGGGAGACGGCATCGGCCCCGAGATCGTCGCCGAAGCCATCAAGGTACTGGACGCCGTATGCAGACGGTTCGGACACACGTTCACCTATGATGAGGTGGACATGGGCGGATGCGCCTATGACAAATGGGGAGATCCCCTTCCCCCGGCCATGCTCGAGAAATGCCTGGCCAGCGATTCCGTCCTCTTCGGCGCCATCGGCGGACCGAAGTGGAACGACCTTCCCGGCGACAAGAGGCCGGAAAAGGACCTGCTGCGGCTGAGAGCGGGCATGGGCGTGTATTCGAACAACCGCCCCGCGAAGATCTGGCCTCAGCTGGCTTCCGCCTCCCCTCTCCGTCCCGACACGGTCGCCAGAGGGATCGATTTCATCATCGTACGCGAACTGATCGGCGGCATCTACTTCGGTGAGCACCGGACGGAGACCGTCGACGGTCAGGCCGTCGCGACGGATGTGCTGGTATATTCGGAGAAAGAGATCGAGCGCATCGGGAGGATCGGCTTCGAGACCGCGAGAAAACGCCGCGGAAAGCTCACCAGCGTCGAGAAAAGCAACGTTCTGGATTCCAGCCGTCTGTGGAGATCGGTCATGCACCGTCTGGCCGCGGAGTATCCGGACGTGGAGCTCTCGGACATGCTGGTAGACAACTGCGCGATGCAGATCGTAAAGGATCCCTCCCAGTTCGACGTGATCGTCACCGAGAACATGTTCGGAGACATCCTGTCCGACGAAGCATCCATGATCACGGGATCCATCGGCATGATCCCCAGCTCCAGCCTGGGAGATACCAGCTGCGGACTGTACGAGCCCATCCACGGGTCTGCGCCGGACATCGCCGGCATGGATATAGCCAATCCCATCGGCACCATCCTCGCCGCAGCCATGATGCTGCGCTTCAGTTTCGACATGCCGGCCGAGGCGGACGCTGTCGAGAACGCCGTTTCGGCGGCCCTCACGGACGGATGGCGCTGTGCGGACATCATGCCGGAGAGCGGAGCCGAAAACTGCAGGAAGATCGGATGCCGCGAGATGGGAGACCGGATCGCCGCCTATGTGGAAAAGGGCGTATAAAGCCCGGTTTTCGTACGATTCCGGAATTGACTTTTCCGAATACCGGCATTATTATGTAATTTAAATTTCCAGTTTTCCGCGAGGGAGAGGATCCCGACCGCGAATCCATTACAGGGGTGATGAAAAACATGAAATTATCCGGGTCAGATATCCTGGTGCGCACACTGATCGATCAGGGCGTCGATGTCGTGTTCGGCTATCCCGGCGGCCAGGTGATCAATATCTACGATTCTCTTTACAAGTATCAGGACGAGCTGACGCACGTACTTACCGCCCATGAGCAGGGCGCCGCGCATGCAGCGGACGGTTACGCCAGAGCCACCGGCAGGGTCGGCGTCGTCATCGCCACGTCCGGGCCGGGCGCGACAAACCTCGTCACCGGCATCGCCACGGCTTTCCTGGACTCCATTCCCATGGTGGCGATCACAGGAAACGTCCCCAACTCCTCCATCGGTACAGACGCCTTCCAGGAGACAGATATCACCGGCGTCACGCTTCCCATCACGAAGCACAACTATTTCGTCGGTTCCATCGATGAGCTGGAGGAGACCGTCCGGGAAGCTTTTGTTCTGGCTTCTTCCGACAGACCCGGGCCCGTCCTCGTGGACATTCCCAAAGACGTGCAGACGGCCATGTATGAATACGAGCCCAAACAGCCGTATCAGAAGGACCCGAAGAACGCGGCCAAGGATATCCGCATCCAGGAGGCGGCCAAGACCATCAACGAGGCGAAAAAGCCTTTCATCTATGTCGGCGGGGGCGTCATCGCCGGAGAAGCCGAGAAGGAAGTGCTGAAGCTGGCCGAGAAGGTCGACGGCGTCATCGGATGCAGCATGATGGGCCTTTCCGCCATTCCCACGTCTCATCCGAGATTCCTCGGGATGCAGGGCATGCACGGTCATTACGCCAGTTCCGTCGCCATGCACAACGCTGATCTGATCATTGCTCTCGGCAACCGGTTCAACGACCGTTCCACCGGAAACCTCTCCAAGTTTGCCATCGGCACCAAGATCGTCCATATCGACATCGACGGCGCCGAACTGAGCAAGAACGTTCCCGATACCAACGGCCTGCGCGGCGATGTCGCGCTGACGCTACAGAAGCTCATTCCCCTTCTCGAACAGAAGAAGAATCCGGAATGGCAGGCGCAGGTGCAGAAGTACCGCGACGAGGAGGCGCAGCGCACCGATACGCGTCCCGGCATGACGCCCAGGAACGTGATCCGGACCGTGAACCGCCATCTCTCCCCCACCACTCCCGTGGCGACCGACGTCGGCCAGCATCAGATGTGGGCGGCCCAGAGTCTCGAGTTCCGGAACCCGAGGACCTTCATCTCCTCCGGCGGTCTGGGAACGATGGGCTTCGGCATGGGCGCCGCGATGGGAGCCGCCTACGGCACCGGACTCCGCACAGTCCTGATTACCGGCGACGGAAGCTTCGGAATGAACCTGAATGAACTTGCCACCGCAGCCACCTACAACGTTCCGGTCGTCATCGTCCTGATGAACAACGGAGTTCTCGGCATGGTCCGCCAGTGGCAGACGCTCTTCTTTGACAAGCACTACTCAAACACCACGACGAACAGGAAGACGGACTTTGTGAAACTCGCCGACGCTTTCGGCGTAAAGGGTGAACGGGTCGATTCCATCGACGGCCTGGATCAGGCGCTCACCCGCGCTTTCGAAGCCGACGGCCCGTACTTCATCGAGTGCGACATCGACAAGGATGAGTTCGTTCTTCCCATGCTGCCTCCCGGAGGCTCCATGGACGATATCATCACGGATGCAAAGGCAGGTGACTGAACGTGAACAGCTTTACAATCGCCATTCTCGTCAAGAACAAATTCGGCGTGCTGAACCGCGTCACCAGCATGTTCCGCCGCCGCCAGTTCAATATCGCTTCCCTGAACGTGAGCGAAACGGAGACCGACGAGTATTCCCGCATCACGGTCATTTCTGCCGGTGACGAGAGGACCAAGGACCAGCTGATCGACCAGCTGTACAAACTGCCCGACGTCGTCTCCATCAAGGAGCTCGATGAACTGACCTCCATCAGCCGCGAGGTCCTGCTCATCAAGGTGGAAAACAACCCGGAGACCCGCAGAGACGTCCTGGACGCGGCCGTCGCCTTTGGCGCAGAGACCGTGGACTATTCCAAGGCCAGCATTATCTTTCAGCTGACCAGCAAGCGCAAGAAGATCGACGAATTCGTTGAACTGATGCGCGACTACAACATCATCGAGATCTGCCGTACCGGCGTCGGTACGCTGGAACGCGGCGGAGACACGCTCCGTCAGGCGATCAATCTGTAAAAAAATAAATTCACTAGAAAAAGGAAAAGGGGTAATCAACTATGGCAGACGCAAGGATTTTCTATCAGCAGGACTGTGATCTTCAGTATCTGGCGGGCAAAACCGTCGCCATCATCGGCTACGGTTCCCAGGGGCACGCCCACGCGCTGAACCTGAAGGAGAGCGGCGTGAACGTCATCGTCGGTCTTTATGAAGGATCCAAAAGCTGGGCCAAGGCAGAGAGCCAGGGCCTCACGGTCATGACCGCGGCAGACGCTGCAGCTCATGCGGATCTTATCATGATCCTGATCAACGACGAAAAGCAGGCCAAGCTCTACAAGGAAAGCATCGAGCCGAACCTCACTCCGGGCAAGACCCTCGCCTTCGCACACGGCTTCAATATCCATTTCGGCTGCATCAAGCCGCCGAAGGACGTCAACGTCATCATGATCGCCCCGAAGGGCCCCGGACACACCGTCCGCAGCGAGTATCAGGCCGGCAAGGGTGTTCCCTGCCTCATCGCCGTTGAGCAGGATGCGACCGGCGACGCGCTGGAGATCGGACTTGCCTATGCCCTCGGCATCGGCGGCGCCCGTGCAGGCGTTCTGGAGACCACTTTCCGCACCGAGACCGAGACCGACCTGTTCGGCGAACAGGCTGTCCTCTGCGGCGGCGTCTGCGCCCTCATGCAGGCCGGATACGAGACCCTGGTCGAGGCAGGCTACGATCCACGCAACGCCTATTTCGAGTGCATCCACGAGATGAAGCTGATCGTTGACCTGATCTATCAGTCCGGTTTCGCCGGAATGCGCTATTCCATCTCCAATACCGCCGAGTATGGCGACTATGTGACCGGTCCCAAGATCATCACCCCCGAGACCAAGCAGACGATGAAGAAGATCCTGAAGGATATCCAGGACGGCACGTTCGCTAAGGAGTTCCTGCTGGATATGTCCGATTCCGGCGCCCAGGTGCATTTCAACGCCATGCGCAAGCTGGCTTCCGAGCATCCCTCCGAGGTCGTCGGCGCGGAGATTCGCAAGCTGTACAGCTGGAGCGATGAGGACAAACTGATCAACAACTGATCACTCATGATAATAAGGACTGCACCCGCACGAAACTGCGGGTGCATTCTGCATTACAACCGACTCAATCAGAAAACGAGGTTTTACACTTATGATCAAGGATACGCTTATCGACGGCTATCAGAATGCCGCCCACCGTTCCCTGTACCGTGCGCTCGGACTCACCGAGGAAGAGCAGCGCCGGCCCCTGATCGGCATCGTGAGTTCCTTCAACGAGATTGTTCCGGGACACATGAATCTGGACAAGATCACCGAGGCGGTAAAGCTCGGCGTCGCCATGGGCGGCGGAACTCCCATCGTGTTCCCTGCCATCGCGGTCTGCGACGGCATCGCCATGGGACATATCGGTATGAAATATTCACTCGTTACCCGCGACCTTATCGCGGACTCCACAGAGGCGATGGTCATGGCGCACGGATTTGACGGCCTCGTCATGATCCCGAACTGCGACAAGAACGTTCCCGGACTGCTCATGGCTGCGGCACGCCTGAACCTGCCTACCATCTTCGTCAGCGGAGGCCCGATGCTGGCCGGACGCGTCGGCGGAAAGAAGACCTCCCTGTCCAGCATGTTCGAAGCGCAGGGCGCATACGCCGCGGGCAAGATCGACGACGCGAAGCTCGAAGAGTTCGTCCAAAAGACCTGTCCCTCCTGCGGTTCCTGCTCTGGCATGTATACCGCCAATTCCATGAACTGCCTCACGGAGGTCCTGGGCATGGGACTCCGCGGCAACGGAACGATCCCTGCCCCCTATTCCGCGAGGATCGATCTGGCCAAGAGGGCCGGCATGCAGGTCATGGAACTCGTCCGCAAGAACATCCGCGCCAGGGACATCATGACGAAACAGGCGCTGTACAACGCGCTCACCGCGGATATGGCGCTCGGCTGCTCCACCAACTCCATGCTGCATCTTCCCGCCATCGCCAACGAATGTGAGGTCGAGTTCAATCTGGACATGGCCAACGCGATCTCCGAGAAGACCCCGAACCTCTGTCATCTCGCTCCTGCGGGTCCGACCTACATGGAGGATCTGAACGAGGCCGGCGGCGTATATGCCGTTCTGAAAGAGCTTTCAAAGAAAGGCCTCCTGGATCTCACCGTTATGACCTGCACGGGAAAAACGCTTGGTGAGAACATCGAGGACGCCGTCAATCTCGATCCGACGGTCATCCGTCCCGTGGAGGATCCCTATTCTCCCACCGGCGGCATTGCCGTTCTGAAGGGCAATCTTGCTCCCGACGGCGGAGTCGTAAAGCGCAGCGCCGTAGCTCCCGAGATGCTCGTGCACGAGGGACCCGCCCGCGTCTTCGATTCCGAAGAAGAGGCTCAGGCAGCGATCAATGCCGGTCAGATCCGGCCCGGCGATGTCGTGGTCATCCGTTACGAAGGTCCGAAAGGCGGCCCCGGTATGCGGGAGATGCTGAATCCCACCTCGGCCATCATGGGGCAGGGACTCGGTTCCAGCGTCGCGCTCATCACCGACGGAAGATTCTCCGGCGCTACGAGAGGCGCCTGCATCGGGCATGTATCTCCCGAAGCAGCGAGCGGAGGCGTGATCGGACTCGTGCAGGAAGGCGATATCATCAGCATCAACATTCCCGAGTACCGTCTTGAACTCAAGGTCTCCGAGGAGGAGCTTCAGCGCCGCAGAGAGGCGTTTTCTCCGAAGACGCAGAATCTGACCGGGTACCTGAAGAGGTACGCCTCCATGGTCTCCAGCGGAGCCACAGGGGCAATTATCAATCAGAAATGACCGCGGGGCGTCTGACTGAGCTGGGGCAGCAGCTGCATACTCTGACCGTTTTCCGGTCCCTTCTGAATGATCCGGTTTTACTGTCTCTGCGGTCCTATCTTGAGGGATGCGCGTCCGACTCTCCCGTCGTGAGCGCTGACCGTTACTGCGCCTTTGTGTCTACGCTCATCGGGGCGCATGAGCCCAATCTGGCCGCATACATACAGAGCATCGTCAATGACGATGAAAATGTATATATCCGTGCGGTCAGCAGAAAACAGGCTGTCGCAGACAGCCTGTCGGAAGCGGTCCGCTCTGAACTGGTTATCCTTCAGAAGATCGCCGATCTTACGTCCGGCGAGCTCACGGATCCGCTGGAATGGTCCGGATACCTGCCTTCCTTTGAAACGGGTCATTCCGACATTGCGGGCGTGTATATGAAACGTACGGCAGACATCTCACGCTTCGGATACGGTATCTGGTCAAGGTATTACATGTTTCATGTCGACGATGAAGGAACGGTCATACCCGTTGTCAATCCGGATACCCAGCGCCTGAGCGATCTGATAGATTACAAGCGCGAACAGGGCATCATCATGGACAATACCCGCGCCCTTCTCGCAGGAAAGCCGGCGGCAAATATCCTTCTCACCGGCGACGCAGGTACCGGAAAGTCCTCAACCATCAAAGCCGTCGTGAACGAACTGAAGGACGAGGGACTCAGGATTCTCGAAGTGAGGAAGGAACAGCTGAAGGTCATACCTTCCGTCATGGGAATGCTCTCCGAGAACCCGCTGAAGTTCATTCTCTTCATCGACGACCTGTCATTCCAGAGCGACGACGACAATTTTGCTGCATTCAAGGCGATCCTGGAAGGTTCCGTGTCTGCAAAATCCCGCAACGTGGCCATCTATGCCACGAGCAACCGCCGCCATATGGTGCGCGAGAGCTTCTCGGGACGTGCCGGCGACGACATCCACCGGAACGACACGATGCAGGAGACCGTTTCCCTTTCGGAACGTTTCGGTATACAGGTCCTGTTCCGTAGGCCGGACAAGTTCACGTATCTGAACATCGTACATCATCTTGCCGAACAGGCCGGGATCGACATTCCGCAGGAGGAGCTTGATCTCGGCGCGGAACGTTTCGCTCTTACCCGTGCGAACAGGTCTGCGAGAGCGGCACGGCAGTATGTGGACAGTCTGATCGCCGCGAGAGATTAATCCTTTAATTCATAATGGAAAAAGCGCTGACAGTCGTCAGCGCTTTTTTATCTGTATTCGATCTTAACGTTTCTGACAAGGAGCGGATTGCACGGGAGTACAGCTCTGTCATGCACGGAACACGGCACGTCCGTAACGTCAAGCATCGTCTGCTGCATGGCGACTCTGCCGACCACCGGAACACGTTTTCCGTTGACAGTGGCATACAGCCCTCCTCCCCTGATCATGCGCTTGATCGGCGACAGGGCCGCTCTGATGTGATCTGATGCTGAAAACATTTCACGTCCGATCTCTGTGTTGATCCCTTCGAAATATCCGGCGTCAAGCACGGCAATCCTGGATTCGCGTCCCGCCGTCCAGATACCGCCGTAGCCGATGCTCTCCCCTTTCCGGACTGTCCTGATGTCGCTGATCCCGCATTCCAGAAATCCCACAGGGCGGAGGCCTCTGTCAGGTGCGCCGTCGTAGCTGACCCTGCCGAGAAATGCGCTCCCGATACGGACGCTGTCGAGCCGCATATCCGGAAACCGCATGGCGGCAATGGAATTCGCACAGTGGACTTCGCCGTTCCATCCGGAAGCCTTCAGGAGATCCACCGTCTTCATGAAGCGGTCAAATCTGGTCTTCGTATGATCGGCAGGACCGCCGGCGCGCGGGAAATGAGTATAGACGCCGGAAACCGTTACAGGGCCGTTGTCCTTCAGTATGGGAAGGACGTGGGCGACATCCTCCATATCGAATCCTTCCCTGCACATGCCGCAGTCGAAATAGAGGTGCACCCTGGCGTTTTTCCCGTTTCGCCTGCATGCTTCCGTGACGGCGGACCATGTCCTCGCACTTCCGACGGTCAGGACCGCATCTGCACCGATCAGCGTATCCAGTTCCTCCGGATCGTCGGTGGACCGGAGCATCAGAATGTCCCGGCCAAACCCGTGATCCGCGAGCTCAGAGGCATCTTCGGCCATGGTGACGGCAAAGGAATCGAGGCCTTTGTTCTTCAGCGTCTCCGCAAAGGGGATCATTCCAAGGCCGTAACCGTTTCCCTTGACGACTCCCCTGACCTTGCAGGACGTTATTTCATTCAACAGTATCCTTATGTTGTTCTCAAGTACAGACCTTTCGACGATAAACCTGTTCATATGAGACATATCTCCTATCATCAGAATAACGAGTGACGTTAAAAGGACCAGATAGCTCCGGGCCGAAACCCGGTATGAATCATGTTTTTGACCGGTGTTTCAGCAAGAGACTGCTTATAGCAGAAACCAGTATATGAAGAATTGAGCATACTCCTACAGATACGGCAATAATCAAAGCGAATGAGATAATCTCAAACCGATCAAAAACTTCGGGACGAACGTAGTATCTCCATAAATAGATCAGCATGATATGAACGAGATAGATCTCAAATGAACGATTGCCGAGGAACCTCAATACTGTGCCGGCCGCTGTCCCGGCAGCTATCTTGGCCATTGCAGTAAATACTATAAGAAAAGCAAATGACATCGGAACATAGGACATGCGGATCCAGAAAGCAGACAGTGTTATCTGACTCCGAAACTGATAGAGATATACAGCGATAAGGAACACTGATGCTGCGACCGAACCCTTTGGCAATTCTTTATTATCATATACGATGGAGCCAAGGCGACATCCAATAATAAAGATCGGCAGGCGCGTCCATACGATTTCACTGTGCATGAAGGATTCAGGAGCCAGTTTATCAAAAGCGAACAACAAGATAAACCAGAGAACGCAGCACAGGAGAGTGAGAATATCGTTATCTGCTTTTCTGTTGAGAACTGATATCGGATGATTCTGCAAATGGTAGACCGCTGGGAAGATCAGATAGCACAAAAGCGCAAGTACGGGATACCAAGTGTATTTGGAACCCATTTCAAAGAGAGATATATTCAGTATATCCTTCCAGAATACTCCCTCGCCGACGGCATTCCGCCACAGATAGAACGGAACGGCAATAAGTAGATATGGGACCAGAATCCGGACGATACGTCTTTTATAGTAGTCGCCCAAAGCACTATTCCGCTGAAAAGAATAGAACAGGCCGATACCGGACAGAATCAAAAAAATCTCAACCGCGATGTTTCCGCAGTTGGCAAACCGACGCAAAGAGATAAGTCTATCCGGCCAGTTGAAGAAATTATGTGTAAAAATCACATACAGGCATGCCAGTCCCATAATTTCAGATCTGTATGTGCTCAGGTCATTCGTCGCCAGTTTCATTGCGCGGCATCTCCTTCCCGTCCCTGTTTGTTCCGGGAAGCCAGAATGATGGTACTGATCTTCTTTACAAGGGGATGGATCAGTGTTGCAAGCAAAACAGCCGCTGCAATGACGATGATATAACTCACCAGATCCCAGCGATCTATCTTCTTACGTCCAAAATAGTGAAGATAGATATTTAGAATCATGACCTGACTCATATAGATCTCAAGCGAACGTTCGCCAAAAAAACGAAAGACCTTTCCCATCCGGATCCTTTCGAACAGGGAGGAAAGAAAGACAAATAGAAATACAACACCGAAAGAAAGAGGTATATAAATCATCCTGCTCTAGAAGGTGGAGACTCGTACATCCTGAACAAATATAAAAATGTAGATCAGAAAAGAACAGATCAAGCCCCAGACGAGAGCCGTCGGAATCCGTGCCCCTTCTTTCACATATTTCCCGAACCAGCATCCGAGCATAAAAATGATAAAACGGGTCAGCCAGATCTCACTGTTGCTGTAAAAGGTCGGAGCTGTCTTTTGCAGAACAAGAAGCAGCACGAACCATACAGTACAGCAAATATAGGTTACAGCCGTCCGGTTTAGCACATTACCGGCAATACGGCATTCGCGATTCTGAAGTTTAAATATCAGCGGAAAAACAAGGTAAAAAGTAGCAATCGCAAAAATAAACCAGGTGGTCTTTAAGCCATCAATCGGAAAAGCAAGATTTGTAAATGACAGGAGAAAATGATTCCCTCCTACCAGATGCCACCAAAGATAGTACGGCAGACCGAGGAGCACATACGGAACCAGAAGTCTAACAAAACGGCGTTTATAGAATTCTTTTGTCTCATCATTCCTGTAATAGGCGAAATACAGTCCGATTCCGGACATAATGAGGAATACTTCCACGCCGATATTCCCGGCAGAAAGAAGGTATTTCAACGGACGGAAAGCGGCAGGCCAGTCGAAAATATTATGGAATGCGACGATATACATACATGCAAGTCCCATGATTTCCGTTCGGTATCTGCTTATTCTCCCCAGATCCATATGGTTCCCTCCCCTCTTTGCGAATATTTCAATAATCGCGGCCATTACTATGAAAGCATCTGCATGAAGAGATTGTCAGAATGGATTACTGTGGCAGCTTCTATGCTTTCATTTTAGAGATCGTTCGCAGAAGCCGCGGCAGGAAGCAGATCAAGGCACAGAATACAGCAGCAAAAATGATCCAGCGGAGCCAGGAGAGAGCGTATGTCAGATTGGCCGCCAGACACAATAAAGTGACTGCGATAACACTCAACAAGGAAAACAACGGGCTGAAGACTTTCTCCTTTTCGATCCTGCGGGCATTGAAATAATGCATTCCCGTCAGCACCAGATTTGAAACAAGTGTCGTATATCCGGCGGCAATGAAGCCAAATCGGCGGATACAGAAATAGTTCAGAACGATGTTTGTCGCAGCCGCAATGAGCGTCGCAATCATGATGCCGACACTGTTTTTATGGAAGAAAGAGATGGCGGTAAAATTGTCATACATTGCGTGAATATAGATTCCGGCCGCAATCGGAGGAACAACGTATACTCCCTGCAGATAATCGTCTGTTGCGAGGATCCTGATAATCTCCGGTGCAGCGAGAGAAACGAGGACGCATGTCAGGCCGACCATAACGAGAAGAGGTTTGACGTTTTCGCGTATCGCCTTGAAATCTCTTTCGCCGAGTTTGGCGTTGATGTAAGGAGTAAAGGTCACGCTGAGAGCCCGCCACAGAAGGACGCCGATGGCGGAGAGAATGGCCGCCAGCGAATAGATGCCCGTCTTGTCCAGTCCCTCCATACGCTCGATCATGATACGGTCGGTAGAGGTTAGCGCCACACTTCCGAGATAATGCGGGATAAGAGGTATCGCGACGATAAACGTCTTTTTCCACAGCGGCAGATCAACGATCTTCCCGCCCTGTTTCAGAATATGTATGAACAGAATGGCGGCGACTATCAGGTTTACTGCGCCGGCAGCCCACAGCCGAACAACGGCCAGGTTCCAGTCCGTATACCGTTTTGCCAGCAGAACGGCCGCAATCGACAGTATCTGTGCAAGAAGCGCTGATCCGACCGCAACAAAAAAAGTGATCTTATAGCGGAATTCATAGCGCTGCTTGAACGTCCAGAATGTGGTTGCGGGGGCGAACATGCACATCGCAAGCATCAACACCATGAGAAGGGGCGGAAGCCCAATCAGTGCATTGATGCCCCGGAAAAACACAGCATAGATTACAACAAGCGCCAGAGTGGAAACCGAAGTGATTCCGAGCATGGAGGACAGATACTTGTATCTGTTATCCGAATGATCATATAATCCGACGTTCAGAATGCCGGGAAAGATCAGCGTCATTGCTGCGACGACCTTGATAACGTCATACCAGGAATTGTAAACGGAAATCAGCCCGTATTCTGACTTTGACAGTATCCGCGTAAAGATCGGTGTGGTTATATAATTGATCCCGCTGGTGGCAAATGAAGCGACTGCAAAAACGAATGTTGCCTTCAGTGTTTCCGGCATGCTTTTGAATTTTAGCAAAACGGCTCTCATTCCACATCTCCCGTCTTATGATCGATTCTCTTTGAGAATAGACGGTTTATAAAATTGGAAAACTTCGTCATTGTATGCCCGAAATAATCGCGTGAATCAAAACCATCTCTCTCGAGCGCAGCATACGACGACAGAATCAGTATTCCGTAGAATGCCCAGAATTTGTATTGATAGAACGACATATCAAGTATCGAGACAAGGTGGAAAAAGCTCAGTCCGCCAAACGAAAGGGTACTCAACAGACGTGTGAGTTTTTTATCTTTTGACGAAGACCGAAGCATCTGGACAATTGAAAGAATGAAAATATATAAGAAAGGAACCAATATGAGAGCGCCGCCAATAATGCCTGTCTCGCATAAAAACTGTAAATAACAGTTATGGACATTCACGACATTTTGCTGACCGCCGCCGGCATGCGCCTGATTAAACTCTTCACTAACCTGATCTGCAAAACCGCCCCAACCAATTCCTATGACGGGATGCTTTATGAACTGGTCCCAGGCAATTTCCCACAATTGCATACGTCCGGATGATATATCCTTACGCTCCGTGGGAGTGAAAGCAGAAGGATCGCTTTCTGCCGGCCCCTCTGGAACAACCGGTATGGGTTTATTGGCTTCTCTTTCTCTTATATCAATCTGGATGTTCGCATAAACCTTTTCTACAGTTTCCTTATATCTCGGAGCGATGCCGATCAGTGCAAATGAAGTAAGCATTAAACCGAACACTACAAAAAGGAGCACTCCGGCAACAGCGCGTTTGGCAACTGCTTTTCCGTTTTTGAAATTCATGGAGAACAGGATAACGAGTCCGAAAGCACCTATGAGAGAAAGCATCTCGCCCCTGCGGCCAATCAGAATCGCAGCGGCTAGATACAGATAGCATATAATGACGACCGGTATTGCGACCCATTTTGTTTTCTTTTTAGAAAAGAACATTGCAAGAGACAGCGGCAGCGCCAGTGCAATCAAATAATCCACGAAAGTATAGCTGCCACCAACCGGGATCGAATAACCGCGCGGCACATAATACCGAGTCATGACCTGTGTTTCTACGGAGAGGTGCGGGAAGATTAGCTTCCAATAGAAATCAGGATAAATGGTGAAAAGAAGGGTATAAAGGGAGAAAAAAACAGCTGCGGCCGTGAGCACCCATATCGTTGCCTTTAGTTCCCTGTCGGTCGGAGTGGAGAAAAAAACGAACAAAGAGCAGATGATCATTGAGAGAATGTAGGAGACCGTATCGACATCATGTCTCGAATCAGGCCGCAGAAAACATATGAACACTACAGCTACCATAACGAAGTAAGCTACTTTGATCCGATTGAAATGCGGGGCTCTGTGTAGAATGATCCGCCGTAGACAGTGTATGAAGATAATAAGTCCGCAGACAGCATAGCCGTACAGCATTCGCAGATTGAAATCCTTATAGATAAAAAACGTACATGCAAATACTGTCAGAATCAGCATCAGACTGTCTGCCCATGCAGTATACTTTATGAACTTTTCGGATAGCTTTTTTACCATGTCCGCACTCCTGTCAGTACTTATCTCTCAGTGCCTTCTGCCTCTTTCCAGTCTTCCGCCAGGCGAAGAAACATCTTGGGAAGATCATATTTGGGAGACCAGCCAAGGCGGCGTATTTTCTCTGAACTCAGATGCATCGTGACATCGGGCGCAAAGCCGTATGTCATGCTGCTTTCCGGAATGTCGAATACTACCTGGGAGGAGCCTCCACTCAGCGTTTTTGATACAAGTCCGGCAACATCCCGAATCCGCATAGTCGTTCTTTCGTTAACGATGGTATAGGCCTGGCCTTTTTCACCGTTCAGCATCAGTGTCAGCAAAGCTGCCGCTGCATCCGCTGTATAGCAGTAATTCCCGAAAGAATCGCCTCTGGTATGAAGGACGATGTCTTCGCCCTTCATGGCGCTTTTGGCGAATTGTGCAAATGCTCTGCCGTCTTCACGGCTCACTCCAGCTCCGAAAGTCTGGGCAAGCCTTGCAATCGTGACCGGTACATCATATTCGGAGGCGTAGGACGCGCACATCGTCTCGCAGGCACGCTTTCCCTCGGAATAGGAAGACCGCACACTGAGCACATCTATATATCCGAGATCTGCTTCCCTGATTCTTTCTTTATCCGGATCCGTGATTCCATATACCTCCATGGAGGAGACATATACGACTCCCGCCGAAGATTTAACGCGCGCAAGTTCCAGAATATTCCTCGTGCCTTCGATCGCGACAAGAAGTGTTTCGACAGGTCTCGTGACAAATGTTTTTGATGCTGTAACGCTGGCCGTATGAAGGATATAGTCAACGTCACCCTCTACTGTAAGCGGTGACATCACATCCCCCTCAATGACAGACAGCAAATCCAGATTAAGAAGGCCCCCGAATACACTGGCCGCCTTTTCACGGCTGCGGACAAGTGCCAGTACCTTTATGCCTTTGACTTTCGTCTGACCCAGCATTACCAGCGCCTTTACAAGAAAGGAGCCGACCAGACCCGTAGCGCCTGTTACAAGAATGGTTTTGCCATTCAGACGTTTGGGTTCCGGAACCCGTTCACATACATCCTGCAGGTCTTCGTATGCCAGTCTGCTCCCGAAGGTCCGGGCAGATAACAGATTCATAACACTCCTCCATCCTGTTAAGGTCAGACGCCGAGGATGCGCATGTTTTCCTTGATCTCAAGCATGCCCTTGAACATAAAATAATCGGAAGGCGTCGTAATCTTGATGTTCTCGGACGGACCTTCAACGATATGCAGCTTGACACCGTAATGCATGAACAGCGTGGCCGAGTCGATCATCTCGTCATACCCGTCCTTTATCGCCTGCTCGTGCATAGAGATAACGTCGGACAGATAAAAACTCTGCGGCGCTCTGGCGACCCGGCATATGCTGCGGTCGATCACAGATAGGACCTCATTGCCGTCTCCGCATGTAATGACTGTTTCGATCGCGGGCGCTGTCGTAATGGCATTGCCGTAGGCCCGGACGCTTTCGATATTGTCCGAAATGAGCTTGTCATTGATAAGAGGACGTACGCCGTCGTGGATCAGGACGACCGTATCGGAGGGATCCTGATCAGCGGCAACCGCATACAAACCGTTGCGGGTGGATTCCTGGCTGGTCTTACCGCCGGGAATGATCCATTTCACCTTCTGAATGCCGAACTTATCCAGCATTTTCCGGAAACGTTCGATCCAGTCCTCAATGCAGACAACGGCAATATTGTCGATGTCCGGGTGGTGCTCGAAATGCTCCAGGGTGTGTATAATGATCGGCTTTCCGTTCAGTTCCAGAAACTGTTTGGGGATACCGCCTGCATTCATTCTCGTGCCGGTTCCCCCTGCAAAAATAATGGCTGTGTTCATGCTTTCTCCTCCAGTGCGGAAAGAATCCTTAAACAGACAAGCTCCGTCGCATTTCCAGACTCCGTGCTGCCGAGAGCAGAGAGATGTCTGTCTATTGCGGCGCGGCAGCTCATTTCATCAAAACTGCTCACGTTCTTTATTAACGAAGCGTTGTCTTCGGCAAACGGGTAAGGCCAGGATTCGATCGGGGTGTAGAAATTACGTTCCGAACAATAGTCGCTGACATCCGGAGCATATAGAAAACAGGGACGGCCTGTCAGCGCAAAATCCCAAATCGTCGACGAATAATCGGTGAGAAGCACATCGGTGACAGCCAGGAGCTCCTGCATGTCCGGATAATCAGATACATCGATCCCGTCCTCGATGTCGAAAAGAACGTTGCCTTTCATATAATAGTGAAGCCGGTACAATACGACCCATTCCCCGCCGAACCGTGCAGCGAGAGCTTCCTTCAATGAAGTAAAGTCAACATCATAGATTTCCACAGACATACTGTTGCGGAATGTCGGAGCATACAGGAGGATCTTCTGTCCCTCCGGCAGCCCCAGCTTTCTGCGCAGTTCATTTGCAGATTCAGCATCGGGAGCGATGAGTTCGTCATTACGCGGAAGACCGATCTCCAGGATCTCGCCCTGGTAGTGATAGGCGCCTTCCAGGACATACTTTGTAAATGCCTTGGAACTGGACAGGAACACGGTGACGCCGTTCATCTTGCGTACAACATGCCGGCGTTCAAGCTCATTCACATCGAGGCGGTCCGAGCCGACGCGCTTGTACGCGCCGCCGCCATGCCATGTCTCTATGACGGTCTGACCTTTGCGGAAGCGAAGGGCTGACCAGAATTCGACATTGTCGACATACACGCGAGACGTCATGACCAGGAAGAGATAGCGAAGGGATTTGTACCGGACTACGTCAATCCCCTTCTCAGATAACCAGGCATACTTATCCGGTTCCGTAAACGCCCATATCTGCTTCAGATCCGGAGCAACCCGCGCCAGGCGTTCCGAAATGCGCCGCGGAGAATCCGAATACTGCCTTCCGCTGAACGATGAGAATACGACCTGATCTCTGAGCGGCAGCAGGCAGAACATGCGCAGCAGAAGATGGATCACACCCTCGATCGCATATTTTATTCTCAGCTTGAGTTGTGACATAGTTCTCTTCCCTACCGATTGTTATTCTGAAGAAAGACGTCTCACATGCTTACTTTTTTACGCAGTAAAGAACACCCTTGAACTTTGAATATGGTTCCGTTGTGCTCGTATAAACCGTATCGTGCTTTGCCACTCGCTTTTCCACGGGAGGCAGCTGCATATAATCGCCCCAGATACGTTCCAGATATTTCCTGTATCCCGACATAACGGGAAGCGGATGTCCCTCGAAAGGAAGATATGTATCCATTTCAAAGTCCGATTTATCATGGCGCAGCATCATTCCGTGAACCGATCCGATCAGTTCGGTGACTTCGCTGCACTCATCCCATGAATATCTGGACATTCTCTGTTCCGCCTTTTTCCAGATCCTGTAACGGCTTCGGGATGATCTGATCACACCGTAGACCACTTTGGACACGAAGCGGATGAGAGCACCTTTATTGTCCGGGAGCCTCTGGACGTTAAAGAGATTGAAGACAAACGCATTCAGAAGCTGAAACAGTCTTCTGATCTTTGATTTCGGACATCCGTCAATGGGCATGATCTCGATGGCTATGCCGTGGCAGATATCCTCGTCCACACTGTGCCTGTTGATTTCTGTCGTATTGATATCCCGGATCGACGCTCCGGCGTCATGATAATTCTTCCTGTCATCCGTTCTGCAGAAAGCATACCGCGTCAGATCGCCGGTACTGTTCCATATTTCCGTCAGGCGTTCGTAATCCTCACGGGGCATGAACAGATCGATATCATCGTCCCAGGGTACAAACCCCTGATGCCTTACGATCCCGATCAGGCATCCTCCGGCAAGACAATACTTCAGATGGTTCTCTCTGCAGTAGCCGTCAAAATACAAAAGAATCTCCAGCAGCTTATCCTGCAGCTGACGTATGTCGACACTCTGGTTGTCCAATGCAATAACCTCCGTATTTCATGGCCGGCTGAAATGCCGGACTGTTCATCGGCCCTTATTCATAATCCTTTCCCAGCACCGCAAAAACAGTCCTGATCAGGGTCATGAGATCCTTCGAAAAGCGAAAATCCAGTACACTCTGAAGATTCCAGCGCATTTTCTCCGGCAGCACCCTGGTGACATAGACTTCGTCAACATCATCTGCGGCATTGAGCAGTTCGTCTTCGTTCTTATACCGAATACTCGCCTCGCTCGTGATTCCAGCAGGCATCAGCAGGGTCGCGTACATCTCAGGTTTGTAACGTTCCACGTACTTGACAGCTTCCGGCCTCGTCCCGACGAAACTCATCGTTCCCTGAATCACATCAAATACCTGGGGCAGCTCGTCAAGTCTAAGCTTCCTTAACCGGTTTCCGACTCTCGTGATGCGCCTGTCGTTTTCAACGGTAACGGCAGTGCCGATCTTATCCGCGTTTGCAACCATTGTACGGAACTTGTGGATTCGGAAATGCCGTCCGTATGCCGTCACTCTCTCCTGCCGGTAAAAGACAGGGCCTTCGGAATCCAGTTTGATGCACACCGTGATTACGAGCATTGGAACGGCGAGAAGGATCGTCAGGATCAATGAAGCTGACAGATCGAACGCTCGTTTCAGGACCAGCTGTCCCCTCTTCCTGTTCAGGCTCTCCCAGTATGGCCGAACGGATTCTACCCGCATGAAATCGGGCAGATCCTCCCACTTTTTCAGCATTCCTTCATCTCTCCGACAACTGTCTTAAGCGTCTCGCAGACATAGTTCACATCATCATCCGTCAGCAGCGTATGGAGCGGGAGCGAAATAACGTTATGATAATAATCATATGTGTTCGGGAAATCCTGAATATCCCAGCCAAGGCTTCTGTAGGCAGTCATCATGGGAAGCGGCTTGTAATGGACATTCGTAGCCACTCCGTATTCTGCCATGGCTGAAATGACGCTGTTTCTCTGCTCAACGCTGATTCCGGGAATACGAATCAGATAGAGATGCTTGGAACTGTCCATGACATCATTGTGATGGACAAGGCGCATGATTCCGGCTCCGTCACATACGTCGTTGTATTTCTCAACGATCTCGGCGCGGCGGTTCAGGAGTCCTTTGTACCTGTCAAGCTGTCTCAGTCCGATGGCTGCCATGATATCCGTCATATTGCATTTGTACCACGGCCCGATGATGTCATATTCCCAAGACCCGCCCTTTGTCTTTGCAAGCGCATCCTTGTTCTGGCCGTGCAGGCTCAGCAGCTGGAACATCGCATAGATCTCGGAATCGTCAACGCCATCCACGGAAAGCCATGTCGCTGCCCCGCCCTCGGCTGTAGTAAAGTTCTTCACCGCATGGAAGGAAAATGAGGAAAAGTCAGCAATGGCTCCGCAGTATCTGCGGGCTCTTTCCGTCTTCCCTTTCCCTGTATATGATACGATTCTGGACGCGCCGAGGCTGTGCGCACAGTCCGCGACGACAGAGACCCGCCCGATGGCTCTCTGGATCCGGGAGGCCAGTGCTGAAAGGACATTGCTGTCATCATCCAGCGGGGTGAAAAGATCCTTTTTCCTTTCAACGATCTCAAAGACCTTGTCGTAGTCGGCAACTATGCCGCCGATATCCACAAGAACGATCGCTTTCGTTCTTTCTGTAATAGCATTTTCCAGTTTCCGGTAGTCGATCTCCGGCATGTGCGTATCCGGACTTCCGTCTTTCTGGATATCCGCAAATACAACGGTAGCACCGCAGTGAATGGCTGCACTTGCGGTAGCAGTATACGTGTATGCGGGAACGATCACCTCATCGCCTTCCCGGATGCCGAGAACGCGAAGATTGAGTTCTTCCGCCGCTGTCGCGGAATTCAGGCAGACGACCCTTTTGTCGTAGGCTTTCATTGCCTCCTCGGTCGTACAGTCGACAGCAGCATCGCCGGTATCGATGAACGCGGCAAGCCGGCGTTCGAGAAGCTTTGTCCTCGGCCCGGTCGTTATCCACCCGGATCTCAGAGCAGCGGAGACCTCCTCGATTTCAAGTTCCGAAATATCCGGAGGACTGAAAGGAATAGTGCGTTTATCCATACTGAACAACTCCTAACATTATTCGCGCACAGCGAATCCCGGCATGTTTTCCTGCCGGCATTATCTGTCTTGTGATACATCGGGCCAATGAGACCCGCCGCAATTCGAAAGATGCGGCAGTGTGACAAATACTCCGGGAATCAGATAAGAATTTAATTAATTTATAATATCATAAATGACATATAAGAGCAAGCAATCCGCGCCCGCGCTGAAACGATTTGTGTAGGTGTTACAATGATGCTTAACAGATGACCTTGCATTCGAAGACAAAGGAAACTTGTCATCGAATGCAAGGAGAAGAAAAAAGATAGCGAATGGAGCAGGCCTGTGTTAGGGTTGAGTTGCTCAGACAAAACCGAAAGGCAGGTGTCCCCATTCGCTATGACTACACTAACACAAACCCTCAAGAGAAGGCAAGCAGTTGTCAAATACGC
>JAFYAU010000056.1 GCA_017540565.1 Oscillospiraceae bacterium
GACAGCCTCTGGCGGAATACGAGCATAAGCAAGCAGAACTCGAACAACCAGACCACGAGCAACAGTTACGTTTACACGGACGATCTTCTGAGCAGCCTTGTCAATGGGAGCGGGACGACATATACTTTCAATAACGGGGTCTTCGGCCAGACGAACACGGTCAAGATCGGGACGAGGACGCTGGTCACGAATACGTACAGCAATGACCGGAACCGGTATCTGACGAAGAGCACGTACGGGAATGGAAATTACATCTCCTATACCTATGACAGCCACGGGCGGACGACGAAGGTCGGGTATGAGGACAATGCCAACGCTATCCTCTACGAATTCGACTCCGAAGGAAGGCTGGGCCTCGTAAAGGACAATCTCTCCGGGCGTACAAGAAAGCTTTTGTACGATCTCTCCGGAAGGAGCGTCGGGTATACCGAAACAGGTGACGATCATGATCTTAGTGTATCCTACAGTTACGACGGGCTGAACAACGTCAGCGCGAGGACGGAGAAGCTGAACGGTACGGCGTACACGAGCAGCTACACGTACGACCGGGACAGCCGGATCACGGCCGTCAGCAACGGCACGCCGAAAGCGGCGAACACCTACGACAGTCTGAGCCGGTTGACGAAGGTGCTTTCGAAGAACAACAGCAGCACGGTCATAACAACGAACATAGGGTACAATAACGCGCTGGTGAACAGCTGGAGCAACGTGTCCGGGGGAGTCACGGATACGTACAGTTATACCTATGACAGCCACGGGAACATCACGGCGATCACTTCTGGCGGAAATACCACGCACTATTTCTACAACGAGTTCGACGAGCTGATCCGGGAAAACAACGAGGCGGCCAATAAGACGTGGGTCTACACCTACGACAAGGGCGGGAATATAACCAGCAAGACGGAATACGCCTATACCACCCTGGCGGATCCGGTAAATCCTCTGAGTACGAAGACGTTTACCTACGGAAACAGCAGCTGGAAGGATCTGCTGACGAAGATCGGGACGACGACCGTCACGACGGACACCATAGGGAACATGACCTCCGACGGGGAATGGACGTACACATGGAAGCACGGCAGGCAGCTGTCCGGGATGAGCAAGACTGGACACACTCTGAGCTTCAGCTACGACGCGGACGGGCTGCGGACGACGAAGACGGTCAACGGTACTGCAACGAAGTATGTCTACATCGGCGGTCAGCTGACGGACGTTACGAAGGGCAGCGACACGCTGCACATCGACTATGACAGCATCGGGCCGGCGAGCGTCAAATACAACGGGACATATTACTGGTACCTGAGGAACGCGCAGGGCGACGTAACCGGTATTGCGGACAGTTCCGGGACCCGGGTGGTGACTTACACCTACGATGCATGGGGCAATATCCTGAACACGGGCGGCAGCATGGCGGGCACTCTGGGAGCGGCCAATCCGCTGCGGTACCGAGGTTACGTTTACGATTCCGAGACCGGGCTGTACTACCTGCAGAGCCGGTACTATGATCCAGAGATCTGCAGGTTCATCAATGCGGACGGATACGCCAGTACCGGGCAGGGGCTACTGGGAAGCAATATGTTCGCGTATTGTGGGAATTGCCCTGTAACATTTAAAGATTATTCTGGTTATTATAGAAATCATTGCGTTAACATGACTGATACTGGAGAACTTCCGCTGATTTGCAAAGGGCTTATAATTGCTTCAAAAGAAGAATATTCAAAGAAAGTGTGGATTGCTGCAGACAAGAATCAACGCAAGGAAATACTAAATTCTCATTTACAAGAAATATCAAGACTATTGAATGTTGTTGTTAATCTGGAGATTGATTATTATGATGAAGCGCCTAAAAACGGGCTTATATCGTGGGGCAAGTATTATCATAATACAAAAACTATAAGTTTGAATGAGCACTATTTGAGTGATAATGGAATCCTGTCATATCGGTTGCTCTCGACCGTGCGACATGAATTGAGACATAGTTATCAGCATTATGCCGTTGAAAACTCCAAAATATACGGGAAACAGAATCCGTATGTTGTAGGAGAAAATACTTTGATTGAGTGGGAGTGTTGTATGCGTGGCTATAATAAGGCAGAAGAAGGGATAGAAGCATACTTAGGACAAGTACTCGAATATGATGCCCGATGGTTTTCTGGACAATTATATCAATGAGGGTGAAAACAACAAATGAAAAGGAGAACCATATCAATTACTGTTTTAATTGCAGTACTGATTCTGTTTATGATATGCAGTGTCATTGTGCTGAAGAGGCCAAAGACATATGATGACTATATTCGGAAAATGGAAGAATCTATTATTTCAGAAGACTCTTTTTCAATGGATAAACGGTCATTAACCGATGAAGACCTTCTTGTTGTTGAGAATAACATAACAAAACTATCCGAAGTGTTCAGCATTTCCCGTTCAGAGTATATCGCCGAAACGGTGTCCTCATTGTATGAATATGGAGTAATTCCAAACATGACTATAAAAGATGCTCAAAGTAAATCCCTGGTAAAGAATGGGGAAATGGCGTACTATGCGGTTTTAACAATGAGTGATGATGAGCAGTATTGGTGCAGAAATGAAATGCGATGGGGATACATTCTGTGTATTACAAAAGGATCTGCAGATGGAGAAATCGTTTTTTGTTCATATGAGTAGTCTTAGCGATTGTTGTGGTATCACGCTGATGAAGCCATCCGGAATACTGTATTTCTTTCGGTAGGGCTCCCCCCAAAAAGTACATACCCGGAGGGATCACAAAACCCTCCGGGTATATATGAAAGTCCAGTCGAGACCGAGCTATACTACCTGCAGAGCCGATACTATGATCCTGAGATCTTCAGGTTCATCAATGCGGACGGATATGCCAGCACCGGCCAGGGTCTGCTGGGTGGAAATGCCTTTGCGTATTGTGGAAAATGCCCCGTAATGGGGTATGATCCCAGTGGCTGTCGTCCGATATGGGAGCACGATTTTGGTAACGGCGTTATTGGGTATACTGATGCCGGAAACACACTTTATGAAACTATTAACGGGCAATGGGCTTTTTGTCATTGAAGAAGTTTATTCCTTTTTGCGGAGATTTCAGTGCTCAATCCTTTTCCTGCAATTCAGAATTAAATACTACATAGCATTACCGCCCGGGACGATCAATATCCCGGGCGGTATGCCTTTGAACTGGTATTCTTGTATATATTCTTGCGGGCATGCACCATTGGCAGACAACATTAGAAAGATAGTCCCTGTAACACAATCATCCTGACCGACGATGGAATATGCCAAAGGGAAACAACTTCTTAACGAAGCGGTTCACGTCGGACCCGGACTTATTGCGTGTGTAAGGGATCATCTGAGCATGTACAGCAGCGCGTTGCAGATGGCGGCGGCCACGTTGCTTCCGCCTTTCCTCCCGCGGGCCACGATGTAGGGGACGCCGGCGGTCATGATCAGCTCCTTGGAGGGTACGACGTTGACGAAGCCGACGGGGACGCCGATGATAAGCTCAGGACGGAAATCGCCCTGTGTGATCATCTCGTACAGGCGGACCAGCGCGGTCGGCGCGTTGCCAACGGCGATGATCACGGGCTTGTTGAGGGCGGCAGCCTTGTCCATGGAGGCGACGGCGCGGGTCGTGCCGTTGGCTTTCGCCGCCTGCTTCACATCCTCGTCCGCGATGAAGCAGTGAGCCTCGCCGCCGTATTTGGCAAGCTCCGTCTTGTTGATGCCGGAACGGGCCATCGTGGTATCCGTGACGATATCCGCTCCGGAGCGGATGGCGTTCAGGGCTTTTTCCACGACGTTCTCGGAAAAGCAGAGATTGTCCACATAGTCGAAATCGGCGGATGTGTGGACGACTCTTTTGATGATCGGGGCCAGCGCGGGATCGATGGGATGGGGAAGTTCGCTTTCGATGATCTCAAAGCTTCTTCTTTCAATGTCCGCGGGAAGCACCTGTTCCATTTTGAATTCCATATGAATGACACCTCACAGTTTCTGATCGAGAATGCGGTAGATCAGTTCCATGTCCAGATTCCGACGCACGGCGTCGGCCAGGATATCGAACTGCTGCTGTTTGTATTCGTCATAGTCCATAACGGTCAGATCGGCGGAGGAAATGCCCTTTCTCCTGCAGACCAGTTCCAGAAATGCCCGGCGTGACGCCACGGTATCGAAGAAACCGTGGATATAGCAGCCGAAAACGTTTCCGCTGACGCAGCCGTCCAGATCTCCGTTGTCCAGACGGAGCAGGGGAACGGCGCCTTCATCAAGGACCGTGCGCCCCATGTGGATCTCATATCCCGTGACTGACGTGCCCGCCGGGATCACCGGATTGGACAGGACGGAGCCCTCAACGCGCGTGCGGTGCTTTTCCGGTTCGAATTCCGTTTCGGTGGGAAGAAGGCCGAGACCGTCGATGCTGCCTCCGCCTTCCGCTCCGCAGGTGTCCGTGACCCGCCGTCCGAGCATCTGGTAGCCGCCGCAGATCCCGGCAATAGGGGTGCCGGCGTCGGTAAGATGCAGGACGGCCGCTTCGAGCCCGGATTCCCGCAGCCAACGCAGATCGGAGATCGTATTCTTCGTGCCCGGCAGGATGACGGCGTCGGGAGAGCCGAGTTCGTGCACGTGGGAAACATAACGGACAGAGACGCCGTCCGTCGCTTCCAGCGCCGTGAAGTCCGTGAAGTTGGAAATGCGGGGCAGCTGGATGACGGCCACGTCGATCATCGCCCGCGTCCGCTTTCCGAAACGGCTGGTCAGGCTGTCCTCATCCTCGATATCCACGTGCAGGTAGGGGAGGACGCCGGCCACCGGCTTGTGCATGATCTCTTCCAGCTGTTTCAGGCCGGGTCTCAGGATCTCCACGTCACCGCGGAACTTGTTGATGACCGTGGCTTTCAGAAGCTCGTTTTCATCGGGATCCAGCAGCATCTGGGTCCCGGCGAGCTGCGCAAAGACTCCGCCGCGGTCGATGTCGCCGACCAGAAGGACGGGGATCCTGAACCGTTTGGCCAGGCCCATGTTGACGAAATCATCCTGCTTCAGATTGATCTCGGCGGGGCTCCCGGCGCCTTCCACCACGACGATGTCGTTTTCTTCGCACAGAGTGTTGAACGCCTTCTCCACATCCGGCCACAGCGTGTGCTTCATTTTGTAGTAGTCGCCGGCCCTGTAGTTGCCGATGACCTCGCCGTTTACGATCACCTGGGAGCCGACGTCGGTGGTCGGCTTCAGAAGGATCGGATTCATGAGGACCGACGGCTCCCGGCCGCAGGCCTCCGCCTGCACCACCTGGGCACGCCCCATCTCCAGACCGTCTCTGGTGATGAAGGAATTGAGAGCCATGTTCTGGCTTTTGAACGGCGCCACGCGGTAGCCGTCCTGCCAGAAGACGCGGGCGAGGCCCGCCACCAGCAGGCTCTTTCCAGCGTTGGACATCGTTCCCTGGACCATGATCACTTTAGCCATGCAGCACCTCCCGCAGAGCGTCGACAAGGATTTCATTCTTTTCATGGGTATGTATGCAGATACGGTAATATCCTTCGGACAGGCCGGGATAGTTGTCACAGGACCGTATCAGCAGACCTTTTTCACGCAGCGGCTCCAGAAGAGGGACCGGTGAGCGGAAAAAGAGATAGTTGGCTTCGGAGGGATAAACCTTCATCCCCAGGGAGGTCAGATTCTCCCGCAGCCACGGGGCTTCCGCAGCAATGATCCGCCTTGCCTTTTCCATATACGGACCGGCATCTCTGAGTGCCGCGAGTCCGCAGGCCTGTGCCGGTCCGGAAACGTTCCAGCAGGGACCGCCTTCGCGTAGGCGGCGGAGCAGGTCGTGATCGCGGCTCATCAGATAGCCGAGACGGAGCCCGGCCATGGCGAAGCGCTTGGTGAACGCGTCGAGGACGGAAAGACATCGGTACTCCGGCAGCAGGGACGTACAGGAGGGCTGGCCGGCGAAACAGGAGAAGCATTCGTCGATCACAAGACGGATGCCCAGATCCTCGCAGCGGTCGGCAACACGCCGCAGGAGCGGGAGCGGGACGGTTCGGCCCGTCGGATTGTTCGGGGTACAGAGCCAGACCAGGTCCACGTCTTCCGTGATATCCGGAAGGAGCGCGTCCGTCACGGCGAATCCGTCCGCTTCGGACAGCGTGTGATACTTCAGTTCTGCTCCGGAGATGAGGGCGGCTTTCGCGTATTCGGAGAAGCTCGGCGCCGTCAGGAGCACCTTTTTGGGCCGCAGGACCGTGCACAGACGGTAGATCATATCGTCGGCGCCGTTGCCCGGCAGGATGTCCTCCGGATCAAGACCGTGATAGGAAGCGATGGCACGACGCAGATCGGCGCAGTCGGGATCGGGATACTTCTCAAAGCGGGAAGGATTCTCGGTGAGCGCCTGCTTTACTTCGCCGGGCATGCCGAGAGGATTCAGATTGGAGGAGAAATCTATCTTCACCGGAGCGCCGGTGTAAATGTTGCCTCCGTGTTCATACCGCTGCATACAGATGACCTCCCAGAATGACGGCGGCGCGGATGATCAGGATGAACGCCAGCATGAGGAAAGCGGAGACGGTCATCATGCGGTTCGTACGGCGGATGTCCTGCGTTTCCACAGGCCTGTCGCCGTCACCGATCGTCTCCTTTTTCAGCCAGACGCCGAAATAGCGGGCGTCTCCCGCCAGTGCCACATGGAGAGCTCCCGCGACGACGGATTCCGTATGAGCCGAATTGGGGCTCGCGTGCTTCCGCCGGTCTCTTCTGTAGATCCTCCAGGCATTGGATGCGTCCAGTCCGAGGAGTCCCGCCGATGCGGTCATAAGGAATGCGGAGAGACGGGCGGGAAGATAATTGACGGCGTCATCGGTCAGAGCGGCCGCCCGTCCGTAGTTCAGGAAGCGTTCGTTCTTGTAACCGACCATGGAATCCATGGTGTTGACGGCTTTGCATAGAAGACCGCCCAGAGGCCCCAGAAGCAGGAGCCAGAACAGAGGGGCGATGACTCCGTCGGAGGTGTTTTCCGCCACGGTCTCGACAGCTGCCTTGGCTACTCCTTCGGCATCCAGCACTTCTGTATCGCGGCCGACGATCATGGACACCGCCGTCCTCGCACCGGGAAGATCGTCGTTATCCAGCCGCGTCTGTACCAGCGTGCTTTCCTTTTCCAGATCACGCATGCAGAGCAGCTGCCACACGAGCAGGGCCTCCGCGATGATGCCGGGAACGGGATGCAGACGGTAGATCAGCAGGAGTACTGCCGTGACGGCGACAGCGAAAAGGCACATGATGACAACGAGACAGCGCCCAGCGGCACGTTCTCCCGCAGGAGTCTTCGGAAAGGCGGAACGAAGCGGCTTTTCCAGCGCGCCGATCAGGCGCCCCATCCCGACGACGATATGGGGGATGCCCCTCGGATCGCCGAGGATCAGGTCCAGGATGAACCCGAACAGAAGCGCCGCCGTGCTATATACGAGAAGCATACGCGTATGCCCTCCTCAGAAATTCCCCGGCGAACGAAGGCGCCGAGGGGAGATACAGGTGGGGAAAACCCGCAAACAGGGACTCCCCGATATGACAGCAGGGGTAGGAGACGTGATTGGAGGCCTTTTCTGCCGTGCATCCGTCGCCGTTTGACGTGCTGTCGTAGTAATGAAACTCATGGGCGCGGATGACGGAGCCGGCCGGACCCATGACGGAGTCCCTGTCCGTGGTCAGGGAGACATAGCCAAAGCGCTGAAGGCGCTGTTTTTCAATGCAGCTGCCTTTGATCACCCCGCACATGGGAACGCCGCTGATGTCGTCGTGCAGATACATGAATCCGCCGCATTCGGCAAAGGTCGGAAGACCGTTTCCGACGGCGGTCCGGATCGATTCCCTCATCGGACGGTTATCGGAGAGTTCCTGCAGATGGAGTTCCGGGTAGCCGCCGCACAGATACAGCGCGTGAACGTTTTCCGGAAGAGAACGGTCTGCCATGGGGCTGAAATGCACGAGCTCGGCTCCCATGCTCTCCAGCAGTTCCAGATTGTCCTGATAGCGGAAGCAGAAGGCCTTGTCCTCAGCCACGGCGACCCGTACGGGATAGCGGGGAAGTTCGTCCTCACTTCCGGAAACGGAAAGATCCGGCGCCTGAGAAGCCAGGGAGAGGAGCCCGTCGATATCCAGGTTCTGCTCCACCAGTTCGCCGAGCTGAGCGATCAGAGAGCGGATGTCCTCAATCTCCGCGGAGGTGATCAGTCCGAGATTGCGGCTTCCGACAGAGAGATCTTCCCTGCGCGGCAGACAGCCGAAGCAGGGAACGCCCTGATCCTGGGCGATCCGGCTGAGCATGGGAAGCATGGAGGACGGCACTCCGTTGAATATGACGCCGCTGATGCCGGAAGCGGACCGGAAATCACGGAAGCCGGCGATGACGGCTCCCGCGGAGGTCGCCATGCCGCGTGCGCTGATGACGAGCACGGCGGGGGTCCCGGTGATGCGCGCCACGTCCCACGTGCTGCAGGTTCCCTCCGTGCCGATGCCGTCGTAATAGCCCATGACGCCCTCCATAACGGAGATGTCACGTCCGGCATGGCGGAGGAAGGAGCGCTTCAGATCCTCCCCGTCGCTGAAAAAGGGATCCAGATTGTATGAGGGGATGCCCAAAGCTTCCCTGTGAAACATGGGATCGATGTAGTCCGGACCGCATTTGAAGCTGCTGACGGCCAGGCCTCTGGCCGTCAGCGCGGCCAGCAGGCCCATGGTCACTGTGGTCTTGCCGCAGCCGCTTCCGGTCCCGGTGATGAGCAGTCGGTTCATATGTTCAGGTCCTGTCAGAAATGATGAAGATTGGATTCTGCGCCTCCAGCATGTGGAGGGAGGCGACCGCCTTCGTCCTTGCGGCGGAGATCTGTACGATCTCCGGGTCGCGTCCGATGGCCTTCAGGCCGCTGACGGCGTCCGTCAGCGTCTCCAGGCAGATGGCCGTGATGACGAAGTGAACGGAGGGGTTCCTGGCGTACAGCAGGCGCAGGATCGGCCCAATCTTCCCGCTGCTTCCGCCGATGAATACGACATCCGGATCGGGGATGCCGTTGAGGACCTCCGGAGCCTTTCCGGTAACGGCGGTCACGTTTCCGAGGTGGAAAGCGACGCAGTTCTGCTGCGTCAGGTCGACGGCCTCCTGCTTCTTGTCGAAGGCGTATACGCGTCCTTCATAAGCGGCGAGAGCCATCTCCACCGTCACGGAGCCCGTGCCGCAGCCGATATCGTAGCATACGTCAGAGGGACGGACATGGAGCTTGCTGAGGCAGACGGCGCGCACCTCGCTTTTCGTCATCGGAACGGAGGAACGCACGAACTCCTCGTCGGGGATGCCGCTGCGCACGCAGCTCTCCGGAGCGGGGTTGTCTATGAGAAGGACCGTCAGGGAGGAGAAGGACCGGCCGGGCAGGTCGCTTACCTTTGCCGACCAGATCTTTTCATCGTTGTAGGAGAGCGATTCGCCGACCGTCACCTTCAGATCGCCGAAGCCGGCGCGGATGAGGGAACCGGCCAGTTCCTCCACGTTCCCGCCGGTGAGGGCGAAGACTTCGCTGTTCCTCCTGACAGGGGATACGAGATCGGTGTCAATGCCGTGACAGCTCACGAGAGTGGCGTTCTGCCAGGGCCTGCCGCATTTCGCAAAGAAATAGACGGCGGAAGAGATGCCGGGATATACGGTGACGGATCCGGGATCCAGGATCGACAGGAGCCCTGCGGCCCCGCTGTAGAACCCGACGTCGCCGGAGAAGAGAACGGCGATCCGCTCCGCTTCCGAAGAACGGATGACGCCGAGGATATCCTGCGCCAGGAATGCCACGGAGGTGTTCTTTTTCAGATCCTTGAATTCAGACAGCATGCGGGGCGCTCCGATCAGGAGATCGGCCTGTTTCACGGCTTCGAGCGCCTGCGCTGTCAGAGTGCTGCGGCTCATGCCGATTCCTATGACGGATACCGATTTCATTCCGACGCCTCCTTCAGCTTGTTCATGATCTGTTCCATACTGCAGCCCTCGGAGTCCTCGGGCCGGTCGATGACCGCGACCTGCATGCCGCAGGACAGCGCGGCGCGTACTTTTTCGTGAAAGCCGCCCTGGCGTCCGGTGTCCTTCGTGAGGAGAACGGACGCGCCGGTCTGCCGGAAACAGGCGGCGTTGAATTCCTCGGTGAACGGACCCTGCACGGCCATGATATGCGACATGGGATACCCCAGGGCCAGACAGGATTCGATGCCGTTCGGATAGGGGAGGATACGGAGCCAGACCCGCTCCGCATAGCCGCTGATGCCGCAGAGCTCCGCGCTCGCTTTCGCTCCGAGGCTGGAGAAGACGACGCCAGGCAGGGTGTTGATCCAGTCGATGGCCTGGGAGAGCGTCGCGAAATGACGGCATCCGTCCTCCTGTTCGGAGTCTCTGTGGACACGGAAGCAGGGCACTGCGCAGCGTTCACACGCGGTCAGGATGTTCTTCGTGACGACGTCTGCGTAGGGATGCGTGGCATCCACCACGAAGCGGGGCCGCTCGGCCGTGATCAGTTCCGCGATCTGGTCGGCGTCAAGCCGTCCGACGCGGACACGTACCGGTTCGGCCACGTCCATGACCGTCTCGCCGTAGTCCGTGGCGACGCAGACGACCGCGGGAAGGCGGAGAGAAGACATATACTCCGCCAGCTGACGTCCTTCGCTCGTCCCGCCGAAGAGCAGGACCTCAGACATCGCGGTATCCCCTGGGCGTGACCATCTTTCCGTTGATCACCTTCGTGCGGGTGCTTCCGATGAATACGGTCGTGAACATGTCGACCTGAGTATCCCGGAGCTCCGAGAGCGTCAGGACCACTGCCCGCTCTCCCTCTCGCCCGATGTTCTGCACGTAGCCGCAGACCAGGTCGCCGCTGTGCACGGACAGCAGGATGTCGCAGGCCTTCTGCAGGTAATCGTGACGCTTGTGGCTGGAGGGATTGTACAGGGCGATATTGAAATCGCCCATGGCGGCGTATTTCAGGCGTTTCTCGATCAGGTCCCACGGCGTGAGGAGGTCGGACAGGCTGATGACGGCAAAATCATGGCCGATGGGAGCACCGAGGCAGGCGCCTCCGCTGATGGCCGCCGTGATACCCGGAACGACGACGATCTCGGTCTCCGGCCAGGACGGGCTGAGCTCGTAGATCAGGCCGGCCATGCCGTAGATCCCAGCGTCGCCGCTGCAGACGAGGGATACCGTCTTTCCCAGCGAGGCCTGTTCGAAGGCCATGCGGCAGCGGTCCGTCTCTCGCCGCATGCCGGTATCCATGTATTCCTTGTCTGCGTAAAAAGGCCTGACCAGCTCCACGTATTTGCTGTAGCCAATGATGAGGTCGCTGGCGTCCATGGCCTGGCGGGCTTCCGCCGTCATGGCGCTTTCCTTGCCGGGACCGATCCCGACGACGTAGATCATATTCATGTAAATATCACTCCCAGGTAAGTTCGACCGGAGCGGCGGCAAAGGCTACCGTGACTCCGTTGTATGCGTGTTTTCCAAAGATGAGTTCTCCGCCGGATGCTGCGACGGCGGCGCGTTCACACACGCTGTCCGTCCCCGTTACGCTCCGGACGAATGCGGACGAGGTGAAGGTGCCGGGAACCGCCTCGAGGACTTCCGACGCAAAGGTGCGGAAGGGAAGACCTCGGGCGCTGCAGAAGGAAACCAGACCCGGCTCGTCTTTCTTCAGATCGACGGATGCCGCCGCGGCGACGCACTCGGGGACAAGCCCCGCCTCGTCGAGCGCCCTGCGGAAGGCACTGTCGATGGACGATTCGTCCATCCCCCTGCGGCAGCCGATGCCGGCGGTCACGCAGGGAACGATCAGACGGAGAGCCCGGCCTGCGAAGGAATGGATGCCCACGACAACGTCGGGGTCCTCGTCCGACAGGACGATGCGGTCCGGCGCAGTGCCGCTGATCGGGTATTCGGAGGACAGGCGGACGGATTCTCCCCTGAGAAGCTTTCCCGAAACGGCCTTGATCCGGGATGGGTCGGGAAGACGGAGAGCCTGCTTCCTGGCCCAGACGTCGACTGCGAACAGACCGTTGAGATCCGTTGCGGTGGTGACCACGGGCAGAGCGTCGAGCAGCTTTGCCGCGTCGAGCGCAAGCTCGTTTCCGCCTCCGATATGCCCGGAGAGGACGGGGATCACATAGCGTCCCTGCTCATCGACTACGAGAACGCAGGGATCCTCCGTCTTGATGCGCACGAAGGGCGCAATGGCGCGGACGGCGATGCCGCACGCCCCGACATAGATCAGCGCGTCGCAGCGGGAAAAGGCATCGGCCGTCCATTCCCGGAGTTTCCCGGGAGCGCAGCGGTCAAGCGTGAAATCCGGAGAAAGGGCGGACAGTCTGCGGCCGGTCTCGAGTCCCGCGTCCGTGAAAGCCAGCGCGGCGATCTTCACTTCTTCGCCTCGCGGAATTCGGTGGTAAAGTCGTCGGCGTACAGGCGGGACAGGGAATAGTCGTCTCCGAGGCAGCCGCCGACGATGGTCAGCGCCGTCTTCCTGATGCCGTTCTCCGCCGCGGAGGCGGCCAGCGTAGCCACGGTGCAGCGGACGACCTTCTGATCCGGCCAGGTCGCCTTGTATACGATGGCTGCCGGGGTCTCCGGCTCGTAGCCGCCCCGGATCAGCTCTGAAGAGAGGTCCTCCAGCAGACCGGTGCTCAGGAAGATCACCATCGTGGCGTGATGGGCGGCGAAGGAGGCGATGCTCTCCCTCTCGGGCACTCCCGTCCTGCCCGCCATTCGGGTAAGGATCACGCTCTGGGAGACGTCGGGCAGCGTGTATTCGGCTTTCAGCGCCGCGGCTGCGCCGCAGAAGCTGGAGACGCCGGGGCACACGTCATAGTCGATCCGAAGCGCATCGAGACGGTCCATCTGCTCGCGGATGGCACCGTAGATGCTGGGGTCGCCCGTGTGGAGACGGACGGTCATCTTTCCGGCGGATTCCGCCTTCGTGATCTCGTCGATCACCTCGTCCAGCGTCATTTTCGCGCTGTCGAAGATCTCGCAGCCCTCCCTGGCGTATCCGAGGAGCGCGGGATTCACCAGAGAACCCGCATAGATGATCACGTCAGCTTCGCCCAGAAGGCGGGCGCCGCGCAGGGTGATCAGATCGGGAGCTCCGCTCCCGGCGCCTACAAAATGTACCATAATAATGTTACCTCCATCTGTTTATGAGAGCGTCCGCACCGTCGCTGCGGAACAGGACGCAGTTTCTGCTTTCCGAATTGCTGAAACAAACGAACTCCGTCTGTACGCTGTCGGGCATCCTGCGCCCGATATAGAACGAGATCCGTCCGCGGAGGACAGAGAGGGTCTGGTCAAGCAGCCCCGCGGATTCAAGAACGTCGAGCGCGGCGTCGGTCGTCACGCAGGAAGCCAGTTTCCTGAGCAGGTCCAGATCCGCACCGGCCTGCAGGGCGCAGGCTGTCAGTGTCTCCAGCCGTCCGTCACCGTTTTTGGAATGGGTGTTGAAAAGCCCGATTCCGAGTTTGACGAGCTTTCCTATGTGGCCGATCAGAAGGACGCGGCGGAAGCCGTTTTCCACGGCGCTGTCCAGCGCCGTGCCGATGAAATTGCTGCAGGTGACATTGTCTTCCATGGAGAGGCCCATTGGGCCGGAGGCGAAGTCGTAGCCGTAGTTTCCGAGCGTGATCAGGATGGCGTCCTTCTGCTTTTCGGCGAGCACGCGGATCTCCACGCGGATGGATTCCGCCAGCGCTTCGTCGCTCATGGGTTCCACGATCCCGGAGGTCCCGAGAACGGAGATCCCGCCTTCGATCCCCAGATGGGGATTAAAGGTCTTCTGCGCCAGACGGCGGCCGTCCGGAATATCTATCACCACGGAAAGGCCGCCGGCATAGCCGACGCCTTCTGCGACACCGGAGACCGCGTCACGGATCATCTGACGGGGAACGGAGTTGATCGCCGCCGCTCCGGGCGGCTGGTCCAGCCCGGGACGGGTCACGCGGCCGACGCCTTCGCCGCCGTCGATCGTGATTCCGGCTTCCGTTTTTGCGACCGTTGCGTAGACCAGAACGCCGTTGGTGATGTCCGGGTCGTCTCCGCTGTCCTTCTGTATCGCACAGCGGCATCCCGAATCCGAAACGGAGGGATCCCGGACGTCCAGCGTAAGAAGCGGACCTTTCGGAGTGCGGATCTCGACGGCGTCGGGAAAGACCCCGGTCAGCAGCGCTGCCGCGGCTGCCTTGGCGGCGGCTGCCGCGCAGCTGCCCGTGGTATAGCCGCAGCGGAGCATCTTTCCGCCGACGAGTCTTTGACCGGTCATGATCATTACCCCTCCTTCCGACTGATAGGCAAAAAAATATGACCGTTGGGCACGGCCATGGGCGGAACATCTGCAGGGAGGGCAAAGAGAAGACGCCCCCGCATTATCTACCCATACATCGTGACGTAAGATAATGGACGGAACCGGTTCCTGACTTGGAGAGACTCCTCACAGTTGCGGGACAGCAACGGAATTTCACCGTTTTCCCGGGCAGATCATATCTGCTGTTTCCGCCTCGTTTCGAGCGTATACATATTAACATATGGCAGGCCGGTTATCAATTACCATTTTTGCAATCAACATGCGGAATCCAACGCCATACGAGACCGGCAGGCAGGGGAAAGACGGCAGGAAAGGAATGAAATTAACTGTTCCATTCTCAACCCCGGCATGGTATACTCAATTAAACCCCTAGGAGAGGTCGAGATCGATGGTATTTTCCAGTATGCTGTTCGTGTTTCTGTTTCTGGCGGCGAATCTGCTGACGCAGTTTCTGATCCGGGACGTGCGCAAAAAGAATATCGTTATGCTGGGGTTCTCCCTCGTTTTTTACGGATGGGCAGGGCCCCGCTATCTGTTGCTGCTTTTGCTGATGGTCGCGATCTGCTGGATCGGAGCGCTGATGACGGAGCAGGCGCCGGACGGGAAGAGCCGCAAACGCAGGATGATCCTCACCGTTGCGGCCTGTCTCGTCATCCTCGGCATATTCAAGTATCTGGGGTTCCTTCTCGGAACGGTGAAGGCCGTGATCGGAGTCCCCAAGATCATCCCGAAGATCGTACTGCCCATCGGCATCTCCTTCTACACCTTCCAGCTGATCTCCTATGTCGTGGACGTATACAGGGGAGAAGTGGAGGCTCAGAAGCAGTACTGGAAGCTGCTCCTGTACGCGAGCCTGTTCCATCAGTGCATCGCCGGACCCATCGTGAGATACAGGGACGTCGCCGAGGACCTTGAAAAGAGAAAGATGACCGCAAAGGAGATCAGCGCAGGCATTTCACGGTTCACCGTGGGACTTGCCAAGAAGGCGATCCTTGCCAACGGATGCGCCGCCATTGCGGATTCCTTCCTGGCCGGAACGGCGGAGACGCTGGCCAAGGTGCCGGCGATGGGGATCCTCCTGGGGATCTTCGTTTACACACTTCAGATATATCTTGATTTCTCCGCCTATTCCGACATGGCGATCGGCATGGGGCTGATGTGCGGCCTTCACTATAAGGAGAACTTCGATTATCCGTATACATCGAGATCCATCGGAGAGTTCTGGAGACGGTGGCACATCTCTCTGGGGAGCTTCTTCCGCGACTATGTCTATATCCCTCTCGGCGGCAACCGGTGCAGCAGGAGAAGGCAGCTGGTAAATCTCTTCGTCGTCTGGTTCCTGACCGGCCTATGGCACGGGGCCAGCTGGAATTTCGTGCTCTGGGGCCTGTTCTTCGGCATCCTGATCGCGCTCGAGAGGTTCCCGCTGAAAGGGAAGCTGGAGCGCATACCCGATCCGCTGCGTCCCGTGATCGTATTCGTGATCGTCATGCTGGGCTGGATCCTCTTCAAGTTCACGGACTTCTCCATGCTAGGAACGGCACTCAAGGGCCTGTTCGGCCTGAACCGCAACGGCTTCAGCAGCCGCGCCGTGGGACTGGCCATCAAGAACAACTGGTTCTTCCTGATCGTGAGCCTTCTGGCGGTCACGCCGTTCTGGCGCAACGCCAGACGCATCCTGGCCAATCTCTCGAAAAAAGTGACGGCGCTGTACTGGATCAACGGTATCTGGGAGGTGGCGCAGCCGGTGCTTCTCCTGGTAGTCTCGGCCATGGCGCTTGCCGGGAACAGCTACAATCCGTTCCTTTATTTCCAGTTCTGACGGGAGGTGTGGCAGATGGATAAAAAGAAAAGAAGCAGGATGAACGGCTGGATCCGCGCTGCGAAGATCGGCGCCTTTTTCCTCGCACTTCTGATCATAGCCTTTATCGGCATCCTTTGGTTCGCACGTCCGAAGACGTCGGATCTGGAAAAGCGGACGCTGACGAAGTTTCCGAAACTGACGTTCGCCTCCTTCTGGAACGGGGAGTTCTTCAGCGGAGTGGATACGTGGTATGCTGACACTTTCCCGACGAGGGAGAGCCTGATCGCCGGCAGCAAATGGATCGAATCCCATTACGGATCCCGGGACGAGCAGGTCATCGGAGATGCGATCATCGCCGACGAGATCCCGACAGGGGATGAGGCCGAGGAACCGGGACCGGCACCGGTCACGCCGGAGGATATCGTTCCTCAGCCGGAACCGGAGCCGGAGATCAAGCTGCCGGATACGGAGGGGCTGGAGAACGGAACGGTATATGACCTCGGAGAATTCAAAGGGAACATCTACATCACGGACAACTGCGGCTATGAGTTGTACTACTTCACGAAAGCCAGCGCAGACCGGGCGGCCGAAGGCCTGAACGAGATCTACGACGCCATCGGTGACAAGGTCAACATGTACGTCATGATCGATCCCAACAGCGCCGGAGTGATGCTGGATCAGTCCGTGCTCGACTCCATGGGCTGCAGCAACGAACGCGACGCGATCCATTACGTGTACGGAAAGCTCAATGACGGCATCCACAAGGTCAACGCCGTGGACAACCTTATCCCGCACAACGCTGAATACATCTATTTCCATACGGACCACCACTGGACCGCTCTCGGCGCCTATTACGCGTACCAGGCTTTCTGTGTCGAGAAGGGCGTGATGTATCACGATTACAAGACGTACGAAACGAAGGAATTCCCGGGATTCATCGGGACGTTCTACTCCTACAGCAACCAGTCCCAGGCGCTGAAGTCCAATCCGGACACCGTCGTCGCCTACGTGCCGAAGGGGACGAACTCGATGGAACTCACCGAGAAGAGCGGAAGCACCTACGGCTGGAACATCATCCAGGACGTATCTGATTACTCCAGCGGCAACCTCTATCTGACATTCGTGGGCGGCGACCAGCCGTATGCCTGGGCGCATAACGAGTCGATCACCGACGGCAGCGCCGTCATGGTCATCAAGGATTCCTACGGCAACGCTTTCATACCCTGGCTGATCGACCATTACGAATACATCTACTGGGTCGATTTCCGCTATACTTCGAATACCGTCTCCCAGATGGTGGCCGATCACGGCGTACAGGACGTGATCTTCTCCCTGTCCATCTACAACGGCACGACGGACAGCATGATGCCCTATCTGAAGAGAGTGGGGCAGTAAAGGACGCGGTCCCGGTACAGTTTCACAGTACAGAAAAAGCGAGGAGAGCCGGACGGCTCTCCTCGCTGCGTAAGAGGAAGATCATTCCTCTTCTTTTTCTTTCTTTTCTTCCTTCTTCTTCTGGCTCTTGATGGCGGGAACCTCGTCGCTCCAGTCCTCGGCGCGGAAAACGTAACCGCAGTCACAGGCGGAGTCCGCGGTGATCTTGCCGTTTACGGTGAAGACTTCCACATCCTCTCCGCATTCCGGACATTTTCTTTCCTCAAGTACCGGCGTTTTGAACTTGGCCTCGCATCCTTCCAAAACTGCCATACGATTGCCCCCTTTCAAATGTTGCGCAGTCCGGAACCCCTCAGGGGGGATCCGTGCTTGTCATTATTATATGATATAAGGGGATGAAAGTCAATCATCCCCGGGACAATCCCGCGGGAAATAACGGATGAAAAGCATGCGTCATGCCGGCGGCTTCCACCGGTGCGGCGCGGATTCAGAACCTCGCTTCGATCCAGTTCAGCAGATCCTGATACACGGTCTCCCTGTCAAGCTCGTTCAGGATCTCATGACGGTCGTCGGGATACAGCTTCAGGGTTACATCCGAGATCCCCGTTCTCCGGAAGGATTCAGCGACGGCGGCAGGCCCTTTCCCGAAATCTCCTACGGGATCCTTCCCGCCGGAGACGACCAGGATCGGAAGGTCCCTGGGGATCTTTTCAAGATTCTTCCGGAGCTCGGAATACCGCATGCCGCGGAAGAGATTGTTGTATCCGTTGACTGTGAACATGAACTGGTTGAGCGGATTGGCTTCATAGGCATCGACGATCTCCTCATCCCGCGTCAGCCAGTCGTTTTTTGTCCTGCCGGGTTCGAAGGAGGCGTTGTACGATCCGAGCGCCATGTTGTTTATCATCGGGCTCCGGTAGTGTCCGCCTTTTGCCTTCTGGAGGACGGAGGTCAGGAGAATCGCGACGCCGAGGACAGCCCCCGGCTGATAGCCGGTCCCCATGATGATCGCGCCGGACAGGCCTTCACCGTATATCTCGATGTACTGCCGGGCGAGGAAAGAACCCATGCTGTGACCAAGCAGGAAATAGGGGATGCCGGGATATTTCCCGCAGGTGGCTTCACGCAGCTGCTGCATGTCCCCGAGAACGCAGAAATTGCCGTCGTGTTTAGCGAAATACCCGTACTGGGATTCGTCCGTCACGGACTTTCCATGGCCCAGGTGGTCGTTCCCGACGACATAGAAGCCCTGCGAAGCCATATATGACGCAAAGCGGTCGTAGCGGTCGATGAATTCGACCATGCCGTGGGCGATCTGCAGGATGCCGCGCACATCGCCTTCGGGGATCCACTCCATCGCATGGATCTGCGTCAGGCCGTCCTTGGACGGATAGTAGAATTCCTTCCTCATTGCTGTTCCTCCTTCTGGATGAATAACGAACGTCCAGGGTCCGTTTCAGGCGTGTGACATACTCCCACCACCTAAGAGGTGGGGGCTTCTCGCTCAATGTCCCTATCGGGCCAAGTATCAACGAGCTATCCCCGTGTGCCCCACGGTTCTTCTTATTCTTTCAGGTTATGCGGTCAGCATCCGCTTCCCCTCGTTTCTGATATTGATGGCTGCATTGACGTCCCGGTCGTGTCTTGCACCGCATTCGGGACAGATCCAGCTCCTTACCGACAGATCTTTTGTCCCTGCGTTTCGGTAACCGCACCTCGAACACAGCTGGCTGCTCGCAAAGCTCCGCTTTACCCTGATCAGCCTCTTCCCCTGTGCCTCCAGCTTATACTCCAGAAATTCCGTGAACATCCCAAAGCCGTTGTCCATCACCGATTTCCCGAAGTTCAGACTCCCGGCCATCGCCTTCATATTGAGGTCTTCGATACATACACAGTCGACGGCATTGGTTATCTGCCTCGACCTCTTATGCAGGAAATCCTTTCTCTGATTGGCGACCTTTTCGTGGAGCTTTGCTACTTTTACCCGCTGTCTGTCCCGGTTCTTCGATCCTTTCTTCATGTGTGAAAGCTTCCGCTGTTCCCGTCTCAGCTTCTTCTCTTTTTCTCGGTAATATCGCGGATAGTCCGCTTTCTCCCCGTTGCTGTCCACATAGAGTTCGCGCATCGAATAGTCCAGCCCAAGGAACGTCTCCGGCATGACCGGCCTGATATCCTCCTCGTACTCATAAAGAATACTCGCGTAATAATTTCCGCACGCGTTCCGGCTTACCGTTACCGATTTCAGCCTGTACCCTTCCGGGATCTCCCTGTGCTGTTTTATTTTTACATATCCCGCTTTCGGGAGCTTCAGCTTCCCGTCTTTCAGGACGATATTCCCGTTCACATGGTTCGTGGTATAGGCTTCCCTCGATGTCTTCTTCTTTTTGTACTTCGGAAAGCCGGACGACGGATTCTCAAAAAAGCTCTTATACGCTTTCTGCAGATTCAGCTGCGCGTTCGCAAGTGCAAGAGAATCCACTTCCCAAAGCCACGAAAACTCTTCCTTATACTGCGCCGGCGTATTATTCAGCATCTTTTTTGTTGCTTTGTAGTATTCGATCTTATCGGAAAGCATCTGATTGTAGATGAACCGCACACAGCCAAAGGTCCTGGCAAACAGGTCTCTTTGTTCTTTATTCGGATAGATCCGGAACTTATAGGCTATGTTTGCCATGTTTTTTATTTCCTCCGCCGCTTCGGTCTTTCGCCCTGTGTCTCGATGTACTGCCGGATCGTTTCGATCGGTGCGCCGCCGGTCGAGATCAGGCAGAAACTCTGACTCCAGAAATACTCCTGCCATAGTTTTTTGCGTATTTCCGGAAACTCCTTTTTGATCAGCCTGTTGCTCGCGCTCTTGTAGGCGTTGATAAATTTACTGATCTGCGTGTTTGGATGGGCCCGGAATAAAATGTGTACATGATCCCTGTTAAAAAGCCGAAAACCCGTGAGAGGGTTTTCGGCAGGTGATGGCACCCACGAGGGGATTCGAACCTCCGACCTACCGCTTAGGAGGCGGTCGCTCTATCCTGCTGAGCTACGTGGGCATATTACAGCCTGTTCATCATAGTATCCGGAAGCCGGTTTGTCAAGATTTGGGGACGATTCTATTCACCGAACGAACGGTGAAAAATATACTGCAAACAGCAAAAATATCTGCAATTTTGACTTGACCGGGGCATCCCGCTGTGTTATACTCCATTTTACCTGTCGGCAGACAGGTTTATTTCCGTGCGCATTTTTATGAAAAAACGGAGATTCCTGATCTGTCAATTTCAAGCAGGGAGGCAAAAATGGAGGTGCCGAAACATGCGAGTAAAAGTAGTTCTCAGATGTAACGAATGCAAGCAGAGGAATTACAATACCATGAAGAACAAGAAGAATACCCCCGAGCGTCTTGAGATGAAAAAGTATTGTCGTTTCTGCCGTAAGCATACGGTACACACGGAAACCAAGTGACAGAGGGCAGAGGAATGGCAGAAGAGAAGACCAATCAGAAAGCCCCCGTTGCAAAAGAGACGAAGAAGAAAAAGAGGGCCAAGGGCAGCGGCAGGATCGGCAAGTGGTTTCGCGAGATGCGCAGCGAACTCAAGAAGATCGTATGGCCGACAAAGAAACAGATCTGGAACAACTGCCTGGTAGCCGTCGTCGTCATCGTTCTTTTTTCCATCGTGATTTGGGGATTCGATCAGTTCGCCACTGCCGTCGTGCACATGCTGCAGACGCTGGGAGGCTGACCGCGTTATGTCCGAGAGTGCAAGATGGTATGTCGTACATACCTATTCCGGCTATGAAAACGCTGTAAAGACGACGATCGAGAAAGCGATCGTCAACCGCAAGATGCAGGACCAGATCCTGGAAGTCTCCATCCCCATGGAGACGGTCACGGAGATCGGCGACAACAATCAGACGAAGACAGTGGAGCGCAAGGTGTTCCCCGGCTACGTTCTGATCAAGATGATCATGACTGACGAGAGCTGGCTGCTGGTGCGCAACGTACGCGGCGTCACCGGATTCGTAGGCTCCGCCAACAAGGCGATCCCGCTGACCGAGGAAGAGGTCCTTGCACTGGGAGTCGAAAAGCGCGAGATCAAGGTCGGCTTCGAAGTCGGCGACAGAGTCAAGGTCACGGAAGGTCCTCTCGAGGGATTCTTCGGCGTCGTCGACGAGATCGAACTCGACCGGTCCAGAGTGCGCGTCATCGTTTCCATGTTCGGCAGGGAGACTCCTGTCGATCTTGAGTTCGACTACGTGGAGACGGTGAAAGACTGATCTGACAGGAGACGGGAGACCGTTTTCAGCCGCGCGAGCGGCAAGTGGGAGGAACGCAGTTCCGCCAAGTTCTGCGGCGCCAGGCCGCAGATCACCACATCTATATTAGGAGGTTCACGAAAGTGGCACAGAAAGTTACAGGTATCATCAAACTTCAGATCCCTGCCGGCAAAGCGACGCCGGCTCCCCCCGTTGGCCCTGCTCTGGGTCAGCACGGCGTGAATATCGCCGCCTTTACCAAGGAATTCAACGAGCGCACCAAGAACGACGTGGGACTGACCATCCCCGTCGTCATCACCGTATATGCGGACCGCACCTTCACCTTCGTTACGAAGAGCGCCCCCGCTGCCATCCTGCTGAAGAAGGCCTGCAATATCGAGAAGGGCTCCGGCGTCCCCCAGAAGGACAAGGTCGCCAGGATCAGCAAAGAAGAGGTCCGGAAGATCGCCGAGACCAAGATGAACGATCTGAATGCCGGCAGCATCGAGGCTGCCATGAGCATGATCGCCGGCACCGCCCGCAGCATGGGTATCGTAGTAGAGGAGGGTTAAGCTATGTTCAGAGGAAAGAACTATAAAGAGAGCGCGAAGCTGATCGACCGCGCCAATCTGTATGATCCTCAGGAAGCTTTCACCCTGGTCTGCAACGCTTCCAAGGCCAAATTCGACGAGACCGTCGAGCTCCACGTAAAGCTCGGCGTCGACAGCCGTCACGCCGACCAGCAGGTCCGCGGCGCCATCGTTCTTCCGAACGGCACCGGCAAGACCCGCAAGGTCCTGGTGTTCTGCAAGGACGAGCGTCAGCAGGAAGCTCTGGACGCCGGCGCCGATTATGTCGGCGGCCAGGACATGGTCCAGCGCATCCAGAAGGAGAACTTCTTCGATTACGACGTCGTCGTCGCTACGCCCGACATGATGGGCATCGTAGGACGTCTCGGTAAGATCCTCGGCCCCAAGGGCCTGATGCCGACGCCCAAGGCCGGTACCGTCACCCCGAACCTGACCCAGGCCATCCAGGAGATCAAGGCCGGTAAGATCGAGTACCGTCTGGACAAGACCAACATCATCCACTGCCCCATCGGACGCGTGTCCTTCGGCCCCGAGAAGCTGATGGAGAACTACACCGCCCTGATGAGCGCCATCATCAAGGCCAAGCCCGCCGCAGCCAAAGGCCAGTATATCCGCAGCTGCGTCACGGCCTCCACGATGGGCCCCGGCGTGAAGATCAACGCTCTGAAGCAGCTCTGATCGCAGTATTCAGCATTTGAACGAAGCCGGCCGGACGCCTTGTCCGGCCGGCTGATTCATTTGACAAACTGGGGACCCGATGATAATATGAACCCGCTGCCGGCGTGGCGGAATTGGCAGACGCCCGGGACTTAAAATCCCGTGAGGGAGACCTCGTACCGGTTCGACCCCGGCCGCCGGCACCAGAAAAAGGGAGACGCGTTTCATACGCGTCTCCCTTTTGACATTATTGAACGATCCTGGAACAGCACCGGGGCGAAGGGGCCTCAGATCATGTTCTCGTTTCTGGAGATGATGTCGTTCTGCAGATCGCGGCCGAGTTCCACGAAATACGCGGAATAGCCGGCGATGCGCACGACCAGATCGCGGTACTGCGTCGGTTCGGCCTGCGCTGCCCTCAGGGTGGCGGTATCCACGACGTTGTACTGTACTTCCATGCCGCCGTTCTCGAAGTAGGCCCTCGTCATGTCGCGCAGCTTGTCCACGCCGCCCTGGTTGGACAGGACGGTGGGGTGCATGCGGAGATTCAGTGCGATGCCGCCCATGTAATGGGTGTGATCGAAGCAGAGCGTGGACTGGAAGACGGCGGTGGGGCCGTTGGTGTCGCGGCTCTGGGCGGGGGACATGGCGTCGGCGATAGGCTCGCCGAACTTGCGCCCGTCGGGGGTGGCCCAGGTGACCTTGCCCTGCATGATATGGTCGGACGCGCCGTACAGGCCGGACTTGTAGACCTTGCTGCGCACGCTGTAGAGCTTCTGGCAGATGTTGTAGTAGAGCTCAACGCACCATTTGAGTTCCTCGTCGGCATAGGGATCGGCGTTGCCGTAGTGGGGGACCTCGCTCAGAATGCGCTGGCGGAGAGGCTCGTAGCCTTCCCAGTTGGCCATCCAGGCGTCATACAGTTCCCGTGTCGTGAGGATCTTCTTGTCGAAGCACATGTACTTGATGGTGGAGATGGAGTCGGCCAGAGTGGCGAGACCGGTCGCTGTTCCGCCGTAGGAATTGTACTTGGCGCCGCCGTTGACGCAGTCCTTGCCGTTCTCCATGCAGCCCTCGATGGAGATGGAGAGTGCCGTCTGCGTGGCGGAATACTGGGCCATGGCCTCCGCGTAGTTGTTCATCGTGATGTACATCCGCATGATGTACTCGCCCATGGCCGCGATGGCGTCACGGACCTGGGAGATATCCGTCATCTCATACAGATAACCTGTCTTCAGAGAGACCTCCGCGTTGTTGTAGGGGTTAACGCCGTTGTTCAGCGCCATGTTCATCACGGTGCCCCACAGGATGCTCGCGTGCGGGGGATGGCAGCCGTTGGGGGCGGGATAATCGTTGCCGCAGCCGACGATCTCCTGGCATCCGATGATGCCGTAATCCCTGGCGTCCCTGAGATCGAAGCCGAGTTCCTGGACGATGCCGGGGATGATGACTTCATCGTTCTGATACAGCGGCAGACCGCCGACCAGCTTGCTCGTGGCGATGGCGCAGTCCCAAAGCTTGTCCGGGCTGTTCCTGTTGAAGCGGAGGGAGATGGTGGGATCGTGAAGCTGCAGACGGCCGACCGTCTCCAGGACCATGTAGGTGACAGGGTTCGTTGCGTCCTCACCGGTATCCGGATCCACACCGCCCAGCGTGGTGTGCTGATAGGTGTTGCCTACGCCGGTCGTGGCGACGAGCTTGCCGGGGCCGGCGGCATAATAGCAGTTTGCCTTCAGGAAGAAGCAGTCGACGATCTCCTGGGCATACTCCATCGTGATGGTGCCTTCGTCCAGTTCCTTCTTCAGATACGGCCAGGTATACTGGTCGAAGCGGCCGAGAGCAGGGGAGGGAGTGCGAGTGTCGATGGCGAGGAAGACCTGGTAGAGCATGATGCCCTGAACGGCTTCATAGAAATTGCGGGCCGGATACTCGGCGATATGACGGAGGCCTTCGGCCATCATCGTGAGCTCGGCTTTCCGTTTGGGATCGGTGCAGGCGTCGCGCAGCTCCTCGGCCTTGTCCGCGTAACGGTGGCCGAGAGTCATCGCCGCCTCGCAGATGATGGAGGCCGCTTCATAGAACAGGTCCTTGTTGACGTCCTCGCCCATCAGATTGCCCCTGTGCTCTTTCAGCCAGTTCTTTGCCTGCTCATAAATCGCACGGTAACCGACCGTGATGATCTTCTTGTAGCCGGCGATCAGATGTCCGGCCGGCAGGGCGATCAGGCCCATGCCGTTGGGGCGGTAGTCCGTGGCGTAGGAGTCCCGGAGCTCGACGAATCCGTCGGGCTGCCAGGCGTCGGCGACGGTGCCGACCTTTCTGTTCTTCCAGTAGTCGTAGACTTCGACAAGCTTGTCGTAGTCCTCCTGGCTGATGCACTGCCGGACTTCCTCGTCGTCGGGATTGTGATACAGGCCGTCCTCGCGCATCGTCCATTCGCCGCTCTTGACCGCGTCGACGATCCAGTCCGACGTGTTCCATTCCGGTGAAGCGGGGCTGGAGAAGAAGTACGGGCCCTTGTTGCCGACGATGATCTCGTCGTCCTCGATGCGGATCGTCATGTTTTTGACGAGCTCAAGGGTCAGGAGGGGACGCTTGATGATGGGCACGACGTTTTCATATTTTTTCGAAGCTTCCGTGATCAGGACGCCTCGCTCCGAGTCCAGGCGCAGAACGCGGTCGCGGATCTTCTCGCGGATGCGCTTGACCCGGTCGGTGGCGGGACAGAATTCATACATGGCAATGCAGCTCCTTTTTATAATTAATCTTTTGTATATTATATGACAGAATGCGCGGCCAATTCAACGCAAATCGGTTGAACTTTGATAGAAAAATAATATAATACGATACGAATCAAAGATGGGAGGGTGCAATGATGATCCAGCTGAACATAACGATCGAGGATATTGACTACGGCTCCGTCGCGGAGTTTCTTACGCCGGCTTTCGAGGACCAGTATCAGAACGGCGACCTCCCGGGATGGGCAAGGCTCCTTCTGGTGGCCGGGGGAAGTACGGCGGAGACGGTAAGGAAGATCGTAGAGAAGATCCCGGACGACAAAAAGGAAGACATGATCGTCAGGGTGGTGAACTACAAGACGGAGAGGACGGCAAGAAAACTGGAGGAGATCGCTGCCGAGCGGGGGATCCGCATCAGGATCGGGGACGTAGGCGCGAGAAAGGTATGACAGACTGATGAATGATTCGGCAATCAAGATCGGCCTCGTCGGGACCTGCTTCACGGACATCAAGGGCTTTCCTTGCGGGAAATACGATCCGGTGGGGAGAAATATAGGAAAAATAGAATATCACAGCGGCGGAGTGGCGAGAAATGTTGCGCTGAACTGTGCAAATATGGGCTATGTGGTGAAATTCATCAGCATGGCGGACAGCGGGGGCAGCGGCGACGATATGCTGGAGGAGCTTCACGCTGCGGGAGCCGACATTTCTGATGTGCTGCGCCCGGCCCGGGGCGGAAGCGGCGTCTGGATGGCTGTTATGAATGACGAAGGGGATGTGGCGGGAAGCATCTCGCAGCAGCCGGATCTGGATATGCTGGAGAGTCACATTCGGTCTCTCGGCGGCCGTGTCACGGAGGGATGCGGGGCAATTCTCCTTGAGATCGATCTGAATGAGGCTGTCGCCGAGTACTGCATCGGACTCGCCGAGACAGCCGGGGTCCCCGTCTATGCGATCGTGGGAAACATGAGCGTTGCCTGTGCGAGGAAGGATCTTCTGGCCAGATGCCGGTGCTTTATCTGCAACAGGGCGGAAGCGGAAAAACTCTTCGGGCATTCCCTGAAGGGTGATATGGAAGCGTTTCGGGACGAAGTGGCGCTGAACGCTGTGAGAATGGATCTGCCTCAGCTGGTCGTGACGCTCGGAGGCGGCGGATCGGTATGGTTCGACCGATCGTCGGAACAGACGGGGTTCGTGCCCCCGCTGGAGACGGATGTCGTCGATACGACGGGGGCCGGCGATGCCTTTTTCTCCGCCTGCGTATGCGCGCTGCTGGAGGGAAGACCGCTGGACGAAGCGTGCCGGGCGGGAACGGCGCTGGCTTCCCGGGTGATCTCATCGAGGGAAAATGCCTGCCGGTCCTGTGCGGACTTCATAAGGAACAGGGAATACATGTAGGGAAAAAGGGGCGGCTGCAGGAAACAGCCGCCCCTGACACTGTGTCCCCGTATGCCGGGATTCGGGACAGAAAACCGGATACCGGCAGCTGTCCTGTTGGTTTGAAGTGAAATCTGCATAATTTCAGGGAGCAGAAACCGCGATCGTTTCGCAGGATAGCCATTTTCATTTTCTCGGGTATATGGTACAATGACAAAACAGTATTCGCCGCCGGAGGAAAGTCATGAAGCTGCAGAACAGACCGGATCTTCTATACAGTCTCGGGAAAATCCTGTTCAGTATTCCCGTGACTGCTTTTTGCGCCATGCTTCTGGTGGCGGCCTCTTCCGCGTTTTCCGGCCGGATGCTCATCATCACCTGCCTCGCCGCTTTCGTGTTCTCGGGATACGAGACGGCGATCAGCGCCGTGCGTGCCGTCGTGAAGCGCAGATTCCTGCATCCGGATCTTTTCGTGCTTGCGGCGTGCGCCGCGACGATGGCGCTCGGCCTGTGGCAGGAGGGAGCGCTCGGAATGGCCGTATACGCTGCCTGCCGGAATATCATCATCACCAAGGCGGAGGATACCCGGAACACCGTGACGTATGACAGCGATCTGCCCGGATACTCCGCGGAGATCCACCGGAAGATTCTTGCCATGGATCCTGCCCCGGCACCTGTGGAAAGGAACGTTAAAAAGGCGGGAGCCGTTTTTTCCGTGCTTCTGCTGATCGTTATACTTGCGCTTACTGTCGTCGTCCCGCTAATCTGGAGACTGACGTACCGCGTGTGGCTCAGAAGGGCGTTCATCCTGCTGGCCGGTGCATGTCCCGGAGCGCTTTCCTTTGCGGCTGCGAACGTGTTCTACAAGAATGTGAATCTGGGTGCCGTCCACGGCGTCCTCTTCAGAAACAGAAGTGTGATCCAGAAAGCCGCGCGGGTGACGAGCGTGGTGCTCAGCAGACTGAACGGGAAAAAGAGCGTCCTGACGGTCTCGGGATGTTTCCCCTCCGGTATCGCGGAGAAGGATCTCCTGCTTCTGGCGGCTTTTGCCTGCGCCGGGTATTCAGAGGAAATGTACAGAGCCATATGCTCCACAGGAACGTCGCCCGATCTATCATTCATTTCGGATGAAAGAGCGATTCCCGACAGGGGAGTCGTCAAGACGGTACGCGGACTCGAAATAGCGGCCGGCAACCGCCTTATGATGGAGGAATACGGCGTGGAGATCCCCGGAGGCGAAGACATGGGGGAGGATCTCCTCTACGTCTCATGCAGCGGGAAATATGCGGGCAGTCTCCGCTTTTCTGTTTCCGAAGATCACGTAAACGACGCCACGGTGACCAGCCTCCGTGAGGCAGACATCGACCGGATCGTGCTTCTGTCCACGGAGGATGAGGATCCTGGCGGACGGCAGGAGAAACGAGGGTCGCCGCTTATCCGGGAATCCTTTGCAGGACTGTCCGAGGAGGACGCCGTCAGAAAAATGGCGGGACTGCAGCAGATGCAGCTGGACGGGGAACTGCTCGCTTACGTCAATGACGGCGTGAGTGCTCCCGGCCTGATGGAGAAAGCGGACATACGGATCTCTGTCGGCACCGCTCCCGAGGTGTCCCGGGCGGATATTATCGTGCCCGGGACGGACGCGACAGCGGTCGCAAAGGGACTTCAGCTCTGCCGGAGAGCCCGTTCGGAGGTCATTGCCAATCTCGTCGTCTGCGGCCTGGCCAAAGCGCTGATCCTTGTTCTGGCACTGGCGGGATGGGGCGGCATATGGGGCGTCGTGCTGGCGGATATGGTTTCGTCGCTGATCGTTATCCCCGGGACCCTGACCGTTTTCGGACGAAGGATCTGATGAGTCGGCAGAATCGGGACGCTCCCTGAAACGATCGTATTTCCTGCGGTTCGCGTCTTGCATCGGAAACTCCGATATGATATAATCCCATAGAATTTTACGGAACAGACTGAAATGTGAGGTGTTCTTTATGTCCGGACATTCCAAGTGGCATAATATACAGAAAACGAAGGGAGCTGCCGACGCGAAGCGCGCGCAGGCTTTCACGAAGATCGCCCGCGAGATCATCGTGGCCGTCAAGGAAGGCGGCAGCGGGGACCCCGCCAACAACTCCCGCCTGGCGACGGTCATCGCGAAGGCCAAGGCGGCGAACATGCCGAACGACAACATCAAGCGTACGATCGAGAAAGCGCTGGGTTCAGGCAATGCGGACAATTTCGAGCGCGTCACCTATGAGGGATACGGACCGAGCGGCGTCGCCATCATCGTCGACGCGATGACGGACAACCGCAACCGTACCGCTTCCGAGGTAAGGCATCATTTCGACAAGTACGGCGGGAACCTGGGAGCGACCGGGTGCGTATCCTGGTCCTTCGACGAGAAGGGCGTCATCGTCGTGGACAACGAGGATGAGGAGATCGACGAGGATACGATCATGCTCAGCGCGCTGGAGGCCGGAGCGGACGACGTGAAGACGGAAGAAGGCGTATACGAGATCTACACCTCTCCGGATGCGTTCAGCGCCGTGAACGACGCGCTGGCGGCTGAGGGATATCATTTCCTGAGCGCTCAGATCGAGATGGTCCCGCAGAACTATATCAAGCTGACCGACCCCGAGGACATCAAGAACATGGAAAAGATGATCGAGATGTTCGAGGACAACGACGACGTGCAGAACGTCTGGCACAACTGGGACGAAGAATAAGAAAACGGTGAGGCCGGCAACAGGCGTTTTACCTGCTGCCGGCCTTTTCGGGTGAGGAGAGAAAATATGATCACTGTCAACAATCTCAGCGTCCAGTTCGGAGGACAGCCGCTGTTTTCCCGCGTGGATCTTCAGTTTCTTCCGGGGAACTGCTACGGCATCATCGGAGCCAACGGCGCGGGAAAGTCCACCTTCCTGAAGGTACTGTCCGGGGAACTGGATTCCACCAGCGGAACGGTGGAGATCAAGCCCGGCGTCCGCATGTCCGTCCTGAAGCAGGATCAGAACATGTATGACGACTACTCCGTGATCGAGACCGTCATTATGGGAAATAAACGTCTCTACGACTGCGGGAAGGAAAAGGATGCCCTGTACATGAAGGAGGACTTTTCCGACGAGGACGGCCTGCGGGCCGCGGAACTCGAGGAGGAGTACGCTGAGCTTGGCGAATGGGAGGCGGAATCCGACGCGTCCCAGCTGCTTCAGGGACTGGGGATCCCCACGGAACTGCACGAGTGCCAGATGCCGGAACTGGAGCCCAGGCAGAAGGTCAAGGTCCTGCTCGCGCAGGCGCTGTTCGGGCATCCCGACATCATCATGCTCGACGAGCCCACGAACAACCTGGACATCAATTCAGTCGTTTGGCTGGAAGACTTCCTGATGGACTATGACGGCACCGTCATCGTCGTCTCCCACGACCGGTACTTTCTAAACAACGTCTGCACACATATCGTGGACATCGACTACGGCAAGATACGCATGTACGTCGGCAACTACGATTTCTGGTACGACGCCTCCCAGCTGATGCAGAAGCTGATCAAGGAGAAGAACAAAAAAGGCGAGGAAAAGATCCGGGAACTGGAGGAGTTCATCCGTAGATTCTCCGCCAACAAGTCCAAATCCCGCCAGGCGACGAGCCGAAGGAAACTGCTGGAGAAGATCAAACTGGAGGAGATCCCCGCTTCCTCGAGGCGTTATCCGTGGGTCGGCTTCCAGATGGCCAGGGAGCCGGGCAAGGACCGCCTGTTCGTGACCGACGTATCACTTACCGTGGACGGCGTGAAGATTATAGACAGGATCAGCTTCATCATGGACAGGGGAGACAAGATCGCATTCATCGGCTCTAACGAGAATACGATCACCGCAATGTTTCAGCTCCTGGCAGGCGAGAGGGAGCCGGACGAGGGGACCATCAAATGGGGCGTCTCCACGACCCAGGCCTACTTTCCCAAGGACAACAGCGCCTACTTCAACGACTGCGATCTGTCCATCATGGACTGGATGCGGCAGTTTTCCGAGGACAAGCGGGAAAGCTATCTCCGCACGTTCCTTGGCAGGATGCTGTTCACGAACGACGATGTGTACAAGCCCGTAAAGGTGCTGTCGGGCGGAGAAAAGGTGCGCTGCATGCTCAGCAGGCTCATGCTGTCCGGAGCCAGCGTCCTTCTCATGGACCAGCCGACCAATCATCTCGATCTGGAAAGCGTCGCCGCTCTGAACAACGGGATGAACGACTTCAAGGGGAACATCATCTTCTCCACGCACGACCATCAGATGACGCAGACGGTGGCGAACCGCATCATCGAATTCAACGACGACGGAAGCATCACAGATCGCCGCGTCACGTACGACGAATATGTGGAAATGATGAAGGACAAGAAAGAGTATTACTGATCCGCGGCAAGTAAAAACAGGCCCGCAGCGGGGAAAGTCTCCGCTGCGGGCCTGTTTTTTGGCCTGCGCTCAGCCCTCGTCTATAAGATCTTCGACGATCTCGATGGCGTCCGCCATGAGGTGCGGGCAGATGGACTGGTGCAGTCCCTTTTCCTCGATGATCGCCATGCCTTCCTCTGTCGAACAGTCGACGCCGAGAAGGTCCCGGCACAGACAGCTTCCGTGCTTCTGCTTGAAGCGCTCCCTGAAGGCGAGCGTTTTTTCCTGCATCTTTTCCATGTCGGAGGGGTTGACGGGAATATGCGTTCCGAATACCGCTCCGAGCGCGAGCAGTCCGCCGACGACGGCGCCGCAGGTATCTCCGCTGTACATCCCGCCTCCGAAAGCGGAAGCGAGAAGCTGGGCCTGATCCTCCGGAATTCCGGTGTCCTCGGTAAAGGTCGAGAATACGATCTGGCCGCAGTTGAGGCTCGAGACGAGCTTCTTTTCAAATTTCTCGGTATCCATAATACTAACCTCCTGTATCACTGATAATTGTCGTACAGCCTTCCCAGGACTTCCGCCGCGATCTCTTCGGTGACCGTGACAGGGCAGTAGCTGGCAAGGTGGTTGACGGAGACGTCTTTCGCGCAGGCGACGACTTCCTCGCGGGAGATCCCCATGGAGTGCAGGGAAACGAACTCCATCCTGCGCATCAGGGCATAGATCCAGTCGGCGACGAGATCGCCCAGCTCCGTGCCCGTCTCATTTCCGGTGAGAGGGATGCCCATGGCCTTTGCTATGACAGCCATCTTTTCGGACCTTACGGGAGCGACAAGGCGCATTCCTTCGGCCAGACCGAGCGAACAGCTGTGGCCGTGCTCCGTGTGGAAGTGGCAGCCGAAGGCATCACCTATCGCGTGGGGAAGGTGACACATGGGGCAGTCGAAGGCCAGACCCGCCCAGTTTGCGGCGACGGCCATGTTCGTCCTGGCTTCGTTGTCCTCCGGGTCGGACCAGCTGCGGAACAGGTTGTCCGCGATCTTTTCGATGGCGGCAACGGCGAACAGATCGGAGTAGATGTCCGCTCCCTTGCTCGTAAGTGCTTCGGTCGCGTGGGCGAGGGCGTCAAGACCCGTATTGGCCGTTTCCTTCCGGGGCAGGGTGACGGTGAGCTGGGGATCGACGATGGCCAGCGTAGTGTTCTTCAGGTGCACGCTCCATTTGACGTTGAATTCCGGACGTGAGATGACGGCGACGCGGGTCACTTCGCTGCCCGTTCCCGTGGTCGTGGGCACCAGGATGACGGGAACGGATGTCTCGAGCTTGAGAGGCACGGCGAGGACATAGTCCTTCGTCAGTCCTTCATATCCGCTCAGACGGACGGTAGAGGCTTTTGCGGTGTCCATGCTGCTCCCGCCTCCGAGACCGATCACGCAGTCACATCCGAAGGCCAGACCGGCTTCCACCGCCTCGTCCACGATCTCTGCAGAGGGATCCGGCTTTACGCCGTCATACACGGTGAACTCGAGCCCTGCCTCTCTGAGGACCGTGCCGACCTTTTCCGTGATGCCGGCCTCGACGATGCCTTTGTCGCAGACGACCAGCGGTCTTCTCTTTCCGAGTTCCAGGATCTTCTCTCCCAGAACGCTGACGGCGCCCCATCCGGTGATGATGGGACAGCTGAACTGATGCTGTTGGTACATAGCAAGGGCTCCTTTGCTCTTCAGAATCTATGTTTTATATTATACATGAATCTGCCGGAAAAAGCATCTGTTTTCTTGGAATCCGCGCACACACGGGAGGAATTGAAATACTGGGCGGTCTTCAAAGAAATGAGTTGACAAACCCCGGAGTTCGTGTATAATTAGAAAGCCTGTTTCGGCAGGCATACAGCATGGCTGTATCAATCCTTGCCCCTGTCACGGGGGCCGAAAGTCCAGAAGGAGGTGCAAATGATGGCAAAATCCACAGAGAAGTATGAGCTGCTGTACATCATTGACGTTGACAAGACGGAAGAGGAGACGGCCGCGATCGTGGAACGGTTCAAGAGCCTGATCGAGGCCAACGGCGAGCTCGTAGAGATGGAAGAGTGGGGCAAGCGCAAGCTGGCCTATCTCATCAATGACAAGCCCGAGGGTTACTATGTGCTCGTCAAGTTCAGCTGCGGTCCCGAATTTCCCGCAGAGCTTGACCGTATCCTGCACATCACCGACGGCGTCGTCCGCAGCCTGATCACTGTCGAGGGTGCGTAAGGAGGACCGGCAATGAATCATATCGATCTTATGGGCCGTCTGACCCGCGATCCCGAACTCCGTCACACGCAGGGCGGTACGCCCGTCGCCTCGTTCACTTTGGCGGTGGACCGCAGGTACGCGCCGAAAGACGGCGGCGACCGGCCGGTGGATTTCATCGACTGCGTTGCGTGGCGTCAGACCGGAGAATTCATTTCCAAGTATTTCTCCAAAGGTCAGATGCTTGCCGTTTCCGGAAGTCTGCAGATCCGCGAGTGGACCGACAGGGAAGGCAACAAACGCCGCTCGGCCGAAGTGGTATGCGACAATGCCTACTTCACCGAGAGCAGGAAAAGCAGGGAGTCCGCCGGATATGCATCCGGAGAGACTTCCAGAACAGATTACAACAACAGCGGAGCCTCCGCCTCCGTCCCGGCTTCCGAATTCGCCGAACTGGACGAGGACGACGGCGATCTGCCGTTCTGATCTGAAATCTTAATCAGGAGGGTATAACAGTGGCTAACGAGAGAGACAATTCCCGGGGCCGTAAACGCCGCAAGGTATGTCAGTTCTGTGTTGACAAGTGCCAGCACATCGACTATAAGGACACCGCCAAACTCAGACGCTTCATGTCCGAGAGAAGCAAGATCCTGCCCCGCAGGACGACCGGAACCTGCGCCGCTCATCAGCGCGAGCTCATGGTCGCCATCAAGCGCGCCCGTCAGGTGGCTCTGCTGCCTTACGTGACGGATTGATCACAGGATAAGACAAAAAAGGACCTGCCCGAAAAGGGCAGGTCCTTTTTTTACGGCGCAAGTCAAACGAGAAGGAACGGAAGGGAACTTCCGTTCCGGAAAAAAACGAAATCAGTTCTGTTCTTCTCTCATTTTGGCGAAGCAGTCGCTGCAGTAAACCGGTCTGTCGGTCTTGGGCTCAAAGGGAACCCGGGTTTCGCCGCCGCACTTCGCGCACACGGTCGTGAAATACTCACGGGGGCCGCGGGCAGCGTTCTTGCGGGCGTCACGGCAGGACTTGCAGCGCTGGGGCTCATTCTGGAACCCGCGCTGCGCATAAAACTCCTGTTCACCGACGGTAAACACGAATTCCTGACCGCATTCCTTGCACACCAAAGTCTTGTCTTCCATGATCGATCCTCTCTTTGACCTAAAAACTAACCCAGGGGGTCGCATATATGCAATTCAGCTTTCGCTGTGATCGCTGTTGTTGACGATCGCCTGCATCTTTTTCCTGATGCGCTGGATCGTGTTGTCTACGCTCTTCGGACTTTTTCCGCAGCGCGCGGCTATCTCCAGATAGGACATGCCGGACAGATAATCGGCGAGAATGTCCCTTTCCATCCCGGACAGGGAATCCCGCAGTCGGCGCAGAATGCCGTATGCCTCATCGGAACGGATCACAAGATCCTCGGGGTCCGGTGAAGTCACCCATCTGCGGAAGGTGTCCGGCTCCATGTCCGAGAGATCTCCCGGAAGCGAGTGATCCAGGGCGTCTCTCCCGCTGCCGTAGGCCTTGACCGTATCGATGATACGGTTCCTGATGCACACGGCGGCATAGGAGGGGAAGGAAGCCCCCCTGTCCGACGAATAGGAATGCATGGCACCGAGGAGGGCCAGCATGCCTTCCTGAACAAGATCCTCCGTCTCTCCGCCGGTCAGGAAATAGGATCTGGCACAGGAACGGACGAGCGGAGTATATTTTTTCAGGAGCAGATCCGTACAGACGGGGTCTCCGGAATGAAATCCATCCCACAACAACCGCTCATTATCCATGAGATATCTTATTGCTGCAGGCCAATAATTTGCTAAATAGCATAATAATTGCCCTCTTATTATAACGGAATTCAACAATATGTCAAGAAATATAATTGGAAAAATAACAGTCAGGTATACATTTCATATGGCATATTATTTAAAAAGAACAAATATTGGTGAATATGACAGCCGGACAGCGTCAGTTGTCATCGAGGAAGTTCATCTGAGCGGAAGACTGCGCGCCAGCATGGGGGAGACCGAGATGGGCGTAGGCCTTTGGCGTGGCGCAGCGGCCGCGCGGAGTCCGGGTCAGATATCCCTTCTGCATGAGGAAGGGTTCGTAGACGTCCTCTATGGTCACGGATTCCTCGTTGATGGTGGCGGCCAGGGTGTCCAGGCCGACCGGACCGCCGCCGTAATTGAGGATGATCCCCTCCAGCAGACGCCGGTCCACGGCGTCCAGACCTTCGGCGTCAATCTCCAGCCGGTTCAGGGCGAGATCCGCCGTGGTCTTGGTGATCACGCCGTTGCCGGCGACCTCGGCAAAGTCGCGCACGCGGCGCAGGAGCCGGTTCGCGATGCGGGGCGTACCACGGCTGCGGGAGGCGATCTCCATGACGCCGTCATGCTCCGTCGCAATGCCGAGAAGAGAGGCGGACCGTTCGATGATCAGGGCAAGCTCCTCGTCCGTGTAGAGTTCCAGCTTCAGGTCGATCCCGAACCTGTCGCGCAGAGGGGAACTCAGCATGCCGGAGCGGGTCGTAGCGCCGACAAGGGTGAAGTTCTTCAGTTCCAGGGAGATGGCAGTCGCTGCCGGCCCCTGGCCAATGATGATATCCAGCTTCTTGTCCTCCATGGCGGGATACAGGATCTCCTCGATGGACCGGTTCATCCGGTGGATCTCGTCGATGAACAGGACGTCGTTCTCGTTCAGATTCGTCAGAAGGGCGGCGAGGTCCTTTGGCTTTTCGATCGCCGGGCCGCTTGTCTTCTTCATCTGGACGCCGAGCTCGTTGGCGATAATGGCCGCCAGCGTGGTCTTTCCCAGGCCGGGAGGTCCGTGCAGGATCACGTGGTCCAGAGGCTCGCCGCGCCGTTTGGCGCCTTCAATGAACACTTTCAGATTGTTCTTTGCCTTTTCCTGGCCGATATATTCGGACAGGAACTGGGGACGGAGACTGAACTCGCTGGAATCCTCCGTCAGATGAGAGGGAACCAGGATGTTCTCCTCCGGGATGCGCTCGTCGCTGAAATCTATACTCATGTCATGCCTCCGTTACTGAGAGAGCTTGAGGGCTTCCTTGATGATCTCCTCCAGGCTGAGACCCTCCACGTCGATGCTGCGAAGCAGTGCAGAGGCCTCGGCAGGGGTGAATCCGAGAACGGAAAGGGCCGCGGAAGCGTCGCTGTATTTCGTGCTGCCGGCGGATGCGGGCACACCGGACGGTTTTCCTGCGGCGGAAAGCGCGGCGGACTCCTTGCTGATCTTGTCCTGCAGTTCCAGGATGATTCGCTGCGCGATCTTTTTTCCTACGCCCTGGGCGGCGGTGATCATCTTCTCGTCGTGATTCAGCACGGCCAGAGCAAGGCCTTCCGGCGTTACGGAAGAGAGAATGGAGATCGCAGCTTTCGGACCGACGCCGGAAACTCCGAGCAGCATCTCGAAACTGCGCTTCTCGCTGAGTTCGTAAAAGCCGAAGACGTCGACACCGTCCTCGCGGATGTTGCAGTATGTATAAAGCGTGACGTCCTGACCGAGCTCCAGGTGTGAGAGCGTGTTCATCGACACGACGCACTGGAATCCTATGCCGCCGCAGTCGACGACCGCCAGATTCTGTTCGATGACGGTGATTTTTCCCTTCAGATAGTAGAACATGCGTCGGAACCTCCGTTGTTGAGAAGTGAAGAGGAGAACCTTGCGTGACAGATGGCGACCGCCAGAGCGTCTGCCGCGTCATCCGGCCTGGGAACGGCCGGGAGGCTCAGAAGGCGCCGGACCATTTCCATCATCTGTTTCTTGTCCGCACGGCCGTACCCCGTGATCGCCTGCTTGATCTGCAGAGGGGTGTATTCCGCCAGGGGAACGCCCTGTTCCTCGGCTGCGAGCAATACAGCGCCGCGCCCGTGGGCGACGGCGATGCCCGTGGTGATGTTCGTGTTGAAGAAGAGCTCCTCGACGCTGATGACATCGGGGCGGAAAGTCTCTATCAGTTCGGTGACGTCATGAAAGATCCGGCTGAGCCTGCGGGCGAGCCGCTCGCCGGCAGGAGTCGTGACAACGCCGTAACGCACGGGTGTCAGCGCGCCACGCTCGTAGGAGACGATGCCGAATCCGACGGTGGCTACGCCGGGGTCGATCCCGAGAATGATCATCTTTATCACCTCATAGAAGACGGCTGGAACGGGAAGACGGAAACGGGTTCCCTAACTTATTCATTTTATCATGAAAGAGGCGGAAACGCAACCGGAACGGATACTTCAGGATTACTGCCGGAGCAAAAGAAAAGTGTTGAAATCCGCGGAAGCTTCCGTTATAATACGCACGAAATAACCGGGCGATTATCCCATAAGGAGGTTTCCGTTATGACACAGATCACGAAAGACACGCTGATCTCTGAGGTCCTCGACATCAATCCGGATGCCGCTCCCGTTTTTTTCGGGATGGGCATGCACTGCCTTGGCTGCGCCATGGCCAGCGGTGAGACTGTCGGCGAGGCCGCCGAGGTCCACGGCGTGGAACTGAACGCTCTTCTTGCACAGCTGAATACCATGGTCGGCTGATGCGCTGATCGGACATACAAGCGGGGAGTGATCCCCGCTTTATGTTTGCCGACTGTTTTGGAGATTGTGTTATGAAACTGTCACCACGGCTGCAGGCACTGGCGGACTGGATCGAGCCTGGTTCCCGTCTGGCCGATATAGGAACGGATCACGGCCTGCTGCCTGTTTACTGCGTGCTCAGCGGCCTTACTGTCTATACCGCCGCCTGCGATATCCGGGAGCAGCCGCTGATGTCCGCCCGGAGGAATGCGTCGGAAAACGGCGTCGGGGACCGCATAGAGTTTATCCTTTGCTCCGGCCTGGACCGGGTGAAGGAGGGGAGCGTGGACACGGTCATCGCCGCCGGGATGGGCGGGGAGACCATCGTATCCATACTTGATGCCGCCAAATGGCTCCGAAATGAGGGGATCACGCTGCTTCTGCAGCCGCAGAGCAAGACCCTCGAACTCCAGCAGTGGCTGGCAGAGAACGGGTATTATACCGAAAAGGCCAGGCTCGTCAGAGACTCCGGAAGGATCTACCTTCTGATGAGGGTACGCTGGGACGGGGGATGCCGGAAGCCGGATCCGTACTGTCTGGAACAGCTTGCCCCGGACGGACTCCGCAAGGAATACGCCGGGCAGCTTCTGCGAAGATGCGAAAAGCAACTGCTCGCATTCCGTGATGAGGCGGACGGGTCCGCGGAAAAAGGAAAACTGACGGAACTGCGGGCGCTGTTTGCCCGTTTGTCGGAAGATGACTGAAGAAGGGGATCGCATATGATCACTGTCAATGATGTGTTCCTGGCCCTGGACCGCATGGCGCCTGTGGAACGGAAGATGGATTTCGACAACGTCGGACTGCTCGTCGGCAGGGCGGGAGCGCAAGTCCGGAAGATCCTGACCGCGCTGGATATCACGGATGAGGTCATTTCCGAGGCGGGGGAGATATCTGCTGATCTGATCGTGACGCATCATCCGGTGATCTTTCATCCGCTGAAAAGCGTCACGGACGGAAGCCCGGAGGAGGAACACGTTCTGAGGCTGGTCGAATCCGGGATCGCCGTCATCAGCATGCACACCAATCTCGACGCGGCCGACGGCGGCGTGAACGACGCGTTGGCCCGCGCAATCGGGCTGAGAAACATTGACCTGCTCACGGTCGACGGAACGGACAGCGCCGGTATCCCTTACTGCTGCGGCAGGCTGGGTGAGACCGAAAGAACGATGACGCTCCGGGAGTTCCTTCCTGCCGTACAGGGGGCACTGGGGGCGGACGGTCTCAGATACTGCGACGGAGGCGCCGGGGTGAGGCGCGTCGCGGTGGTAGGCGGAAGCGGCGGGAGCTATCTGGGGGCAGCCAGAAACGCCGGCTGCGACACGCTGGTCACGGCCGACGTCAAATACGACGTGTTTCTGACGGCAAAGGAGCTCGGAATGAATCTCGTCGATGCGGATCACTTCTGCACGGAAAACACCGTGGTGCCGGTCCTCGCCGGATATCTTCAGGAGAGTTTTCCATCTGTTTCCGTCAATATTTCAACAAGGCACGGTCAGACGGCGAAAATCTGGAAATGACGGCGTTTTGATAGAATTTTACGATTTTTATGGAGAATATGTTCAATCCGGCAATCTCCTTGACTGTCATCGCGTTTTTGAGTTAAATTATCTTCAGCTTATTGTAATCCCAGCTTTCAGTTCGGAGGAAAGACATGTATACCGTTTCATTTAAAATCCCCGGCCAGCGGAACGACGTAAAGGTACCGGCTTCGCCCGGTGACAATATTCTGGATCTCGCCAGAAACAACGGAGTGGATATCGACGCTCCGTGCAGCGGAAGCGGCACCTGCGGCAAGTGCGTGGTGCGCCTGATCAGCGGTTCCTGCGAAGCCATCAAAAACCAGCATCTGAGCGAAGCGGACTTCGAAGACGGATGGAGGCTCGCCTGCCAGTGCACCGTCAACGGGGACGCAGTGTTCCTTCTGCCGGTGATGGCCGGCACCTACAAGACGGGAATCGATACCGCCGATCTTTCCTCGCCGGCGGAACTTGAGCTGTATGACCGGTCCATCGACGCCATTTTCGCCACCGGACTTGCCCGCGGCGTGAAGGAGCAGGGATACGGGATCGCTATAGACATCGGAACGACGACGGTCACCGGCGCGCTCCTGGATCTCGGAACGGGCAAGGTCATCGCCAAGGCCAGCCGGGGCAACGGACAGATCCGTTACGGCGCCGACGTCATCAACAGGATCATACAGCAGGGCAAGCCCGGCGGAGTGGAAAAGCTGCGGTCCGCCGTCCGCGAGGAGACGGTCGTTCCCATTATCAATACGATGGTGAAAAAGGCAGGCCTGAAGGAGACGGACGTGACGCGTCTCGTGATCGCCGGAAACACGACGATGGAGCATCTGTTCGTCGGCGCGGACGGAGCCAGCATCCGGCTGGAGCCGTATGTGCCTGAATTCCTGGAACTGCACGGCAAGACGGCCGGGGAACTCGGCCTTCCCGCAGCGCCAGACGCCCCCGTCATCTTTGCACCCAATGTGGGAAGCTACGTCGGCGGAGACATCACCGCGGGCGTGCTCGATACCCTGCTCTGGACGAGAGACGACATGTCGCTGTTCATCGACCTCGGTACGAACGGCGAACTGGTCTTCGGCAACGCCGATTACATGCTTACATGCGCCTGCAGCGCCGGCCCCGCCTTTGAGGGCGGCGACATCTCCTGCGGCATGCGCGCGACCGACGGCGCCGTGGAAGCCGTATCCATCGATGCGGAGACCATGGAACCGACAATGAACGTCATCGGAGAGACCAAGAAGGTTTCCGGCGTCTGCGGCAGCGGTCTCATCGACCTGATCGCCGAACTGTTCCGCTGCGGCATCATCGACGCCAAGGGGAAATTCATCAGGGACGGCAAGCGCATCCACCGCGGCGAGGATGTGTCCAGTTACGTGATCGCCTTCGCCGAGGACAGCAAATACGGACGTGACGTCGAACTGAACGAGAGCGACATCGACAACTTCATCCGCGCGAAGGCCGCCATCTTCTCCGCGATTCGTTCCATGCTGAACGCCGTGGACATGTCCATCGACGACATCGACAGCGTGATGATCGCCGGCGGCATCGGCAGCGGCATCAACATGGAGAACGCCATGCGCATCGGGATGCTTCCGAAGCAGCCCATGGAGAAATACAGATATATAGGCAACAGCTCCCTGACCGGCGCCTGCGCCATGCTCATCAGCGACGAGGCGACGGAGAAGGTCTTCGAGCTGGGCAGAAACACCACCTATATGGAGCTTTCGACCGAGCCCCGGTACATGGATGAATTCGTGGCCGCCTGTTTCATCCCGCACACGGACGCCACCCTGTTTGACTGAACTGCCGATGGAGATTATTGATCACAAGACCGGTGTTCCCATCGAACACTATTCGTCCGCTTTTGCCGCCGCGGATCCGGAACTGCTGAGCCGGTCCTCCGGCGTGCCCTATGAAGACGGCGCTTTCCAGATGACGCTGATGGGACGCGATCTGGAACTCCGCTGGCCGGACATGACGGCGGTGTGGAAAGACGGGGGCGGGGAAGTCAGACCGAACATCAGGATCCTGTGCGCCAGAAGGGTGCTCGAGGGAAGGTCCGTTCCGTTCGGAGGAAAGATGCTTTCCTACGTCGAGATGCCGTGGGGGAACGTGTATCAGAAGCAGTTCGACGGCCGCTGTGTCAAAAGACTGGCTTTCGGTTTCGGGAACACGCCCGAAAGATTTTCCGAAGCCTGCCGGACGCTGGGAGGGATCCCCGCGAACGGGGGCGATGCCTCCTACGATATCCTGTTCCTCGACGGACTGATCGTGCGCCTGATCATCTGGGAGGGAGACGACGAGTTTCCGCCGAGCGCGCAGTTCCTGTTCAGCGACAATTTCCCCGCCGCGTTCACGGCGGAGGACATCGCTGTCTGCGGAGACATCATCCTGGACGCCATGAAGGGGCGCTGGTAAAAAGAATACGGGCTGTGAAGACGGGGGATTCCCTTGCTTCGCAGCCCGTTGTTTGTTTTGTTTTTGCCGGAGAGCGGTCAGACGTTCATGGCGGCGTAGAAGCCGTCAATCACGGCGGAAGTGATGTTGCCGGCACGGACTCTGCAGTCTCCGCAGAAGAAGACGTCCCTGGCCGTTCCGGCGAAACGCTCGGCGACGGCCGTCCTGGGACGGACGCCCATGGAGAGAGCCACGGTATCGCAGGGGAGCAGGACCTCTTTTCCGTCAGCATCGAGAGCGACAAGGCCTTCGTCCGTGACGGCCTTTGCCCTGAGCCCGGTCCTTACCTCTATGCCCGCTTTCTCTGCCATGCCCCGCAGGTACATGAGACCGGAGCGGCTGCCGATGGCGCGGCGGTCGATCTCCTCAAGGCTCAGCATGTCGATCAGGGTCACGGCCTTGCCCTCCTGTGCCAGCGCTACCGCAGTCTCCGTTCCTGTCAGGCCGGCGCCGATGAGAACGACTCTGTTTCCGGCGGCGGCGGTGCCCATATCCAGATCCTGTGCCAGCACGACGTTGCCGCGGTCAAAGCCGGGGATATCCGGAACGAACGGCTCGCTTCCGACAGCGACGATGACGGCGTCCGGATTCTCGTCGAGAACGTCCTGACGGGTGGCCTCGTGTCCGAGACGGAGATCGATACCGGGATCGTTCAGGACCGTGCGGACCGACCAGTCGGCGTAGGAATGCACATTTACCTTCAGACGGTTGGCTCCCGCCGGGATCAGTGTGCCGCCGAGATGATCCTCCTTTTCGAAGAGGACGACGGACGCTCCCCGTTCGCGCAGACGGCGAGCAGCCTCCAGTCCGGCGGCTCCTTCGCCAACGACAACGGCTTTCAGTCCGGGACGGCAGGGGGGAATGACGTCGAAGCGCGGGTTGCGTCCCATGACCGGGTTGACGGAACAGCGCAGCGGTTTCGGGCATCCGTGGGGATCGTCTCCGGTGCAGATGCAGCAGCGGAGGCAGGGGCGGATCTCGTCCCCGTGCCCGTCCTTTGCCTTGTTGACGGCCTCCGGGTCGGCGATCAGCTGGCGGATCATGGCGACGACGTCGGCGGTGCCGTCCGAGAGGGCGGATTCCGCGAGATCGAAATCGAAGCTTCCGACGGTAGTGACGGGGATGGAGAGCTCCTCCTTGAAGCGCCTGGCGAATCTGGCGTTCGTAGCCATCGGCAGATACGCATTCTGGATGGTATAGCTCATGCTCGGAAGGTAATACATGTTCCCGGCGGAGACGTGGATCATATCCAGCCGGCTCTCGATCTCCTTGGCAAAGCGCAGGGCGTCTTCGACACCAACGCCTCCCGGTGTGAGATCGTCGCCGCTGATGCGGTAATCGATGGCAACGTTGGGGCCTACGGCAGCTCTGACGGAATCAAGTAGTTCCTTGGCGAAGCGGCATCTGTTCTCGAAGCTGCCGCACCCGTATTTATCCGTGCGCTTGTTCAGCTGCGGGGAATAGAACTGCGCGATGGTATGGCCGTGCCCGCCGTGAAGCATGATCAGATCGAAACCGGCCTTTGCGCTGTACAGGGCGGCGTTCGTAAAGTCCCGGATGATCTGTTTTATGTCCTCCAGTGACATGTCCGCGGGAAGCACGTGATTCCGCAGGTTCAGTTCGATACCGGCGAGCGCGCCGTATCTGTGAATGGCGTCGGCAACGGAAAACAGTCCGTGGGTGATGAACGGGTCCGCCAGATTGACCGTGTAGTGATTCTCGTTGGCGTACTCCTGATTGATCGGACTGTCGCCGACATACACGATGCCGGCGCCCCCTCTGGCGAACGCCTCGGTATAGGCGACGAACTCCGGCGTGATCGCTCCGTCCCTCGTGCAGAGGAACGGTTCGGCGGGAGAGACTTCGATGCGGTTTTTCGCGGTGAAGGGACCGATCCTGATCGGTTCGAAGATCTTGGAATAGGATTTCAAGGAAGGACACCTCCTGAAGATAGTTGATGATCAACGAACAAAGTATATCTCAGTTGAAAGAAAATAACAAGGTTTCCCGGAGATGTGTTGTTGACGGAAATGAGCAGTTGTTTTACAATCAGACACAGCAGGAAACATGCCATTTTTTGACAGGAGGGATTCATATGATCCAGGCAATCAAAGACATGAGCAACGCTTTCAGCCTGAAGGGAAAGAACGCGGTGATCACGGGAGGAAACCGCGGCCTGGGCTTCGGGATTGCTTCCGCCATGGCACAGAGCGGGGCGAATATCGCCATTCTCTGCCGCGACGAAAAGAAAGCCGCCGAAGCGCTCGAGGAACTCTCTCAGTACGGCGGAAAATACGAGAGCTTTTCCTGTGACGTCACGGACATAAAGAGCGTCAGGAAAGCGGTGGAGCTGGTGTGCGAGAGTTTCGGCAGCATCGACATCCTCGTGAACAACGCCGGCGTCAGCTGCGTGAGCGAGCTGCTGGACATGGACGAGCAGCTGAGCGACTGGTACAGCGTCGTCAATACGGATCTGAACGGGACCGTGCACATGACCTATGAGGTCGGCAAGCGGATGCGCGATGCCGGCAAGGGCGGCTGCATCCTGAATATCACGAGCAACGCCGCGTTCATCGTCAACAAGACGCAGCCCATGTCTCCGTACAGCGCGAGCAAGGCGGCGGCCAACCATTTCACCAAGTGCATGGCTGTGGAACTCGGCAAGTACGACATCCGCTGCAACGCCATCGCCCCGGGCTTTACGAATACGGAGCTTAGCCGCCACATCCCGCCGGACCAGTTCGATTACATCAATCATCAGATGCCGCTCGGCCGTTTCGGAGAACCGATCGAGATCGGCGCCCTGGCGGTGTTCCTGGCGTCTCCTGCGGCGGCGCAGATCACCGGAGCAGTTCATGTGATCGACGGAGGATATATCCTCTCTTGCTGAATTGTTTTTCTTGCAATTCCATGTGGTTAGGCTTATGATGATTCCATTCTGATTTTCCATTTTCGGGAGTGAGGAACGATGAAGCTTCTGGAAGAACGCATCCTGACCGACGGCGTCGTGAAGGAAGGAAACATACTGAAGGTGGACCGGTTCCTGAACCATCAGATGGACCCGGCTCTGTTCCTTGAGATGGCCAAAGAGTGGAAGCGCCTGTATGAAGGCTGCCCGGTCAACAAGATCCTTACGATCGAGGCCTCCGGGATCGGGATCGCGTGCATCACGGCCCAGGTGTTCGGGTGCCCCGTCGTGTTCGCGAAAAAGACGAAGACCAAGAATATCGCCAGCGATGTCTACACCGCCAGCGTGATGTCCTACACCACCGGGAACACCTACGACGTCATCGTCTCCAGGGAGTTCCTGCTGCCGACCGACAGGCTGCTGCTCATCGACGATTTCCTCGCCAACGGGGCCGCTCTCGACGGACTGCTCGAGCTTTCGCGGCAGGCGGGGGCTGAAGTGATCGGAGCGGGGATTGCGATCGAGAAGGCCTTCCAGCGCGGGGGAGAACGTCTCCGCCGGGCGGGCCTGAGGATCGAGTCTCTCGCCCGGATCCAGTCCATGGAGGGCCGCAGGATCGTATTCTGCGACGACTGAACCAGTATTATCACGGCCGGTATACGATCGTGACAATAAACAATTACAGGAGGGAATGAAATGAAAAAAATACTCGCGCTCCTTCTTGCCGCACTGATGATCTTTGCGCTCTGCGCCTGCGGCTCGAAGGGATCCGACAGCGGTAAGGATGCCTCCGGGGATCTGTCTTCCTTTAAGATCGGCATCATTACCCTGCACGACGAAAACTCCACCTATGACAAGAACTTCCTCGATGCCGTCCAGAGAGCAAAGACGAAGCTCGGCCTGAAGGACGATCAGGTCATGATCCGCACCAATGTCGGCGAGTCCAACGACTGCTACGAGGCAGCCGTGGATATGGCCGACCACGGATGCAAGATCGTCTTTGCCGATTCATTCGGTCACGAGTCCTATATGGCTCAGGCTGCCGCCAAGTATCCCGACGTGCAGTTCTGCCACGCCACCGGCACGACGGCCCACACGGCCGGCCTTGCCAATCTGCACAACGCTTTCGCCTCCATCTATGAGGGCCGCTACATGGCCGGCGTCGCCGCTGGCATGAAGCTCAACGAGATGATCGAGGCAGGAAAGATCACCGCCGAGCAGGCCGTCATTGGCTATGTCGGTGCCTATACCTACGCGGAGGTTATCTCTGGCTATACGTCCTTCTTCCTCGGCGCGCGCTCTATCTGCCCGTCCGCAACGATGAAGGTCCAGTTCACCGGCAGCTGGTATGACGAGACGGCCGAGAAGGAAGCCGCCACCACCCTGATCAACCAGGGCTGCGCTCTGATCAGCCAGCACGCCGACTCCATGGGCGCTCCCACCGCCTGCGAGGCCGCCGGCATTCCCAACGTTTCCTATAACGGCAGCACCGCCGCCGCCTGCCCGAACACGTTCATCGTGTCCAGCTACATCGACTGGACGCCGTACTTCGAGTACATCATCGACTGCGCCGTCAACGGCAAGGCGATCGATACCGACTGGGTCGGCACCATCGAGACCGGCTCCGTCTGCCTGACCGAAGTCAATGAGAAGGCCGCCGCCGCCGGCACGGTCGACAAGCTCAAGGAGATCCAGGAAGGCCTGACCAAGGGCACCATCCAGGTGTTCGACACCGCCACGTTCACGGTCGGAGGCGAGAAGCTCTCCAGCTACAAGGCCGACGTCGATACGGATGCCGACTACACGCCGGATACCGAGGTCATCATCGACGGCATCTTCAAGGAGTCTCAGATGCGTTCCGCTCCGTACTTCGATCTGCGCATCGACGGGATCGAGTGCCTGAACGAGATGTACTGATGAGGACCGCCATCCTGAAGGCATGAAACGGAAAACCGGGACACACGGACGTGTGTCCCGGTTTTTTTATCCCCGTATTTGCGCCTTTTGGCTCTTTCCTTCAAGATTGATCTGGTTTATAATGCTTGCATGATCCTGCAAGGAGGAGACAAGATGACTGACGTACCTGCCATCGAACTGCAGCACATAACGAAGACGTTCGGTTCAATCGTCGCGAATCATGACGTTTCCCTGAACGTTTACCACGGGGAGATCCTGTCCATTCTCGGCGAGAACGGGAGCGGCAAGACGACTCTGATGAACATGATCTCCGGGATCTATTTCCCGGATCACGGCAGGATCCTGATCGACGGGGAAGAGGCCGTGATCCGCTCTCCTCGGGACGCCTTCCGCTATAAGATCGGGATGGTGCACCAGCATTTCAAGCTGGTCGAAGTGTTCACTGCGGTGGAGAACATCATTCTTGGTGACAATGAAGAGGCGCCGCGGTTCAATCTGAAAGCGGCCGCCGCAAGAGTCAAGGAGATCTCGGAGCAGTACGGTTTCGATATCGATCCCATGAAGAA
>JAFYAU010000057.1 GCA_017540565.1 Oscillospiraceae bacterium
CCATGGCGCTTTTCGGCCGTGTCGGCGGCGGCATCTATACCAAGGCGGCTGACGTCGGTGCGGACCTCGTCGGCAAGGTCGAAGCCGGCATTCCCGAGGACGACCCCCGCAACCCCGCCACCATTGCTGACAACGTCGGCGACAACGTGGGCGACGTCGCGGGCATGGGCGCCGACCTGTACGAAAGCTACGTCGGTTCCATTCTGGCCACCTTCGCGCTGGGCGCCGCCGCCGGCTACGGCTGGGCGGGCATGCTGCTCCCCGTTGCGCTGGCTGTGGCCGGCATCATCTGCTCCCTCATCGGCTCCTTCCTTGTAAAGACCAAGGAGAATGCCACCCAGCTGTCCCTGCTCAAGAGCCTGCGCACCGGCACCTACACCGCGGCCATCCTGTCCGCCATCGTAGCGATCCCGCTGTGCTATCTCATCCTCGGCAAGGACAACCACTGGCTGGGTGTCCTGATCTCCATCTTCTGCGGTCTGGCCGGCGGCACGCTGATCGGCTACTTCACCGAGTATTACACCTCCGACAACTACAAGCCCACCAAGAAGCTGGCCGACGCGTCTGAGACCGGTTCCGCCACGATCATCATCGGCGGCATCTCCCTCGGCATGAAGTCCACCATCGCCCCGATCCTCATCGTGGCCGTGGCCGTCATCGTTTCCTTCTTCTGCGCGGGCGGCAGCACCAGCTTCAGCCAGGGCCTGTACGGCATCGGCATCGCCGGCGTCGGCATGCTGAGCACCCTGGGCATCACGCTGGCCACCGACGCCTACGGCCCCGTCGCCGACAATGCCGGCGGCATCGCCGAGATGTCCGGACTGCCCGAGGAAGTGCGTGACCGCACCGACGCTCTTGACTCTCTCGGCAACACCACCGCCGCCACCGGCAAGGGCTTCGCCATCGGTTCCGCTTCCCTCACCTCTCTGGCCCTGCTGGTCTCCTACATCAACATCGTCGAGACCAAGGTCGAGCTCAGCCTGTCCATCACCAACCCCGTTCTGCTGGTGGGCGTGTTCATCGGCGCCATGCTGACGTTCGTCTTCTCCGCCTTCACCATGAGCGCGGTGCAGACGGCCGCCCAGTCCATCGTCGTGGAAGTCCGCCGTCAGTTCCGTGAGATTGCGGGCATTATGGAATACAAGGCCGATCCGGATTATTCCGCCTGCGTCGACCTGTGCACCAAGGGTGCTCTCCACGAGATGGTCATCCCCGCCCTGCTGGCGATCATCGTTCCCATCCTGACCGGCCTGATCCTGGGCTGCGAAGGCGTTGTCGGCCTTCTGGCAGGCGTGTCCGTGACCGGTTTTGCCATGGCGGTGTTCATGTCCAACGCCGGCGGCGCCTGGGACAACGCCAAGAAGTACATCGAGCGCGGCAATCACGGCGGCAAGGGCTCCGACCAGCACAAGGCGGCTGTCGTGGGCGATACCGTGGGCGATCCCTTCAAGGACACCTCCGGTCCTTCCCTGAACATCCTGATCAAGCTGTGCTCCACGGTCTCCATCGTCTTCTCCGGCCTGATCGTTGCCTTCAACCTGATGAAGCTGCTGTAAGCCGGCAGACGCACAACCGAACATGCACGAAAGCCCCGGTCTCCGGACCGGGGCTTTTTCTCTGCCTTTTTCCTCCGCATATGTGTCCCTCCACCGGGGAATGCGGGGATCCCGCACAGGGTTTCCGCTGCAGGCAAAATCGGCGCTCTCCGCGGCAGCGGGGAGCGCCTTTCGGGTTTCGGCTCAGAAACGCATATCGTTCAGTTTCGTCGCTTTCTTTTTCTTTCCGGTCCCTTTGCCGGGACCGTCATCGTCGTTGTTGCGGTACAGTTTGAAATAGGCGAAGACGGCGGCCGCCAGTAGCAGGGCGGCGACGATGGGAATGATGATCAGGACCGCGGAGACGGACTTTTTCTCCTTCTTCGCATCGTCCTTTTGTTCCTCTTCTTTCCCGTCATCCTCCTCCGGCTCTTCCGCTGGCTCTTCCTGCGGCTCCGGTTCCCTGATCAGGCCGAGTGCCTTGGCCTCCGTGGGATATTTGTCGATGAATTCCTCGATGGTGAAAATCTCGCGTCCGGTGCAGCCTGCGATCTCGCACCTGCGGGATACGATCCCGACGGCTTCGTCCGCCTCCCAGGCGCTCCAGCGGTGTTCGTGATCCGCCTTTCTGACCTCCACGGTAAAGGACGTGGTCTTTCCTCCGTAGGAGACGTTGATCACCTGGGTGCCTTCGCTCTGAAGGCGGACGGGATCGCAGACGAACCCCTCGGTGAGGACCTCGGTTCCCTTGGGAGAAACGGCGGAGATCTTCATTCCCGTCGTGTCCAGGGACTCTCCGGTCGTGTATTCCGTCTTGTCCGGCTTGGTCACGACTTCGATCTTCGTGATTTTTGACATGGACGCGTCCTCCGTGATGGACAGGACATAGGCGTCCGTTTCCGCCGTCTGTCCGGTTTCGTCCGTGACGACGCAGACATACTTGACGGTGGTGGAACTGGGAGCCGTGTCGCAGCTGATCTTCAGCGTGGCCGTATCGCTCCCTCCGTAGGTGACGGAGTGGTAGGTCCCGTCCTTCAGCGCGCTCTTGGACGAGCCGGAGATCAGGAACCACTGATAGGTCAGTCCGCTGCCGGACGCCGTCACGGTGAACCGTACGGTCCCCGTTCCGTAGATTTGGGCGGAGGACGCCGCTCCCTTGATCTCCAGGGACTCGGCCTCCTTCTCCTCCACCGTGATCACCCAGTGGACCTCGGCGTCCCCGCTGACATACTCGCCGAGCTGATTGCGGATCACGCAGTAAAGGTCATGGTTTCCCGTCTCCATCCCGGAGGGATCCACCGTGCAGCTGGAGGCTTCTCCGACGGATTCGGAATTCAGCACCCATTCGTAGGAAAGGTTCCCGTTGGCGGAGGCGGCAACGGTGAATACCGTCGGCTCGTCCGACTGCTTCATGGTCACGGTCCCGGCGGAGGGGGTGTAACTGTCCACTCTGGGGAGATCCGGAAGCTCCACGATGCTCACCGGCACGTTCACCGAATGCTCCACTCCGTTGTCCGTATAGGCCACCGTGAAAGTGAGTTCCCCTGCGGACGTCGGGGTGCCTTCATAATAGATGTTCATCGTTTTGTCGTCCAGCTGCTCCACCGTCACGGTGATGCCGCTGCTGGACTGGGAGGCGGCGCTGAGAAGCACCAGGGGGCCGTTCTCCTCGGCGGTAACGGTCGTGTAAAGGGTCTTCTCTATGGGCGTGCCAACCTGTCCGTCGACCGCAAGCGCCCCGCCGACGGGAAGCGCGGCCAGCAGGCATAGTACCAGCACCGCGGTCAGCCATCGTTTTTTCATTGAAGTCTCGTCTCCTTCCGCAGCCCGCTTTCTGCGGGCTGTCGTCCGCAGGCCGGTCATGGCCGGCCGCGGCGGCGAATCCTGTCTGCGTATCCTACCAGTTTCCCCGCGGATTGTCAAGGAAAGCGGCTCCCGGCAGCGGCGCGCCGATGCGGATGCGCCTCTTTTTTTGTCTTCCTTTTGAAGAGTTAGGTATTTTCCCACTTTTTTCTTTTCAGACACGCCCGTGAACCGCCGTTTTCCTCAGAAAAAGCCCCTGTTTGCGCGATTTTCTACCAGTTTTTCTACCTGTACCACCTGTTTTATGTAGTTTTCTACACATTTCCCGCCCTCCCTGTACCCCTTGATTTGTATTTTTTCCTTTGTTATAATTTATCGGTAAAAGTCTTTATGAGAGGTGGAGTCGGTTTGAAAAAACTAACCCGTAAAACACTGAAAGTAAACGGTGTGGAGCGCTTCTTCATCGTCGAGCCCGAGAAGGATTCTCTGGCTGAAGTACTGAGAAGAAACGGTCTCACCGGCACGAAGATCGGCTGCGGCACCGGCGTCTGCGGCGCCTGCTCCGTGATCCTGAACGGCGAGCTCCGGCGCGCCTGCACAGTCAAGATCTCCAAGGTCGAGAATTATTCCGAGATCCTCACCATCGAGGGGATCGGCACTCCTACGCAGATGCATCCCCTGCAGCAGGCGTGGGCCTATGTCGGAGCTGCCCAGTGCGGTTTCTGCTCCCCCGGCTTCATCGTCTCCGCATACGCGCTTCTTCTGAAGAACCCCTCCCCCACCCGTGAGGAGGTCCGCGACTGGTTCAAGAAGAATCACAACGTCTGCCGCTGCACCGGTTACAAGCAGATCGTCGACGCCGTCATGCTGGCCGCCGAGGTCATGCGCGGCGAGAAGTCCATGGATGACATCACCTACGACGAGGCCGGCGAAAAGGACGTCTACGGTTCCTCCCGTCCCCGTCCCACCGCAGTCGCCAAGGCCTGCGGTCTGACGGACTTCGGCGACGACATCAATCTCCGTCTGCCCGAGGGCTTCGTGCATCTGGCAGTGGTCCTGTCCGAAGTCCCCCATGCGAAGATCAACAAGATCGACATCGAGGAGGCCGAGAAGGCCACCGGCGTGTACAAGGTCCTGACCGCCAAGGACGTGAGGGGCACCAACGAACTGGCTTTCCCCATGTTCAGCCCCCGCCGCAAGGGCAACGGCATCACGAACTTCCCCATCATTGCGGGCGATATGATCAACAAGATCGGCGACGTCGTCGCTGTCATCTGCGCCGACACCGAGGAGAATGCCCGTGCCGCCGCGAAGCTCGTCAAGCAGGATCTTGAGATCCTCCCCTACTACATGACCGCTCCCGAGGCCGTTGCGCCCGGCGCCATGCAGCTGTATCCCGACCTGCCCAACTACCACACGGTGCAGCCCGTCATCAAGGGCGAGGACGTCAACGAGCTGTTCGACAAGGCTCCGTACGTTGCGGAAGGCAGCTTCTCCAGCCAGCATGAGCCCCATCTGCCCATCGAGTCCGACATGGGCCAGGGCTACATCGACGAGGACGGCCTGTACACCATCCAGCTCAAGTGCCAGAACCTGACGGAGACCCGCGGCTCCACCGCCGCCGCCACCGGCCTCGCGCCCGAGCAGCTGCGCGTGATCTCCAACGCTCCCGGCGGCATGTTCGGATACGGCATCATCAGCCCGATCCCCGGCATCATGGTCACCGCCATGCAGGTCCTGGACCGTCCCTGCTGCATCAGCCTGAACTACGCCGAGTTCAACCACATCTCCGGCAAGCGCTCCGCCACGTTCTCCAACGGCCGTATCGCCGTCGACGAGAAGGGCAAGATCCTTGCCATCGAGTATGACTGCGAGCTGGACCACGGCGCCTACACGGGCGTCGCCCCCATGATCTTCAACAACCTCGTCACCGTGGCCTTCCACGGATACAACGTGCCCAACATCCGCGGCCTGGCCCGCGGCGCTGTCTCCAACCACGGATTCAACACCGCCTACCGCGGCTTCGGCTCCCCCCAGATCTACACCACGTCCGAGGCGCTGATCGACATGGCCGCCGAAAAGGCCGGCATCGATCCGTGGCAGTTCCGCTATGACAACTGCGCCCGTCCCGGCGACACGACCATCAACCAGCGTCCCTACAAGGAGTATCTGTATCCCGCGATGCTGGAGCAGATCAAGCCCTACTACGACGAATACAAGGCGATCGCCGACGCCGCCAAGGCCGAAGGCCGCCACGTGGGCGTGGGCATCTCCCTGGGCGGATTCCTGTGCACGACCGGCGCCATCGACTCCTCCGAGATGAGCATCGAACTGACGCCCGACAACAAGTTCCTGGTCAAGAACACCTGGGAGGATGTCGGCCAGGGCGGCGACATCGGTACGCTGACGCACACTCTGAAGGCCCTTGCGCCCATGGGAGTGACGGCGGATCAGGTCATCCTGCAGATGAACGACAGCAAGACCTGCCCCGACTCCGGTCTGTCCGCGGCCAGCCGCCAGCACTACATGACCGGCAACGCCACCATCGACGGCTGCAACAAGCTGATGGACGCCATGCGCAAGCCCGACGGAACCTACCGCACCTACGATGAGATGGTCGCCGAAGGCATCCCCACCTGCTACATCGGTCACTACGATCAGTTCAACCTGGGCATCGACATGGGCCCGAACCCCAACGACGGCTCCGGCGACAAGGATTCCGCCTACATGTACGGCCTGAACGTATGTCTGGTCGAGGTCGACGTCGCCACCGGCAAGACCCAGGTGCTGAAGTACACCACCGTCGCGGATATCGGCGTCATCGGCAACCGTCTGGCGGTCATGGGCCAGGCCTACGGCGGCCTGTCCCACTCCATCGGTTTTGCCCTGAGCGAGAACTACGAGCCTCTGAGCAAGAAGTCCGGCAACATCATCGGCTGCGGCATCCCGCAGATCGACGCGATCCCCGACGACTTCAACGTCATCCTCAACGAGACGCCCAGACCGAACGGACCTCACGGTTCCTCCGGCTGCACCGAGTGCTTCCAGTCCAGCGGACACATGGCGGTCATCAACGCCATCAACAACGCCTGCGGCGTGCGTATCTACGCGCTGCCTGCCACGCCCGAGAAGGTCAAGGCCGGCTGGGAGAAGCTGCAGAAGGGCGAAGACCTCACGCCGCCGAAGTACTTCCTCGGCTCCGATATCGACGACGAGTTCGACGATATCCTTGCCAATCCCATGTAATCCTATCCGCTGATCCTGCGTGCAGGGCGGGCCGCTTACGCGCGCCCGCCCTGCTTTTCCATCCGCCCACACTCCGGAGGTGACCGAGCATGACCATGCAGCCGGAAGACGCCCGGCAGTATACCGAAAACTGCTTTCACGGGGAGCCGGCATCCTGTACGTACGCCTGCCCCTACCATATCGATCTGCGCGCTCTGCTGAAGAAGGCGGCTCGCGGGCGCTGGGATTCCTGCTTCAAGGACCTGGCTTCCGCCGTCTCCTTTCCCCTCGCCGCCTGCACGCTGTGCGGCAGGGAATGCGAGGCCTCCTGCCAGCGCGCCTGCCTCGGCGACGAACCCGTCGCCGTGCGCGACGTGGAACTGGCGTGCATCGCCTACGCGAAAACACACGTTCCGGAAGCCTTCTCCATCGTTCCCAAAACCGAGAAACTCGCCGTGATCGGAGCCGGGCCGGCCGGTCTCGCGGCCGCGTGGCAGCTGGCGCGGAAGGGCTACCCGGTCACCGTATTCGAAAAGGAGGACGAAATCGGAGGCAGTCTGACGAAACTGCCCGGCGCGGAGGCGATCCTGGAGGACGTGCGCGCCGCTTTCAGCGTCACGCCGGTGGATTTCCGTACGGGTGTCACGGTCAGGGACCCCTCGGAAGCGGACGGCTTTGCCGCCGTCGTTCTCGCCACGGGGCGGGACGGCAGCGGCCGGGACCTGGCCGGAACCCGCGATCCCTCGTTCCTCACCTCGAAGCCCGGCTGGTTCGCGGTCGGCGAGCTCTGCGGCACGGACGCCTGCGGCGCTCTGGCGGAGGGCAACGCCGTCCCCAACTCCGTCGAGGCATGGCTTCTGTCGGGAAGCCCGGATTTCTCCTCGGTGGTCTGGGACCGGGACAACTGCTCCCGCTTCGTGGATCACACGGGAGCCGAACGCCGGCCCCTCACGCTGAAAACGGGAGACCTGTACACGAAGGACGAAGCGAAGGCGGAGGCCGGACGCTGCCTGCAGTGCGACTGCACGGCCTGCATGCAGGCCTGCGAGCATCTGCTCAAATACAAGAAGACGCCGCCCCGGTTCACGCTAGACGTCTATCAGGACAGCCAGGTCCGTCCCCCGATCACCAGCCACAGCACCACCCGCGCGGTGTACGCCTGCAATCTGTGCGGCCGCTGCAGCAGGCTCTGCCCCGAGGAGACCGACCTCCCCGGGCTGTTCTGCCTGTCCCGTGAGAACCGCATGGAGCGCAACGACTATCCCCCTGCCTTCCACGATTACTGGCTGCGCAGCCTCGACCGCTGTTCCTCCGAGACCGCCGTGTTCCTTGACGGCGCTCCGGGATCCGGATACGCCTTTTTCCCGGGATGCCAGCTTGGCGCCGCATCCCCTGATTATGTAACGAAGACATACAAACTGCTCCGCGACAGATACGGCGCCGGACTGATCGGCTGCTGCTGCGGCGCGCCCGCGTACTGGGGCGGGGACCGCACCCGACTGGACCGGAACACGGAGATGATCCGCAGCCACTGGGAAGCCATGTGCCGTCCCACGCTGGTCACCGCCTGCGCCAGCTGCACGCGGATGCTGAAGAAAGTGCTCCCGGAGGCTTCCTCCGTCTCACTGTACGCTCTGCTGGCCGCGGAGCCTGTCCGAGGCCGCTTCCCGGACGGCTGGGACACGGTATCCGTCTTCGACCCCTGCGCCGTGGACAATGATCCGGAGACCCTCGCCGCGGTGAGAGCGCTGGCCGGAGACTGCGGCGTGCGTGTCAGCTCCTACAGTTCCGACGGGAAATGCTGCGGGAACGGCGGCCACATCCGGCTGGCGGAACCCGATCTGTACCGGGAGATCGTCAGGAAGCGGGCAGCGGATTCCGAATACCCCTTCGTGGTGTACTGCGTCAACTGCCGCGAGGTGTTCCGCAGCCAGGGAAAGGACTGCCGGCACATTCTGGAGGGTCTTCTGGACTTAGACGCGGGACCGACCCCCCATCTGGATGAGAAAGAGAGAAACCTCATGAAAGTCAAGGTACATCTGCTGGAGAAATACGGCCGGGAGAGCTTCGTCCCCGAAAAGAAGCCATGGGACGATGTGCAGCTGTCCGTCGGCGACGACGTACGCGCCGGCATGGAAGCGAAAATAATCTCCGACGCGGACGTCAGGGAGTGCATCTGGAACGCCGAGAAAGACGGAGAAGGCTTCTACAACGCGGAGGAGGATTCGTTCCTCGTCTGCCTCGTCCGCTCCGCCCTCACCTACTGGGTGCGCTACCGGAAAACCGGCGGCGGCTTCGAAGTGCTGGACGCGTACTGCCACCGGATGCATTTCCGTGAAAACGAGTGAGGAGGCGTGAAGATGGCGACCGATGAAACAAAGTGGGTCTGCCGCAAGTGCGGCGTTCCTCTGGTCCTGAAAAAGACACTGTTCAACTATATGGAGCGCAACTTCAGCGAGGATCTCCCCTGCTGTCCGAAATGCGGCAAGGTATTCATCTCGCCGGAGCTGTGCAACGGCCGCATGGCCGAAGTCGAGCAGATGCTCGAAGATAAATGAAACGGTGCGAAAAAGCGGTGGATTATTCCCCGCTTTTTCGTTATACTGGGATATCATCAGCGGAGAGGAGGATCGGCATGGAAGGCATTCTGGACGGACTGAACCAGGCCCAGCGGGAGGCCGTCACGCAGACGGAGGGATTCGTCCGCGTCGTGGCCGGCGCGGGAAGCGGAAAGACGCGCGCCCTCACCCGGCGCTTCGCCTACCTGGTACAGGAACTGGGCATCCTCCCCGGCCATATCCTGTGCGTCACCTTCTCCAACAAGGCCGCCAACGAGATGCGGCGGCGCATCCACAACATGATCGGCGACGAGGATACCGGCTACGTATGCACGTTCCACAGCTTCTGCGTCTCCGTCCTTCAGGAGGACAGCCACGCCGTGGGATATCCGAAAAGCTTCCTGGTGCTGGACAACTCGGACATCGACGAAATGCTTAAGATCATCTACGAGGAGCGCGGACTGACGCTGCGCGACATGACCTTCGGCCAGGCCAGGGACATGTTCGAGATCATCAAGCTGTTCAAGCAGCCGGAATACTATCTCGATCTGATCGAACTGCCGGTGGATCAGCTGAAGGAAAAGTACGACTCCGCCGTGACCACCCGGGACATCCTCTTCTACGGCTACCTGTATCAGCAGAAGAAGTGCTTCGGTCTGGATTACAACGATCTTCTCCTCTTCACCCTGTACATCTTCCGCCAGTCCGCGGAGATCCGGGAGAAGTGGCAGCAGCGGCTGGAGTACATCATGATCGACGAATTCCAGGACATCGACGAACCGCAGTACCGGCTCATGCAGGTCCTGTGCGGATACCACAAGAACCTGTTCGTCGTAGGAGACCCTGACCAGACCATCTATACCTGGCGCGGCGCAAACGGCCGCTATCTCATGGATTTCGATACGGCCTTTCCCGGAGCCCGCACGATCCTGATGATGCAGAACTACCGCTCCACGCCCCAGATCCTGGCCGCCGTCAACTCCCTGATCGACAAGAACGGAGAGCGCATCAAAAAGGACCTCATTCCCGTCCTGCCGGACGGCGCTCCCGTCGTCTGCTTCCGCGGGAAGAACGCGGAGGAGGAAGCTTCGGCCATCGCCGCGCGCATCGCGGATCTGCACTCCTCCGGCATCCCCTGGCGGGACTGCACCGTCCTGTACCGTGCCCACTACCTGACACGGAACCTGGAGGAGGTCTTTCTCCGCGAGAAGATCCCCTATGCCATCTACAGCGGCGTACAGTTCTTCGACCGGGCGGAGATCAAGGACTCCCTGAGTTATCTGCGCATGGCCGTCTATCAGGACGACCTCTCCTTCCGCCGCATCGCCAATGTCCCCAAACGGAACCTCGGGCGCAAGAGGATGCGCTTTCTGGAGGAATACACGCAGGCACACGGCGGCACGCTGTTCCAGGCACTGAAAGCCTGCGTCGAGGAGGAGCTCTTCCGCGGCACGAAGGCCGCCCGCTTCATCCGCCTGATCGAACGCTGGTCGGCGCAGTATCACGGGATGCAGGCCTCGGAGGTCCTCTCCGGCATGCTGCAGGAGAGCGGCTATGAGGAATACCTGCGCACGGAGGGCAGCCAGACGCGTCTGGACAATCTGGCAGAGCTGAAGCAGCATCTGTACGAGTTCGAGACCACCAGCGGCGAGGAGAACACCCTAGAACAGTATCTGTCCCACGCCGCCCTGTTTTCCAATCTGGATCAGACCGATCCCGGGGACCGCGTCCGCATGATGACGGTCCACGCCGCCAAGGGCCTGGAATTCCCCTTTGTGTTCCTCTGCTCGATGGATGAGGGCATCTTTCCCTCGAAGAAGGTCCTGACCCGCCAGGCCATGGAGGAGGAGCGCCGACTGGCTTTCGTCGCGATGACCCGCGCGGAACAGGCACTGTTTCTGTCCTGCTCCGAAGGCAGGACTCTGGACGGCAGTCCGCGGTATCCCTCCCGCTTCCTGCTGGATATAGACAGGCCCCTCGTCAACTGGGAGACGCCCCTGTCCGAAGGGCTGGTCAGGGAGGCACGGGACTATGCGTCCCGGCTGGACGCCCGTCTGAAGGACGGGCGCGGAACGCCCGCCTTCAGCCCGGGAGACCGGGTGCTGCACGGGATCTTCGGTCCCGGCACGATACTGGAAACCGACACCGAAAACGAAGTATACACGGTCCGATTCGACCGCCTGGATACCCCGCGCCGCCTCACCTTCAAGGTGAAGCTGGACCGGGCGGAGCAGGCATGACGGGCCAGAGGAGATCATCATGGAAGATATGCTGCTGCTGAAACTGGGCGAGATCGTCCTGAAAGGCCTGAACCGCCGTCAGTTCGAGATGAAGCTGATGGCCAACGTGAACCGGAGGCTGAAGGCCTTCGGCTCCTTCCGGACGTACTGCATCCAGTCGACTGTATATGTGGAGCCCGAAAACTCCGATTTTGACATGGACGGGGCTCTGGAGGCCGCCAGATGCATTTTCGGCATTGCCTCCATTTCCCGTGCCGCCGCCTGCGAAAAGGACAAGGACGCCATTGTGGAGACCGCCAGGACGTATCTGGCGGACGCCTTCCGCACGGCGAAGAGCTTCAAGGTGGAATCCCGCCGTTCGGACAAGCGCTTCCCCATGACCTCCATCCAGCTCAGCCAGTACGTGGGAGGCCTGCTCAGCGAGTCCTTCCCCGACGTGACGGTGGACGTTCATGATCCCGAACTGACGGTCTTCGTCGAGGTCCGGGATCTGGCTGCCTACGTTCACGGGCCGGCCATCCCCGGCGCCGGCGGCATGCCGGTGGGTTCCAACGGCCGGGCCGTGAGCCTCCTGTCCGGCGGGATCGACAGTCCGGTCTCCACCTACATGATCGCCAAGCGCGGCATCTCGATCTATCCCGTGCATTTCTTCTCCTTCCCCTACACCAGCGAGCTGGCCAAGCAGAAGGTCGTGGACCTGGCCGGGATCCTCACAAAGTACTGCGGGCGGATGAACGTGATCATCGTTCCCTTTACGCACATCCAGGAGGAGATCCGGGAAAAATGTCCGGAGGAATACTTCACCCTGATCATGAGGCGCTTCATGATGCGGATCGCCCAGCAGCTGGCGGAGATGCACAACGCCAAAGCTCTCGTGACAGGGGAAAACCTCGGCCAGGTGGCCAGCCAGACCATGGAAGCCATGGCCTGCACGCAGGCCCCGATCCGTCTTCCCGTCCTGCAGCCGCTGATCGGCATGGACAAGGAGGAGATCGTCACGCTCGCCAGGAGGATCGGCACCTTCGATACCTCCATCCTTCCGTATGAGGACTGCTGCACCGTATTCACGCCGCGACACCCGAAGACGAAGCCCGTTCCGGAGGAAGTGGCGAAAGCGGAGAGCGTGCTGGATGTCGACGCCCTCGTGGAGGAAGCTGTCGCCGGCATAGAGAGGATCCGGGTGGGAGAATGACGCACACGGCCGAGATCCTTTCCGTAGGAACCGAACTGCTTCTGGGAAACATAGCGAACACGGACGCGCAGGACGTCTCCGTCGCTCTGAGCGAGCTGGGGATCGATGTCCGCTGGCACACCGTCGTCGGAGACAATCCGGAACGGGTGAAACAGGCCGTGGCCGTCGCGCGCACGCGCGCGGACATCCTGATCGCCACCGGCGGTCTTGGCCCGACCTATGATGACCTTACCAAAAAGACGCTGGCGGAGGCCTTCGGGAAAAAACTGGTATTCCACGAGCCGTCCGCCCGGAAAATACGCGAACTGTATTTCCAGCGTCTGAAGACGGAGGAGCTTCCCGATCATGCGCTGCTGCAGGCGTGGCTGCCCGAAGGCTGCACGGTCTTCGAAAACAGCTGCGGGACCGCTCCGGGCTGCGGCTTCGAAGCCGGCGGCATGCACGTACTGATGCTCCCCGGTCCCCCGTCCGAATGCCGCGCCATGTTGCGCACCGGCGCCGTTCCTTATCTGAAGTCCCTGAGCGACAGTGTCCTTGTCTCCCGCAACTTCCGCATCTTCGGCATCGGGGAGAGCAGCTGCGAACAGCTGCTGCGTGACGTCATGGAGAGCTCGGAGAATCCCACGCTGGCCCCCTATGCCAAAGAGGGCGAAGTCCTTCTACGGCTGACGGCCAAAGCCGGCAGCGAGGAGGAGGCCGGGGCGATGATGGCTCCGCTGGAGAATCATGTCAGGGAGATCCTCGGCGACCTGATCTACGGCGTCGACGTGGATTCCCTGGAGCAGGTGGTCTCCGGCCTTCTGAAGGAACGCGGGCAGACGCTGGCATCGGCGGAATCCTGCACGGGCGGACTGATCGCCAAGCGCATGACCGATCTGCCGGGTTCCTCCGCCGTTTTTCTCGGAGGCGCCGTGACCTACAGCACCCCGTCCAAGCACCGCGTGCTGGGCGTGGACGAGACGCTTCTCAGGGAGAAGGGAGCCGTCAGCCCGGAGACGGCCGCCGCCATGGCGGAAGGCGCCCGCGCCCTGTACGGCGCGGATTATGCGCTGTCGACCACCGGCGTGGCCGGACCGGACAGCGACGAGCGCGGCAACCCCGTGGGGCTCGTCTACGTCGCCCTGGCTTCCGGACGTGGCACTGTCGTCCGCGAGTTCCGCTGCGGCAGCGTGCGCGCCCGCTGCCGTTCCATCGCCGTCAACCACGCCCTGGACATGCTCCGCCGGGAACTCCTGGGGCTGTCCCAGCCGGAATGACGGGCACGCCCCCGCATATCCCGTACGCGAACCCGATATTAATAAATCTGGGAGGAAAATACATGGAGATCGAAAAAGTACTGCAGAACTTTACCCGTCGCGGGCTGAAAGCCCTCTATTTCGAGACCTCCGCTGAGGCGGCGGACTACGTGGCCGGCCGTATCCGGGGAAAGACCGTGGGGATCGGCGGCAGCAAGACCATCGACACCATGGGCCTGTACGAGCGCCTGCAGGAGAACAACACCGTTTACTGGCACTGGAAGCAGGGTCCGGAGGCCCGGGACACCGCCACGAAGGCCCAGGTGTATCTCACGAGCGCCAACGGCATCTCCGAAGACGGACAGCTCGTCAACATCGACGGCAACGGCAACCGGGTGGCCCAGACCCTGTACGGGCACGAGCTGGTGATCTTCATCTCTGGCGTCAACAAGATCATGCCCGATCTCGAGCAGGCCATCTGGCGCGCCAGGAACATCGCCTCCCCTCTCAACGCCAGGCGCTTCAATGTCAACACGCCGTGCGTGAAATCGGAGCCTATGAAATGCCACGACTGCAGGAGCCCGGAGCGCATCTGCAACGGCATGGTCATCACCATGGGAAAGATGAGCGGCGTCGGCGAGATGGAAGTCGTCCTCATCGGCGAGGAACTCGGCTACTGATTCCCTTCCCTCAGGCAAAAAAGACGCGGACCGCACGTTCAAAACGGTCCGCGTCTTTTTATTACTGCCAGGTTTCTTACTTGTTCTTTGCCTCCAGAACGGCGCCCAGGCCGCCCCAGGTCTCACAGAAGATACCGGGATCCATCTGCTTCAGGTCGGGAGAGATCTCCGGCTTGAAGTCCATGTTGGCCAGGATGTCCTTCTCCAGATCCATGCCGGGAGCGATCTCCACCAGCGTGACCTTGCCGTCGATCAGACGGAACACGGCGCGCTCGGTGATATACATGACCTCCTGATCCTTCGGGGCAAACTGGCCGGCGAAGGTGATCTGGCTCACGTGCTTTACGAACTTGCGGATCCTGCCCTCTTCCAGGATCTCGAGCTTGCCGTCGCCCACCTTCAGTTTGGCCTTGCCCATGAAGGTGCCGCAGAAGATGACCTTCGGCGTGGCGCGGGTGATGTTGATGAAGCCGCCGGGGCCGGTGATGCGGGTGCCCATGCAGCTGACGTTGTTGTTGCCCTCCTCGTCGATCTCACCGATGCCGAGGCAGGTCATGTCCAGACCGCCGCCGTCGATGAAATCGAACATCGCACAGTGGTCCACGCTGGCTTCGGCGTTGTACGCGGCGCCGAAATTGGGCAGAGCAGAGGAAACGCCGCCGAAGTTGCCGACCTCAGTGCTGGTGGTAACGTAGTCAAGATAACCTTCTTCGTTCAGGATCTTGGCCATGTCGGCGGGGATGCCCACGCCGAGGTTGATCACGAAGCCCTTTTCAATCTCCATGGCGCAGCGGCGGCACAGGACCTTCTTCTCGTCGAAGGGCATGTTCTCGATGGCGTCCAGCGGCTTTTTGATCTGGCCGGAGAAAGCGGGTTCGAAGTACTCGCCCTCGGTCTGCCAGTGATATTTCATGGGATCGCTGCACTGCACGACATAGTCCACCATAACGCCGGGGATCCGGACGTCCTTCGGGGCCATGGTGCCGGCCTTGGCGATGTTCTTGACCTGTACGATGACGATGCCGCCGCTGTTCTTGGCGGCCGCTGCGATGCTCATGCCCTCATTGACGATGCTCTCGTCTTCGAAGGTGATGTTGCCGTTCTCGTCGGCCGTGGTGCCGCGCAGCAGGGCGACATCCAGTTTGAAGGGCAGATAATGGAGATATTCCTCGCCGTTGATGGTCACCAGTTCGACCAGCTTGTCGCCGTTGAGTGCCGCATCGTTCATGGCGCCGCCGCCGTTGCGCGGGTCGACGAAGGTGCCCAGGCCGACCTTGGTGTACAGGCCGGGACGGCCGGCAGCGATCTCGCGCCACAGATGGATGATGCATCCCTGGGGCAGGCAGTGGCACTGCAACTTGTTCTCCCTGGCCAGCGCCAGCAGAGCGAAGGCGCTGCCGATGTGGGCGCCGGACCACTTGGTCACAAGGCCTTCTCCAGCCTCGCCGAGATGGGTGATTCCCTGGTCATGCCAGTCGCCCATGGCGCAGCCCTGCTTGACGTTCAGGTCACACGGGTGCCCCGTCTCCTTGAAGCAGTCGCGGATGGCGAGGGCAATTTCTTCCGGCCATCCGGCCAGTCCCTGTCCGCCGACGCCCAGCGTGGCGTGGTCCGGGATCACCCTCGCAGCTTCCGCCGCCGTAATGAATTTTGCCATGATCGTTCCCTCCATGTCGATTTTGTTTTTGTTCTGTTCGGATCGCATCCGATGACCGGTCCGGCATATGCCGCCCCGGCTGTGATTCTTCGGATATTATATCACCGGGCGCAGTCCGTTGCAACCGGAACGCGGACGCACATCCGACAAAATGAGCCCGCCCGCCCCCTTTCCGTCACATTCCCCAGCCGGGCCTGCATGTCATTCGCAAATCTGACTGTAAATCATATCGTTCCTTCAAAAATTTCGGGTATTTCCCTGAAATTCACGGCATTTCCGCACTTTTTCATTGACTTTTCTTGCAGATGAGCGTATAAGTATGCATATTGATTGAATTCACAACCACCAAAGGAGAACGAAAAATGAAAAAGTACGTATCCATCCTTCTCGCGCTCGTCCTTGTACTGGCGCTGGCTGCCTGCGGCAGTTCCTCCAACAAGAAAGACGAAGCCTCTCTCACCCTGACCGCCGGCAAGCTGGCCGTGAGCGCTGAGATCGGCTATCCCCCCATGGAATACTTCGATGAAGACGGTTCCACCCCCATCGGCTTCGACGTGGAGATGATGACGGAGATCGCCAAGCGCATGGGTCTCGAACTCGAGCTCATCGACACCGCCTGGGACGGCATCTTCGCCGGTCTGGATTCTGACAAATACGACATGGTCATGTCCTCCTGCTCCATCACTCCGCAGAGACAGGAAAACTATCTGATGAGCAAACCCTATGTGCAGAATGCCATCGAGCTGCTGGTCCCCGTTGATTCGGACATCACCGGTATCGATACCGTGGCCGGCAAGAAGGTCGCCGTCCAGGGCGAGACCACCTCTCACGACTACCTGCGGGACAACGAGACCGGCTGCGAGATCATGGACTATGACAAGGTCATCAACTGCTTCGACGAACTGAAGCTGGGCCGTGTGGACGCCGTCCTCACCGACAGCGTCGTTGCCGCCTACTATCTGGGCGACGATCTGGACAGCTATAAGGTCGTCTGGGTCAATTCCGACGCGGAGCCCATCGGCGTGACCTTCAAGAAGGGCAACACGGCTCTCTGCGATGCGGTGGAAAAAGTCCTCGACGAGATGTTCGCCGACGGCACGGCCGCCAAGATCGCCACCAAGTACTTCGGCGATTCCGCCGGTGTGGACGGCATCCGCTGACAGACCGGTCTGAAATTGAACGGATAAGGGACACAGGGCGCCCTGGCGCCCTGTGTCCGTTTCATACGAATCACCTTTGAGAGGAGCGATCCACACTTATGGATACCCTTCAGAAAATGATCAGCTGGCTGCCCCAGCTGCTGGACGGCACCAGGATCACCATCCTGATGACCATCACCTCCACCTGCGCCGGCGTCATCCTGGGCATCTTCCTCGCCCTTGGAAAGATCAGCCGCAACGTGGTGATCAGCAAGCTGTGTTCCGCCTACATCTTCTTCTTCCGCGGCACGCCTCTGCTGATGCAGCTGTACTTCCTGTATTACGCCGTTCCGATGTTCCTGCCGGCGCTGACCATCAACAGCCGGTTCCTGGCCGCCTTCATCGCCTACGGGCTCAACAGCGCGGCCTACTGCGCCGAATTCATCCGCGCGGCGATCCAGTCCATCGACCACGGGCAGTTCGAAGCCGCCAAAGCCCTGGGGCTCTCCTACGGTCAGACCATGCGCCTCCTGATCATCCCGCAGTCGATCCGGCGTCTCGTGCCTCCGGTGGGCAACGAGTTCATCATGATGCTGAAGGACGTCTCCCTGGTGTCCATCATCTCGCTGGGCGACCTGACGAAGGTGACCCGTTCCATCAACTCCTCGGCAGCCACGCCGCTGGTCTTCATCCCGTCCATGATCATCTATCTGATCATCACGGCGTTCTTTACCTTCGTGTTCAACCGCGTGGAAGCCCACGTAGCCAAGAAAGAGTGAGGTGACGGAAGAATGTCTATGATCCGTACGGAAAACCTGTGCAAGAGCTTCGGGGATCTCGAAGTCCTGAAGGACGTGAATGTCGAAGTGGATACCGGCGAAGTGGTCGTCGTCATCGGCCCCTCCGGCGCCGGAAAATCCACGTTCCTTCGCAGCCTCAACACGCTGGAGGAAATCACCAGCGGCAAGATCTTCATTGAGGACAAGATCTTCATCCACCGGGAGAACAACAAGACGCTGGACAAGATGGACAACGCCGCCTTCAAGGCTCTGCTCCTGGAGATGGGCATGGTGTTCCAGCGCTTCAACCTCTTTCCCAACAAGACCGTTCTCGGCAACGTAGCCCTCGCTCCCATGCAGGTGAGGAAAAAGAGCCGGGAGGAAGCGGAAGCCATCGCGAAGCGGCTGATCGACCGCGTCGGCCTTTCGGACAAACTGGATGTGTATCCCAGCAAGCTCTCCGGCGGTCAGCAGCAGCGTGTGGCCATCGCCAGAGCCCTGGCCATGGAGCCCAAGATCATGCTTTTTGACGAGCCAACGTCCGCTCTCGATCCGGAACTGGTGGGAGAGGTCCTGAACGTCATGAAGGACCTGGCCCGCGACGGAATGACCATGCTCGTCGTGACTCACGAGATGGGCTTTGCCCGCGAGGTCGCCGACAAGGTCATCTTCATGGCCGACGGGCAGGTGCTGGAAACGGGAACTCCTGAAGAGATCTTCAGTGCGCCGAAAACAGACAAGGCAAAACAGTTCCTGGCAAGCATCCTGTAAAACGTGAAAGAAAAGGGGAACGCCTGGCAAAGCCTCCGGTGTTTCCCTTTTTTTCATCGGCAAAAACGCCCCGGACTCCGGAACGCAATGAATCATTGCTTGCCCTTTTTCCTGACGACCGCCTATAATGAGGCCGAAGATCATCGACAGCAAAGGAGGTAAAGGTCCCATGACAGATCCGATCGGCGTCAGCATCAGAACTCTTCGCGTGGAGGCGAAGATGACTCAGGAAGAGCTGGCCTCCCGGCTTCACGTCACCCGTCAGGCGATCTCCAATTATGAACGGGGCCGGACGCATCCCGACATCGATCAGCTGAAGGATCTTGCGGACATATTCAATGTCGATCTGGAGTCACTGATCTACGGTACGACTCCCGCCCGGAACCGGAGAAAAGCGTTTGTTCTTATCAGCTGCGCCATGCTGGCCCTATTTGTCCTTCTGATCATCGTTCTGCTGTTTTCCTCATGGAACAGAGAAGCCGCCCGTGAGGCGGCGGTATCTCCCTGGTTCCACTGGCTGTCGAAAATGGTGCTGATCACGTTGATCACGACAGGTATCGCCTTCTGTCTGCCCTCCCTTCTCCTGCTGTCCGGCGCAAGCCGGCTGCACGTCCGGCCGGCAGTCTTCCGCACGGCGTTCATTGTCTACAGCGCGGTGACGGCGTTCATCCTCGTCATGGCTCTTTCCACCGTCCTGCTGGCGGTCTGGCCCGGGCTTTCGTACGGTCCCCGATACGAACACCTCTGCGTATCCGTGTTCATGTTTTTCTTTTCCCGGCCTGCTCTTCTGTATCTGATTGCCTTCCTGACGGGGATCTCGGGCGGAACACTGTCCGCTTTCCACCGCAGCGGCCGTTGAGACGCGCCGGACCATTCTGTGAACATACGGAAATGCCCTCCCATCACAGGGAGGGCGTTCCTGTCTTTCTTGATTCTCCCCTCCGATTGTGCTACCCTGTTGCACGGAGGTAAAGCCATGGAGATACTTCGCATACTCGCGGGGCCCGTCATCGGCGCCCTGATCGGATATCTGACCAATTTCATCGCGGTGAAGATGCTGTTCTATCCGCGGAAGGAGATCCGCGTCTTCGGCCGCCGTCTGCCGCTGACTCCCGGCGCCATCCCGCGCGGGCGCACCCGCCTGGCCACGGCCATCGGAGCCGTTGTGGAAAACAATCTGCTGACGAGGGAGGACGTGGAGACCCGCCTTCTCTCCGAGGACACGGAACAGAAGATCGCCGACACCGTCGTGTCAAAACTCTCCGGCGTGGTGAAGGATAGCATCTGCTCCGCCGCCCGTCTGGAAGACGCCGTCTATGAGGAGAAGAAGGAAGCACTCTGCCGGGAAGCCGGCCGGAGGATCGTAGCAGCCATACAGTCCTCGAACGTGACGGAGACCGTGATGAACGAGATCTCCGCCTCCCTGCTGGAAAAGGCGCAGAGCACGGCATGGAAACTGGTGGTCAGCGCAAAGACCGTCAACTCCCTGACGGTGCCCGCCAGGGAACGGCTGGACCGGTTCATCGACGAGAAAGGCGCCTCCCTCATCGCCCCATTCCTGGAGCGGGAGCTGACGTCGGCCGACAGCGGGACCGGTCTGGAACTGCTCGCCCGTTTCGACATGGATGAGGCGAAGCTGCGGGATACGGTCATCCGGGCGTACCGGGGCTTCGTCACCGGCTATGCCGAGGATCTGCTGCGCCATCTTCACGTGGCGAAGCTTGTGGAGGACAAGATCAACGCCATGTCGCTGGAAGAACTGGAACGCCTGGTGCAGACCGTCATGCGCCGTGAACTGAATACCATCGTGAATCTCGGCGCGCTGATTGGTTTCATCCTCGGCCTTCTGAACGTACTCCTCAGATAACCCCCCCCCGGAATCAAAACGACCGGCAGTCATATGACTGCCGGCCGTTTCTTCTCCGCGGATGTTTATCTGCGGTTCTCTTCCCTGTCTCTCTTCAGGCGGAACTCCACCGCGCCTTTCAGATAGTTCAGATAATCCTCGTCCTTGCACATCTCTTTGCCCGGGTTATCCGAGAGCTTCGCCACCGGCCGCCCGTTCACATACTGCAGCTTGATGACGATATTCAGCGGCGTTTCACACGTATCGTTGGATACGAAAGTGCCGATGCCGAAGGAGACTTTAGTCTTGTCCTTGAAGTAATTGTACAGCTCCTGCGCACGGTCGAAATCCAGGCTGTCGCTGAACAGCAACAGCTTGGTCTTCGGATCCACGCCGTAGCTCTTGTAGTGGGCGATCATCTTCTCGCCCCACTCGTATGGGTCGCCGCTGTCGTGGCGAACGCCCGTGTAGTTGTTGACCATGGAGCGGTTGAAATCCAGGAGGAACAGATCGGTGGTGATCGTGTCCGTCAGCGCCGTTCCGTTATCTCCCTTGTACTCGTCGTACCAGTCCTGTATGGCGTAGTGGTTCGTGAAAGCCAGAGGGATGGACTCGATGCCCTGATACATCTGCACGAACTCATGGGCGTACGTGCCGATGGGGGTCACGTTATGGCGCTTGGCCAGATAAACGTTGGACGTGCCGACGCAGTTCTTCGTCTCGTTCACGAAACGCTTTACGACCACGTCCTCCCACTCTCTGGAAAGACGTCTCCGGCATCCGAACTCCGCGAAGGGGAACGTATAGGTGCCGTCGTTCATCGCACGGATCTTGGCTTCCAGCTTCTCCTCGGCGGATTTGCGCAGCGCGTCGTAATCGAAAGCCATGCGGAAATATACTTCGTTGATGATCTCCAGCAGGTAGATCTCGAACTGCATGGCAGAGAACAGCGGGCCGTCGACGACGACCTTCAGCTCCCCGTTCTCCTCGAGGGAGACCGTGACGTAGTCGCGCATGGGATGCCACAGGCGAAGAAATTCCACATAGTCGTTCTTGATGAAACGGATGGACCGCAGATAGTCAAGCTCCTCTTTATGGAAACGGAGGCGGCAGAGCTGGTCGATCTGCGCACGGATCTCATCCACCATCTCCTGCGTGAAAACGACGCCTTCGTTCCGGCACTTGAAATAATACTGCCCGCACAGGTCGGTGTGCTTGTGAAAAATCACCTGGTTCATATTGAACTTGTACAGGTCCGTATCCAGAAGGGATACTACGATAGGATCGAATCTCATAACACGACCTCTTTTCTGTGTATTCCTGTAAATTCCTTTTTACCATTTTTATATGGGAAAATCAAGCGAAAAACAGTCAGTATACATAATTATTCATAACAAAAGGAAAAAAGCAGTCTCTCGACTGCTTTTTCCTGGCTCCTCCAGTTGGACTCGAACCAACGACACCGCGGTTAACAGCCGCGTGCTCTACCGACTGAGCTATGGAGGAGTGTTGGCGTCTTCCTATCTTCCCGGGCCGTCGCCAGCCAAGTATTGTCGGCACTAGTTAGCTTAACTTCGGTGGTCGGAATGGGAACAGGTGGACCCTCACCGTCATCAACACCAACTATTCAATTAGGCGATCCGGAAAAAATGGTGACCCGTGGGGGAATCGAACCCCCG
>JAFYAU010000003.1 GCA_017540565.1 Oscillospiraceae bacterium
CATGACAAAACCTCCTGTTGTTTTTCTTGTGGTTGTCAGGCCACCTGAACTCTACCACAGGAGGTTTTCTCTGTCTTTTACTAAAGTCATTTTTATCCTCCCCCAGTTGAACTGGGGGTTTATTTGTCTCTAAAGAGCCAAACAAAAGGCAGGCACGGCAACGGAATGCCGTGCCTGCTGTGATTTTGTTGTGCGCTCCGTCAGTCGGCAAAGAGCGGCGTGGAGAGATAACGGTCCCCGGTGTCAGGCAGAAGGACCACGATGGTCTTGCCCTTGTTTTCCGGGCGCTTGGCAAGCTGGATCGCCGCCCAGGTCGCAGCGCCGGAGGAGATCCCTACCAGAACGCCCTCCGTACGGCCGATCAGCCGCCCGCTGGAAAAAGCATCCTCATTCGCTACGGGGATGATCTCATCGTAGACCTTGGTGTTCAGCACGTCGGGAACGAAGCCCGCGCCGATGCCCTGGATCTTGTGGCTGCCGCTTCTTCCCTCGCTGAGTACGGGAGAATCGGCAGGTTCGACCGCGACGACCTTGACATCGGGATTCTGAGCTTTCAGATATTCGCCGACGCCGGTGATCGTACCTCCGGTGCCGACACCCGCCACGAAGAAGTCCACGTTGCCGTCCGTATCCGCCCAGATCTCCGGACCGGTAGTCGAGCGGTGGATGGCGGGGTTGGCCGGGTTCACGAACTGACCGGGGATAAAGCTGAGCGGGATCTCCTTTGCAAGCTCCTCGGCTTTGGCGATGGCGCCTTTCATGCCCTTAGCCCCATCGGTGAGCACAAGCTCGGCGCCGTATGCCTTCATGAGCTGGCGGCGCTCAACGCTCATTGTCTCCGGCATCGTAATGATGAGGCGGTAGCCTTTCGCCGCAGCGACGGATGCAAGGCCGATACCGGTGTTGCCGGACGTGGGCTCAATGAGCACGCTGCCGGGGCAGAGCAGTCCCTTCTCCTCGGCATCCTCTATCATGGCGAGGGCAATGCGGTCCTTGACAGACCCGGCGGGGTTAAAGTATTCCAGCTTGGCGACGATCTTTGCCTCCAGGCCCAGTTCCTTCTCCAGATGGGTCAGCTCCAGCAGGGGCGTTTTGCCGATCAGTTCAGCTGCGGATGTGTGAATGTTGCTCATGGGATGTACCTCCTGTTATTAACCAATTTAACCAGTATGTTTATTCGGTATGTGCATCATACATCGGCTTTTCCGGTTTGTCAATAGAAAATCCGCAATATTTTGTGTTGAATTCATATTTACCTTCTGGTATAATAGGTATATGAAAAATGCGGGAGGTAACACTGATGTTGATTTCGACCAGAGGCCGCTATGCCCTTCGGATACTTGTGGACATGGCAGAGCATCAGACAGACGGTTATATCACTCTGAAGGAGGTCGCCAAGCGGCAGGACATCTCCGAAAAATATCTGGAGGCGATCGTAAAGGATCTCGTGAAGAACAACATCCTGAACGGTGTACGCGGCAAGGGCGGCGGTTACCGGCTGTGCCGGTCTCCGGAACAGATCAATGTTGGTGAAATCCTCTACTGCATTGAGGGAAGTCTTGCTCCCGTTTCCTGTCTGGAAGACGGTTCCGCTCCCTGCGACCGTGCGTCCGAGTGCCGGACGCTGGAGTTCTGGCGCGGGCTGGATGACGTCATCCACCGCTATACGTACAGCTATACCGTCGCAGATCTTATGTGGCGGGGCGAAGTCGGCAATGATTATATAATATAAAATGATGTGTAAGAATTCCGGGGGAAATGCAAATGACCATTCAACAGCTTCGTTACGCAGTCACGATTTCTGAGCTCGGCTCACTCAACAAGGCCTCGGAGATCCTGTATATCGCGCAGCCTTCTCTTACCTCCTCGGTGCAGGAGCTGGAAAAGGAGCTGGGCATCATGGTCTTTTCCCGCAGCGGCCGGGGCGTAACGCTGACAAACGACGGGATGGAGTTCATTCGCTATGCGCGCGAAGTACTCCATCAATACGACGTCCTGCTGGAGAAATACGGCAGAGGCGGTATGCGGAAAAAGAAATTCGGCATCTCCACCCAGCATTATTCCTTTGCCGTGAAAAGCTTTGTGGAGATGGTGCGGCAATTCGGTACGGAGGAATATGAGTTTTCCATCCGCGAAACGAGGACACGGGATATAATCGACGACGTTTTCACGGGAAAGAGCGAGATCGGCATCCTTTACCTCAGCGACTTCAACCGCAAGCCGCTGGAAAAGCTTCTGCACGCCAACCAGCTGGAATTCCACCCGCTGACGCAGTGCGAGGCATACGTCTATCTTTGGAAGGGACATCCGCTGGCGAAAAAACCGGTGATCCGTTTTGATGATCTGGAGCCCTATCCATGCCTCTCCTTCGAGCAGGGGGACGGCAGTTCCTTCTATTACGCAGAGGAAATACTGAGCACAGCCGACTATCCCCGGATCATCAAAGCCACGGACCGGGCCACGATGCTCAACCTCATGGTGGGGCTCTGCGGCTACACGCTCTGCTCAGGCGTCATCAGCGAGGAGCTCAACGGCTCGGATTATATCGCCGTTCCCTTCGAGGCGGATGACAGCGCCATCGGCAAACGCATGGAGATCGGTTATATCACGAAGAAGAATATGATCCTCAGCGGTATGGCGCAGCGCTATGTGCAGGAACTGGACCGCTATCTTAAGGAGTATCAGGAAACGCATAAAAGCGATTGAAACGATAAACAAAAACCGGCCGATTGAAGGATTTGTGAAGCTCGCGGCCACAGGCACGGAGACACTGCAGTTGATGACATTGGAGGACAAGAGATGAAAACACCGCTCAGGTATCAGGTCACGGAATTCGACTGCGGTCCGACCTCACTGCTCAACGCCGTCAGTTTTCTCTTTGACCGGGAGCAGATCCCGCCGGAGGTCGTGCGCAACATCATGCTGTACTCTCTCGACACTTTCGGGACGGACGGGGTCTCCGGCAAGAGTGGGACCTCTCACACCGCCATGCTGTTCCTGTCCCACTGGCTGGACGGCTTCGGGAAGACCGGGCGCCTCAACATCCGCTCCGACTATCTGACGGGGCGCGATGTGAATCTGGGCGCCGACAGCCGGCTCGTAAGCGCCCTGCGGCGCGGCGGCGCAGCGGTCGTCCGGCTGGATCTGGAGGGCTGGCACTATGTGCTGCTGACCGGGATCGAGGGCGACGGCGTTCTGGTGTTTGACCCCTACGATCCGGCAGAACCGTTTCCGGCGGAGGATGTCACGGTCGTACAGGACAGACAGTATAACCGCATCGTCCCGCGTGCGCGTTTTGAAACGCAGGAGCTCCGCCCCTACGGTTTCGGCCCGTACGAGCAGCGGGAGGCCGTGCTGCTGTTCAACACCGATGTGGAGCTCACGGAGGAAAACACCGTGGAATACGTGATCTGACAGATAACGCGATCGATGGGAGGCTCTTTCCGGCCGGAAAGAGCCTCCCGCTTTACATATAGATTCAGTCTATAACCAAGTATATTAATAGGATATTGGACAAACACGGCCGGCCTTGCTATCATCCAGTCATCAAGAACATCCGGGAGGCCGCACACGATGAAACACATGCTTGAAATGCTGGTTCGCGCGAATTACAGATTCGGACGAATGTACCGCTGGCTCCGCTGATCCGGACAAATTCGAATCTTCCATCAAATCATATGAAAAGAGGTACATATCATGTCTAACTATAAATTCGAGACCCTTCAGCTCCACGTCGGTCAGGAGCAGCCCGATCCGGCGTCTGACGCCCGCGCGGTGCCGATTTACGCCACCACCAGTTACGTCTTCCATAACGCCCAGCACGCTGCCGACCGCTTCGGCCTTGCCGATGCCGGCAACATTTACGGGCGCCTCACCAACTCCACCCAGGGCGTCTTTGAAGACCGCATCGCAGCCCTGGAGGGCGGCGTGGCCGGTCTGGCAGTAGCCTCCGGCGCGGCGGCAATCACCTACACCATCCAGGCGCTGGCTGCCAAGGGCGAGCACATCGTCGCGCAGAAGACCATCTACGGCGGCACGTCGAATCTGCTGGCGCACACTCTTCCCCTCTACGGCATCGAAAGCAGTCTGGTGAACGTTCATGACCTCGCGGAGGTGGAGGCCTCCATCCGTCCGAACACCAAGGCAATCTACATTGAGACCCTGGGCAACCCCAACAGCGACATCCCGGACATCGACGCCATCGCCGCCATCGCCCACAGGCACGGACTTCCGCTGGTCATTGACAACACCTTCGGCACACCGTATCTCATCCGCCCGCTGGAACACGGCGCGGACATCGTGGTGCACTCTGCCACCAAGTTCATCGGCGGCCATGGCACCACCCTGGGCGGCGTGATCGTGGACGGTGGCAAGTTTGACTGGACAGCGTCAGGCAAGTACCCCTGGATCAGCGAACCCAATCCCAGCTACCACGGCGTGAAATTCACCGAAGCCGCCGGCCCCGCCGCCTTCGTCACCTACATCCGCGCCATACTGCTGCGCGACACCGGAGCCTGCATCTCCCCCTTCGCCGCGTTCCTGCTGCTGCAGGGGACGGAGACCCTGTCCCTGCGCCTGGAGCGCCATGCGGAGAACACCAAAAAGGTCGTCGATTATCTCGTAAATCATCCGCTGGTGGAGCGCGTATACCACCCCTCCCTGCCGGATCACCCGGATCACGCGCTGTATGAGAAGTACTTCCCCAACGGCGGCGCATCCATCTTCACCTTCGATATCAAGGGCGGCAAGGACGAGGCCTTCAAGTTCATTGACGGGCTGGAGATCTTCTCCCTGCTGGCGAATGTGGCGGATGTGAAATCCCTGGTCATCCATCCCGCCACCACCACCCACTCCCAGCTCACCGAAGCGGAGCTGGACGCGGCTGGCATCCACTCCAACACCATCCGCCTCTCCATCGGCACAGAGCATATAGACGACATCATCGCTGACCTGGAAAAGGGCTTCGCCGCTGTAAAGTGACGCTGCATTGCATTCTTAACTCTGTATTATGCGGCAGGACCGGAGGACTTCATAGTCCTCCGGTTTTGCAACAGGCTGGTTTCGTACAGGAGAAAGATCCATGAAAACCAATCACAATCAGCTATTGAAAATCACGATAACTGCCGCTATGATAGCGTTGACCTGTGTGCTGACCATGACGGTTCGCATCCCGACGCCCACGAAAGGATATCTGAATCTGGGAGACTGCGCCGTGCTGTTCAGCGGCTGGCTGCTGGGACCGGTTTACGGCGCCATCGCCGGAGGCGTCGGCTCGGCTCTGGCCGATCTGCTTGCCGGATATCCCGCCTATGTACCCGGAACTTTGCTCATCAAGGCGCTGATGGCGCTTATTGTTTCTTTCGTCCCGTACCGTCTCTGCAAAAATGGCCGCAGGCATACGAGGATCGGCTTTTTCATCTGTGCGGCGATCGCCGAAACACTCATGGTGTCGGGGTACTGGCTCTATGAGGCCGTCATCATCGGAGAGGGCTATGCCGGCGCCCTTGCGGGTGCTTCGGGGAATGTATTTCAAGGGCTTGCGGGCATCGCGGGTTCCTGCTTCCTCGTCGAAGTCATCAGCCATACGGGCATTCCCGGGACCTATGGAATCGGCGGTCCTCTGAAAGGAGGCAGCAAATGAGTCATACGATTTATCAGCAGGCAAGACAGGCCGCCGAGGAGCTTCTTTCCTCAGCGAAGCTGCAGGAAGGAGATCTCCTTGTGGTCGGGTGCTCCTCCAGCGAAGTCTCCGGGTCGAAGATCGGGACGGATTCCCGGCCCGATACGGCGCAGGAGGTCTTTTCAGGAGTCTATGACGCCGCGAAGGAACACGGCGTCTTCCTTGCGGCGCAGTGCTGCGAGCACTTAAACCGCGCCCTGGTGGTGGAGGCGTCCTATGCCCGGGCCCATGATCTGGAGATCGTAAACGCCGTCCCGCAGCCGAAAGCGGGCGGCTCCTTTGCCACAGCAGCGTATCAGAACTTTGCACAGCCCGTCCTCGTAGAATCCGTCCGCGCGGACGCGGGACTGGATATCGGTGCAACGCTCATCGGGATGCACCTGAAAAAAGTCGCCGTTCCGGTGCGTCTGTCCGTGAAACACATCGGCGAGGCGATCCTGATCGCCGCAAGGACGCGGCCGAAATATATCGGCGGGGCAAGGGCCGTGTATGACGATCGGCTCGGGTAAACAGAGCGGAATAATAAAGGAGGCACATCATCATGTCTGACAAACGCATCCTGACCGTGCAGGATATCTCCTGCGTCGGCCAATGCTCCCTCACTGTGGCGTTGCCGATCCTCTCCGCCGCCGGCCTCGAAACGGCGATCCTCCCATCCGCCGTCCTTTCCACACACACGGGAGGTTTTACCGGTTTCACCTTCCGCGATCTGACGGAGGATATTCCCGGCATCATCGCCCACTGGCAGGCCGAAGGCATCAGATTCAACGCCGTCTACACCGGTTATCTCGGCAGTGCGAAGCAGATCGCGCTGGTCAGGCAGATGTTTGAAGTCCTGCGCAGCGACGAGAGCTTCGTCAGCATCGTCGACCCTGCCATGGCGGACGGCGGAAAGCTCTATACGGGCTTTGATGCCGCTTTCGTCCGGGAGATGAAAACGCTGACCGCCGCCGCAGACATCATCCTCCCCAACATCACGGAGGCCTGTCTTCTGACCGGCACGGAATACCGCGAGGAATATGACGAGGCTTTTATCAACGACCTGCTGTCCCTCCTGAAAGCCGGCGGAGCGCAGACGATTATTCTCACCGGCGTGGGCTTCACACCGGACACCACCGGCATTGCGGTGTCAGAGGGGGATACGCTCCGCTATTACCAGCACAGGCGCATCTCCAAGGGCAGCCACGGCACCGGTGACGTCTACGCCTCGGCCTTTGTCGGCGCCTATCTGCGCGGCCGAAGCGCTTATGATGCCGCGGCCATTGCCGCGGACTATACGGTGAAGTGCATCGAGAACACCGTCAGCGACCCCGATCACTGGTACGGCGTCAAATTCGAGCAGATGTTACCGTATTATATTGAACGGCTGAAATAGAAGTTTTCCCGGGCTTCCGGCATGGAGGAGTCCCGTTATTCCGATGCTTTTATAGATTAAACCAGTCCTCGGAATAATATCTCCTTCCGCCCGTGCTCAAATGCCATTCATTCGCCGATTCCATTCCATTTGATCCGATAACGCAAAGAAAGGCAGACAGCATGGCGGCTTCCCCATGTGTCTGCCTTTGCTATACCCCTGCAGGCATAATCCCGTTTTCGGAGGCGTTTCAATTGTCACACAAGACAGTTATGCCGGACCTTATGTCAGGCTTTTCTCTCTTCTCCCTTTGAATGACAGCAAAAATGAAAAACCGGAAGTCCTTGCAAGACAAGGACTTCCGGGTGGTGGAGACTGGCGGGCTCGAACCGTCGACCTCATGCGTGTGAAGCATGCGCTCTAGCCTGCTGAGCTAAGCCTCCAAAGGCAAAGATGATTATACAACAGCCCTGCAGCATTTGCAAGCACTTTATTTTGCTTTTCCCGACTTCCGGGTATTTCCATTTATTCCGAAATATGATAGAATAAATCAGTTTATGGAAAGGAAGCACCCTTATGAAGCTGCGACTGGACGATCTTCATATCTTCACGGGCGACAGCTGGATCGACGGCTGCATTGCCGTTTCCGATGGCGTCATCGTCTCTGTTGGTGAGGCGCCTGGCGACCCTTCCTTCGATACCGTTTCCTGTGGCGGCATGACCGCCTTTCCCGGCTTTGCAGACGTTCACGTTCATCTGCGGGAGCCGGGTTTTTCATATAAGGAGACCATCGCCTCCGGGACGGCGGCCGCCGCCCGGGGAGGTTATACCGCCGTATGCGCCATGCCCAACCTGGATCCGGTACCTGACAGTCCGGAGCATCTGGCTGCCGAACAGACCGCTATCGCCCGGGATGCCCGCATTGCCGTGTTCCCCTACGGTGCGATCACCGTCGGTGAAAAAGGCCAGGTCATGGCGGATATCGAGGCTCTGGCACCTTTCGTCACCGCCTTTTCCGACGACGGCAAGGGCGTTCAGGACGGAGCGATGATGGAGCAGGCGATGCGCCGCGTGAAAGCCACCGGAAAGCTGGTCGCCGCCCACTGCGAGGACGAGAGCCTGCTGCACGGAGGCTGTGTGCACGACGGAACATACGCCAGGACTCACGGGCTGCCGGGCATCTGCTCCGAAAGCGAGTGGGGGCCAATTGCCCGGGATGTGCTCCTCGCAGAGAAGACAGGCTGTCCCTACCACGTGTGCCACGTTTCGACAGAGGAATCCGTACGGATCATCCGCGAGGCCAGGGCCAGAGGCGCCGACGTCACCTGCGAAACGGCTCCCCACTATCTGGTATTCTGTGACGATCAGCTGGAGGACGACGGCCGCTTCCGGATGAATCCCCCCATCCGCTCCCGCGGGGACCGGGAAGCCCTGCGGCAGGGACTGAAGGACGGCACGATCGGCATCATAGCCACAGACCACGCTCCCCATTCGGAGTCGGAAAAGTCCCGCGGACTTGCGGGCAGCGCCAACGGCATCGTCGGGCTGGAGACGGCCTTTCCCGTGCTGTACACGGAACTCGTGAAAACGGGCGTGATCACTCTTGAACAGCTGCTGGAAAAGCTGATCGCGAATCCCCGGACCCGCTTCGGGCTGGGCGGAGGCGTCATCCGGGAAGGCATGAAAGCGGATTTCACCGTTTTCGACCTGAACGAATCGTATACCGTCGATCCCTCGGAGTTCCTCTCTATGGGAAAGAGCAGCCCCTTCACCGGGATGACGGTCTTCGGCCGGTGCAGACTGACTATATTCGGCGACGCCGCCGTCTGGAGGGATATATGAGAAAAAGCACCTTTACCATAGCCTCGCAGCGGCTGATCGCAGCGAATACCTACGAACTATCCCTCTGCGGGGATACCGAAGGCCTGGACGTACCGGGCCGGTTCGTGAACATACGCGTCGACGGGTTCTACCTGCGGCGCCCCATCTCCGTGTGTGACTGCCGGCCGGGCTATCTGACACTGATTTACAAGGCCGTCGGTGCCGGGACGGAGAAGCTCTCCCGCATGGAAGAGGGTGAAGCCCTTGACCTCCTCACCGGACTGGGCAACGGGTATGACCTGAGCGTGGCCGGCAGTGAACCTCTGCTGATCGGCGGCGGAGCAGGAGTGCCGCCCATGTATCTGCTGGCAAAGAAACTGACGGAGCAGGGAAAGCACGTCACCGCTATCCTTGGCTTCAACACCTCGGAGGAAGTCTTCTATGAGGAAGCATTCCGGGAACTGGGCGCCTGCGTGATCGTAGCCACCGCTGACGGCTCACGCGGAGTGAAGGGCTTCGTTACCGACGCGATGGAAGGAATCGCGTACAGTTACTTCTACACCTGCGGCCCCGGCCCCATGCTGAAGGCCGTGTACGATCGTTCGGTGACGGAAGGACAGTTCAGCTTCGAAGAACGCATGGGCTGCGGTTTCGGCGCCTGCGTCGGATGCACCTGCCGGACGAAATACGGAAACAAGCGCATCTGCCGGGACGGCCCCGTCCTGACAAAGGAGGAGATCGTATGGTAAACACCTCCGTTACCCTTTGCGGGATCCCGATGGACAATCCGGTGATCCCCGCCAGCGGGACCTTCGGCTTCGGTTACGAATTCGCCGACTGGTATGACATCAACATCCTCGGGACCTTCAGTTTCAAGGGTACCACCCGGGAGCCCCGCTACGGCAATCCAACGCCCCGCATCGCCGAGGCCCCCTCCGGTATGCTCAACGCCGTGGGCCTGCAGAACCCCGGCATCGACGCCGTGATCTCCGAGGAGCTGCCGAAACTGAGGAAGGTCTTCCGCAAGCCGGTGATGGCCAATATCAGCGGCTTTTCCGAGGAGGAATATGCATACAACTGCGCCCGCATAGACAAAGAGGAACAGGTCGGCTGGATCGAAGTCAATATCAGCTGCCCCAACGTTCATAACGGCGGCATGAGCTTCGGCACAGATCCCGCGTCCGCTCTGGCCGTCACTAAGGCCGTGAAGGCTGTGACCACCAAACCCGTGATCATGAAGCTCTCCCCCAACGTGACGGACATTGCTTCGGTCGCGAAGGCCTGCGAGGAGGGCGGCGCCGACGGCGTGAGCCTGATCAACACCCTGATGGGCCTGCGTCTGGACCTGAAGCGCAGACGCCCGATTCTGGCCAACGTCACGGGCGGTCTGTCCGGTCCCGCAGTCTTTCCCGTCGCGCTGCGGATGGTGTGGCAGGTGTACGAGGCCGTGTCCATCCCCGTCATCGGTCTGGGCGGCGTCAGCAGTGCTGAAGACGTGATCGAAATGATGCTGGCCGGAGCCACCGCCGTGCAGGTCGGAGCAGCCAACCTTGTCGATCCGTACGCCTGCAAAACCATCATTGAGGATCTTCCCAAGGTGATGGAAAAGCTGAACATCCGCTCCCTCGAGGAGATCATAGGAGGTGCCCACTGATGGGAAAAGACGTGATCGTAGCCTGCGATTTCGACAGCAGGGAAAAACTGACCGCCTTTCTGGACAGGTTCGAAGGCGAAAAGCCCTTCATCAAGCTCGGCATGGAGATCTTTTACGCCCTGGGTCCGGACGTCGTCCGTGAGGTCAAGGCGCGCGGCCACAGGATCTTTCTGGATCTGAAGCTCCATGATATACCCAACACCGTAAAAAAGGCGATGGCCGTCCTCTCCGGGCTGGATGTGGACATGGTGAATGTGCACGCGGCCGGCACCCGTGCCATGATGGAGGCAGCGCTGGAGGGGCTGACCCGTCCCGACGGGTCGCGGCCGCTGCTGATTGCCGTGACTCAGCTCACCTCCACGGACGAGGAGAGGATGAGGCGGGAGCTTCTGATCAGCGCGCCGATCGAGGAAGTGGTGATGAGCTACGCCGCCAATGCCCGCGATGCCGGGCTGGACGGTGTGGTCTGCTCCCCCCTGGAAGCCGGAAAGGTCCACGGAATCTGCGGGCCGGGCTTCCTTACCGTGACGCCGGGCATCCGCTTCGCAGACAGTGCAAAGGATGACCAGTCTCGGGTCACCACGCCGGCCAGAGCGAGAGAAATCGGCTCGGACTACATCGTTGTCGGCCGCCCGATCACAATGGCGGACGATCCCGTCGCCGCCTGGCGCCGCTGCGTGAACGAATTCGTAGACAACGCCTGACACAGTCAGGTTTGCAGATAGGAGTTGCTGCCATGAAAACCGAAATAGCGAAAGGCCTGCTGTCCATAGGGGCCGTGTTCTTCCGTCCGGACGAACCGTTCACCTGGGCCAGCGGCATCAAGAGCCCCGTGTACTGCGATAACCGCCTGATCCTCACCGCTCCCGCGGTGCGGGATATGGTGGAGAAAGCCATCGCGGAGACCGTGAAGCGTGAGTACCCCGACTGCCAGGTGCTTATGGGCACCAGCACGGCAGGCATCGCCCATGCCGCCATAGCCGGACATATCCTCGGTCTCCCCATGGGCTATGTGCGCGGAGGCAACAAGGACCACGGCCGACGCAACCGCATCGAGGGAAAACTGGAGGCCGGTGAGAAGGTCGTGATCATCGAGGATCTGATCTCCACTGCCGGCAGCGTACTGGATGTGGCCGACGCGCTGAAGGAAGCCGGGGCCGACGTACTGGGCATCGTCAGCATCTTCACCTACGGGATGAAGAAGGGGCTGGACCGTCTGGCTGAGGCCGGACTCAGGAACGTGAGCCTGACGGACTTCGATACGATCGCCTCCGCCGCGGCCGAGACCGGTTACATCCGGCCGGAGGACGTGCGCCGCCTGATCGCCTTCCGTGACAACCCGTCGGACGAAAGCTGGATCGGAGCTGCGCTATGAGAAGCCTGATCGACATCACCGACCTGTCTCTGTCCGAGCTCGACGATCTGATCGCAACTGCGGAGGACATCATCGCCCATCCGGAGCGGTATGCAGACAAGTGCCGCGGCAAAAAGCTGGCCACCCTCTTCTATGAACCTTCCACACGGACGCGACTGAGCTTTGAGGCCGCCATGCTGGAACTCGGCGGCAGCGTGATTGGGTTCTCCGACGCCGGCAACAGTTCCGCCGCGAAAGGCGAGAGCGTGGCGGACACCGTCCGCACCGTGGAGTGCTTTGCGGACATCGTCGCGATGCGCCACTTCAAGGAGGGCGCCCCCCTCGTCGCATCCACCTTCGCCCGCATCCCGGTGATCAATGCCGGCGACGGAGGCCACAATCATCCTACACAGACGCTGGCCGATCTGCTCACCATCAAGCGCGAAAAAGGCAGACTTGACTCCCTGACCATCGGTTGCTGCGGCGACCTGAAATTCGGCCGTACCGTCCATTCTCTGATCAGCGCCATGTCCCGGTACAAGAACATACGCTTCGTCCTGATCTCCCCCGAAGAACTCAGGATACCCGAAAACGTGCGCAGCGAGATCCTGGAACGGAAGGGAATCCCCTACGAGGAGACCACCGATCTTGAGGCCGCGATGCCCGGACTGGACATCCTGTACATGACACGTGTGCAGCGCGAGCGTTTCTTCAACGAGGCGGACTATCTCCGTCTGAAGGACAGCTACATCCTGACCCCGGAGAAACTGAAAACGGCGAAGAGTGATCTGGCCGTCATGCATCCCCTGCCTCGTGTCAATGAGATCTCCACCGCCGTGGACAATGACCCCAGGGCGTGCTATTTCAAGCAGGTGCTGAACGGAAAATACATCCGCATGGCTCTTATCCTGATGCTGCTGGAGGTGGCCTTATGATCATAGGAAGCATTACCGACGGAATCGTGATCGACCATATCCCCGCCGGACGCGGCATGGAACTGTACCACTATCTGCAGCTGGACCGGCTGGAGTGCGAGGTGGCCGTGATCAAGAACGCCCCCAGTTCCAAGATCGGGAAGAAGGATATCATCAAGGTCGGTGAACTGATCGACCTGAATCTGGATATCCTGGGTTTCATCAGCCCCAGCATCACCATCAACTACATCCGGAACGGGGAACGCGTGAAAAAGCGCCATCCCAATCTTCCGGAACAGATCGTGGACGTGATCAAATGCAAGAACCCGCGCTGTATCACTTCCATCGAGCAGGAACTGCCGCACATCTTCGTCCTCACGGACAGGGAGAAGGGCATTTACCGCTGCCGCTACTGCGATACCAGGGCAAAGTAAATCCTTCCGGAAACGGCCTGCCCGTTCCGGACAGCATCGCGCCCCGGCCGTATGGCCGGGGCGCGGCGTTTGACACCTCGTGAAATTGTATTATAATGAACAGCAGCAAAAACAACGGTACCGCAGGCGTATTCTTCCGGTGCCGAATGAAGGGAACCGCTATGAACAAGGTCTTACGAACCGTGCTCCTCGTCATCTTCGCCGCCGCTTTCCTTGTGTCCGGCGCCATGGTGATCAAGGAACTTCATGACCGCAGAGTCTCCGCCTCCTATCTGCACAGCTTCCAGGAGGCCTATGCTCCGTCGATTCCGTCCGGCTCCATTGTCCCGGAGAAGCCGAAAGACAAAGATCAGGCCGCTCCGGAGGAAGGCAGCGAGCCCCCGAAGGACACTATCCCCGTCGATGTGTCCAACCCGCAGATCATTCAGCTGACGACCGACTATCCGGACGCGGTCGGCTGGCTTACCGTGGAAGGAGCCGGCGTCAGCCACCCGTTCGCTCTGGGTGAGACGAACCGGACGTACATCCGGTCCGCTCTGGACGGAAGCTATGTGCGCAGCGGCACACTGTTCATCGACTACCGCAACAGCCGGGACATGCGTGACAGCCTGACCGTACTCTACGGGCACAACATGAACAACGGCACCATGTTCAGCAACCTCAACAGGTACCTCGACAGCGAATACATCCGTTTTTATCCGGACGTGTACATATCACTGCCTGACAGAACGGATCATTATACCATATGGGCGGCCATGGTGGCCGACGCCGTCTATGACAAACTCTTCAACAGCGCCGGAGTCACCGGCGACATCCAGTATATCGCCGACTATGTCAGCCAGAATGCGGACTATATCAATGACAGCCTGACGGTCACGGGTGAAGACCGGCTGCTGGTGCTGTCCACCTGTAACCCCAGTTATTTCTTCGCCCGTACCGTAGTCGTCTGTGTATATGACGGAGAGGTGATTCCGTGACGAATGTCTCCCTGACTCGCCCGCTTCCCTCCGTTGCGGAGGGAAAAAGGGTATACTACGGGGGCAGCCAGCATCTTCTCGGGCGGGCTTCCGCCGGAGCCGGATGCGGGCTCGTGGGTGCTGTATGCCTGATGCGTTACCTGGCGGAGGAGGGAAAGACCTCAGGCGATCTTTTCGTCCGTCGGAACGGCGAACCCATGGAAACGGATGCCTTCCGCTCTCTGTGCCGTCTTCTGCAGCACCGCTATCTGCCAGTGCTCCCGCACTTCGGCATGACCGGGCCCGTTCTTGCCCTCGGCGTGAACCGCCTGCTTAGAAAATGCCGCGCCCCCTACCGGGCCCGCTGGTGCGTATCCTCTGGGAAACTGCTCCCCCGCATGGAGGAAATGCTGGCGGCGGATATTCCCGTGGTTTTCTCCGCCGGTCCCAATTTTCCCTTCCTGTTCGGCCGTCGGAAGCTGCCCCTGTACCGGAAGGACAGGGACGGTTCTCTCCAGCCTGCCGGCGGTGCCGTCGCCCATTACATGATCGCCACCGATCTGCAGGACGGCTGTATGGCCGTATCCTCCTGGGGGCAGGAATACTGGGTCCGTCTGGACGAGTATCTGCACTACGTCCGCCGCATAAGCGCGCCGTTCCTGAGCAACGTTCTCTACGTAACGCCGAAAAGCAACTGAATCAGGCCGAAAAAGGAGCTGTCGCAAAATGTATTTTTTGCGCAGCTCCTTTTTCTTGCCCGAAAGGCACAAAAAAATGACAGAATTCCTGACCTGTGGAAAACTGTCGAGATACCGACTAGAGCACGCCTTGAAAAGCCTGCTCTCAAAAGGCG
>JAFYAU010000004.1 GCA_017540565.1 Oscillospiraceae bacterium
ATCCTTCGGTACCAAGGCATCGATGTCTGTGATCACCGCGTCTCGCCGTGCATCTTTTCTCCATTCTTCCATGACTTCGCCCCCGTTTCTATTTTACCAGAAACGAGGGCGCTAGCATAGTTTTTTGACAGACTGAAACGATCCCCGCCCGGTTGGGCGGGGATCGTTCTCTGTTTCATGGATTCTCTTACATCGAGAGCTCGGTGCGGGAGATCAGGTCGTTCTGACCAGTGATGTGCAGTTCTACGAAGTAAGCGGAGAAGCCGGCCACGCGGACCACCAGATTCTTGTAGGACTCCGGATCCTTCTGCGCGTTCCTCAGGGTCTCGGCGGATATCACGTTGATCTGGATCTCCATGCCGCCCATCTCGAAATAGGTCTGGATCAGCTGGCTGAGCTTCATGATGCCCTGCTCGCCCTGGATACAGGTGGGGCTGAACTTCATGTTCATCAGCGTGCCGCCGGGATACTTGGTCTGATCCCAGGAGGCGCAGGAGACGGCGATGGCGGTGGGACCGTTCTTGTCCATCTGCTGTACCGGGGAGATGCCATCGGCCAGCGGGACACCGGCGCTGCGGCCGTCGGGCGTGGCAGCCGTCATCATGCCGAACATGACATTGGCGGTCACCGGGAACATGGCAGCGGACCACTTCTGGCCGCGGGGATTGGTGATGCTGTTGACCAAGTTGGCGTACTCGTCGGTGATCAGGGAGGCGATGGCGTCGACTTCGGGCTTGCCGTTGCCGTAATGCAGCTCGGTGCTCTTGATGTATCTCTGCAGTTCCTCATAGCCGGCCCAGTTGTTCATCAGGGCGTCATACAACTCGCGGGTCGTGCACTTCTTTGTATCGAAGCACAGGTGCTTGATCATGAACAGGGAGTCCACGGTGTTGGACAGGCCGATGCCGGGCAGGCCGGAGGAGTTGTGCTTGGCACCGCCCCACATGACGTCCTTGCCGGATTCCATGCATCCGCCCATGGAACAGGAGACGACCGGCAGGGGCAGCAGTTCACGGGTGGTGTATTCGGCGTTGTTCATGATGATGATATGCCATCTCAGGAAGAAGCGCATCTGCTTCATGAAGGCATCCATGACCTTCTCGAAGCTGTCCATCTCATACAGATGGCCGGTAGCAAGGCCGGTGCGGTGCTCGATCTTTTTTCCTTCCTTGCCATCCTTGCTCTCACCGAAGTTCAGGGGAGAGGGCACGCAGCCGTCGTTGATGGCCTGCCACACCACGTTGGGCAGGTTGAAGTAGGAGACGGAACCGGTACCGCCGCAGGCGGGCCAGTCATTGCCGCAGCCGCCCGGCTCCACGCAGCCGATGGGCGTATAGTTCCGGGCATCCTCGAGGGAGAAGCCGCGGTTCTTCATCATGGCGGGAATGATCACGTCGTCATTCTCAAACGTGGGCAGGCCGCCGCAGATCTTGGTGGTCTCGATGGCCGCTTCCCAGAGTTCGGGAGGAGTGTTCTTATGGATACGCAGGGACTGCGGGGGATCGTGCAGGACTAGACGGCTGACGGACTGCAGCATCATGTACGTCACCTTGTTGGAGGCATCGTTGCCGTCCTTGTCCACGCCGCCCATGCACATCATCTGGCCGGAGGTATAACCGGGAGCAGACTGGGTCGCGCCGAAGGACCACGGCTTGTTCATCTCGGCGACCTTCAGGTAGAACATATCCATCAGTTCCTGGGCCTGTTCCACAGTCAGCACGCCGTTGGCGATGTCACGCTCGGCGAAGTCGCCCAGATACTGGTCCACGCGGCCGAAGGTGATGCCGTGCATGTTGGCTTCCAGACACAGGCAGGTCTGATACAGATACAGGCACTGCAGCGCCTCGTGGAAGCTGGAGCAAGGCTTCTCGAACACGGTATCCAGTACGCGCGCCATCTCCTCCAGTTCAGCCTTCCTGGCCGGATCGGTGCAGGCTGCGGCCTTCTCGGAAGCCAGGGCGGAATAGCGCTTGGCAAAGGTGATCATGCCGTCGCAGACGATCTCTACCGCACGGTAGAAGTTGTAACGGTCGACATCCTCACCCTGCATGAAGGTCTCCAGGATGGACTCCTGATAGCGTTTGGCTTCCTCGCGGATGGCGCCGAGGCCGACGCGGATGACCTTGTCGTAACCCGTGGCGAAATGGCCCACGGGAGTATCGCTGATGCACATGCGGCCGACCATGGTCACGCCGTTGAAATCGTGAGGAGCGTACTGCTCGGGATAATAGGCCAGAGTCTTCGCGAAAGTGCTCTCGCCCTTGAGCCAGTAATCGATGGTATCAGCCACGTACTTCATATCCTCATCGGAGATGTCGTACGGGTCGATGGAGCGGGTCCGGATGGTGCCGCTGGCGACCTCGTCCTTGATGAAGGAAACGCAGTTTTCCGGATACAGGGCGCCGCCGCGGTACTTGGCGGACTGGTTGCCCACGATCACTTCTTCGTCGCCGATGCGGATGGGCAGTTTCTCAAAGATCTCCTTCATGGCCTTCGCACGGCGCAGGATGCCGTTGAGTTCGGGATGGCCCATGTAGAACTCGGTGAGGATGCGGTATCTGGCCGTGCAGACCTCGGGTCTGAGGTCGCGGTAATCCGCGCGCAGGCGGTTCACACGGTCGGTAAGGGGAAGCAGTGTCCAGCTCATAGTATTGGTCTCCTCCTGATAATAATCGTTTTGTTTTTCCGTGCCGTGAGGCTCGGATCCTGTCTGATTGTATTTTACCTTATACAAAAAAACGGGACAAGTAAAAAAAGGATCCCGGTTTTCTCCCCCCCTCCGTCAACATGCCCAAAGCTTCTTCACTTTTCTTCCTGTTTTGCCCCCGCGCAGCCGTTTCGGTATGAGTCCATACGAGATCCGCATGCCTTCTCCTCTCCTTTTCCGCCTCTGCGGCCGCGGGTCGGTCCCGCATCGCGTTGACAGGACATCCGTCGGGATGGTATAAAAAATGAGAGAAAAGAACAAACGAACAGAGCAACGCGAATACTGTGAACGGAGGTCAAGCATATGTATCAGTTCAGACCCGTGGAGCCGCGGGTGGAAGCCTATCATCAGCGCGTACGCGACAGGATCTTCTGTCCCGATTCGGAGATCGCCATGATCACCACGGAAGCTTTCAAAAAGTACGAGACCATGGTCCCTCTGATCCGCCACTGCAAGATCCAGTATGAGATCTGCGAGAAGATGACCCTCCGGGTGGAGGACGACTGTCTGTTCGTCTCCAACCGCGGCAAGAGTTTCAGCGGCAGCGGCCCCTCTGCCCTCTGGGGCGGAGCCGGCTGGATTCCGCGCATCGTCGGCAGCGGTCAGTGGGGAGATGTGCAGGAAGACGGCTATTACCACAGCCCCGAGGATGAAATGCTGCAGTTCCGCGTCCATCCGGATGACCTGAAGGCTCTGCAGTCCATCGAAGAGTTCTGGAAAACGCGCACCGTCACCGCTGTCGCTAATGCCTGGATGCCCGAGGGCTATGAAGACTTCTGCAAGCTCGAGGTCTGCAAAAACGTGCCCGGAGCCCCAGTCATGATGATGACCGCCGGCCATCTGACGCCGGGCTATCCCCGTCTGCTGAAGATGGGCATCCGCCGGATCCGCGAATACGCGCAGAAGTGGGTGGCGGAACACAAGTACAATCTCATGGGCATCGATGTCCGGAAGAACCTGTTCTATGAGGGCGTCATCATCATGTGCGACGCCTTCTCCCTGCTTATCCGCCGCTATTCCGCCCTGTGCGCCGAAAAAGCCGCGGAATGCTCCGACCCCCGCCGGAAAGCCGAGCTGGAGGAGATGTCCGCCGGTCTGGCCAACATCTCCGAAAATGTGCCCGCCTCCTACTGGGAAGCCTGCCAGCTGATGATGCTGTACCAGCTGTTCCTGTTCGAGGAGAACCACTACCCTGCCCCGTCCTTCGGGCGCTTCGACCAGCTGACCTGGCCCTTCCTGAAGAAGGATCTGGAGGAAGGCCGCCTGGACATGGAGAAAGCGCAGCTGATCACCGACTATTTCTTCCTGCATGCCAATACCGCCTACGGCGGCATCCCCGGCAAGGGTCTGGCGGAGACCACCGGCATCGGCAACACCTACCAGCATACGACCATCGGCGGCGTCGATCCCGACACCGGTGAGGACGCCACCAATCCCGTCACCTACATGGTGCTCGAGAGTGTCGGCCGCATCGGCCTGCACGACCCCACCGTGTCCCTGCGCGTGAACAAGAACACGCCGGATGAGCTGTGGGAGTGCGCACTGCAGACCACCAAGCTGGTCGGCGGTCTGCCTCTGTATCAGAACGACGAGGTCATTATCCCCGCCGTCATGAAAGAGATGCATTTCGATCTGCACGACGCCAGAGACTACTGCTTCATCGGCTGCCAGGAGATCACCGGACACGGCAACGACTATTCCGCCGCCAACGGCATCTCTCCCCCGAACGCCAGCCTGCACTACGCTCCCCTGCTGGACATGGCCATCAACAACGGCATCAACCCCTGGAACGGGCAGCAGAGCCCGGAGCATACCGGTTACCTGTACGAGATGACCTCCATCGACGAGGTCAAGGCCGCGATGAAGCGCCAGATCGAGTTCGCCATGAAGGCGCAGGTCAGCTACGACAACTATACCGAATACCTCACCGCCCACTATGCCACCTGCGTCGGCCTCTCCATGTGCATGGAGGGCTGCCTGGAATCCGGCCTCGATGCCACCTGGGGCGGCGCCAAGTACAACTCCTACGGCGGCACCGGCACCGGTCTTGCCACCATCGCTGACTCCCTGACCACGATCAAGTACATGTGTTTCGACAAGAAGCTCTGTACCACCCGCGAGCTGTACGACGCCGTCATGGCCAACTGGGAGGGCTATGAGGATCTGCGCCAGACGATCCTGACCGAGGTCCCGCACTTCGGCAACAACGATCCCTATGCCGACGTGGAGATGAAATGGATCACCGACACATATTATGAAGTCTGCAAGATGCTGTACAGCGAGCGGACGGACAATTACAAGGCCGGCCTGTACGGTGCCTCCGACCACATCCGTCAGGGCAAGTCCGCCTGGGCTACGCCTGACGGCCGGAAGACCGGCGAACCCATTGCCGACGCCTCCAGCCCCGCCCAGAGCCGTGACAAGAACGGTCCCACCGCCGTCATGCTCAGCGAGTGCTGCTTCGACCACACCAAGTTCATGGACGGTCTCGCCCTGAATATCCGCATGCATCCGTCGGTTCTGTCCAATGAGGGGGGCATCGCCAAGCTGCGTGATATGACCAAGACCTACTTTGACTGTCAGGGTATGGAGGTCCAGTACAATGTGGTGGATACCGAGACGCTGAAGGCGGCGCAGGCCGAACCCGAGGCCTACCGGAACCTGGTGGTACGCATCGCGGGTTATTCCGCCTACTTCATTGAGCTGGGCCGGGATCTGCAGAACGATATCATCGCGCGCAGCGAGAACACCATCTGATCGACCGATCCCCATAACGCACGGCAGCGCCTTTCCGGCAGGGAAAGGCGCTGCTTTTTGTCATGGGAAAACGCCGGCATGCTGCCGGCGTTTTCTTTTCATTGTTTCTCGTTCTCCGTCAGCGGATCACTTGCTGTACAGGATGCGGGACTGCTTGTACACTTCCTCACGGAACGCATCCGTCAGGAATTCCGTGCCTCCGCGGTTAATGACGGACGGCTTGCCGGGCTGACAGTACTCCTTCACGAAAGCTCTGGCTCTCTCCCGCTGCTCCTCCTCGGAGGTGGTCGCCGGATCGAAATAGTCCGGGATGACGCCGACGACGATCTTGTCACCGAACTCCTCGTAGATAGCGCGCGCGTCGTTCATGGTCTGGCCGCTCCAGGTATCCCAGCCGGCCAGGATCATGTTGGGGACCTGCTTGCGGATCTGTCCGCAGGAGTGCAGCTCCGCGATGCATCCGCGGGCGTGGATGTGATCGGTCACCTTCCGCATGGAGGGAACGATCATCTTCTCCACCAGGGCCGGGGAGAAGAACGTCTCCTTCTGGGAGCCCCAGTCGTCGTGCATGTAGAAGGACGTGATCTCCGGGAAATAGTCGAGGTAGTGGTCGATGATATCGATATACAGATCGGCCAGCTTGTCCAGGAAATCCAGGATCAGCGGCTGCTGGTCCTCATCGAACAGCGCCATGATGGCGTTCTCGAAATCCATGAAGGAGATCAGGCGTTCGAACCATCCGGTCTGGATCCAGGTCTGCAGGGCGCGCGTCGTTTTCACATACTCCCTGTTCTCCTCCCGGCTGCCGGCCCAGTCCCAGGCGTCGACGTCGGGCCAGACGATCTTCTCCTCCCAGTCATACATGTCCTCCATGAAGGGGTTGCCGGGCCGCACCATGGATCCTCCCACCTGCGGGACGTACTCCCACTCGATGCCGAACATGTCCTTTCCGCCGGCCATCGTGTCGTTGTCAAAGGGCTTGGCCTCGAAGACCATCCCGCGCACGGCATTCTCCAGCATGACTCTGGGCGTGAAAAGCTGGCATTCATATCCCAGCATCTCCCAGATGGGCTCGCGCTTTCCCAGCGTGGCCCTGACGTTTTCCGCCATGGCCACGGGGAAATCATACAGTTCGTAGCTTCCCATCCGGGAAGTCAGATGTCCGGTGACCTTCAGTTCGCTTTCGTTGAACGGATACTTCATATCTTGGCTCCTTTTCGGTTTTTTCTTCATCTGCCGTTATTATACCCGACCCGGTGAACATGTCAATGCGTTCCGGTGTCCCCGTATTCGGGATCCCCTGACGCAAAGAGGCCGGACCCCCGCGGGCAGCGGAGATCCGGCCGTTTCCGATCCTTTTTTATTCGCGGTTGAATTCCCTAAGGCGCAGTTCCGGGTTCTTGTTCAGGGCCCAGTTCACGTTCCACGGGGAGGCGAACAGCAGCAGGTCGTTGCCCCTGAAATCCTGCACCCACTTGGTATCGCTGGTCAGATTCAGGGCGGCGATGTCGATCTCCTCGTTGTCGATCCAGCGGATCACCTCGTAAGGCAGCGGGCGGCGGCGCACATCCACGCCGTACTCCGTCTTCAGGCGGTATTCCAGCACCTCGAACTGAAGGACGCCCACGACACCCACGATCACCTCTTCCATGCCGGTGTTCGGCTCATGGAAGATCTGGATGGCGCCCTCCTGTGCAATCTGCTGGATGCCCTTCTCAAACTGCTTGCGCTTCATGGTATCCGTACGCTCCACCGCGGCGAAGTGCTCCGGTGCGAAGGTCGGGATTCCCTCAAAAGTCACTTTGTGAGATTTCTCACAGACCGTATCCCCGATGGAGAAGATGCCGGGATCGAACACACCGATGATGTCCCCCGCGTAGGCTTCATCGATGACGACGCGCTCCGAAGCCATCAGTTGCTGAGGCTGGGCCAGTCGCAGCGCCTTCCCCCCCTGCACGTGGTAATACTCCTTGTCTCTCTCGAACCGTCCGGAACAGATGCGCATGAAGGCGATGCGGTCCCGGTGGGCCTTGTTCATGTTGGCCTGGATCTTGAAAACGAAAGCCGAGAAGCTGTCGTCAAAAGGATCCACCGTCTCCTCTCCTGCCGTTCTCGGCAGCGGGGACATGGTCATACGCAGGAAGCATTCCAGGAAGGGCTCCACGCCGAAATTGTTCAGCGCGGACCCGAAGAACACGGGACTGAGCCGGCCGGCTCTCACCTCATCCAGGTCGAATTCATATCCGGCGCCGTCCAGCAGCTCCACGTCATCGCAGAGGGACGTCCTCAGTTTTTCCCCGATCAGTTCATCCAGGGTCTCGGTATCCTCCAGGCTGCAGGCGATGGCGCTGATGCGGTCCTGTCCGCGGTGGAACTCTTTGAAAGCCAGGATCTGCCGATTCTCGCGGTCATACACGCCTTTGAAGTCCACGCCGCTGCCGATGGGCCAGTTCATGGGATAGGTCCCGATACCGAACTCGTTCTCCAGTTCCTCCATCAGATCGTAGGGGCTGCGGGCATCCCGGTCGAGCTTGTTGATGAAGGTGAAGATGGGAATATGCCGCATGGCGCAGATCCGGAACAATTTCCGGGTCTGGGGTTCGATGCCCTTGGCCGCGTCGATGACCATGACGGCGCTGTCCGCCGCCATCAGCGTGCGGTAGGTATCCTCGGAAAAGTCCTGGTGACCCGGGGTATCCAGGATGTTGATACAGTATCCTTCGTACTCGAACTGCATCACGGAGGACGTGATGGAGATGCCGCGCTGTTTTTCCAGTTCCATCCAGTCGGATACCGCATGGCGCGCGGCGGCCTTGCCCTTGACGGCTCCGGCCTGCTGGATGGCTCCTCCGTAAAGCAGGAGTTTCTCCGTCAGCGTAGTCTTGCCGGCGTCAGGGTGCGAGATGATCGCAAAGGTGCGCCGGCGCTCTATTTCATGTTTCAGGTCTGCCATTGTTCTTTCTCCGTCCGTTCTTCTGTACAGGGCGATATGGTATCATACCGCGCGGGGAAAAGCAAAGCTTTTCTTCACGCCGCCGGCACCGTCTTCCTTCTCCGGGTCAAATACCGTACTAACAGCGTCACCAGCAGTGCCAGACTGATCCACTGGGACAGGGAGAGTCCGGCGTAGATCCCTCGTATCTCGTCACCGCGGAAGAATTCATAAATGAACCTTCCGACGGCGTACACCGCCAGATAAAAGGGCACCGCTTTCCCCTGTCCCCGGTGTTTCCGCTCAAACAGGAGCACGGCGGCAAACAGGCAGAATTCCCCTGCTGAGCCCACCAACTGCAGCGGGAAGAACGGGCGGTCGGCAGGACCGCCTATACTGTGGGAAAACACCATGCCAAGCCGTTCACTCTCGAAACCGTAGCAGCACCCGCTGCAGAAACAGCCGATGCGTCCGAAGGCGTGAAACAGCGGCAGGCACGGTGCAGCGTAATCCCAGAAGCAGGCCGTGTCGAGCCGGTATTTTTTCAGATAGATCTGCACCGCCGCAAGGAATCCGAACAGGCCTCCGTAGAAGACCATGCCGTTGAGCAGAAGATCCTTCAGCACGTTCCCATGTTCCCGCAGATAATCCCGGTTTGCAAGAATGACAGGAAGCATCGTCACCAGATACAGGAGCCGCGCCCCCAGGATCATGCCGACCGCGCCGAGAGCTGCAGCGTTGGTGATATCCACCTGCTTCAGGCCGGGAAAGCTCCTGTGCCGCACAAACAGCAGCACCGCGCAGACGGCGCCGCCTGCGAGGCCGCACAGCCAGTAGACGGGGATGTCCAGCCCGAAAACCGTAAGATATGGAAACATCGTTCCCTCCGTAAACAAAAAAGGGAGCTGCCGGGGCAGCTCCCTTCCCGAGTATCCTCAGCCTCTGAGTCCGCTCAGTCCTCCGGCGGCAAACAGCGTGGCCGCACAGGCGAGCGCGCACACCACAAAGACAGCGCTCAGTACGAGGCCAACGATGCTGCACACGAAGCCGGCGGTAGCCATTTTCGTCTGGCTCTGCTTCCGCGCTTTGGCGCTGAGTACGATGCCGACGATGCCGAGCACCAGTCCGACCCAGGTGTAGACGAAAGCGAAGACGATGGACAGGATACCTGCGACCAGGGCGACGATAGCGAGCGTAGAGTTCGTGCTCTCATCCGCGCGATAGCCGGCGGCACCTTCTACGTCGCTCTCCAGCTTCTGTCCGGAGACCGCTGCCTTCATCTCTTCGGCGACTTCCTTGCCCTCGCTGACAACGTCCTGAAAGCTGTCCTTGGCCTTGTCGGCCACATCGCCCAGCCCTTCCTTGGCTGATTCCAGAGTGTCTTTCAGCTTGTCTTCAAAATCAGACATAGAATGAACCTCCCCGTTGTTTTCAGATGGTTTAAATGTAGCACAGGGAAATCCCGGTGTCAACGGAAAAGGTTCCGCACTCTCTCCTCCTGTCCCCGGATAAAAAGGGCGGGAATCCCTTGTATTCTCAACGTCCAGCACATATAATGGGGACGTAAGATCTTATAGAGGAGGATCCGCTATGGACAGCAAGAACTTCTTTGAAGTATGGGCTAAGGAGAGCCCTGAGACCAGCAAGGCGTTTTTCGATTTTGCCGGCGCCATCGGGAAATACGGCGGACTCGATCCCAAGACTTTCCAGCTGGTATACATCGGCATGCAGGTATGCAAGGGCAATGTGGCTTCCGTCTGCGGACACACAGCGTTCGCGAAGGCCGCCGGAGCAACCCGGGAGGAGATCATCGGCGTCATCGCCACGAGCATGATGGAAGTCGGGATCAACGGGATCTGCGACTGTCTGGTACCTGCGCTGGAAACCTATGACAAGTCGCCCGGCCCCGAAGACAAATAAGTAAATACTTCCAGCAGATCAGACCCGCTATCCCGTATAACGAGGCAAAGGCAATCACAAAAGGAGTGTTAACATTGCTCAGCAAAAAGGAAAACTTTCTGGAAACTTTGAAGATTGACGGCAAGCCCGACCGTCTTGTCAAGCAGTTTGAGGGCACCATCTTCATGCCCGGCGATCCGGTCAATACGTTCGTCCGCGGCAACCGCTTCCCCGGCATGCCCCCGATGCAGGATCTGTGGGGCACTACCATTCTCTGGCCCGAGGGATCCATCGGCGCCATGCCTCACGTAACAGAGGAGAACAAGGTCGTGCGCGATGTCACCTGCTGGCGTGAATTCACCAAAGTGCCGGATCTCATCGCCAACTGCTCTGCCGAGGATCTCTGGGCTCCCTATTTCGAGCGTGTCGCTCAGGTCGACCGCGGTGAGAACCTCCTGATGATGTTCGCCCCCACCGGCCTGTTCGAGCGTACGCATTTCCTGATGGGATTCGAAGACACCTTTCTGAACATCATGATCGAGCCCGAGGCTATGGAGGATCTGGAGGCTGCCATCGGTGAATACCGCTACAACGGCATGAAGCTGATGACCGATATCGTGCATCCGGACATCATCCTCTCCCACGACGACTGGGGCAGCAAGACCAACCTGTTCATGCGTCCCGACCAGTGGCGCGAGCTGATCAAGACCAACTACCAGAAGACCTACGACTATCTGCATGACAACGGCGTGATCATCATGCACCATGCCGACTCTTACCTGATGCCTATCATTCAGGACATGGTCGACCTCCATATCGATATCTGGCAGGGCGCTCTTCCCCAGAACGACATCGTCAAGGTCCTGCAGGAGACGGAAGGCCGCATGACGGTCATGGGCGGTCTGGACGCCGCCATCGTGGACCGCGCCGATTCCACCGAGGAAGAGATCCGCGCCGAGACCCGCCGTGCCTGCGACGAGTACGCCAAGTACGGCCACTTCATCCCCTGCATCACCTACGGCGGACCCGGTACCGTGTATCCCCAGGCGGACAAGTTCATCGACGACGAGATCGACCGCTGGAACATGGAGCATTTCGGCATCTGCTCCGAATAATCTTTCTTTCCGGTTTCAAAAGGGAACCGCTGCCAGTCATGGCAGCGATTCCCTTTTTTCATCGTCCGGAAAGGACTCTTTCTTTGACGGGTCCGGGTAATTGCAATATAATGAAAACACAGAAATCAGCCGGGCGGTCCGGGGATCCGGGCCGTTGGACCGGGGAGGGAAAACATGCAGAAGATCAAATTCTATGGCGTCGGCGGGCAGGGCGCCGTGACGGCTGCCAAGGTCCTGTCCATCGCGGTGTGCCTGTATCAGGACGAGTATGCCGTGACCGTTCCCGTCTACAGCCATGAGCGGCGGGGCTCCCCCGTATACGCTCACATCATCGTGGACGATCAGCCCGTGCTCCTCAACTGCTATGTCTATGAACCGGACATCATCGTCGTTTTCGACGACAACCTGCTCGACATGGGCGTGGACGTCGCCGAGGGATGCACAGAGGATACGGTCCTGGTCCTCAATACCGCGCGTCCGGAGATGGTCGACAAGTACCGGCGGGCGGGCGGCTTCCGGAGGATCTGCGTCTGCGACGCCACCGGCGCCGCGGTAAAGAACATCGGGCTGAACATCCCGAACAGTGCGATGCTCGGTGCGCTGGCCAGGACCGGTGTCGTCTCGATCGACGCCGTCTGCAGTGCCCTGAGAGACAGTTTCGGAAAGGTGGGTGAAAAGAATGTCGACGCCGCAAGAGACGCGTACGAGGACACCATCGACGCGTAAAGTGCTCGGCCCCTGCTCCCATGTGCTCGTAGCCGCGCATACCGGGAGCTGGCGTAGCGAACGGCCGAAGGCGGATGAGGCACTGTGCGTCCGGTGCGGGACCTGCGCCCGCTACTGTCCCACCGCCTGCATCACGGTCCGCAGGGAGGGCGTTCCCCTGACATTCGACTGGGATTACTGCAAGGGCTGCGGCATCTGCGCCAACGAATGCCCGAAGCAGGCTCTGACCATGATCCCGGAAGGGAGTGAAGAAGCATGCCGGTAAAACTGTTTGACGGAAACAGCGCCGCCGTGGAGTCGATCCGCCTCGCCAGGCCCGGCGTTATCGCAGCGTATCCCATTACCCCGCAGAGCGGAATCGCGGAGCATCTGGCGGATGAAGTCGCCGACGGACGCATCCGGGCGGAATACGTCCGCGTCGAATCCGAACACACCGCCATGTCCGTTGCTGTCGGCGCTCAGCTGACCGGCGTTCGTGTGGCGACGGCCACAGCCTCCGTAGGTCTTGCTCTCATGCATGAAGTGTGCGGCGTTGCCGCCGGCTGCCGCGTTCCCATCGTCATGCCGGTGGTCAACCGCTCGCTGGTTGCCCCGTGGTCCCTCTGGTGCGATCACTCGGATACCATGGCGGAACGGGACACTGGCTGGCTGCAGTTCTACTGCGCCACCGTACAGGAGGTCCTGGATCTCACCCTCAGCGCCTACCGCATCGCGGAGCACGAGGATGTCCTCACTCCCGCCATGGTCTGCCTGGACGGGTTCTTCCTGTCCCACTCCATGCAGCGCGTGGATACGCCTCCGGATGAGGATGCCTGGGATTTCGTGAAGCCTTACGTCCGCAGGAACATGTATCTGGATCCGAAGGACGTCATGTTCATCAACGCGCTGTGCCCGACCTTCGAGCACACCGAGATGAAGTATCAGCAGATGGTCGGGTTTGGGAACGCCGCCCGTGTCGCGAAGGATGTGTTCGCCGAATTCGAACAGCGTTTCGGACGGAAGCTGCACACGGTGGAGAGCTATCGTCTGGAGGATGCGGAAGTCGCCGTCGTCACCATCGGCTCCATGTCCGGCGCCGCCAAGTACGTGGTGAACCAGCTGCGTGACAGGGGCATCCGCGCCGGTATGCTCCGCATCTGCATGTTCCGCCCCTTCCCGGCGGATGAGATACGGGAAGCTCTGAAGAATGTGAAGGTCATTGGAGTCGTAGACCGTTCCAGCGGTCTGGGCGCCGCCCAGGGACCGGTCTGTTCCGAGGTCAAGGCCGCCTGCTACGGCGGCACCACGAAGATCTTTTCCTTTATCGGCGGTATCGCCGGGCGGGATATCTCCGACATCTCCTTCCGCAGGATCTTCGGTGAGCTTCTGGAGGTAAAGGACGGAAAGCGCGACTCCTGCACCTGCTGGTTCGATACCAGGGAGGATGCCATGGATATAAGGGAGGTCGAAGTGCCATGCTGACATACAAGGTCCAGCCAAAAGGAGCAGTCTCTCCCGGCATGAACACCTGCCAGGGATGCATGATCGACGTGATCTTCCGGAACGCGCTTGACGTTCTGGGAGACGATACCGTCCTTGTCATCCCTCCCGGATGCGCCGCCCAGTTCTCGGGATGCGGCCCGGAGGCCTCGGTCACCGTCCCCGGCATCCAGGGCAATCTGGAAAACTCCGCCGCTCTGGCCACCGGCATCGTCAACGGCTTCAAACATCAGGGTAACGAGCACACTCATGTCGTGGTTATCGCCGGCGACGGCGGCACGGTGGACATCGGCCTGCAGTCCCTCAGCGGTGCCATGGAACGGAACGAGAACATCCTGTACATCTGCTACGACAATGAAGCATACATGAACACGGGCATCCAGGGGAGCAGTTCCACTCCGCTGGCCGCGTCCACGACCACGACCCCGGCAGGAAAACCGGTGAACAGCAAGGACCTGATCCAGATCGTGATGGCTCACCACGTTCCCTACGCCGCCACGGCCTCCGTCGCCAACATTCCGGATCTCCGCCGGAAGGTGGAGAAGGCCCGGGACATCCGCGGCTGCCGGGTCCTTCATATCATGAGCCCGTGTCCCACCGGATGGGGATACAGTCCCGCCAAGACCGTGGAGGTGGCGCGCGAGGCCATTAACAGCGGTGCCTGGGTCCTTCTGGAATATGAGAACGGAAAGATCACGCTCGGAAAAAGGCCGTCGGATCTGGGGAACGTGGAAAGATACTTTTCTCTCCAGAAACGCTTCCGGAACGCCGGAGAAGAAGCCGTCCGCAGCGCCGGGGAACATATCCGGGAGCGCTATGCCTGGCTCGAGAAGATGTCCCGCCTGTGACCGGAGGGACATGGCCGTGAGCGGTTTCGGTCATTTATCCGGATGTGAAGCGTCCGGGCCGGAGGAGGCATGTAAATGAAACTTGCAGTTATAGGCGCAGGAGCCATGGGAACGCTGTTCGGCGCTCGGCTGGCTCTGGCGGGAAATGATGTGACCATGATCGATGTGGTCCCGCAGGTGATCGACGCCATCAATGAACGCGGCATCCTTCTGGAGAATGAAGAGGGCCTGCACACTGTCCCGGTCGCAGCACGGCGCGCGGAGGAGATGGACTCGAAAGTCGAACTGGCGATCCTGTTCACGAAGACAGTGTTCTCGCGCAGCGCCATGAAAGCCTCTGGAAGTTACATCGGTCCGGACACTCTTGTCATGACCCTTCAGAACGGCATAGGAAACGAAGACATTCTTCTCGAGTTCGTGGACAGGGACCGGATCCTGCTCGGAGTGACGAACTATCCCAGCAATCTGGTCGGTCCCGGCCATGTTTCCTCCCAGGGAAACGGATATGTGCGCTTCATGTCTCTCAACGGCGTGCGTTCCGAAGAACTGGAACGAGTGGAGAACACCCTGAGGGCAGCTGGCCTGAACGCCTCCATCACTCCGGATGTGATGGAAGCCGTCTGGGAGAAAGTCGCTTTCAACGCGGTCATGAACGGAACGACCGCTGTCTGCCGTCTGCCGGTCAGGGGGATCGCAGAATCGGAATACGGAGTCTCTCTGGCGCGCCATATCGCTGAAGAAGCCGTCTCCGTAGCCGCCGCATACGGAGTGAACGTTTCCCAGGCCAGGCTGTGGGAGAGCATCAGCGACGCTTTTGCGCATCACGGGGAACACTATCCCTCCATGGCGCAGGATGTGATGAACAAACGCCCCACCGAGATCGATTCCATCCACGGGGGGATCTTGGCAAAGGCCAGAGAGAAAGGGATCGCCGTTCCCTTCATTGAGACGATCTGCGACCTTGTCCATATCCTGCAGTCCAGCTACTCCCTGATCTGAGAAATAGAGCCGCTTTTCGTATCTTCAGCAGCAGAAAGAACCGGTCAGACCTGAAAAAAGGTCTGACCGGTTCTGTATTTCCGATCACGATATGCACATGTCACGGTTCCGTCAGATTGTTGATCCAGACTCCCTTCCGGACCAGTATCATCCCTACGATCGCGCGCAGGATATCGACCGCCTGGACCGCCGCGTACATCGGCAGCATGGGCATGTCTGTCAGCCTTGACAGGCACAGGGCAAGGGGGATGCAGGCGAGCCACATGAAACCGCTGTCGAACAGGAAAGTGATCATGGACTTTCCTCCGGAACGCAGCGTGAAGTAGGCGTTGTTGTAGAACCCGCGCAGAGTCAGAAACACGGCATCTGTAAGGAGCAGCCGGCACGCCAGCTGTCGCACCTCTTCCGTCGTATTGTAGATCCGCGGGAACAGCGGTGAAAACAGAGCCAGCAGCACGGAAACTGCGGCGCACAGGGCAACTCCCAGAGCGATCATCTTCCCCGCGGTATCTCTGGCCTTCTCCAGTTCGCCGGCCCCCAGTTCCTGCCCCACCACGATGGCAATGGCGTTCCCCATGGCGAAGGATGCGAGGAAGAAGAAGTTGCTAACTGTGGACGTGATATTGTAGGCGGCAACAGCTGTGAGACCGCACGTGGAATAACACTGCACGATGACCGTCATCCCTACAGAGAACAGCAGCTCGTTGAACAGGAGCGGTGTCCCTTTTTTGACGATCTCCCAGGCCAGGGTGCGTGGCACGCGGAGCGTACGCCAGATTCCGGTGAAATAGGGGAAGCGTTCCCTCCGTCGTACGGAGAAGAACAGCAGAAGCGCCAGTTCCACGAAACGCGACAGCACCGTCGCCACTGCGGCGCCCGCCACTCCCATCCGGGGCAGTCCGAGCTTTCCGAAGATCAGCAGATAGTTGAACACCATATTCACGACTACAGCAGTGATACCTGCTCCCATCGGGATCACTGTCTCACCTGTTTCCCGCATGGTGGTGGCATAGATCATCGCCAGGGCAAGCGGGATCTGTCCAATGAGCATGATGCGCATATATCTGGACCCGTGAGCCAGGGTCTCCGCGATGCCCTCAGGATTCCCGGTATCTGTCAGGAACAGCGAGATCAGCCTTGGGCCGAAAAGCAGATAGACCGTCACGGCCACTGCAGTGATCAGGGTGATGGAGATCACCTTGAAACGGAAGACGCTCTGTACCTTCTCGCGGTCTCCCTTCCCGTAGTACTGGGCACAGAAGATGCCCGCACCGGACAGTCCGCCGAAGAGGGCCAGCTGGAAGATGAACAGCAGCTGGTTGGAAATGGCGACGCCGGACATCTGTTCCGTTCCGACCCGCCCGACCATGATATTGTCCAGAAGGCTGACGAAGCTGGTGATGCCCTGCTGCGCCACAATGGGCAGCATCACCCGCAGGATCTTTTTATAGAAGGGCCTGTCGCCCACATAACGCTTGAGAATCATTCTTTGCTGCCCTCCCTTCCTCCGGAAAATAGCTGTCCCCGGAATGGCACAGCGGTACACCATACCGCCGGTGCCTGGCCGTTTCGTTGAAAAAACCCCGTCTTGCGACGGGGTTTCCCTGGTGGAGACGGAGGGATTCGAACCCTTGACCTTACGGATGCGAACCGTACGCTCTCCCAACTGAGCTACGCCCCCAAGCCACCTGCGGCATTATAGCAAATATCCCGAGGCTTGTAAAGCGTGGATTTCAAGTTTTCTCTCACATTTTTCCGCGTATTGCCGGAACCTTGCACTCATAGTGTAAAGTATTTATCTGAGAAATAGAGACAGAGGACAACTCAAAGTGGTTTAATGAAATGACCAAACCCCATCAACCACAAAGAGAGGTGTCCCCTGTGGAAAGAATCATAAACGAAGCGACGGAAAAACTCAAG
>JAFYAU010000005.1 GCA_017540565.1 Oscillospiraceae bacterium
ATCCTTCGGTACCAAGGCATCGATGTCTGTGATCACCGCGTCTCGCCGTGCATCTTTTCTCCATTCTTCCATGACTTCGCCCCCGTTTCTATTTTACCAGAAACGAGGGCGCTAGCATAGTTTTTTGACAGACTGAAACGAAGGAACTCCTTGGGAGTTCCTTCGTTTTTTATGGTCTGAGCAGTGCCCCGTCCGCCAGATCGGCCAAGGCCTGTTGCTTCAGGATTACATGCTGTTTCTTTCCTGTCGCGTTGTAGGGGAGCGCATCCGTCAGCCGATAATATCGGGGGCATTTGTACTGGGACAGATCCTGCGATTCCACACAGAAGCGGTGCACGTCCTTTACGGTGAGTTTGGGATCCGACGGGATGATATACGCTGCGACGGCTTCCCCGCGGGAGGCATCCGGTACGCCGATCACCATGCAGTCCGCCACGCCGGGGCATCCGGTGATGACTTCCTCAAGCTGGGCGGGATAGATGTTTTCGCCCATGCAGATGATCATGTCGTCTTTTCTACCGCGCACGGTGATATACGACTCGTCGTCCCATACCCCGATATCCTTGGTATAGAACCATCCCTTATAGTATTTTTCCTCCGTCTGCTCCCGGTTCCCGTAATAGCTCATGGCGGATTTGGCCCAGGCGGAAATGATGATCTCTCCTTCGGTGACGTTATCCCGCGGAACGACATCCTCCGGTTCCGCCTTCCTGTCGTCATATATCCTGACGATCCGGATCTCGTCGTCCGTGCACGATCTGCCGGCGGAGCCGGCAAAACGCGGAAGATCCGCAGGGCGGAGAAAACTGTTCCAGAAAGTCTCCGTCGTCCCGTATCCGTTGAAAATGTGCGGGGTCAGGACCTTCTGATAGCGGATACACGCTTCTTTCTCCAAGGGGCTTCCCATGGTGACGATGCCGCGGAGACCGGACAGATCGGCAGGGTGCTTCTCCTGGCGGTCCGCCAGTTTCGAGAGCGCTGAAGGGACGCCGATGAGGAACGTGATGCCGTATTTTTCCACATAGGAGAAACAGTGTCCGGCGCTGAACATGCGCATGATTACCACGCATCCTCCGCAGTACAGCGTGGGGGTCGGCCCTCCGGAATGGAGCCCGCCCCTGTGAAACCACGGAGTCAGGTTCATGGTGACGTCATAGGGCGAAAGAGGAAAATGCATGATGCAGTCGTGAGCGGACAGGACCTCGTTTGCCTGCGTGACGGGAACGCCTTTCGGAGTACCCGTCGTTCCGGAAGTGCAGAATCTTGTGGACTCGTCATACATGCCGGGAGGCATGGGCACCTCAGGCTCGGACGCAGGGTGTTCTCTCACAAAATCCTCATACAGGATGTGTCCTGCGGGAAGATCTTCTGCAACCGGTCCGTTGTTGACTGCGATCACACAGGAAGGACGGTGGGACGCGATAGACAGTGCCTCACAGGCCATTTTTCTCACGTCATAGTCGTAGACATAAACCGACGGGCGGTCCCTGTCAAGCAGACGGGCGGTCTCTCCCGGGGAAAGATTGCAGTTGATCGGACTGTTGACTGCGCAGAGCTTCTGAGGCGCGATGTAGAAGAAGACGAACTGAGGGACATTGTAAAGCTGGTAAAGCACACAGTCACCGCGGGATACGCCGTGAGCGATCAGTGCGTTTGCGAGCCGGTTGACCTCCGCGTTCAGCTCACTGTAGGTCCAGCGGGTGTCGCTGACCGGCTCGATAAGGGCCGGCCGATGTCCGAAACGGACAACGTTTCTCATGAATCCGCCGATCCAGGTGAAATTGGATTCAAATATGCGGCGGAATGCTTCCGCATCGTACGTGTAGTTCATACGCACGTATCACTCCTTGTGTTTTCCAATGATGACGCAGGAATTCTGCCCGCCGAATCCCATGGAGTCGGTCATGGCATAGTCGATGGAATGGGAGAAGCGGGGTCCGGGAACTAGCGTTACGGGGCAGTCCGGATCCTGGTCCGTACAGCCCGTATTCGGAGGTAGGATCCCGGAACAGATGGCCATGGTGCAGAAGATCAGCTCGATCAGGCCTCCTGCGCCCATCATGTGTCCGGTCGCGCCTTTGGTGGAACTGACATAGGGACGGGAATCTCCAAAGACGTTCCCAATGGCGCGGCACTCTGCAACATCGCCCTGTACGGTAGCAGTGCCGTGGGCATTGACATATCCGATCTGGGACGGAGCAAGGCAGGCGTCCTTCAGAGCCAGCCGCATGCAGGACTCGACTCCTTTTCCGTCCGGATGCGGTGACACCGGGTTGTATGCGTCGGTGTTATTGGCGCAGCCGCAGAGATCGGCGAGGATGACGGCCTCCCGGGAACGGGCGTGCTCCGCAGTTTCCAGTATGACGGCACCGCCTCCGGACCCCAGAACGAATCCGCTGCGCTTCCGGTCGAATGGCAGGCTCTCGCCGGCCTTGGAAAGGGCTCCGGCCCTGACCAGGCTCTGGATCAGCGTCGGGCAGACCGCTTCCTCTCCCGCCATCACGACCATGGCGTCCGCCATGCCGGAGCGGAGGAACAAGGAGGCGAGCGTGACGGCGTCTCCTCCCGAACTGCAGGCGGTGGATACCGTCATGCACGGCCCGGTGATGCCGTACTGGATGCAGAGATGAGCGGCCGCGATGTTTGCCATGGCTTTCGTCAGGAATTTCGGGCCAGCGGGGCGGCCGTTCGAGACCAGCGAGGCGGAAGTGGCGCTGATGACGTTGATCCCGCTGAGAGCGGAAGCCATCACGACGCCGGTCCTGTCGCCGAAGGATGACAGGCCGCTCTGCCGGATCGCCTCCTGCGCGGCGACCCACGCATACTGCATGTAGGGTTCAAGATCCAGCGAGAGCTTGGTGGACATGTATTCCTTCGGACGGAAGTCCCTAATCTGGCCTGCCCGGCCGACGGGAAGAGAGGACACGTCGATGGAGGTAATGGGGGCGATCCCGCATCCGCCGCCGATGAGCGCCTCCCAGGAGGCGTCCGCGCCAATCCCGAGGGGAGTTACGGCACCCGCGCCCGTGATAACGATATCCGAGGGCATGCTCACACACCTGCTTTCCTGAAGGCGAGACAGGCATTGTGCCCGCCGAAGCCGAGGGAGCAGGAGAGACCTGCCTCGAAGTCGGCTCTGCGCGCCTGAAGGGGAATATAATCGAGATCGCATTCGGGATCGGGTTCCGTCAGACCGATGGTGGGAGGAGCGATCCCGTTCCTGAGGACGAGAGCGGTGACGATGGCCTCGACCGCACCTGCAGCGCCGAGCATGTGGCCAGTCATGGATTTGGTAGAACTGATGGCGATCTTTCGCGCCAGCTCTTCTCCGAAGGCTTTCTTAATGGCCAGCGTTTCACACCGGTCATTCAGCAGGGTGCCGGTGCCGTGGGCATTGAAGTAGATGCGGTCGGTCTCATCCCCGGCCTCTCTCCAGGCGTCGGCGATCGCACGGGCGCCTCCGTTGGCCTCCGGATCCGGCGCCGTCATGTGATACGCGTCGCAAGTGGATCCGTATCCGGTCAGTTCGGCATAGATGGGAGCGCCGCGGCTGACGGCATGCTCATACTCCTCAAGGATGAGGATCCCGGCGCCTTCACCCATGACAAAGCCTGCGCGGCGGGCGTCAAAGGGGAGAGAGGCGTTTTTCGGATCATCCGTAAAGTTCAGAGCTTTCATCGAGGAGAAGCCCGCGGCCGCCAGTTCGTTGACGGTTGCCTCGCTGCCTCCGGCGATCATGGCGTCGCAGTATCCGTGGCGGATCAGGCGCATGGCCTCTCCGATGGCATTGCTGCCGGAGGCACAGGCAGTCACGGCAGGAATCGCGGGGCCCTTGCAGCCGAAACGCATGGCAGCCATGCCGGATGCCATGTTCGCGATCATCATGGGGATGAAGAACGGGGAAACGCGCCGGGGGCCCTTTTCCAGAAGCTTCCGGTGCTCGGTCATGAAGGTGGCGATACCGCCGATGCCCGTCCCGATGTATACGCCGAATCTTTCAGGAGTTACCGTGCCCGCGATACCGCTGTCCTCCATGGCCTGGCAGGCGGCCGCGATGGCGAACTGGGTGTAGATGTCGCTGTGCATCACGTCACCTTTGTCCATCCACTGGGAGGGATCGAAGTTCCGTACTTCCGCAGCGACCTTCACCTTGAAATCCTCAGTGTCGAATTTCGTGATCGGCGCGATCCCGCAGGTGCCGCTGAGCAGCGCGCTCCAGAGTTCCTGCACCGTGTTTCCCAAAGGCGTTATAGCCCCCATGCCTGTGATGGCAACTCTTCTCATTTGCTTATCCGTCCTTACCTTCAGTATTTGAAAACATACCGCATAGGATCCGGTGAAAGGCCGGAGCCCTGCGTTTCATGCCGACCGGATGGCCGGTGCCCGTGTCGAGAAAACAGTGTCCGCTGCGGGCGGTTGCCAGAAGCTCGCCCGTTTCCTCCCGGAGTATGCGGTAGTCAAGCTCCATCCTGACGCCGTTGTAACGCCTCGGGAGTATCTCGATACAGATGACGTCGTCAAAGTGCGCGGGTCTCAGGTATTCGCAGGAAACCGAAGTCACTGGCACCTGAATGCCTTCTTCCTCCATTGTGCGGAGAGAGACGCCGCCGTTGCGCATGGCGTGGATGCGGGCCTCTTCCATCCAGCGGATATAGTTCGAATGGTGCACGATGCCCATCTGGTCGGTCTCGTAGTAGCGGACCCTCATACGGAAGATGATGGGAGAGGACATCAGCAGAACCCCCTTCCCACAGAGCGGAACCGGTTATATCTCCGCTCCGTCAGTTCCTCGGGAGAAAGTGCGCGGAGACGGAGGAACTCATCGTACAGAGTATCCGTCAGACGGCTGTAGAACTCCGGACTGCCTAGATCATCTTCGGGCAGTACGGCTTCAATGATCCCGTTTTTCAGGCAGCATTCCGCCGTGAGCTGCAGCTGCTCGGCAGCCTGCGGCGCGCGGGCAGCGTCCTTCCACAGGATGCTGGCGCACCCTTCGGGAGATATGACCGAGTATACGGCGTTCTCCAGCATCCAGACACGATCCGCAACGCCGAGCGCCAGCGCTCCTCCGCTGCCTCCCTCGCCGATGAGGAGGGAGATCACGGGCGTCCTGAGCGCCATCATTTCCATCAGATTCTCCGCGATCGCCTGACCCTGGCCGCGCTCTTCCGCCCCGACACCGCAATATGCGCCGGACGTATCGACGTAGCAGAGAACGGGACGACGGAATTTCTCGGCCTGTTTCATCAGGCGGAGAGCCTTCCGGTAACCCTCGGGATGCGGCGCGCCGAAATTCCTGGCAATGCGTTCCTTCGCGGTATGCCCCTTGTCGATGGCAATTACCGTGACAGGCATGTCTCTGAGGTATCCGACACCTCCGAGGATCGCGGGGTCGTCCCGGAATCTGCGGTCTCCGTGAAGTTCAAAAAAGCTGCTGACCGTATTCCGCACGTAGTCGGCGCCCGTGGGGCGCTTTCCGCTCCGCGCCGTTTTGACGGTCTCATATGCGCCGAGGATCATGTTTTCAAGCCTCCTTCGTGCATCCCGAGAAGGGAGACAAGGACTTCTTTCTGATCCCGCCTTGACACGATGGCGTCGGCAAAACCGTGCTGAAGGATGAATTCAGAGGTCTGGAATCCTTTCGGCAGCGGACGCAGCGTGGTCTGCTCGATCACACGCGCTCCCGCAAAGCCCACCGTGGCTCCGGGCTCGGCAAGGATGATATCCGCCTCCATCGCGAAACTGGCGGTGACTCCGCCGGTGGTGGGGTTCGTCAGGACGACGATGTAAAGAAGTCCGGCGTCGCTGTGTTTTCTGACCGCGCCGCTGGTCTTGGCCATCTGCATCAGGGAGAACAGGCCTTCCTGCATGCGGGCTCCTCCGGATACGGTAAAGCCGACGACAGGGAGAGAATGCTCCAGCGCGTATTCGAACAGCGCCGTGATCCGCTCTCCCACGGCGGTGCCCATGCTGCCCATCATGAAATTGGGTTCCATGACGAACAGGCAGCACCGGCGGCCTCCCACAGCGGCGGTGCCGCAGACGACCGCCTCCGCCTCCTGACTGCGGCTTTTTGCGGAAGCCAGCTTCTCGGAGTAGCCGGGGAATGAAATGGGATCGGAGGAATCCACCTCCGTGAACAGTTCGGCGAATGAACCGGGATCCGCAATTAGATCGATACGGGTCCTTGCCCTGATCCTGAAGTGATAGCCGCAGGAGCAGGTATAGCAGTTTTCTTTCAGTACGCTGATAGGCGTATCCAGATGACAGTTCGGACAGGTCCTTACGGGATCGTCCGAATCGGCGGCCGGAGCGGCGCTGCGGCCGCCGGATTCCAGTTCGTTTTTCGGCTGGAAAAGAAAGTTCAGAAATGCCATGCCGTCTCCTATTCTATGAATGACGTGTCGTAACGGCCGCTCATGAAGCGGCTGTCGGAGATGATCTGAAGCTGCTGCCCGATATTGGTGGGGATGCCGTCGATGACAAGTTCGCAGATGGCAGCCTTCATCTTTCTCACGGCTTCTTCGCGTGTGCCGGAATAGACGATGAGTTTTCCCAGCAGAGAGTCATAATACGGGGATACGGCGACGTCCTGCACGAGGTAGCTGTCGAAGCGGACGAACAGTCCGCCGGGAACGTGAAGCATGTTCAGGCGGCCGGGGGAAAGAGCGTTGATCCTGCACTCGATCGCCGCTCCGGCTAGGTGGATGTCATCCTGAGTGAACGGGATGGAGATGCCGGCCGCGATGCGGATCTGCCACTTGACGAGATCGATCCCCGTCAGCATCTCGGTCACGCAGTGTTCCACCTGGAGCCGGACGTTCATCTCCATGAACCAGAAGTTTCCGGCCTGATCCATCAGGAACTCCAGCGTTCCGGCTCCGGTGTAACGGAGCTTCCGCACGGCTTCGGCGGCATGTTCCATCAGCTGCGCGCGCTGCGCGGCGCTCACCGCCGGGGAAGGGGATTCCTCGATCAGTTTCTGGTGCCTGCGCTGTATGGAACAGTCCCGTTCTCCGAGACACACCACGTTGCCCTGTTCGTCCGCCAGCACCTGGACCTCGATGTGCCGGGCAGGCCAGACGTATTTCTCCAGATAGACGCCCCCGTCGTGAAAGGCGGTCTCGGCTTCCGAGACCGCGAGAGGATACTGGGCGAGAAGCTCGGTGGAATCCCTGATCAGGCGTATCCCGCGGCCTCCGCCGCCCGAACGCGCCTTCAGCATGACGGGATACCCGATCCGGTCCGCTTCTGCCACCGCCTGCTCGGGACCGGACAGGACGTCGGTTCCCGGGATGGTCTTCAGGCGAGTGAGCGCGATCTCCCGCTTCATCAGCGTCTTGTCGCTGATCCGGCGCATGACGTCCGGGTCGGGGCCTATGAAGACCAGGCCGTGTTCGCGGCAGAGCGCGGCGAATTCCGCACTTTCCGAAAGGAAACCGTATCCGGGATGAACAGCCTGGGCGCCTGACAGATTGGCCGCGCTGACGATGCGTTCCCCGTTCAGGTAACTGTCTGAAGCCTGAGCCGGCCCGATGCAGTAGCTTTCGTCCGCCAGAGCGGTATGGAGAGCGTCCCTGTCGGCTTCGGAATACACCGCCACGGTGGCGATGCCCATCTCCTTGCAGGCGCGTATGATGCGAACGGCGATCTCGCCGCGGTTTGCGATCAGAATCTTGGAAAACATGATTTACCCCGTTATAGCGAAAGAGAATTCGGCTTTGACGCACAGACGGTCTCCTACGTATCCGGCGCCCTCTGCGAAATAGAAGGGAGGCTTTGCCCGCATGATCCGGCAGCGTGTCTCGAAACGGTCGCCGGGACGGACGGGGGAGCGGAATTTCACGTTGTTCATCCCGGTGTACATGGGAGTCTTCCCGGGTTCCATCCGGTCTGAAAGGAGTATGCAGACGGACTGGGCCAGGATCTCGCAGAGGATCACTCCGGGAACAACGGGATTACCGGGGAAGTGGCCCTGAAGGTACCATTCATCCCCGGTAATGTCCAGGACGCCCCGGGCCTCGTCCCCTTCGCGTTCCACGCTGTCCAGCAGGAGCATCGGATCCCTGTGGGGGAGGATGCTTTTCAACTGTTCTCTGTCCATGGGATCACCTCTTCAGACGGAACAGGGGAGTCCCGTATTCGACGACCTGTCCGTTTTTCACGCAGATCTCCTCTACAGTGCCTTCCTGTTCCGCCGTGATCTCGTTCATCAGTTTCATGGCCTCTATGATGCCGAGGGTGTCGCCCGCGTGCACGCGGTCCCCTCTGCCTACGAAGGGATCGGCGTTCTCTGCTGACGCGGCGTAGAAAACGCCGACCATGGGGGAGGTCACGGTATATACGGAGCCGTCTTCTTCGATACTGTGCTCGGAGGGAACAGGTTCGGAG
>JAFYAU010000006.1 GCA_017540565.1 Oscillospiraceae bacterium
AGATACAAAGCTTTTCTGTTGGCGGAGAAGGAGGGATTCGAACCCTCGATACCCTTATGGGGTATACACGATTTCCAATCGTGCGCGCTCGACCGGGCTACGCGACTTCTCCGTATACCGGGCGACCCTGCGGACGCCTTGTTCAGTTGGCTTTGCCATTATAATAAGGGAGGTCGGGATTGTCAAGCATTTCTTTCCGGCGTTTCCGGGAGGAAAAACCGCCCCCGGTCCGGGACCGGGGGCGGGAACGGGAAACGGGATATTATCCGTAACCTTTCTTTTCGTACTGCAGCGGGCTGCGGACGATCTCGCTGCGCTTGATGCCGAACTTCTTCTCGTTGTACTCGTCGATGGCGTCCATGATGGCGTCGTATACGCCGTCGTACACGCTGCCGGGGCCGCCCTGGGCGATGCAGGGGATGTAGGCCTTGGGGGTGCAGGCGTCCAGCATGGTCCAGACCTTCTCGCGGATGTCGTCCTTGTTCCAGTCTTCCTTGTCGAAGTCGGCGCCGTCGAAGCCGCCCATGAAGCCGATCTTGCCGCAGTACTCGCGGGTCAGCTCGGGCAGGTTGTTGGAGCTCATGCAGCCCTGCCACACGTCGATGCCCATCTCGATCATGGCGGGCACCAGGGTGGCGCCGTAGCTGTCGCTGTGGTGGACGACCAGCTCGCAGCCGTGGTCCTTGTAGTACTTGTAGATCTCCTTGTAGGGCTCCACGTAGAAGTCCTCGAACATGGCGGGGCTCATGAAGGTGCTGGTGCGGCTGCCCCAGTCATCGTGATGGAAGAGGCAGTCGGGTTTCAGCTTGCTGCAGATCAGCTCGGCCAGACGGAGCTCGTAGTCCTTCAGGTAGTTGATGAGATCGTGCATCTCATCCTCGTACATCATCAGGTTCATCATCGTGTTGGTGATCTCGCCCAGATTGTGGCACATCTCGAACAGGCCGGGGGCGAAGAAGGTGGTCCTGTAGGCGAGATTCGTGTCCACCTTGTCGTAGACGTTCTCTCTCAGGGCGTCCCACTCCTCATCCGGGAAATCCAGAGAGGGAGCGTGGACGTAATCCTGCCAGTGCTCGATGTCCTTGATGACGATGTGCTCCGGGGGATTGTGCACGGGGAAAGCGCCGGGCGTTCCGATGGGGAAGCTCTTGGCGACGCCCCAGGCGTCCTTCACCAGCTCTTCTCCGTACTTGGGGCCGGGGCTGTGGAACATGGCAACATGCAGGCACAGCCGGAGGGCTTCATACTGGTTGGCGTACCGGTCCGGGTTCAGACCTTTGGCTGCCTGATAAAAGTTCTCTCTGGGAGTTAACATGGCATTACGTCCTTTCCGTGATAATGGCGGTTTATCTTTAATCTTTGGCAATATGATTGTACCAAACCACCGCCCTGTCGGTCAAGGGCGGAAAACGGGGGGCAGGAGGGAATTTTCCGCTCCGCGGGGGTAGTATTTTCGCGGCGGATGGGGTAAACTGTGAAATAGTCGCAGCAGCGCGGCGTATGCAGAACTGACGGGCGGGGAATACGGCCATCCGGGCCGGACGCCCGGTCATCGGCGGGGGACGGCCCCGGATGACGGAAATGAGGAGGAATGCTTTTTGTCGATCGCGAATATCATCGCCCTGCTCGGGGGAGTTGCGCTGTTCCTGTTCGGAATGGGACTCATGAGCGACGGGCTCAAGCAGCTGGCCGGAAACAAGCTTGAGGTCGTGCTGTACCGGCTGTCCAACACGCCCCTGAAGGGGATCCTTCTGGGAACGGCGGTCACCCTGGTGATCCAGTCCTCCGCCGCGACCAGCGTGATGGTCATCGGTTTCGTGAACTCCGGCATGATGAAACTGGCTCAGGCCATCAGCATCATTCTGGGTTCCATCGTGGGCACCAGCGTGACGGGCTGGGTGGTGAGCCTTTCCACCATCAGCGGAAGCGGATGGCTGAAACTGGTATCCACGGCCACCATCACGGGCGTGGTGGCCATCATAGGAATCCTTCTGCGCATGATCTCCAAGAAGACGTGGAAGCGCTCTCTGGGCGGGATCCTCCTGGGTTTTGCCGTCCTGATGTACGGTATCTCCGCCATGAGCACAGCGGTCGCCCCGCTGAAGGAGAGCCGGGTATTTGCGGACGTCATGACGGCGTTTTCCAATCCGGTCCTGGGTTTTCTGGCCGGCGCGGCCATCACGGCGGTGCTGCAGAGCAGCTCCTCCGCGGTCGGCCTTCTTGAGACGCTTGCCGGGACGGGGGCCATCACCTTCGGAGCGGCGCTGCCGCTGCTGATGGGCATCGGTGTCGGCGCGAGCGTGCCGGTGTTGCTGGCGTCCATCGGGGCGACGAAGGAGGCCAAACGGTCCGCCTGGTCCTATCTCGTCATCAGTATCGGAGGAGCGATAGCCGCAGGCATCCTGTGGTTCGTCCTGACCCGCCTGTTCACCCTGACGCTGAACGGCAGGGTGATGAACGCCGTTTCCATCGCGCTTCTGAACACCGTGTTCCGCGTACTGACGGCCGTCGCCCTGTTCCCGCTGATCCGGCAGATCGAAAAACTGCTGGAAAAACTGGTGCGGAGCGGGAAGGAACCGCCGCAGAGGGCTTACGCCCCGCTGGAGGAACGCTTCCTGGCCAACCCCGTGCTCGCGCTGGAACAGTGCCGGACGGCGGTCATGGACATGTCCGCCATCGTGTCGGACAACCTCAAGCTCTCCATGGACCTTCTCGTAAACTACAGCGAGGAAGGTTTCCGCACGGTGGAGCAGGGGGAGAACGACGCGGATCACTACGAGGACGAGATCGGCACCTATCTGGTCAAGCTGACCGGCTCCTCCCTGCATCAGGCCGAGAGCCGTGAAGCGGCCAAGTATCTGCACGCCATCGGGGATCTGGAGCGCATGAGCGACCACTCCATGAACATCGCGGAGTGCGCGAAGGAGATCATGGAAAAGAAGATCGTCTTCTCCGAACCCGCCGTGAAGGAACTGAAGGTCATCACCCGGGCGGTGACGGATATCGCGGATATCGCGCTGTGGGCGTTCAACACCGGGAGCATGGAGGATGCCCTGCGCGTGGAGCCGCTCGAGGAGCTGATCGACGACCTTTGCGACGAACTGAAGCTGCATCACGTCAACCGCATCCAGAACCATCAGTGCACGCTGGAGAACGGTTTCGTTTTCAACGACCTGCTCACCAACTTCGAGAGGATCTCCGATCACTGCAGCAATATCGCCATCGCGATGATCGAACTGAGGGATGGCGTACTGGACGCGCACGCCTATCTGGACGACCTCAAGGAGCGGAAGGACGAGAGCTTCCGCCGCCATTACGAGGAATACAAGGAGAAGTACGCGATCGAAGCGTGACGGCCGGCGGGATCCGCCGCAGCGGCCGAAGGGCAGCCTCCGTTCCGGGGGCTGCCCGTTGTTTCCGCCGGATTGTCAGGGCGGGCAGGACGGGATATAATATCCCGGTATCGAAACAGAAGGAGTAAGACGCAATGGCACAGAATGTACCGCTTTCCATGTTCCCGAAGATCCGCCGCAGCGTGATCGAGAGCCGCTTTTCGAGGCTCAACGACATGCAGCGTCAGGCGGTGCTCACCACCGAGGGACCTCTGCTTCTGCTGGCGGGCGCCGGAAGCGGCAAGACCACGGTGCTGATCGCCCGGGTGGAGAACCTGATCCGGTACGGGCGGGCCTCGGATTCCGCTGAGATCCCGGAGGAGATCACGGAGGAGGACTGCGCCTTTCTCGCGGACTATATGATGAATCCCACGGAGGAGGGGCGCGACCGGGCGGACAGCCTGTGCATGCTCGATCCCTGCGAGCCGTGGCGGATCATCGCCATCACCTTCACGAACAAGGCGGCCGACGAACTGAAGGACCGGCTGGAGAGGAGCCTCGGCCCCGAGGCGAGGGAGGTATGGGCCATGACGTTCCATTCCGCCTGCGCCCGCATCCTGCGGCGGGATATCGACCGGCTCGGCTACGGCCGGGATTTCACCATCTACGACACGACGGACTCCGGATCTCTCGTAAAGCGGATCCTGAAGGAGTTCGACCTGGACGACAAGACCTACAATTACAGGGCCATCCTGGGAGAGATCAGCCGCAGCAAGGACGCGATGATCGGCCCCGGCGAGTACTGCGCAGCGGCGGGAAAGAGCGGGGATCCCCGCAGGAGGAACTACGGGCGGGTTTATGAGGAATACGAGAAGCGGATGCAGAACGCCAACGCCGTGGATTTCGACGACCTGATCCTGCTGACGGTGCGCCTGCTGAAGGAACAGCCAGACGTGCTCGAGCATTATCAGCGGAGGTTCCGCTACGTGCTGATCGACGAGTATCAGGATACGAACAACCTGCAGTACGAACTGGCCGCGCTGCTGGCGGGCGGAAGGAACAACATCTGCGTGGTGGGCGACGACGACCAGAGCATCTACCGTTTCCGCGGAGCGACCATCGAGAACATCCTGAACTTCGAAAAGCAGTTCAGGGACGCCAGGGTCATACGCCTGGAGCAGAACTACCGGTCCACCGGGCACATCCTCGAGGCGGCCAACGCGGTGATCGCCAACAACAGGGGACGAAAGGGGAAGAACCTGTGGACGGATCGCGGCTCCGGGAACGTGCCGCAGCTGTACATCGCCGGGGATGAGCGTGACGAGGCGCAGTACGTGGCTGGGAAGATCCTGGCCGGGGTCTCCGGCGGGGAGAACTTCCGCGATCACGCCGTGCTGTACCGCATGAACGCCCAGTCCAACCAGCTGGAGTTCGCGTTCAAGCGCAACGGCATCCCGTACCGCGTGATCGGGGGCACGCGGTTCTTCGACCGCGCGGAGGTCAAGGACGTGCTGGCCTATCTGTGCGTGCTGGCCAACCCCTCCGACGAGATCCGGCTGGCGCGCATCGTGAACCAGCCTCCCCGGGGCATCGGACAGACCTCGCTGGAGGCGGTGCGCCGCATCGCCGGGGAGAACGGGGTCAGCAGCTATACCGTCATGAGCCAGGCAGGGGAGTATCCCGAACTGAGCCGGGCCGCGGTCAAGCTCCGCGCCTTCACCGCCATGATCGACGAACTCAGGGGACTGGAGACGGAGATGACGCTTCCGGAACTCTATGAGGAGGTCCTCCGCAGGACGGGATACACGGCGATGCTGGAGGCAAAGCTGACCGACGAGAACCAGACGCGGCTCGAAAACGTCAACGAGCTGAAGACCAATATCCTCACCTACATGAAGGAGAACCCGGAGGGGGGACTGAAGGGCTTTCTGGACGAGATCAGCCTCTATACGGACATCGATTCCCTGGACCGGACGCAGGACTGCGTGGCGATGATGACTATGCACGCGGCCAAAGGGCTGGAGTTCGACACCGTGTTCGTCGTCGGCGCCGAGGAAGGCGTCTTCCCGGGCAGCCGGAGCATCGGAGAGCCCGACGAGATGGAGGAGGAGCGCCGGCTGTGCTACGTGGCCATGACGCGGGCGAGAAAGAACCTGTATTTCGTCTGCGCCAGGCACCGCATGCTGTTCGGACGGACGGTATCCGGGAGGCCCTCCCGCTTCGTGGACGAGATCCCGGCCGAACATATCCTGCGCCCGTCGGAGACCGGCTTCGCCTTCGGCGGAGAGACCGATCTGTGGGACGCCCGGCCGAACGGACCCTCCGAAGGATACGGGACCGGGTACGGATACGGCTCCCGCCGGACTTACGGCGGAAGCATGAGTACCGGCAGGCCGGCGTACCGGGAAGGAAGCCGGAGGAGCGCAGCGCCGGAGAGAAGGCGGGCGGAGCCCGCTCCCGCGGAGAAGAAACCCGCAGCTTCGTTCGCGGCGGGGGACAGGGTGCGCCACAGAGCGTTCGGCGAGGGGACCGTGATCTCCGTGCAGCCCACGGGCAGCGACGCGCTGATGGAGATCGAATTCGAGAAGGCGGGAAGAAAGAGGCTGATGCGGAACACCGCCTCGGCTTTCATGACGAAGATCTGACAGAGGAAGAACCGAGAAGAAGAGAGATGGAAGAGAGAAAACGCCCGGGCCTCGGACGGCTCGCCCTGCTGGCCACCACCATGGTGTGGGGCTTCGCCTTTGTGATGATGAAGACCGCGCTGGACGAGCTGGATGTGCTGTATCTGCTGGCCATCCGCTTCTCCATCGCCGCCGTCATACTGATGCTTCTGGCCTGCCGCCGCTGGAGGGAGATCGACCGCGGCTACCTGAAGGGGTGCGTCCCCACGGGACTGGCGCTCACGGCGGCATACGTCTTCCAGACGTGGGGGCTGACCTACACGACTCCGGGGAAGAACGCCTTCCTGACTACGTTCTACGTGATCGTCACCCCGTTCCTCGTCTGGGCCGTGAGGAAGATCCGCCCCACCCGCTGCCATCTGATCGCCGCGGTGCTGTGCATGGCCGGCGTCGGACTGATCTCCGTGGACAGGGATCTTTCGGTGAACGTCGGAGACCTGCTCACGCTCCTGTGCGGCGTATGCTTCGCCGCCCACATCCTTTTCCTGGACAGATACGCCGCGGGGCGCAGCACCGTGCTGGTGACGGCCCTGCAGTTCGCCTCGTCCGCCGCCTTCCTGTGGATCCTGGCGCTGCTGTTCGGAAAGCCGCCGGAGCACATCAGCGGGGGAGCCTGGGGCAGCATCCTGTATCTCAGCATGCTGAGCAGCGCGCTGTGCTTCCTGCTTCAGACCTTCGGACAGCAGAACACGCCTCCTTCCCAGACGTCCATCCTGCTTTCCATGGAGGCGGTGTTCGGCGTGCTGGCGTCCGTGCTGGTGCTGCATGAGAGGCCGGGGCTGAAGGTGATCGCCGGATTCGCGTTCATGCTGGCGGCGGTGCTTGTCAGCGAGACGGGACAGAAGTGGCTGAACCCGCGAAAGAAGACAGAAAAATAGACCTCCGCGAACGGCCCGGTTACCGCCGGGATGAACTGCACCCCGTCAAGTAGACAGTGAAATAATATAAGATTTTCCGACTGACAGCTTCGGCTG
>JAFYAU010000007.1 GCA_017540565.1 Oscillospiraceae bacterium
CATGGGGCTAGGTTCTTTCAAATATCTGCTTAGCCATGAAGTAAATCCTCCCTTTAAATAAATCGATAGCAGACTTTGTTTATTGTACAGTATTCTTTCGCGTTTTACAAGATGTTTGACGAAATTCAGGTCAGGCTTTCTTGATGATCTCGGCCTGAATGCTCTTGGGGATCTCAGCAAAATGGCTGGGCTCCATGGAGTAGTTGCCGCGTCCCTGTGTCTTGCTGCGCAGGTCGGTAGCATAACCGAACATGTTGGACAGCGGGATAAAGGAATTGACCGTCGCCGCGCCATTTTTGGTCTCCATGCCGGTGATCTGACCGCGCCGGGAGTTCACATCTCCCATAACGTCGCCCATATAATCCTCCGGCACCACAATAGTGACCTTCATGATAGGCTCCAGCAGGGTTGGTCCCGCCTTCTCCATTGCCTCCTTGAACGCCATGCTGCCGGCGATCTTAAAGGCCATCTCGGAGGAGTCGACCTCATGATACGAACCGTCGAACAGCGTGACTTTTACGTCGACCACTTCGTAGCCAGCGACAACACCGGACTGCATGGCGCCGCGGATACCCTCGTCAACAGCGGGGATGTATTCCTTCGGAATGGCGCCGCCCACGATGTTATTGATGAACTCGTATCCCTTGCCAGGTTCATTGGGTTCGATGGTGATCTTAACGTGACCGTACTGTCCTTTACCGCCGGACTGGCGGGCATACTTGTGATCCACCGTGGCAGACTTCGTGATGGTCTCTTTGTAGGAAACCTGAGGCTTTCCGATGTTCGCCTCCACCTTGAACTCGCGGAGCATACGGTCCACGATGATTTCCAGATGGAGTTCGCCCATGCCGGCGATGATGGTCTGGCCAGTCTCCTCGTCCGTGTAAGCACGGAATGTAGGATCCTCTTCAGCCAGTTTTGCCAGCGCGATGCTCATCTTCTCCTGGCCAGCTTTAGTCTTGGGCTCGATAGCCACACGGATAACGGGCTCGGGGAATTCCATGGATTCCAGGACGACCAGATGATCCTGATCGCACAGAGTATCACCAGTGGTGGTGTTCTTCAGGCCGACCGCAGCAGCGATATCTCCGGAATAGACCTTGTCGATATCTTCTCTGTGATTGGCATGCATCTGAAGGATGCGACCCAGGCGTTCTCTCTGTTTCTTGTTGGCGTTCATGACTGTGGTACCCGCTTCTGCCGTTCCGGAATATACCCGGAAGAAAGACAGCCGTCCAACATAGGGGTCGGTCATGATCTTGAAAGCCAGAGCGGAGAAAGGAGCGTTATCATCAGCGGGACGCTCAACTTCCTCATCCGTATCCGGGTCCACGCCCTTGATGGCGGGGATGTCCAGAGGAGAGGGCATGTAGTCTACAATGGCGTCCAAAAGCTTCTGAACACCCTTGTTGCGGTAGGAAGTACCGCAGGTGACGGGCACCATCTCATTGGCGATGGTTGCCCTGCGGATGGCGGCACGTATTTTTTCGGTGGGGATTTCCTCGCCGTCAAAATACATCTCCATGATCTCGTCGTCAAAATCCGCACAAGCTTCGATGAGTTTAACGCGGTAAGACTCTGCCAGTTCCTTCATGTCCGCGGGGATTTCTTCCACGCGCATGTCCTTCCCGAGGTCGTCATAGTAGACATCGGCGTTCATCTCGACCAGGTCGATGATGCCTTTGAAGGTATCCTCGCTGCCGATGGGCAGCTGAATGGGAACTGCATTTGCCTTGAGACGGTCATGAACCATGTCGATAACGTTATAGAAATCGGCGCCCATGATGTCCATCTTGTTGACGTAGATCATGCGGGGTACGCTGTACTTATCCGCCTGACGCCATACGGTCTCAGACTGAGGTTCAACGCCGCCTTTCGCGCAGAGAACGGTCACGGAACCGTCCAGCACGCGCAGGGAACGCTCGACCTCAACGGTGAAGTCAACGTGACCCGGGGTATCAATAATATTGATACGGGTGTCTTTCCAAAAACAGGTCGTCGCAGCGGAGGTGATGGTGATACCTCTCTCCTGCTCCTGTTCCATCCAGTCCATGGTGGCTGCACCCTCATGGGTCTCACCAATCTTGTAAACACGGCCGGTGTAGAACAGGATTCTTTCCGTTGTCGTAGTTTTTCCCGCGTCAATATGCGCCATGATACCGATATTTCTTGTTCTTTCAAGCGAATATTGTCTGGGCATAGATCGTTCTCCTTATCTTTCTTTGCAGAAGGCTGAGGATCACCAGCGGAAATGCGCGAACGCCTTGTTGGATTCGGCCATCTTGTGCGTATCCTCGCGCTTTTTCACAGCGGCGCCGAGGTTGTTGGCCGCGTCCATGATCTCGCCGGCAAGGCGCTCTTTCATGGTCTTCTCGCTGCGGGCCCTGGAATAGTTGGTCAGCCAGCGCAGACCCAGTGTCTGCCGTCTGTCAGGACGTACTTCGATAGGCACCTGATAGGTGGCGCCGCCCACACGGCGGGCCTTGACCTCCAGGGCAGGCATGATGTTTTCCATAGCGGTGGTGAATACTTCCAGAGGATCCTTGTCGGTCTTTTCCTTGATGATGTCAAAAGCGCCGTAAACGATCTTCTGGGCAACACCCTTTTTGCCGTCCAGCATGATGCTGTTGGTGAGTTTCGTCACCAGAACAGACTGGTATACCGGATCCGGCAGAATTTCTCTTTTGGGAACGTTACCTCTTCTGGGCACAATTCTTCCCTCCTTCACATATAATGAGATCATTGGTACTCCGGGACAGCCTGCCGAAAACCCATCCGCCCGATCTCGGCGGGGGCTTTTTCCACGACAGAGCCATGCCTCCCGTTGGGTGCCTTGCGGAGGAACGACTGTTATATCGTAACCTTACGGCAAGGCAGATGCCTTACGCGATAAGCGTTTTGGCGATTGTGACCCGCTGCTTATTTCTTCTTGGCAGCTTTGGGCTTCTTGGCACCGTATTTGGAACGGGCCTGCATACGATTGGCAACGCCCTGAGCATCCAGAGTGCCGCGGATGATGTGATAACGGACACCAGGAAGGTCCTTCACACGGCCGCCGCGGATCATAACGACAGAGTGCTCCTGCAGGTTATGACCGATACCGGGAATGTAGGCAGTTACCTCGTAGCCATTGGTCAGACGCACACGAGCGATCTTACGCAGAGCGGAGTTAGGCTTCTTAGGAGTGGAAGTTCTGACCGCCGTGCATACGCCGCGCTTCTGGGGAGAAGACAGGTTCGTCTCTCTGTTCTTCAGGGTGTTCAGGCCCTTCTGCATAGCAGGGGACGTGGACTTGTAGGTCTGGACTTCTCTTCCCTTTCTGACGAGCTGGTTAAAAGTAGGCATTGTTTTCCTCCTTTCCTGAAAGATGGTGGTTTTCCGCTGTAAAATGGGCATACTGCGCCCATAGTCAGCGGATAGTACTTTAACAGAAAAACGAGCCGCCGTCAATGTTTTTTTGACGTCGCGGCCCGTTTTTTTACGGTCTCTTCTGTTTTTTCTCTGTGTGATATCCATCGACGGTTGTTTAAGCTGGTTCTCCCGGCAGGTGAAGCACCGGGCACAGGAAATCTGTGCCCGGCATGCTTATGTTGCATATGCGAGTCGGTCTGTAAGCCGGGTCCTGTCTTGAACAGCCATCTATCTAGGCGCACCGTTGCCGGTACGCTCCAGCCACCTCCTGAGAACGGCCGGGCCGACCTTGCGATTGAACGCAGTTCTCCCACGGTGTTGCTCCGGATAGAGTTTACAGCGGCGGACGCTTTCACGCCGTCGGGCGGGCTCTTACCTCCGCCTTTCCACCCTTACCGGCACAATGCCGGCGGTATATCTCTGTTGCACTTTTCCTGAAGTCGCCTTCGGCGGGCGTTACCCGTTATCCTTGCCCTGCGGAGCCCGGACTTTCCTCACGCACAGCCTTTCGGCTTGTGCCCGCGGCTGTCCGGCCGACTCGCCTCGCTATTGTACGGCATACGCTCCGGGTTGTCAAACGCAGGTCACAGCGTATGCTCTGTGCGGGTGATAAAGTCGTCCTGGACTGCCTTTGGCAGTTCCACAAATACAGCGGAAAAGCCGGCGATACGCACGATCAGGTCCTTGTACTCGCTGGGCCTGCTCTGCGCATCATGCAGTTCGTCCACAGATACTACGTTGAACTGCACCTGCATGCCGCCCAGTTCGAAGTAGGTCTCGATCAGGTTCCTCACCTGCTCGGCACCGCGCTCGTTGGAGATGACGGTTTTGGAGAACTTGATGTTCAGCTGGTCGCCGTTGCCGATGTCAATGTGAGGCAGTTTGGCCGCACTCTTCAGATACGCCGTAGGCCCGTTGATATCCATTCCCTGCTTGGGCGAGATGGCCTCCGCAAGCGGCTGATGGCTTTTGCGGCCGTCTGGTGTCGCCGCTGTCTGCGCGCCAAACATCACGTTGGTCGTCATTGTGAAGGTGCCGGGGCGCCAGGAACCGCGGGGGCCGGTAGCATTGTTGATAAAACCGCAGAACTGATCCATGGCCCAGACTGCATAGCGATCCACATAATCGTCATCATTGCCGTAGTGGGGGCACTGGTTGTCCACGATACGATGCAGTTCCTCATAGCCCTCCCAGTTGGCCATCAGCGCATCATACAGTTCTCTGGTCGAGCAGATCTTCTTGTCAAAGCACAGATACTCGATAGCTGCGAGACTGTCGGCCACGTTGCCGATGCCACAGCAGGTCACACCGGTAGAGTTGTACTTTGCTCCGCCGAAGGTGACATCCTTGCCGGACTCCATGCATCCGTCCGTAGTTGCGGAAGCGACGGGACACGGGTAGGTATAGCGGTACACATACTCAGCTATGTTGCAGCACGTCACATGCCAGCCGAGATAGAACTTCAGTTGCTCCACGAGTGCCTTCTTGAAGTCCTCAATGCTTTCCATCTCATACAGGTATCCGGTAGCAGGACCCCCATGGAAACCGTTGAGGGGGTTGATACCGTTATTGATCGCCAGAACGACCGCCGCAGCATAGTTCCAGAAGCTCTCGGTACCTGTGGTGCCGCAGCATGGCCACTCGTTGCCGGTCCCTGCAGGTTCTACGCAGCCGATGAGACAGTAGTCGTTGGCATCCTCCGGGTCGTATCCCTTCTTCAGCAGCGCTGGAATGATCACGTCGTCATTCTCGAACGTGGGCATGCCGCCTGCGCGGGAGGAAGCCTCAATAGCGATCTTCCAGATGCGGTCCGGCAGTTTCTTGTGGACCCTGACAGACAGGGATGGACTGTACATATACAGGCGGGCGTAGCACTGGAGCAGGGTGAATGTCAGTTCGTTGCAGGCGTCCGTTCCGTCCTTTTTGATGCCGCCGACAGAGAAATGCTGTCCCGTCTCAATGGTGTTCGCATGATGCTCGTAGGTCACGGAGCCGTCGGGGTGCGTAACCGGGGTTGGGTCGGTGAAAGGAGATTCACAGCGGGTATACTCACCGGTCTTGATAACGAAGCTGTCGGCGATCTCCTGCGCGAAGTCGATGGTGATCTTTCCGGACGCCAGTTCGTCCTCCAGGAAATGGCCGGCATACTGATCGATGCGGCCGAAGGTTACGCCGTGGTTCTGGCCGTCGATACACAGGCAGAGCATATACAGGTTTATGGCCTGCATGGCCTCCCAGTAAGTGCGGCAGGGATTCTCCATGATCCAGTTCAGGGAGTCCGCCATCTGCAGCAGTTCCGCCTTCCGTTCGGGCGTGAAGCGGTCCTCCTTCGCCAGTTCGGCGCACTTTGCGCCGTAGCGCTTGGCAAGTGTCATCATACCCTCGCACACGATGGTCACGGATTTGTAGAAGATATACTTCTCACCGTCCTCACCGTAGCAGTTTCCTTCTAGAGCGGCCATTTTCGCAAGTGCCTCTTCCCGGATGGATTTCAGTCCGCGGTGGACGACCTTGTCGTAGTTGGCGCAGAAATGGCCCTGGGGACGGTAACCGACCTTATGGCCTCGTCCGAACACCAGTGCTCCGGAATTGTAGAGGTCCCACATGCAGTCGGGCATCGCAGCAGTCGCACGGTCGGCCAGGGATTTGTTTTTCCAGTAATCTGCCACAGACCGGAAATACTCCCTGTCTTCATCCAGCATGAACTGGCGGCAGCCCTGCGTCTGCCACGCCAGGCGAAAACGCTCGTCATCCCCGCAAACGTAATCAAACAAGGTGCCTTCATACCAGTCGACGTATGGGGAAACGGCCCGGTAAAACCGCCCCTGGTTGCCTACGATCAACTCATCATCTTCCACGAGCACCGTCATCTGCTCACACAGATCGCGGAAGAATTTTGCTCTCTTGAGCAGCGGATAATCCGCCTCATTCCGCTGATAGGACTCCGTAAGGATCCGGGTACGCTCGCTGCAGCAGTACATGGAATGATATTCCGCATCCTTGAAGTGCTTCCTCACCCGCGCAATCCTGTCGGATATCGGGCGGACGATATCTTTTGTGTCGACCATGTGGTTTCCTCCTTAAATCTCTACTAATTGTTGTATCTTTCAGAATCTTCCGATATCCCTGGCGATCTGGTAGGCCTGCTGTGTCGCCTGTAGGATATTTCTGGGTGTCACACAGTCACCGATGGCATACCACTCAGGGGCAGCCGCACGAAGTGCCAGAGCCTGTTCAGAGAGGGGGCGCTGACCTGCAGCGTAGATTACGGTATCCGCCTTGAGAAGGACCTTCTGGCCCTCCCGCTCAGCCTCCAGCCCCGTATCCGTGACAGCAAGGGCTCTGGTAGACGTGAGGACCTGCATATTAGGAAGCGTCTTTAGATGTTCCGAAATGGCTACGCCGTGCACCAGCGGCTCTCCGGCCGCCAGGCCGGCCTGTCCCATCCGTTCGCTGGTTTCGCCGCCCGGAGGACTGGCAATGGTGCGTGGCATCATCTCCGCCACAGTCACCTGCCGCCCGGTCTCCGCCAGAGCGATCCCGAGTTCCAGTCCGACAAGGCCTCCGCCGAGAATCACACAGTGCTCGCCGGCTTTATTGAAATCGTAATAGATCTCCTCCGCACCGCGCACGTTGGCATTGTCTATACCGGGGATCGGAGGCCGTACAGGCCGGGAGCCCAGAGCCGCCACGATGACATCCGGCTTCAGCTTCCCGGCGAATTCCGGCGTCACCTCCGTATTGAGGCAGACCTGGATCTCTTCCCGGGATATCCGCAGTGCCTGGCGGTCAAGGTAGTCCTCCAGTTTTTTCTTGAAGGAGATATTCTTCTCACACCGCAGCACGCCTCCAAGCTGGCCGCTCTTTTCGCACAGGATGACCTGATGTCCCCTTTTTGCCAGCGTCAGCGCTGCCTGCATACCGGCAACACCGCCTCCTGCCACAAGGACTTTCTTCCGTTTACGGGGAGGCGTGTCGTAGAGGACCTCCATCTCGTTCCCGATAACGGGATTGGTCGCACAGTAGAACACTCCCCCGAGCGTGCTGTTGGAAAAGCATGTAAAACAGCGCATGCACCGGTTGATCTCATCTTCACGTCCGGTCATCAGCTTGAGCGGCAGATCCGGGTCAGCCAGGGACTGACGTCCCAGCGCGACAACGTCCGCCTGTCCGGAGGCGATGATCTCCTCCATCTGCTCCGGCTCGGTCAGTGCTCCGACCGTGGCTACAGGAGTGGATACATGCTTTTTGATCTCTGCCGCGAAAGGCACGTTACAGCCATCCTCGAGGAACATGGTCGGATGCGTCCGCATACTGGCCGCATCGATCTCATGATGACCGGCGGACACATGGATCAGGTTGCATTGACCGTCCAGCGCCATAGCGATTCGCACGCCCTCCTCCAGGCCGTAGCCGTCGGGAAGCCATTCGTGGCCGCTGATACGAACCTCTATGGGGAAACCCGGTCCGACAGCACGTCTTACCGCCTCAATCACGGCCAGCGGGAACCGCATCCGGTTCTCGAAGCTCCCGCCCCATCGATCCTTTCTTGTATTATCCCTGGGAGAGATGAACTGGGCAGGCCCCCAACCGTGGCCGGCATGGATGGTGATCATCCCGAAGCCGCACTGTCTGGCATAAGAAGCGGCCGCTGCATATTTCCCGATGAGCTGCTCGATGCGCTCCTCTGTCATTGCACGGATCTCCACGCCGTCAGGGCGCACCCCGTCCGTCATTCCCCAAACATAGCCTTCCGGATAGACCCACGCGGAATTCACACCGGCGTGGTTGAGTTCCACCGCCGCAACTGCACCGTGCCGGGTGATGGCATTCGCTGTCCGGAACATTCCGGCCTTGCCGAAATTTCCGTCGCCGTCGAGCTGCCAGGGATGGCTGTGTCCCTCTTTTTCCACCATGAAGTCTCCGACGCATACAGAGGCAAAGCCTCCCATGGCCTTGACCTCATAAAACGCTCTGGCTTCGGAGGTCAGCTGAAGATTTGCCGTCAGGTCCGGGTGGTCCTGAGGCGACGCGAAGATCCTGTGCCGGAAGGTCGTCCTTCCCAGCCGGATCGGTTCGAACAGATGAGGGTATTTCTCGATTCCCATGACTCTCTCCTCTCCCGTGTTTATCTTTTATAGTATATCACGCTCCGTCCGTATCATCAAACGAAACGTCCCGCGTCAGGAAATAATAGGTAAAAAGGATCACATCCAGAATGAATGAGGCGCACAGCCAGACAGGATCGTCTTCCCGGAAACCACAGGTGCGCAGGTCGCAGCATCTGTCTGAGCGGTACTGTTTCAGGAAGCGTCTGCGGAAATCCTCTGCCGCAGATTTCGGATCCCCGTTCCTCTGCAGGACATAATCCCTGACGAAACAGTGAGCCCCCTCCCAGGCGCCGCACGGTTCAGTGCTCCAGGCCGCCCCGCAGGAATGGGCGATCAGTGCCTCGGGCGGCTGACATCCGAACAGCTCCGTCAGGCAGCCGGTGACTGTTTCCATGATTGCCTGTCCTCCCAGGATCGCATCGTGCACCCGATTCCTCACCCGTGTCACCAGATCGCGGTCATAGTAGTCCGGCTTTTTCGGAGGCTCCTGTCCTCTCTTCTTCAGTTCCGTGTTATAGGCGTCGAAGAGCCAGCGGGCCAGATCCGCGAGTTTCACAGCTTCCGGCGTTCTGAGATAGGATTCATCCAGATCAGACAGCCGCACCCGGTCAAGTCCGTCGGCATCCTTCAGCAGCCGGGCAAGCTCCTTGCAGCGTTTCTGATCCCGCGGTGTATATCCGTTTATGATCTCGTCCATATCGGCATCCCGGCGCGAATGCGCCTCCACCGCTGCCATCACCATGGCGAGGTCGTCTCCTGCCAGCCCTGTGATTCTCTCCAGCTTGAAGGCAGATCGTCTGCCGTGAGCATCGTCCAGCCAGTCACTCAGGCGGCCGGTATCATGATAGCAGCAGGCAAGGAGCAGCAGCCGGACATCGTCGTCTGGCAGATCCCGTTCCATAGCGCAAAGGGCTCCCAGCAGAATGACCCGTTCAATATGGCCTTCCCCGTGAATGGGGCTGCGGAAAAGTTCCTCCCGCTTCAGTTCCCTGAACGTCCGTTCCAGTTCGGGATACATATGCCACTTCCGCAACCGGTCACGGACCGGCATCCAGGGTCCCCAGTCTTCTCTATGAAGCAGTTCAAGAACCGGACTGTCCATTTTCCACCTACGCTTTCAGTCTCTCCGCCAGTTCTTTGTCCGGCGTGACATACAGTGTTCTCTGATCGGTATAGATCACCATGCCCGGTCTCGCTCCTGCCGGCTTTTTCACATTCTTCACCAATGTGCAGTCGACAGGCACGCGGCTGCTTCCGGACGCATCGGAATACAGAGCGGCCAGTATGGCAGCCTCCGTCAGCGTCTGCTCATCCGGTTCCCCGCCCCCGCAGGAGATGACCACATGGCTGCCATGGATCTTCTGCGTATGAAGCCACACGTCTCTTCCAGAGGAGCGCCGGAGCGTCAATTCGTCGTTCTGCAGGTTGTTTTTCCCAACTCTGATTTCCATTCCGGAGGAAGAATGGAATCGCAGAAACCCTTCCGCAGGCTCCTTTTTTCTCTTCTTTTCTGTGCGTCTGTCCTCCCGGACGTATCCGGTCTGTATCAGTTCCCGGCGTATCTCCGCAAGGTCCTTTTCCCTCTCAGCCCGGCCAAGTTCCTCAAGAACGCTGTTGAGCCAGGTCAGTTCCCTCTCCGCGACAGCCAGTTGCTCTGTCAGGGCAGTCTCCGCGTTTTTTGCCTTGCTGTAGCGCTTGTAATACGCCGCGGCATTCTGCTGCGGACTTTTAGCAGGATCCAGCGGGATTTCGCGGATCCTGCTTTCCGGATCGTAGAAATCCTCGGCTGACAGCACCCGGTCGCCCCGTTTCATTCGGTACAGATTTGCGGAGATGATATCCCCGTTTCTTCGCAGTTCCTCCCGGTCCCGCGTCTTCAGCAGCTCCGCCCTCTGCAGTCCGATTTTCCTCTCGGTGCGGTCACGTGCGTTTCGTACTGTTTTCGTCAGGCCAGCAGCCTTCTGCCGCATTCTCTCAGCAGCGCTTCTGGCGGTATAGTACTGCTCCAGCAGTCCGGAAAAGGAACTCTCCCTCCGGAGCTCGGCTGCAGTGCCGTACTGCCGTACGGGATAGCAGTAGAAATCCATCGGTGCTCCGTCCGGCCGAAGGATCATCCAGGGGCCTTCCTTCTCCCCTCCTGCCGCAGCGCTGGCCGCACAGGCAGCCTGTGCGAGAGTGCCCGCTGTTTCTGCAGTCACCGGGACATCCGTCTGTCCGAAAGCGGAGAAGGCGATCTCGCGGCACATCAGAGGGCAGACTCCTGACAGGTTCCGGATCAGCCAGCGGTCGGCGGGAGTCCCTCCGCCGTCCTCGGGCAGTGAAGGTCCTCCGTCCATACAAAGTGTGTGGAACGGGACACGGTCCTCCTGCGGAGGGGGCATCTCGTAACGAAGTCCGGGCAGCAGCTGCCTTTTCTCCGATTCCGTCAGATCCACCCTTTTCAGGCAGTCCGTGATCAGCCCGTCCCCGTCGATAAAGATCAGATTCGCGTACCGGCCCATCAGCTCCAGCACCAGAGTGCGTTCGGTCTCCCCCTGAAAAGGGTCATAGCAGCGAAGGCGCAGGGATACCGCCCGCTCTCCGGGCAGCTGCTCCATCGACGTGATCTGTGCGCCGGTCAGGTGTTTCCTCAGTAGCATGCAGAACATAGGCGGCTGCGCGGGATTATCGTAGGCGGCTTCGGTAAAGTGGAGCCTGGCATCTCCGCTGCCGGCACACAGGAGCAGCGTCCGGGTTCCCTTCTCCGTCCTGAGTCCGAGCAGAACGGTATCCCGTTCCGGCATCCGTATTTTGTCCACCCTGCTTCCCTCGACGAGAGGCGCCAGTTCTCGCGTCAGGGCGGAAAGAAAGACTGCGTCAAGCGGCATTCCTATTCACCTCCCAGGATGGCTTTGGACAGGGCCGTGAGACGGTCGTGATGTCCGGCCAGATACAGCCAGCCGAACAGGGCTTCCAGCCCTGTAGCTGCATGGTATTCCCCGACCGAGGCCCCTTTGGGTACGGAACGCACGTGAGCGTTTCTTCCGCGGCGGAAAACTTCCGTCTCTTCATCCGTCAGCAGCGGCGCGATGCGTTCCGCCGCTGACGCCTGACCGGGAGCGGATACATAGGAGACCGTCTTCTGGTGCAGGGCGTCCGCACGCGGCACGCCCGAAGCGCACAGGGAGGCACGCACGAGAAGCTCGTACACCGCGTCCCCCACATGGGCCAGCGCCAGGCTGGACAAAGCTCCCAACTGTTCCCGGGTCATATTCATCTGAAAACAATCCTGCATTTGATCACCTTTGCCTGAAATCCGGGGTGCTGTGGAACAGAGAAAGGGCGGGCCGCCAAGGCCCGCCCTGAAGCGCACTTCCGTTTACTTGGAATTGAAGATCTTGAAGATGGTATCGAAGGGATCCTCTTCGCCGCCCGCGTTCTCCGCCTCTGCGGGAGCCGCAGCTTCCTCTACCTTTTTGACGGCGGGTTTCTCTTCCTCCTGGGAGGGAACTACGGGGCTGTCGTCGAACCGGGTCGCCACGACGGTCACGCGGATCTCGTCGTCCATCGTCTCGTCGAAGCTCGCGCCGAAGATGATGTTGGCATCCGGATGAGCGGCCTGCTGGATGAGGGTGGCAGCGGACTCGATATCGTCCAGGCCGATATCCATGGATCCGGTGATGTTGATCAGCACACCGCGTGCGCCCTTGATGGAGGTCTCCATGAGCGGGCTCTGGATCGCCATCTTGGCTGCGTCTTCCGCCTTCCCCTTGCCGGCGGCGTGGCCGACACCCATATGGGCATAGCCGGCGTCCTTCATGATTGCGGTGACGTCCGCGAAGTCAAGGTTGATGAAGCCGGTATTCTTGATCAGGTCAGCGATGCTCGTAACGGCCTGCAGAAGGACCTCGTCGGCGATCTGGAACGCATTGGCGAAGGTCAGCTTCTGGTCGGTGGCGTGCTTCAGTCTGTCGTTGGGGATGATCAGCAGGGAGTCGACCTTCCCGAGCAGATTCTTGATGCCCTCTTCGGCCTGCTCCATGCGTCGGCGGCCTTCAAAAGCGAAGGGTTTTGTAACGACACCTACGGTGAGAACACCGCTCTCACGCGCGATATCTGCAACAACAGGGGACGCACCGGTACCGGTGCCGCCGCCCATGCCGCAGGCGATGAAGACCATATCCGCATTCTCGATGGCCTTGGCAATATTGTTGCGGCTCTCCTCCGCGGCTTTCTTGCCGACGTCCGGATTGGAACCGGCGCCCTGACCATGAGTCAGCTTTTCGCCGATCTGCACCTTCTGGTCCGCAACGGATACGGACAGAGCAGGTTTATCCGTGTTGACCGCGATAAACTCCGCGCTCGTGTTGCCGCTCTGAACCATGCGGTTCACAACGTTGTTGCCGGCTCCGCCGACACCAATCACCTTAATAACAACTACATTGTCGGGACCGGATTCCTGTGCAAATGGCATAACAAATTCCTCCTGTAACTTTATTTGGCTGTGTCCGGGCTGCCCGGGCACACTATATTCCAATTTTACCAGTTTATTTTATTACGATTTTATAGGCAGGTCAAGTATGAACTGTCAGATTCCCCAAAAAATCAGGGGTCTATCCCCGCTGCTTTCACGGGGAATAATAGGATTTGCCATCACTTGAGACATCAATGGTTCCTCCCGTTTTCCCTTCCTCCAGAACGCTCCGGATCACTGTCGCAAACCTCTCGAGTTTGTACTCCAGTTTGTTCCCCGTCCCGAGTTTCACGGTAAATGATCCGTCGTAGAGGAATTCGATGTTCGCCAGGTTTTCCATGTTCAGGGAGGACACCCTGTCGGCCAGATTTCTGGACACCAGCTGCGTCAGGATGGTCTTCGTGTACGCCAGCGCGCTGGCGTTGGCACGGTCGGCCGTCATCTCTCGTCCGACTCGCACGCCGGTAACCTCCAGCCCCGAAACGGTCACATACCGCTCTCCCTCTTGCGCCTTTCCGATCACATGGCAGTACTCGTCGAACACCCAGCGCTCCCCATCGCAGGTGATTACAGCACGGACCTGGCTTTCGTTGACTCGGATGGTCACCAGTCCGGGGAGCGCGCACGAAACAGTCGCATTACTCAGCGCGGGAAACGCGCTCTGCACATTCGCCGCCGCACGCTCGCGGTCGATCAGCAGCAGGCTCTGCCCCTTCCTGACTCCCGCCGTATCGATGATCTCCTGCATATCGAACGCGCCGGGATCACCGTCCACGCGGATTTCCGTGACCCGCAGGAACAGGCAGAGGGCTCCGGTAAAGATCACCAGGGCGGCGAGACATGTGAACAGGATGCGTCTGCCCCTCCTTCCGCCAGCGGCTTTATACTCAGCCACCTGTCCTTCCCTCCTTCCGTACCGTCAGGTCTCCCATCACGAGGTCGGCGATACGTTCCGCGGAATCCGGGACCCCCATAGCATGTCCGCAGGAGGACATTCTCTGCAGCCCGCTGTCATCGGCAAGCAGGCGCTCCACGGTCGAATACAGCAGTTCTCCGCTGCACTCGCTTTCCCGGAGCATCACCGCCGCACCTGCCTTCACCAGCTGCATTGCGTTTTTCTCCTGATGGTTGTCCGTCACATAGGGCGACGGGACCAGTACAGCGGGCTTCCCCGTGGCCGTCAGCTCCGCCAGCGTTGAAGCGCCGGCCCGGCAGAGGATCAGATCCGCCGCCTGCATCACTACGGGCATATCGTCAATATACGGCCGCACCTCGGCATGAAGGAGTCTGTCCGGGTCCGCCCCCAGGGAGGCGAGAAGATCACGGAAGGCACCGTATCCGTCTTTTCCCGTGGCGTGAATAAGCCGGTATTTCGGATCCTTTTCGTTCAGAACGATGGCTTCTGCCGTGCAACGGTTGCACTGACTTGCCCCCAGGGAACCCCAGAAGGACACGACAAGCCTCTCCTCTCCGACGCCGAGGCGTTCTCTTGCCTCCCGCTGCGTCAGTTCCGAAAAGCCTCCTCTCACAGGCGTCCCCATGAACATAACTCTATCCGGTTTCCGGTAGGATGCCTCTACGCCGGGGAAGGCGGTGAAGATCCTGTCAGCCGTATCCGCCAGCAGGCGGGTGGTCAGGCCGGGGACCGCGTTCGACTCGTGAATGTAGCATGGAATGCCGCGCCGGTGCGCAGCCTTCAGAACGGGAAAACAGACATAGCCTCCCGTCCCGATCACCGCGTCCGGCCGGAACCGGCGCAGGACAGAAGCCGCCTGCCGGCTCCCCTTCACCAGCCGCAGCACCGTTTTCACATGACCGCTCAGAGCTTTCAGGCCGACCGACCGCTCCAGTCCGGACACCGAAATGTTCTCCACAGAGTATCCTGCGGCGGGGATCAGGCGGTTCTCCAGTTCCCGCCCTGACCCGATGAACAGGAATTCGGCTCCGGGGTCCGCCCTCTTCAGGGCGTCAGCCACGGCGATGGCGGGATTGATATGGCCGGCTGTTCCGGCACAGGTAAGCAGGTATCTCATGGCAGTGCCTCCTCCGGTTCCTCCGGCATAGGCACCTCTCGGGACACCGCAAGCACGATGCCCATCTCCACCATCGTGAGCAGCAGCGCCGTACCTCCGTAACTGAAGAACGGCAGCGATATGCCTGTGGCAGGGATCAAATGCGTCACCACGGCCACGTTCAGGAACACCTGGATGGCCAGATGCCCCGTCACACCGATGACGACCAGCGCCCCGTATTTCGTCTTCGCGTGAAGTGCAATCCAGAAGCAGCGGCAAATCAGAAGAGCGAACAGGATCAGGATCAGGACCGCTCCGATAAACCCCAGTTCCTCGCAGATGATCGCGAAAATGTAGTCGTTATGCTCCTCGGGCAGGTACATGAACTTCTGCCGGCTCTGTCCGAGCCCCAGGCCCGTAAGGCCGCCGGACCCGATGGCCAGGATGGACTGGATGATCTGAAGGCCGGTATCTGTAGGATCGTTTTCCGGATGCAGATAGGCCGTGACGCGTTCCTGCACATAGGGGAACGCGTGATAGGCGATCAGCAGAAGGCCGGCAGCAAGGGCGGCGGCAAGGGCAAACCAGCGCAGGCGCGTCCCTCCCGCAAACATCATCACGACGCCGAGGGCCATGATGATCACGGCGGCGGAAAAATGCGGCTCAAGAGCCAGAAGCACGACGATGATGCCCATGATAAGCACGAACGGGAACACTCCGTAGCGGAACGTCTTCATTTTCCTATTCCCGTATTTGCAGATCATCGTGGAGAATCCCAGGATCAGCGCGAGTTTCGTCAGTTCGGACGGCTGGAAGGTGGTGAATCCCAGGCTGATCCAGCGGCGGGAACCGAAGCCTACCATGCCCATGACTAGCACCAGAGCCAGCAGGGCGATAGAGGTGGCCAGCAGGATCAGAGACCAGCGCCGGAACACGCCGACCGGGATGTGCGCGACCAGCAGGAGCACGGCGATCCCGAGGACAGCAAATATGATCTGCCTGCGGAATACATACATCGCATTGGATTCCTCATAATAGGATCTGACGAAGCTGGCGGACAGCACCATGATCACGCCGATGGTCAGCAGCAGGAGAATGAGCACCAGCGCAGGCCAGTCCAGCGGACCGCGGCGTTTCCGCCGTTCCAGGCTCTCATTGCGCACGGGAGGCTCAGGAAGCTGTTCGATATTCTCGGTATTCAGTTTTTCCTGATAATAATGCTCAAATTCTTCCATGCAAGCAGACAGCCTTTCCGTCAGCGGTCTTTCAGAACCGTGCCTTTACCCCCAGCCAGGAGAGCACCGCGAACACCAAGGAGACCGCGGTAAAAACGGCAAACACCTTATACTCGCTCCATCCGCACATCTCGAAATGATGATGGATCGGAGCCATTTTGAATACTCTTTTTCCGTGGGAGAGCTTGAAGTATCCGACCTGGATGATGTCCGAAAGGGCCTCACAGATATACACGATGCCCAGCGGAACGAGGATCAGGGGCATGTTGAACGCGAATGCGAGCGCACACACAGCTCCGCCTAGGAAAAGAGATCCCGTATCTCCCATAAACACCCGTGCGGGATGGAAATTGAAGCAGAGGAACGCCGCCAGGCCGCCCGTGAGCGCGGCGGCGAACAGGCCCTGGGCTTCATAGCCCCAGATGGCCGCCATCACCGTGTAAAAGATCGTTACCGGAAGCGAGACCCCTGAGGCAAGTCCGTCGATGCCGTCCGTCAGGTTCACGGCATTGACACAGCCTACGATCACGAATACGGCGAAAATGTAATAAACGGGGATGGGTATGGCCACCGTCACCTGAAAGAAGGGAACGTAAAGCTCCGCCTGCGCGATGCCCGTCAGCCGCATGGCCAGGACGAACAGGACGGCCGCCACCACCTGAAGCAGTAGCTTCTGCCACCCGGTGAGACCGGTGTTCTCCTTCTTTTTGAGTTTGCAGTAATCGTCCACGAACCCGATGGCTCCGTACACCAGCGCGAACAGAAACACGAACACGTGCGTCAGCTCGCCCCGCAGGATTGCGGGCATTCCCGCCGTAATCATTGCCACGAACAGGCCGGCGATGAAGATCACGCCGCCCATGGTTGGTGTCCCCTGCTTGTTCAGATGCCACGTCGGGCCGATCTCCTTGATGGACTGTCCCACCTTCATCTTCACCAGAATGGGGATCACGATCTTCCCCGCGATGAAGGCGGCGGCGAAGGCGATGACGAATGAAAGGATCATCCGAAGCGTCATTTGCCGTTCCCCTCCTCCCGTTCCAGCGCAGCCAGCGCGTCACGGATCACTTCTCTTTCGTCGAAGTGATTCTTTGTCTTTCCTATGATCTGATATGTTTCGTGGCCCTTCCCGGCAAAGATCACGACATCGCCGGGCTGCGCATGGGCGACCGCCCATCCGATGGCTTCCCTGCGGTTTTCTATGACCACATAGGGCGTGGATGTGTCCTTCATGCCCTCCAGAATATCCCGGATGATAGCATCCGGCTGTTCCGTGCGGGGATTGTCCGAGGTCACGATCACAAAATCCGACAGATCCGCTGCAATCTTCCCCATGATGGGGCGCTTTGTCCTGTCCCTGTCACCGCCGCAGCCGAACAGCGTGACCACCCTGCCTCTGGCGAACCCCTTCACCGTCCGGATGATGTTCTCCAGCGCGTCGGGCGTATGAGCATAGTCGATGAGCAGCGTGCAGTCCCTGCCCCCGGGTACGATCTCCGCCCGTCCCATGACGCCGGAGCACCCGGCGAGAGCCTCTACGGCCGCTTCAGGCGAGACGCCCAGGAGCACCGTGGCGGACAGGGCGGATATGGCGTTGTATACGGAGAACCGTCCCGGGATCCCCAGATGGGCGGACCAGGCTCCGTCTCCGCAGCGGAAGGTGAAGTCCACGCCGCTGTCATGCAGACTTACGTTCTCAGCCCACATGTCGTATTCTCCCCCCGCCGCACCGGTCCTTGTTACACGGCAGGTCGCATTCTCTGTCATGAGCTTCCAGGCCGGATCGTCAGTGTTCACACTGCCCTGCCTGCACATGGTGAACAGGATTGCTTTCGCCCTTCCGTATTCCTCCATGGTCTTGTGAAAATCCAGATGATCCTCCGTCAGGTTGGTGAACACGCCCACCTCGAAGGGCACGCCATAGACACGGTCAAGGAAGAGAGCGTGGGAGGAAACCTCCATCACGACGTAGCTGCACCCCTCCTCCGCCATCCGTGCAAACAGTTCTTGGAGTTCATTGGACTCCGGCGTGGTCCGCTCGGTGGGCAGCAGGGTACTGCCGATATAGTTCCCGTTTGTTCCGATCATCCCCACTGTCTTTCCTGTGGTCTTTTCCAGGATGGTCTTGATCAGATTCGTCGTTGTTGTCTTTCCGTTGGTCCCCGTGACACCGACGATCTTCATCTTCTCCGCCGGACGGCCGTACCAGTTCGCTGCCGTCAGCGCAAGGCCGCGGCGGGTGTTGTCCGTCAGGACATAGGGAACGTCTGTCTCCGGCGTGCGGGAGCACAGCACGCAGGCAGCGCCCTTTTCCGCGGCCGCGGGGATATATCCGTGTCCGTCGGTCTCATATCCTACCACGGCAACGAACAGGCATCCGGGGCCGGTGCGGCGCGAATCCGCCTCCACTCCCTTGATCTCCATTTCCGGATCGGCGTGCCATTCCAGAACGGGAACGTCCTTCAGTATTTCCGAGAGTTTCATACTCTTCCCTTCCCTGTCAGTATTCTCCCTGTCCGGAAGTCTCGATCAATGCCACTTCCACCACAGAGCCGAAAGGCACCTTCTTGCCGGCCTCTGTGTACTGGGTGCCCACGACGGAACCTGCACCGGACACACCAGATGCCTTCCGGGCAAACAGTCCGGAGTTTCCAAGCCTCTTGACGGCTTCGGGGTAAGTCAGCCCGCTGATATTCGGGACCACCACATCTCCCGTCTCAGGCTCTTCGCCGAGATACAGGATCACCTTCGATCCTGCGGCGATCACCGTCCATGGGTCCGGGCTCTGTGCGGTGACGGAGGATCCGCTGCCCACGAATTCATAATCCAGTTTCTCGTAAGACAGTGCGCTGATGGCATCGTTCTGACCCCAGCCGGCCAGATTCGGCACAGTCACGTCCTTGACGGCCATATCCGCTTCGGAGTAGTCCGGCTCATAGCCCATATAGTCCAGAACGTGGGATAGGATCTTTCCTACCACAGGTGCCGCCATGTTGGCGCCGCTGATATACCGTCCCGTGCGGTGGCTCGGAGTATCCAGCAGCAGCAGGACGACCACTTTGGGGTCGTTTGCCGGCGCGTAGCCGCAGAAGGAAACCACGTATTCCCTGTAATCAGCCGTCAGGTTCTCCGTGACCTTCTCCGATGTGCCCGTCTTCCCGGCGATATGATAACCCGCCACATAGGCGTTGCTGCCGCCGCCGTAGGTCACGACGGATTCCAGTATCCGGTTGACAGTGGCGGAAGTCTCGTTGCTGACGACCTGTCTTCTCACGGTTGGCTCGTTGAGCAGGACGGTATTGCCCTCGCTGTCCTCCACACTGCTGACCACATACGGCTGCATCAGGTAACCGCCGTTGCAGCAGGCAGAAATCGCCGTGACCATCTGTATGGGCGTTACGGTAAACGTCTGTCCGAACGAGGCTGCCGCCAGCTGGGATTTGTTGGTCGGATCTGTGAATACGTCGGTGCTCCACCAGATGCTGTCGCTCTCCCCGGCCAGGTCGATGTCCGTTTCGTCGAACAGCCCGAAGGCGTCCACATATTCGTAGAACTTCTTCGCTCCCACGCGGTCACCGATGGTGACGAAGGCACAGTTGCAGGAATTCTGGGTCGCCTGAGCGAGCGTCTGCGTCCCGTGGCCGCTGTGCAGCCAGCAGAGGATGGGCTCCTCGCGCCCCAGGACGTTGATGCCGCCCCCGCAGTAGAAGGTGTCGTTCTCCGTCACCAGTCCCTCTTCGAGCGCCATGGCCAGCGTGACCGTCTTGAAGACGGATCCCGGCTCGTACGTATCGGACAGGGCCTTGTTCCTCCACTGCCGGAACAGCGCTTCCGTCTCCGCCTTGTTCCGCTCTTCCTCGTCCTCTATCGCGTCCAGCGACTCCTGTACCGGCTCGGAGAGCGTCAGGTAGTCGTTGGGATCGTAGTTTCCGTAGCTGGCCATACCCAGCACTTCTCCGGTGTTGGGATCCATCGCGATGCAGGCGGCACCGTTGAGAACGTCGTTGATCTCGATGGCCTGCTGCAGATATTCCTCGATGATGCTCTGGATGGTCACATCGATGGTCAGTGTCACGTTGTCCCCGTTCTGGCCAACGCTGTAGTCCTCAAAGGCCGTGGACATCATCTGCTTTCCCCAGCCATTGACCAGCGACACGGTCCGTCCGGCGGTACCTGTCAGGTACCGGTCATACATGGCCTCCGTTCCCTCCAGGCCTCTGTTCTCGCTGCCGACGAATCCGATCACGTGGCAGGCCAGCCGGCTGTACGGATAGGCCCGGATGGAGGAATCCTCCAGATGCACGGCCGTCAGGCTGGGCTTGTCCCCGTTCCGGATCAGCTCCCGCACCTTTTCCGCCGTCTCTTCGTCCACCTGTTTCTTCAGGACCTCATACCAGGAGTCCTTCCTGTCGAAACGTGCGAGGATCTCGGCATAGTCCATGTCCAGGATCTGTGCCAGAGAGGCGGAAATGGCCGCCGCATCCTCATCGTTCTCCTCGCACTCGTATGGACTTACGAACACGTTGAAGGCAGACGAACTGACCGCCAGCGAATTGCCGTTCCGATCCACGATGCTGCCTCTCTGGGCGACCTCCGTCCGGACGGAACTCTGCTGTGAGGCAGCCTGCCTCTGATAGTCCTCATGGCGCATGATCTGCAGGTAATACAGCCTGCCCACCAGGATGCCAAATGCAACTATGCCGCACGCTGCCATAAGTATCAGTGTGCGGCTGTTGAACCATTTATCCCGCCGCTCGCGAGGGCGGCGTCTTTTTTTTCCGTTGTCGTTACTCATCCCAGTCTCCCCGTGGAGGGCCGTCTCATTATCTTCCTATCGCGGCGGCGATCATGGCCGTGATCCCGGACAGGACGGATTCTCCTCCGTCGCCCGAGCAGACCGCGACGCTGTCCTGAGCCTCCAGTCTGACATATCCGATCTGGTCGGCTGCCGGCGCATTCATTCCCAGCGCCGTCTGCGCGTACGCCTTTACCTCGTTCATGTCGAATGCTGCTTCGTAAGCCACGGTCAGCTTCCTGTTGGCGTCCTCGAGTTCCTCCACCTGCGTACGGACCGCGATGGCCTCCGCTGCGGTCGACGTATAGGCCGCATAGGCCATGAGCGCGATCACCACCATGGCGGCCACCACGATCACGCCGAGCACTGCCGTAATGGACAGGCCGTACCGGCGGCTTGCCGCGCGCCGTGCGGCTCTACGCCGCGCCGGATGCGAAGACTGCTGTTCCTCTTCCTGCCAGACGACCTCGTAGGCGGCATTTCCGTTATATAGTTCCGTGTTCCTGTAACGGACTTCTTCCGCCACTTTGTCCACCTTCTTGTCACACCCGTTGGGCGATCCTCAGCCGGGCGCTTCTGGCCCGCGGGTTTGCCTCCGTTTCCTCTTCCGTCGGCTGGATCGGCTTCCGCGTCACCGACCGCAGTGTCTGCTTGAACCCGCATACGCATACGGGGAATTCTCTGGGGCAGGTGCAGCCCTTCTCTCTGGACGCGATCGCGTTCTTCACGATCCTGTCCTCCAGTGAGTGGAAGCTGATCACGCACAGCCGACCGCCCTCGTTCAGGAGGTCCGGTGCGGCGTCCATCATCTCCGCCACTTCCGTCAGTTCGTCATTGACGGCGATGCGGATCGCCTGAAATGTCCGTTTGGCCGGATGCTGTTTTTCGCGCAGCGCCTGCGGAGGCAGGGCCCTCCGGACGATTTCCGCCAACTGCAGCGTGGTCTGGACCGGAGCGTCTTTCCGACTCCGGCAGATTGCCGCGGCGACGGCCGGAGCGTATCTCTCCTCTCCGTATTCGTAGAGGATCTTCTTCAGTCTGTCTGCCGGCCATTCGTTGACTATCTGGAATGCGGTCAGTCCGGCCCCAGGATCCATCCGCATGTCCAGCGGCGCATCGGTCCTGTAGGAAAAACCGCGCGCTGCGTCGTCCAGCTGGGGCGATGACACGCCCAGATCGAACAGCATGCCGTCCACGGCGGCGATCCCGAGTTCTCCCAGGATTCGCTTCAGCTCGGAGAACCGCCCGTGCACGAGCGTGACTCTGTCCCCAAAGGGGGCCAGCCTCGCTCCCGCTTCCCTGATGGCCTGCGGGTCTCTGTCTATGCCGATCAGCCGTCCCTCCGTCAGCCGGCGGGCGATGGCCTCCGAGTGTCCTCCCCTGCCCAGCGTGCCGTCCAGATAGACGCCGTCAGGCCGGATGGCAAGACCTTCGATGCACTCCCGCAGCATGACCGGTACGTGCTGCATCAGAAATCAAGCTCCTCAAAAGCGTCGGCCAGGGATTCCGGCGTGGTCTCTTCTCTGTCGACCTCGGTCCACTTGTCAGCATCCCAGATCTCGATGTTTACGCCGACGCCGACGACGGCAACGTTCTTTTTCAGTCCTGCGAACTCGCGGAGCTGCATCGGGAGGAGTATCCTCCCCTGCGCGTCGAGGTCGCACTGCGCCGCATGAGAAAAAACAGACCGTATTTTTTTACGGTCTTTATAGGACATCGCCTCGTATTTTTCCTTCAGCCGGTTCCACTTCTCCATCGGATATCCCGACAGACACTGTTCCGGTGAAACGGTGACATAAAAGCTTTGTCCGAGTTTTTCCCGCAGGTTGGCGGGAATAAACAGACGCCCCTTGGCATCCAGTGAATGCTGATATACGCCTGTCATGGTCTCACCTCTCCTGCCGCTCGAAAGTGTGGGATTTTGATGCACTTTACACCACATTTCCCCACCGGACGCCCTCATTATACAGAAGGGTTACATAAAACGCAATAGGGTTTTTTCAAAAAAAAAGAAGTTTTTTACCGAAATAGGCGCAAAAAAACAGCGCGGTCCCTCTTGGGAACCGCGCCGTTCAGGCACAAAGTTATTCAGTCATTGTCCGTCATTCATCGATGTCTTCAGGGACGACGGACTCTTTTTCGGCAGACCCGACCGCTTTCCTGAATCCGGCTCTCGACTGTCTGGTGTCCTCCAGCGTCCGGGAGATGGCTTCTTCCGTCCGGCGGAGCATCTCGTCGATGTACTCGTTGGCGGATCTCTTCAGCTCAGCGGTGCTCTTCTGGGTCCTCTCCATCAGCTCGGCACTTTTCTCCCTGGCCGTCCGATAGATTTCCTGCTCGTTGACCATCTGTTTGGCACGCTCCTCCGCGGCATGGCGGATGTTCTCCGCCTCACGCTTGGCGTTGGCGATGAATTCGCTGCGGGCGTCCACCAGCCGCCTGGCCTCGGCCATCTCCGAAGGCAGCTGTGCCTTGATGCTGTCCAGCATGTCCAGGGCCTTTTCCCGCTCGATCATACACTTGTCGCTGCTCAGCGGCACGCTCCGTGCCTCGCGCAGCATGGTGCTCAATACTTCGATCAGTTCCTGTACGTCATTTCCCATGATAACACTCCATTCTGCCGTACGTCCCGTCTCCGGGCAGCACGTTCATCTCCTGAGCTTTGCCGAGACCTCGTCGATGATCTCCGCAGGGAGCGAATCGGTGAGGTCGGCGCCGTATTTTGCCATTTCTCTGGCAATGGTCGAGCTGAGGTACGTATATTTTTCACTGGAAGCCAGAAACATGGTCTCGATTGAGGGGTTCAGCTTCTTGTTTGCCAGAGCCATCTGGAATTCCGAATCGAAATCCGATACGGCACGCAGCCCCTTCACGATGGCGCAGGCGCCGCGGGATTCCGCGTAGTCCACCAGCAGTCCGTCTGACGTCTCCACCACGACATTGGGAAGATAGGCTGTGGAGCGGCGGATCATATCCGCTCTCTCCTCCTGCGTGAACTTGGGCTTCTTGTCGGAATTGACCATCACGCAGACGTAGAGTCTGTCGAAGATCGCGGCTGCGCGTTCGATGATGTTGATATGTCCGAGGGTGACCGGGTCGAAGCTCCCCGGATATACCGCAATCTTCATTGACGTTCCTCCCTGATGTATACCGCGAGGCGGATCTTCCCGTAACGGTACTCTCTGCCCCTGCGGCACCCGCCCGGGGCGTCCGGGACAGGATCCTCCGCTGGTAATTCGCATATTATTATACCATTCTCCCGCAGGATGTCAAACTCATTTATGGCTGACAGCCCCCGCTCCAGAAGGCCGCGGGAATAGGGAGGATCCAGGAAGATCAGGTCGAACGTCCCCAGCCCCTGGACCGCCGTGAGGCTGTCGCCCCGCAGCACCCTGGCCCGGTCCTCCACGCCGGCGAGGCGGACGTTCTCCCGCACGATCGCCGCCGCGGCGGGAGACGCGTCGATGAACACCGCCTCCGCGGCGCCCCTGCTCAGCGCCTCGATCCCCAGCTGGCCCGTTCCGGCGAACATGTCGAGCACGCGGCTTCCTTCGATATCGAACTGGATGATGTTGAAAAGGGATTCCTTCACCTTGTCCGTCGTGGGGCGGATATCTCTTCCTTTCGGCTCTTTCAGCCGGCAGCCCCTTGCCGTACCGCTGATGACTCTCAACTATCCTTTTCCCCCACTTTTTCATCATTTTCCCTGTGAAAGTGGCCAAAAACCGCCTCTGCAGTTCTTTTATCCACCACTTCCTCCAATTTCTCCCGGTCTGCCGCAGCGATGGCCTTCAGGCTGCCGAACGCTTTGAGCAGCGCCTGCTTCCGTTTCAGCCCCACGCCGCGGATCCTGTCGAGCTCCGAATAGGAGGTACCTCCCCGCTGAAGGGATCGCTGGTACTCAATGGCGCAGCGGTGCGTCTCCTCCTGTATCGTCCCGATGAAGGAGAACACGCCCGGATTGGCTGAGATCCCGATCTCCCCGCCGTCCGGGGCCGTCAGGGCCCGTGTGCGGTGCCGGTCATCCTTGACCATGCCGAAGACGGGCACGCTGATGCCCAGATCCCTCAGCACATCCGAGGCCGCCGCGGCGTGCACAGCGCCGCCGTCGATCAGGAGCAGGTCCGGCAGATCTCCGAAATGGGCGTCCCCGTCCAGGAATCTGCGGAACCGGCGGCCGACCGCTTCGCGCATGCTGCCGTAGTCGTCCTGACCGGAGACCGTCTTCATCCGGAACCTGCGGTATTCGCCCTTCTTCGGCCGGGCATGGACGAACACGGTCATCCCGGCCACGATATTGTCATTGCCGGTATTGGAGATGTCGAAAGCCTCGATCCTCTCCGGCAGGGCCGCGAGCCGCAGCGCGTCGCGGAGCCATTCCAGCACCTTCAGCTGTTTTTCCTCGCGCGTGCTCACGCGTTCGGCTTCCTCCGCCGCGTTCACTTCCGCCGTCTCCGCCAGTCTGGCCATCTCCCCCCGCTGTGGAACGGACAGCTTCGTCTTTCCGATTCCGTTGAGGAGCTGCTCCAGCGCCTCCATCCCCGCCGGGCGGCACGGAAGGAGGATCGAGCGCGGCACGCCGCCTCTCCTCTGATAATAGCCGGCCAGCAGCGCGGCAAGTGCCTCCGGCCGGTCCTCCATCGGCGTCGGGATGATCTCGTAGTCCTTGTCCAGAAGGTCGCCGCCGATGTAGTGAAGAACGGCAAAGCAGCTCTTCGCCGTCCCGAGATACAGGCCCACGGCGTCGGTGTCCGCGAAACCTCCGGCCACCACCCGCTGTGTGGACTTCAGAGCGGTGATCGCCCGGATCCGGTCTCTTTTCTCCGTCGCCAGCTCGAACCGGAGCTCCGCGGCGTCGGCCTCCATCTGCTCGGTCAGCTCCTTCACGAGCTCATCCGTCTTTCCCCCGAGCATCCGGACCGCCGCCTCCATCCCGGCGCGGTATTCCTCCTGCGAGGCATCCTCCAGGCAGTACCCCCGGCACGCGCCCATATGATAGTTCAGGCACGGCCGGCTCTTTCCGATGTCCCGGGGGAACTTCTTTCCGCAGGTGGGCAGCTTCAGCGCCTTGGATACCGCGTCGATGGCGCGGAAGGTGGTCCCCCGCCCACCGTAGGGGCCGTAGTAGTCCGCCCCGTCGTTTCCCATCCGGTTCACGACGGAGAATGAGGGGTAAGGCTCTCGCATATCTACCCGGATAAAGGGGTATCCCTTGTCGTCCTTCAGCAGGATGTTGTAATGGGGCATGTGGTGCTTGATCAGGGAATTCTCCAGCACCAGCGCCTCGAATTCCGAAGAGGCTACGATCACGTCGAAATCCTCCACTTTGGCGACCATGGCCTCGGTCTTGGCGTTGTGGGCTCCGTGAAAATAGCTGCTCACCCTGTTTTTCAGTTTGACCGCCTTCCCCACGTAGATCACGTCCCCGGTCCTGTCCTTCATCAGGTAGACCCCGGGTTTCAGGGGAAGGCTTCCCGCCTTCTCCCGCAGACGTTCCATGACCTCCGTTCTCGACACGGCGTCAGCCATCGGCCGTCACCTCCCTAAACAAAAGGCTGCCGCATGAGCGGCAGCCTGTATCTATTCGATCACTTATTCTGCAAAATTGGATTCGATCAGCTGGCACAGAGAATCAACGGCTTCGACCTCGTCATTGCCCTCAGCGATGATGTTGATGGTCGTGCCCTGGACGATGCCCATGGAAAGGACGCCGAGCAGGCTCTTGGCGTTGATCCTGCGATCCTTCTCCTCGATCCAGATGCTGCTTTTAAACTCGTTGGCGCGCTGAATCAGAAAAGTGGCGGGGCGGGCGTGAAGACCCGACTCGTTCGTTACGGTCACTTCCTTGATATACATTCGTGTGCCTCCTTCTCCAAATGACCTGTGGGAGAATCTCCTTTTGCATCTATACTTTATCAACTGTTCGCTCTCCCGTCAAGATGCAGAATCAACAAATACGGGGGATCTTCCGGCGCCAGCCATCTGCGATTCCGCCATCTACCGCAGTTCGACCACCGTCACGCCGGCCTCTCCTTCTCCGAAATTGCCCAGGCGGTAGCTTTTGACCGACCTCTCCCGCTTCAGGCACTCATGGACGGCCTTTCTCAAAGCTCCCGTCCCCTTGCCGTGGATGACCGTGACCGTGGTCAGCTTGTTCATCGCGGCGCGGTCCAGGAATCTCTGCACGAGCGGAATGGCCTCGTCGGACGTCATGCCCCGGATATCGATCTCCGGCCGCACCGTCTCCGCACGGACCCCGGCGCCTCCGGTATGCACGCGGCCTCCGTCCTTCTTTGCCGCCGGCCTCGCCGTCAGTCTCACATCCTCCGGTGGAGCCGTAATCTTCATGATCCCCGCCTGCAGGGACAGCGTCCCGTCAGGTTGCACGGCGATCACGTCCGCCTCCGTTCCCAGAGACAGTACCTTCACCCGGTCTCCGGGGACCGGCGGCCGGTCGTCCGGCGGGGGTGCGGCCTCCTCCTTCTTACCGACCAGTTTCTCCTCCGTCTCGTTGAGTACCCGGTAAACGTCGGCCCGGTCGTCGTTCATCTTCTGCCATTCTGCCCGGTCCGCCTTTTTCTTCATGTCCGCCAGTTCATCGAACACCAGTTCCGCGGACTGCCGGGCCTCCCTCAGGATTCGGTCGGCCTCCCGGCGGGCAGCCTGCGCCGCCTTTTCCTTCTCCTTCTCCGTTGCACGGCGGTACTCCTCCGCCTTCGTCCGCTCCTCCTCCGCTTGACGCAGGCTGCGGGCGGTCTCCTGTTCCTGCCGTTCCATCTCTTGGCGTTTGGCCTCCAGTGAGCGGAGCACCTCGTCGAAGGACCGGCTCTCCGTATCTATCCTCTTTTCGGCATCCCGGATCACATCCTCCGGCAGGCCGAGACGGGCGGAGATTGCAAAGGCGTTGCTCTTCCCCGGGACGCCGATCAGCAGCCGGTATGTCGGGCGAAGCGTCTCCACGTCGAACTCACAGGAGGCGTTCTGTACGCCGGGAGTCGTCAGCGCATAGACTTTCAGTTCCGCGTAATGCGTTGTAGCGGCGATGAGTGCCCCACTGGCTCTGGCCTTCTCGATCACAGCCATAGCGAGTGCCGCACCTTCGGTAGGGTCGGTCCCTGCGCCGAGCTCGTCGAACAGGATGAGCGTGCGCTCCCCGCACTCCTCCAGGACCTGGACGATCGTCTTCATATGCGAAGAGAACGTGGACAGGGACTGCTCGATTGACTGCTCGTCCCCGATGTCCGCCAGGATCCTGTCGAAGACAGGGACGCGGCTTCCGTCCTTCACTGGGATATGCAGTCCGCACTGGACCATGGCGCACAGAAGTCCTGCCGTTTTCAGCGTGACGGTTTTTCCTCCTGTGTTCGGTCCGGTGATCACGAGGGTGTCGAACTCGCCGCCCAGGCGGAAATCCACCGGGACGACCGTCGACGGCGGCAGCAGCGGGTGCCGCGCGCCGCGCAGATGCAGTTCTCCGTTCTCTGCCACTTCGGGCTCGCAGGCGTTGAGTTTGTAGGACAGCTTCGCCCGCGCGAAGACCATATCCAGCCGGACCAGGAGGCGGAAATCCTCTCGGATTTCGTCCCCGAACTTTGACGTCTCCGCGCTCAGTTCCGCGAGGATGCGCTCGATTTCGTTCTTCTCCCTGGCAAGTAACTCCCGGATCTCGTTGTTGGCCTCGACGGCGCCCATTGGCTCCACGAATAGAGTCGCTCCGGAAGAGGAAATATCATGTACCAAGCCGGGTATCTGCCCGCGGTGCTCCGCCTTCACTGGAACGACGAAGCGTTCGTTCCTCATTGTGATGATGGGCTCCTGAAGGTATTTGGAGAGCACGGAGCTCGCAATGATCTTGTTCAGCGACTGGCGTGCCCGGTCCCCTGCCAGCCGGATGTGACGCCGGATGTCCGCCAGCTCTTTGCTGGCGGCGTCCGCGATCTCGTCCGGTCCGATGATGGAGGAGGAGATGCGGTTCTCCAGATAGGGATTCGGGCGGAGCCCGTAGAACAGCGGATCCACAGCCGTCTCTCCCTGCGCCCCGTCACGGTAGGCCCGTGCTCTGGCCGCCGTCTTCAGGACGGAAGCCACGGCCAGCAGTTCCGTGGTGTTCAGAACGCCGCCCATATCTGCGCGGCTCACGGAGGCGGTCACGTCGCGGACGCCTCCGAAGGAGGGACTGCCCCCTAGTTCCATCAGTTTTTTCGCGGCGCCGGTCTCAGCCAGGAGGTCCCTGATCTCATAGATGTCTGTCAGCGGCTGCAGTTCCAGACAGGCTTCCTTCGCTCGGTCGCATACCGCCTCATCCGACAGCATCTGCAGGACCGCCGGCAGTTCAATGGTCCGCAGTGATTTTTCAAACAGTGTCATATCCGTTCCTCGGCAGGCATCACATCCTGCAGTTTCTGTAATATTCCAGCGTACTGAAGCCCCGGTCCATCTGGACCAGGGTGTAGCGCTCCGCCGCCTGCTCCAGCCGGGAGGCGGCCTCCTCGCCCAGTGTGAAGGCGAAGACCTTCTTGTCCGGGCACGATGTGATATGCCGCAGCGCTGCCAGAGACCCCTCGCAAAGGGGCGCCGTCTCCTCCGACGCCTCTCCGTCCCGGCAGTCCCGGCATCGTACGGTCCCGCCCGACAGCTCCAGCCGTGGCGCCTGCGGGTCGGTCCGCCCGCACACGCGGCAGGCGTCCAGATACGGGGCGAATCCGGCCAGAGTCATCAGCCTCATCTCGAAAGCCGCCTTGATCGTGCGGCTGTCCCCCTTCCCCCGGCTCAGCAGATACAGGGCGTTGAGCCCCAGGGCCAGGATCGCGGGATTGGGCAGGTCCTCATCGGACACTGTCTCCAGCAGCTGGGCGAAATATGAACCCAGTGCCATCAGCTCCAGATCCTCCCGCAGTCCCTCGAACATCTCGATGGGCGCCGCCTCCGTCAGGGTCCAGCGGTCCCGGGTCCCGGAGAGCGTCATATCTGAGAACGTCAGCAGCTGCGCGGCCGGAGCCAGCTTGCTCCCCCGTCGCCGCGCGCCCTTGGCGGACACGGTGAGTTTTCCCTCGTCGGCCGTAAGCACGGTAAGGATCTTGCTCGTCTCCCGGTAGACGGTCTCCCGGAGGACCAGGCCGCGGGTATTCACATACATGGCAGGTCCCTCCTTTCGGCGGCCGCCGGACTCATTCGTCGGCAAACCCGAAATTCTTCAGCAGGCCGTCTCTGTCCCTCCAGTTCTCCTTCACCTTGACCCAGGTCTGCAGATACACCTTCGTTCCCATGAACGCCTCGATGTCCTCCCTGGCCATGGCGCCGATCTTTTTCAGCATAGCGCCGTGCTTCCCTATGATCATGCCCTTGTGGCTCTGCTTTTCACAGTAGATCACGGCCTCCAGATCGATGATCTCGTTTTCTCTCTCCGTGAACCTTTCGATCACCACGGCGGTGCCGTGTGGGATCTCCCGGTCCAGGCAGAGCAGCAGTTTTTCGCGGATGATCTCCGCGCAGATCTGCTTCTCCGGCTGGTCGGTGACCACGCCCTCCGGAAACAGCTGCGGTCCCTCCTGGGCATAGGTCTCCAGTACCTTCAGCAGTTCCTCCACGTTCTCCCCCGTCCGGGCGGAGATCGGCACGATGTCCGCGAAATCGTAGGCACCTCTGTATGCGTCTATGACCGCCAGGAGATCCTCTTTCTTCACCGCATCGATCTTGTTGATCACGAGGATGACCGGCGCTCCGGCTTCCGCCAGTTTCTCCAGCAGCAGCGTCTCCTGCGTTCCCACGGACGGCGTCGGCTCCACGACGAGGCAGACGGCATCCACGTCCGTTACGCTGTCGTTCACGACCTTGACCATATAATCCCCCAGCTTGTTCCTCGCCTTGTGGAACCCCGGGGTATCCACGAAGACGAGCTGGGTGTCCCCCCGGTTCACCACCGCGAAGATGCGGTTTCTGGTCGTCTGGGGCTTGTTCGTCACGATGGCGACCTTCTCCCCCGCCAGCGTATTGGCCAGCGTGCTCTTCCCGACATTGGGGCGTCCCGCGATCGTGATCATCGCGTTTTTTGAAACCATACTGCCTCCGTTTCTACAGCCCGATCCGGGCCATGATCTCTTTTTCCCTGCCGCGCATTCTCGCTTTCTCCGGCCCCTCGTCCAGATGGTCGTAGCCCAGAAGATGCAGGCACGAATGCACGGACAGATAGGCGAGTTCGTGCGTGTCGCTGTGTCCGAACCGCTCCGCCTGCTCCCGAATTCTGTCCGCGGACACCGCCATGCTGCCGAGAAGCAGCAGGCCGGTCTCCGGGTCTGCTTCCGTCATGTCCGGATCGAATGCGCCGGGCGTCAGCTGCTGCATCGGAAAAGACAGCACGTCCGTCGGCCTGTCTATCCCGCGCTGGCTGAGATTGATCTGCCTGATGCCCTCGTCGTCGGTGATCAGCACGTCGACCCTGCAGGGCACCGTCACCCCCTCCGCTTCCAGCGCCCGCCGGAAGGCCGTCCGGATCACCCGGCGGAATCCGCGGGCGTCGAGCTCCGGGTACTGCTTGGATATCGTCATTTTCAGGATCACTTTTTCCTGCCGCCTTTCGCTGCCGGCTTTTCGCCGCCGGATCCGTATCTCTCATAGGCGTCGATGATGCGCTGTACCAGCACATGACGCACCACGTCCTGGGCGCTGAGCCGGCAGACGGCAACGTCCTCCACGCCTTCGAGCACCCGCATTGCTTCCTTCAGGCCGCTGGTCTTGTCCGCCGGCAGGTCGATCTGCGTGATATCTCCCGTGATGACGATCTTCGAGCCGAAACCCAGACGGGTCAGGAACATCTTCATCTGCTCCCGTGACGTGTTCTGCGCCTCATCCAGGATGATGAAGGAGTCGTCCAGCGTGCGCCCGCGCATATACGCCAGCGGTGCGACCTCAATGTTTCCCCTCTCCAGATAGTTGGCGTAGGTATCCGGCCCCAGCATCTCGAACAGAGCGTCGTACAGCGGCCGGAGATAGGGATCGACCTTGCTCTGCAGATCGCCCGGAAGGAATCCGAGCCTCTCTCCCGCCTCCACCGCGGGCCGCGTCAGGATGATCCTGTTGACCTGCTTGGAACGGAAGGCCGACACCGCGGCCGCCACCGCCAGATATGTCTTTCCGGTTCCGGCGGGGCCGACGCCGAGCGTGACCGTGTTCTTCTGAATGGCGTCCATATATTTCTTCTGACCCAGGGTCTTGGCCTTGACCGGCTTTCCCTTGGCCGTGATACAGATCACGTCCCCGGCGAAATCCGCGATCTTTTCCTCCTGTCCGCTCTTCACCAGCTGGATGACGTATCGGACGTTGGTGGCGTTGATGACCTCCCCTTTGGAGGCCAGCGTGATCAGTCCGTTGACCGCCTTCTCCGCCCACAGCACGTTCTCCGCCTCTCCGCTGATATGGATCTCGGAATCCCGGTCCGTCAGGCGCACACCGAGTTCAGCCTCGATCAGTTTCAGATTTTCGTCAAAGGATCCGAACACGTTGATCACGTTTTCGATCCTGTCTACGTTTACCGATATCTCTGTCATAAATGTTCTCCTTCGGTCGGAGCGGTCTGTCCGTTCCTACCCAATGTTATCATATCATAACGGCCGGCGTTTTTCCACCATTATCCGATACGCGAAAAGGACCCCGGAGCGCCCTGCGGGTGCTCCGGGGTCCTTGAATTGTGCGGTGATCAGATCACATGATCGGATCCATGTTCAGGGCGGGATGGCCCTTCTCCGTCAGGAAGGCGATGACTCCTTCGGAATCCGTGGCGATCGTCTCGTCGCAGATCATGTCCGTGAAGTTCTCGATCCCGAACACTTCCTTCGCCGTCTTGTTCAGGCGGGAGGCAATGTCGTCCTTCAGTTCCTTGGGCATCCACACGATGCGCTCGATGCCGCCCTCGGCGCTGATGAACTTCTTGCTGGCGATGAAGTGGCGGCCATGGCCCATGAAGCCGGGCGTCTGCACGCCGCCGCCGGTCATGGAGGCCAGTTCGCCGAAGGTCATGCCGGTGGGCGTCATACCTGCGTACTCACGGTTGACTACGACCACGCCGTTGACCTCGGGCATGATGCCGCAGATGCATTCGAAGCAGCCGCAGCTGGTCATGGGATCCTCGATCAGCGAATACAGTGTGACGTTCTCTACCGCGCCGTGGGTCGCATTGGCGACCATCTTGTTGACTGCCTCGTAGGCGCCCAGGCGCTCGTCGATAAGACCCTCCTTCGGGATCGGCTGGCTGGGTCCGGTGGGAGACAGTTCATAGGTGGCCTTGGCGTCGAGCCAAGACACGGCGCCGCACAGGCCGAGGCGCTCGGGGGTGACGACGCAGCAGTGCGCGGGAGCGAAGCTCTGGCACAGGATGCAGGTGTAGAAGGTGTCCACGCTCTCGTCCGTCAGGGACGCCAGGCGGTCATCACGGGAGCGGTACCGCGGCATGGCGACATTCTCCAGGAAGTCGTTGACCTTGTCCAGATCCGTGATGAAGCGGATCTCGCACTTGTCCACGACGGAGCCGAACTCATCCATGATCATGGCGTACAGCACTTCCCCGAAATCCTTCAGGCGCAGGCCCTTGGCAAAGCTGTCCTTGCTGATGCGGATGCGGAACAGGTTCCTCTGGCCGGTGTGCATGACGCCTTCGATGTAGTTGAACCATGCGTGGATCTTACGCTCGATGACGGACTCGAAATCCGGCTGCATCTTGGCGCCGTAGACTTCCACCGTCGTGGCGAGAGGCAGACGCACCAGTTCCTCCGCCCCTTCCGGGATATCCGGACCGTCGATGGTGATCTTGTGATCCTCCACCTCGTCGGCGGATTTGAAGCTGACCAGCTCGCAGGTCGGGTTGTGGTCGGAGTCGAACTCGACATAGGTATCCTTCTTGCGGATGATCTCGCCTTCGAACGCGGCTGCGAAGCTGACGGGCAGCGACACGGCCTTCGCCTTGACCTTGATGTTCCTCAGTTCCAGGGACGTTTTCACCGTCTCTTCATGATCCGTCACGGAGACGAGGGCTCCGGGGACCTGGTTCTCGCCGAGGTCGATGTCCACGACCACGGGGAAGCCCAGCGTGATAGCGCCGGCGCCGGCGGAGACGACGACGCTGTCGATGGCGCCGAAGGTGTTGACGAATGCGGGAACACGCTCCTTGGTGTACTGCAGCAGGGCCCCCAGGTTGCCGGGTTCCACGGCACCGAAGATCAGCGCGGCGCGGATAGCGACGGTCACCACGTGGATGACGGAGGTCACGTCATGTCCGAGCGGGATCACGCGGAATTCCAGGCCGGCCTTCACGCCGCCGCCGATGACCTGCTCGATCACGTCGCCGACCATGAATGTCATGATGCCCTTGTCTTGATAGTCGCGGACGATCTTGACGGCATCTTCCGCATTCTCCGCCTTGCCGAGCACGACCGCGACGCCGGGGATGTCTCCGGTGACCAGCGGCACGCCGAGGCTGCGGATAATGGGATCGGGAACAAAGCCGATGCCGCTCTCTTCAGCATACGGGTCGGCATTGTCTACGTACTTCAGTGCTTCGAGGATTTCGGCGCCGACTGCGGTCGCCAGCCCGGCATTCAGGGCAGCCCCCAGGTCCTCTTCGTTGGTGATCAGGCTCTTCAGGACGCCCACGCAGGCGGGCAGGTCCCCCAGTGTCTTCACCTTGACACCGGTTGCCGCATAGATCGTGGGAAGGAAGTATGCGGTGTCGGGGTAAGCGATGGGCTTGTCAGCGCCGAATTTGGCGATGGCATCGTTGACGGCCCCTTCCGTCAGGCCGGCGACAGCGTTACTGCCGCCATAGATCAGATCGGTCAATACGCTCATGATAATTCTCCTTTACCATTATTGACACTTGTGGCAGAGACGCCGAAATGAAACCATTCCGACGTCTCTGAAAAACGATATTACTTACAGCTCCAGGAAGGAGTCAGCATACAGGGAGTGGTTCATGATGATGTCGGCGGACTTGATGGTCTCCATCAGGCGAACGTCGCAGGGGTTCGCGATGGCGGAGGTCAGGCCGTTGTTGATCGCCATGGCCACCATGGTGGCGTCCAGAATGGGACGGATGTGCTTCGGGGTCATGTTGGAAACGTTGGACAGGCCGCCGGTGGAGTTGAAGCCCATGTCGGCCAGCTGCTTGATGAAGTCCAGAACGTCACGCTGCTTGTCCTGCATGCCCTTGATAACAACAAACAGGGGGTCGAACCACAGGTCTTCCGCTTCCATGCCCAGGCCCATGCCGCGCTCCAGCAGCTCCTGGCAGTACATCATGCGCTCGTCGTTGTCGGACGGCACACCGGCCTTGGAGCACAGCGCAATGCAGATGGCATCGTTGGCAGCAGCGAGATCGATGTTGCTGATGCGGTCGCCGGCGTCGGCAGAGTTGACGATGGGTTTGCCCTTATCGCGGTTGTAGACCTGGATACCGGCCTCGATGGCCTTCTGGTTGGCCGTGTCGAGGCAGAGGGGAACGTTGTCAAAGTTCTCCTGCAGGAGCTTGACCGCCCACTGCATCAGTTCGGGACCGTTCTTCTCGGCAGGGCCGATATTGACGTCCAGATAGGTGGCACCGGCGTCCAGCTGCTCTTTGGCTCTCTTCAGGATCGGGTCGGGGGTCATGGTCTCCATGGCCTGACGGATCGAGGGGGAGATGCAGTGGATTCTTTCGCCGATAACGATAAATTTGCCCATTGTTGTTACCTCCTTGCAATTCTACGGTTTCGTACAGTTTTATTTGTAATCCTTCATAAAGGGTACAAGTCCGGTAGCTTCGTTGGGAGCCACGACGATGGTCCACTCGGGCAGGTTCTGCTCCAGCTCGCCCTTCAGGACGGCGACCTTGCCGGGGATGATCAGCGTACGGCTCTTGATCTTGCTCTCGATATCGAACTCCTTGATGAACTTGGTGATGCTGCCCGCGCTGAACTTGCCGGCAGCCCACGCCGTCAGAACGGAATAACCGCCGGCGTCGGAGATCAGCAGGTTCATGGGAACACCGGAGCGCTCCAGCTCGCCGTTGACAGTGAAGTAGGTCAGGGCGAAGTCCACGGTGGTGACGCACACGCTGTTCTCGTCGGCCCCGTTGAGCGGGTAGATGCCCGGCTCGACCTTCATGGGCTTCTGAGGATCGGTGAACACGTTCTGGCGCAGGCCGTACAGAGGCAGGGCCTGAGCGTAGGACATGCCGTCCATCACGATGATGGAGCCGTACTTCAGTGTGAAGACGGAAGCCAGGGCTGTCTGCATGGCGGTGTCGCCCTCGGCGATGTCATGCAGGTTCACAATGGAGGGATAGCCGAACGTGCGGTCCTGATTCTTCAGGGCGGCGCGGCGGACCTCAACGGCGTTGGCGAAGGTCTCCTTGATGTCGGCGCCGGTCACATCGATGATCAGGTTCTTGTTGCCGGCGTTCTCAAGGGCGGCCACGGTGTCGTGCAGTTCGTCCAGATTCGCTCCGGAAACGCCCAGGACCACACCGTATTTGGTGGCCAGAGCGCTCATTTCGGCATAGTTGGCGGCATTGGCGCCGTTCAGGATGGGCTTGGAAGCGGCAATGGCCTCCAGAGCGGCCTCGGCAGCAGAGGTGTCATCGCAGTCGAGGATCACGGTGCGGGCAGCGGCATCGGCCTTCTTGACCAGCTCCACATACTTGCCGGCATCGCCGGTGAACTTGCAGTTGAGCATCTCGACGTACATGCGCTCGCCGATACGCTCATAGTCGACGGCCTTGATGGCGTCGATCTTGCCATCGAAGCAGCCTTCACATACCCACACGCCGTACATGGTCTTGGATACGAAGGTCTTGTCGTGACGGAACAGGACCGTCTCGCCGCCCAGCTTGTGCTCGGCTTCGCCGACACCGACCGTGATGGTCTTCATCGGGGGCGCCGTGGCTTCGCTCAGCTTGGCCTTGGCTTCCTCAGACATATGGGGACATTTCTCGATGGGCACAGCGCCCTGAGCGACCTTCATGGCGAACGCCATGCAGGTGGGGTTTCCGCACTCCTTGCAGTTGGTCTTGGGAGTGAGCTTGAAAATATCTAATCCTTTAAGTGCCATGTTCGTTTCCTCCTTACACCAGCGCCGCGATCATCTTGGAGATGGTAGCCACGGACTTGGGATGACGCAGCACAACGGCGTTGGAGCCGGCAGCCAGGCAGGCCGCAGCAGTGCTGACTTCCATCTGTACGGCACGGTCGTCTCTGGTACCCCACTCGGGAAAGTCTTCCTCGCTGACGATCGTCTCCTTCACACTCCAGGTCTCGGAAGACACAGGGGTGAAGATGGGCATCTGCAGCATGGCGTCGTTCTGAGCAAGAGCGGCGTCCTTGACGCGGTCCATCGTGGAAACAACATACTCGAATCCGTAGCCGGCGGCGGCGGAACCCACGTTCATCACATAGGTGTCGGGCTTCAGGCCCATCTGGGAGATCAGGACGTTCAACTGCTTGGCCAGGTTGATATCCACGGCGGACTCAGCGCAAATCTTCTGGTTGTAGGCAAGACCGGCGGAAGCGGCGACGTTCTTGTAGTTCTCCTCTTTGCAGGATACGAACAGGACGTTCTTCCCCTGCAGCAGATCGGCGAGCTTGTTGAACAGTTCGGTGTTCTTGTCGGCGTTCTTGCAGCCGATGATGACCAGCGGCACGTCGACGGCGCCGGCCACTTCGCTCACGACAGCCGCGCACTCCTCGACGCTCTTGTTGGCTCCGTTGGGATCGGCGCCCTCAAGGTTCACGGCAAGGAAATCGGCGCCGGGCATAGCAGCTGCCTTCTTCGCGATGTCCGCGATCGTCTCGCAGCCTTCATAGTAGGCAGCGAGGCTCGCGACGGTCCTGTCATAGCCTTCGTCGGTGATCTCTGCACCGACTTTCGGCGCGTTTGCGATCTCTGCGTCAAAGCTGTACAGCGGCTTTACGTTCTCGCCGCCCAGCTTGATCGCCTTTTCTCCGACGCCGATCGTCACTTCATTGATCGACGCGGAGTACTTCTGGGGTACGCGTTTGAATCCCATGGTTGACAACTCCTCCTTGATAGTTTCGAATGATTCTGATATTTGATATTTTAAGCGTCTCGCTCTCGCTAAAATATGCCTGAAGTAATGCCGGGGTCAGATGATGGTGAACAGCTTCTCCGCGATCTCGTTCACGGCACGGCGTGCGGCTGACGTCTCCGGCAGCGTGACGGTGGGTTTTCCCTCGCTGTCGAACTCATAAACGTCCTCGTCCTGGGGAATCACGCCGAGCAGGTCGAGCCCCTGCTTTCCGATCTCCTCGAGGATGCCCGCCGCCAGCTGGGCGGAAGGCGCACGGTTCACGATAAGCTTCACCGTCTTCGGCTTCATGTCCATCTCACGCACCAGTTCCGCGATGCGTCCGACGGCCTGGATGCCCCTGCGGGAGCAGTCCGATACGAGCAGGATCGCATCCACGTCGGGAAGGATTCCCCGGCTGATGTGCTCCATGCCGGCCTCATTGTCCACAACGATATACTTGTATGCTCCGGAGATCCGCCGCAGTTCCGTCTGAAGAAGCCCATTGACAAAACAGTAGCATCCCTTGCCCTGCGTGCGCCCCATGACGAGCATATCGTAGTCATCTTCCTCGATCAGGGCATTGTTGAATTTTATATCCATGAAGTCCTGCTTGCTCATTCCCGCGGGAATGGGGCTATCCTCCACGATGTCCGCCGAGGCGACCATCTCCCGGATATCTCCCAGCGTAGTCTCCACTTCGACGCCCAGGACCTCATTGAGATTGGAGTTGGCGTCCGCATCCACAGCCAGCACCGGCGTTTTGCCGTGGGTGCACATCCAGTCGATCAGCAGCCCGCACAGGGTGGTCTTTCCGGTACCGCCCTTGCCCGCTACCGCTATTGTACAAGACATTTCTGTCGTCCTTCCTTTCAGAGGCTGTCCGGCCTCATATCAAAACCCGTGGTATTTTAGCACTCCCGCTCCGTGTTTACTATGTAGCAAATGCCGATTAACGGAAAATTACTAAAATTTCAAATTATTTTACAAGTTGTTTTTTTGTCATCAACTGAATGTGATGCGCTGACGCAGCCCGTCCGTGACGAAATCGAACACGACGCTGCCGTCCGGACGGTCTGTCCGGGTAAACTCCGTCTCCTTCCCCTCGCAGTAGCTGCGCGCAACCGCCTCCGGGTCGTCTGTTTCGATCTCGGAGAAGAACACATCTCTCATCTGGTTGCCGCTGCACTGGTTGAAGATTTCGCGGATCATCTCGTATTCCCGCATCACGCGCCCTCGACGATGATCTCGTTCTTGATGAAATCCATGCTTTTCAGCGTGCCGTTAACGGTGATCTCACGTCCCATGATGTCCGTGAGCACAATGCCGTTTTCCCCTGCCTTCACACTGCTAACGTATTCGCAGACCTTGCTCCGCTGACCGTCGATCTCTTCATATACGGTAGACAGGCACATCCGTCATCCCTCCCCTTTCAGAATATCCAGCGCGGATTCGAGCATTGCGTTGCCCGCGCGGAAATCGTCCACGCTGGCATCCAGAAGATTGGCAGCCTCGCCTTTCCCCATGGCTTCCAGCTTGTGGCACAACTCATGCAGTTCCTCCGCGTGATGCCGGTTATGCTCCAACATATAGGTCATCAGCGCGACTGCCTGTGCGACGGTCTCGAAACCCAGATCATCGCCATGATGTGTATGTTCGTGCCCCTCGTGCACGGGTCATTTCCCCTTTCGCATTTCTGTGAAAGAGCGCGCGGGGAAGCCGCGCTCCCTCTTCACAATTATTCAATCATATGTTATCATACAATGCAGAAAGAATCAATATGCGGGAACCTACTTTCTGCTGAGTGTCCCCGCTTCAAGGAGGTATCCGGAAATGGAACATGAGTATGATGAAAACGAAGTCATCGCTGCCGGACACAAGCACATCCATGAACATTCCCACGACCACGGAGGCCACTCGCATGGTCCGCACAGCCATACGCATCCCGAGGAGGAAACGCGCGCCATCGTCAACCGTCTTGCCCGTTCCATCGGGCACCTGGAACGCGTCAAGCAGATGGTAGCCGACGGATATGACTGCTCCGACGTGCTGATACAGCTCTCCGCCGTGCGCTCCGCGCTCAACAGTGCCGGTCTAGCCATCCTGCAGAGCCATATGAATCACTGCATCATCGACGCCGTGAAAAACGGCGACATGCAGGCCGTGGCTGATCTGAACAAGGCCGTTGAACGGTATTTCAAGTGACCCGGCCACGGCCGCTACGCACCGCTTCTCATCCCCCCGCGGGGGTTTTGGAATTATTCCCTTATTATTTGGTTGAATCTTCCAAAAATGGGGAACACCAGTTGCCAAGATAAATATGATATGGTAGTCTTTATGGTGGCCTGTCGCGGTCATGTGGACCCGTTTCCGCGGCATGGCGCACCTTTTTCTGTATTTCTGGCGCTCAGGCGCTGAAAATAATAGGAACGTCCGCCCCCCCGGGCGGTAAAAACTCACGAAAGGGGAAAAACCACTTGAATTGGGAATCATTAACAACAGTAGAAGAGATGGAATCTGCCACTGCACAATTGCTGGAAACCGGCAAAAAGGTAGGCGCTGATTCCTGGCAGCAGAGGGTTAAGAACCAGACTCCTCACTGTGCCTTCGGCGAATCCGGCACCTGCTGCCGCATTTGCTCGATGGGTCCCTGCCGCATCACCCCCAAGGCCCCCCGCGGCATCTGCGGATGCGACGCCCACGGTATTGTCGGACGTAACTATCTGCGCTTCACCGCCGGCGGCGCCGCCACGCACTCCGACCACGGCCGCAACATCGCCGAGACCCTGTATCTGTCCGCGGAGGACGGCAACTACAAGGTCAAAGATCCCGAAAAACTGCTGCGCATCGCCGCGGAGTGGGAAATCCCCACCGAGGGCCGCGACATCTATGACGTCGCTCACGAGGTCGCTCTCACCGGTCTGCAGGAGTACGGCAAGCCCTTCGGTACGCAGCGCTTCCTGAAGCGTGCTCCTGAGCACACCCAGGAACTGTGGGCAAAGGCCGGCATTGAGCCCCGTGCCATTGACAAGGAAGTCTCCCAGTCCATGCATATGTCCCATATGGGCAATTCGTCTCTGCCTGAGGCACTGGTCCGCCAGTCCCTTCGCGCCGGTCTCTCCGATGGCTGGGGCGGCTCCATGATGGGTACGGAGTTCTCCGATGTTATGTTCGGAACTCCCAAACCGGTGGACACTGAGGCCAACCTGGGCGTCATGGAGAAGGACATGGTCAACATCATCGTCCACGGCCACGACCCCTCCCTGTCCGAGATGATCGTTTACTATGCGAACGACCCCGAGCTGATCGCCTATGCCAAGACTTTCGGCGCCAAGGGCATCAACGTCGCCGGCGTGTGCTGCACTTCCAACGAAGTCGCCATGCGTCACGGCATCCCCATGGCCGGCAATTTCCTGCAGCAGGAGAATGTGGTTCTCACCGGTGCGTGCGAGGCCGTCGTGGTCGACGTGCAGTGCATCTTCCCCGCGCTTGGTCCCCTGTCCAAATGTTTCCACACCAAGTTCATCACCACCTCCCCCATCTGCCGTATGCCCGACTCCGACTTCATCGAGTTCGAGCCCGCTACGGCCGGCGAGAATGCCTACAATATCGTGAAGACGGCAATTGAGAACTTCCCCAACCGGAGGCAGGAACTGGTCAACATCCCGAGTATGAAGAAGAAGGCCACCGTCGGCTACTCCGTCGAAGCCATCAAGAAGTGCCTGGACGGCGTTACCAACAGCCACATCGACGACCTGAACACCATGAAGCCGCTGATCGAGTGTGTCAAGTCTGGTGTCCTGCGCGGCGCCGTTGCCTTCGTCGGCTGCAATAACCCGAAGGTCCGTCCTGACACCGCTCACATTGAGCTGATGAAGAAGATGCTGGAGCACGACATCATCCTCGTGGTCTCCGGCTGCGCCGCTCAGGCCGCCGCTAAGGCAGGTCTGATGGACAAGGAAGCCCGCAAATACTGCGGTGAAGGTCTGAAGCGCGTTTGCACGCTGGTGGACATCCCGCCCGTGCTGCACATGGGATCCTGCGTGGACATCTCCCGCATGATGATCCTCGCTTCCGACATTGCCAAAGACTGGGGCATCAACATCTCCCAGATCCCGCTGGTCGGCTGCGCTCCCGAGTGGATGAGCGAGAAGGCCGTCTCCATCGGCAACTACGTCGTCGCCACCGGCATTGAGACCTTCCTGGGCGTCAACTCCTACACCAAGGGCTCTTCCGAGGTGGAGGGACTGCTGCAGGGCAGCATCGAAGACTGGGTCGAAGCCAAGTTCGTCGTCGATCTGGACATCGACAGCCTGGGCGACAGGATGATCGAGTGCATTGAAAACAAGCGCACCGCGCTCGGCATCTGACGAGCCTTCCCGGAGCAAATCATGAAAGTAGCGATCACAGGAAAAGGCGGCGTCGGGAAAACGACGCTGTCCGCCACCCTCGCAAGACTCTACGCCGCTGAAGGCCGCACCGTTCTCTGTGCCGACGTCGATCCGGATGCCAACCTTGGGCTGGCTCTGGGACTGACGGAGGAAGAAGTGAATGCCATCGTCCCCATTTCCAAGATGCGTTCACTGATCGAAGAACGGACCGGCGCCACGAAGGACAACCTGTTCTACAAACTGAATCCCCAGGTCTCGGACATTCCCGATACCTACGCAAAAGAGGTCAACGGCGTAAAGCTGCTGGTCATGGGAACGGTCGAGACGGGCGGAAGCGGATGCGTCTGCCCGGAACACGTGATGCTGAAAGCCGTTCTCTCCGCCCTCTCCTTCCGCAAGGATGACGTGGTCATCATGGATATGGAAGCCGGCCTGGAGCATCTCGGGCGCGGAACCGCCAGTGTGATGGATCAGTTCATCGTGGTGGTTGAGCCCGGAGCCCGCAGCATCCAGACCTATGAGAAGGTCCGGCAGCTTGCTGCCGACATCGGCATTCACCAGGTGCGTGTCGTTGGCAACAAGATCCGCGATGATGCCGACCGGCAGTTCATCGAGAGCCGGATTCCGACGGAGGACATCCTGGGCTTCATCAGCTACAACGCAGAGGTGATCGATGCTGACCGCAACGGCCTGTCGCCCTACGACGTCAGTCCGAAAGCGGTGGAAGAGATCCGGGAAATCAAAAACAGAATGGAAGAATCGAGATAATTTCTGGAAAGGAATGGAAATAACGCATGAGATTATTTGACAGAGTATTCTGCGGCTCCGATGAGATGCTGGCCAAGGCTGAGGAATCGCTGAGCGCGATCATTGCCGAGTGCGGTGAAGATGCGCCGATGATCCTGCCTGAGACGGCATATAACATGGCCTGCAGCCTGGCATATGCCGGCAAGAAGATCAGCAACCTCAGGGAGCTGAGAGAGGCCCTGGACATCATCAAGGGCATGATGGGCAAAGAGTATAACACCACCAACATTTTCCGTACCGGCGTTGCCACCGCCATGGCTGCCGAGGTCATCGAGGCCTGCAAGTACGTGAAGACCTCCACCCCCTATGAAGGCACCGTGTATCACGGTCATTTCACCGACGCCGAGGTCCGTGAGCTGGGCGTTCCCCTGGTCACCGGCGACATCCCCGGTTTCGTCGTCATCATCGACGAGGCTCCCTCCGATGAGGAGGCCATGCAGCTGATCAAGGGCTATCAGTCCAGAGGTATCTTCGTATTCCTCATCGGCGGCATCATCGAGCAGGCGGTCCGGTCCGGCTTCCAGTTCACGGGCGGTCTGGATGACTTCAAGGTCCGTGTCGTCGCCACCGGCGAAGACATCTGGTCCGTTGGCCACATCATCTCCCTGGTCGTTCGCGCCGCCATGATCTTCGGTGCCGTTCAGCCCGGCGACTGGGACGGCTACATGGACTACACCTTCAACCGTATCCGCGCATTTGTCAACGCGTTCGCTCCTCTGGATGACATCACCGTCGCCTGCGGCGGCGGCGCCATCGCGCTGGGCTTCCCCGTCATCACCAATGACGAGAGCGAAGACAGTCATATGTGGAGAGTTCCCAAATCCCTGCTGATCCAGCCCAACACGCAGGACTTCATCGAGACCTCTCTGGAAGCCCGCGACATCAAGCTGAAGATCACCAACATCGACATCCCCGTGGCTTACTCCTCCGCTTTCGAAGGCGAGATCATCCGCAAGAAGGATACCCACGTGGATATCGACGGCTCCCGTCTGGATTGCTTCGAACTGGTGCAGACCAAGGAACTCACCGAGGTCGAGGATCACGCCATCATTCTGGAAGGTCCCGATATCGACGAGTTCGAGCCGGGCAGCAAGATGAACCTCGCCGTCATCGTTGAAGTTGCCGGCAAGAACATCCAGACCGACTTCGAGCCCGTGTTCGAGCGTAAGTTCCACAACTTCATCAACTGCGCCGAAGGCATCATGCACACCGGCCAGCGCGATATGATCCGCATCCGCGTCAGCAACACCGCTTTCGCCGCCGGTTTCCGCGCCCGCCACATCGGCGAGATCCTGTACGCCAAGGTAAAGAGCGAGTACGGCTCCGTGGTCGACAAGTGCCAGGTCCGCATCTTCACCACTCCCGAGAAGTGCAAAGAGGAGCGTGCCTTTGCAAACACCGTTTTCGACAAGCGTGACGCCCGTCTGGCTACTCTGACGGATGAGAGCGTGGACGTGTTCTACACCTGCATCCTGTGCCAGGCCTTCTCCCCCTCACACGTGTGCATCGTCACTCCCGAGCGTCTGGGTCTGTGCGGCGCCGTTTCGTGGCTGGATGCCAAAGCCACCAATGAGCTGGATCCTACCGGCCCGTGCCAGATCGTCACGAAAGAGCGCCTGATCGATGAGCGCGTCGGCCGTTACGAGGACGTGAACGAAGCTGTACAGCAGTACTCCCACGGTGCTCTGGAGCAGGTCACCCTGTACTCCATCCTCGAAGACCCCATGACCAGCTGCGGCTGCTTCGAGTGCATCTGCGGCATCGAGCCCTTCTCCAACGGCTTCGTCATCGTGAACCGTGAGCATGTCGGCATGACGCCTCTGGGCATGACCTTCTCCGAGATGGCCTCCATGACCGGCGGCGGCGTGCAGACGCCCGGCTACATGGGCCACGGCAAGCACTTCATCGCCTCCAAGAAGTTCCTGAAGGCCGAAGGCGGCATGGGCCGCGTCGTGTGGCTGCCCAAGGCCCTGAAAGAGCAGCTTCGTACGAAGCTCGATGCAACTGCCAAAGAACTGTACGGCATCGACAATTTCACCGACATGATCGCTGATGAGACCATCACCGAGGATCCCGAGCAGCTGCTCGAGTTCCTGACCAGCGTGGGTCATCCCGTGCTGGAGATGGAGCCCCTGCTGTAAGAATCATTCCGCAAACGATGAGACGGCATGGCCTGCGGCCATGCCGTCTCATGCTTCTCAGACGAAAAAGGAGCGGGTGTCACACGTTACCCGACGTGTGACACCCGCTCCTTTGTCTACTCATACAATCACTTTTGCCACCAGGCCCTCCGCCAGAGCCGCACCGAACAGCACGCCCCAGAAAAGGATATCCTGCACTCGTCTTTTACGAAACATAACAGCATCCTCCTTTTTGGATTCTGTCTGTATCCTAAAAGACGTTCTGTCCGATTAACCGGTCACTTTTTGCCTCTATCGCGTTTTTCTCAGATACTCCTCCATCGGGAAAGGTTCGAGCGGGCAGTCCTTCTTCAGATACAGCGGATGGTGGGGATGTCCCTTTTTGGACAGCTGCCCCGCCTTCAGCCATACGGCTTCGAAGCTGCGCCCGATGTCTGCCATGTCTCTCACACAGTCCATCAGGTATTCCCGCTTCTCGATGATGGCTCCCCAGGCAGCCCACACGGCAGGACGCTCCCCCGCCAGCCTGAGACAGTACCGGAAAGCCTCCATGTTCTCATTGTGCAGTGCTCTGTTGAACTCGCGGTCCATATCGTCCGGCCTCGTGGCCCGCTGGGCATAGACATTGAACATCAGGAAGGAGTCGTACCCGTTGGCCGCTGCAATGCGTTCCACGCTTTTGAGCGTATTGTCCAGGTCATCGGGAGCCGCCGTGGAAGGGTTGATCCCCGCGGCGATCAGCGGTCTGCTGCCGAGAGTTCCCAGAATGTACCGGTATTCCGCATAGTGATCCGGCACATAGATCCAACGGCTCCTATCGTACGGCCGGTCCGGAGCTTCCTGTTCCAGCGCCTGCCGGAAAGTGACGATATCCTGAGACGTTGTCTCTCCCGTCGGTATATGCATGGTATCCTCCTTCTCTTCCCGCTCCCCGTTGCCGTCCTGCCAGATTCCCGGACGAGGCCGTCATTTCATGCAAAGTGTCTGCGCCTCGCTGTACCAGGCGTAATTGTCCGTCATATCTGCGGGAAGGGACGCGGGATCCACCCGGTCGGACAGGCACAGCGTCCATGTTTCCCGGGACAGCGGAATGAAAACACACAGCTTTTCCAGCTCTTCCGCCGCGTCGTCATACAGCCGGTACCCTTCTGCGGGCTCCGGTTCCGCCGCCGCGCGCGCAAGCAGCCTGTCCAGTTCCTCCGAGGCCAGCCGGAACACGTTGTCTTTTCCTTCTGATGAGAACAGCCCGGCAGCGCCGGTCCTCCAGGGATCATCCGTCTGCATGATCCACACGTCGCTGCTGCCCTCCTCTGCGTAGCTTCTGACAAAGGCGGCACTCGGCAGTTCCTCCACCGCGATGGGAAGGCCGCGCTCTCTCAGCCATACGGCAGCTTCCCGAAGGGCTGTCTCCGGTGTTCCCGTCCCATATACCCGGATTATCAATTCCTCGGGCGCTCCCTCCGGGCTTCCGGTCACTCCGATGCCGTCCACACTGAACCCCGCTGACACCAGCAGAGGCGCCGTGCGCGCCCACAATCCGTCCGGTTCCCCCGTCATAAAGGCTTTGACCGCCTCTGCGATGGCCCGGCGGAGATCGCAGGATGCATCAGACAGACTGTCCCCGCCGATCTTCACCCGGTCGACATGGAATCCTATGCCCGTATATCTCTCGGTCCCGATCCCGATGCCCTCCGCCTCTCCGTCCGTCAGCCACAGATCCCATTGCTTCGGATCCTCGGCCAGCAGCAGGTTGGCTGTTGCCGCCAGCCCGCCGGCGTACAGACTGCTGGCTCCCAGCAGCACCGTACCTCCGCCCGCTTTTATAACCTGATACGGTCCCGCCCCGAGAGGGGACTTTCCGCTTCGTGTCACACCGTTCAGATCCCCCTTGACAAACCCGAACCGGTCTCCTCGGTAATCATATGCCTGCTCGTTCCCGTACCAGTGAAGCGGGCAGATGGGAATATCCATCTTCCATATTTCCGTTCCCACATCCCTCGTCATGGTGATCTGCAAGCTGTAAAGGCCGGTCTTTCTGATGCCGGAGATCGATGATGCGCCTGTTTTGTTCCCTGTTGCAGTGAACAGGGAGGGGCAGACGGCCTCCATCTGCTCCTCCAGCAGTTCGAAAAAGTCCTCGCCGCCCATTTTCTCATAGTTGATGCCGCCGTCACCTACGTCATATCGATGCCTGGCAGCGATAAGATTCCAGAAATCCTCTTCGGTCGGGCGCTCGACGGACAGATCATAGGTCCTGCCTCCAGTCTCTTCCCATAAGCCGGCATCGTTCCGTCCGGTGGCATAGCCCCAGAAATACTCGGCGAAAGCGACCCGCAGCCCCCGGCTGCTCCTGAGTTCCTCTGGAGACACTCCCAGGACATAGTCACTGTACTGGTCTGCAAAATTGTCGGTGCAGCTGCTGACGATCGGCTCCACGAAAGCCAGGCCAGCTGTCCGGAACGCCTCCGTAAAACTGTCATATTCTGCCTGTGATATGCCAAACTCCTCTCCCACAGGTTCCTTCCCTTCCGCCATGGCTTCCAGTATCCTCTCCCATTTCGGCTGCAGATCCCCCCAGTATTCCTTCAGGCCGCGGATAGGCAGCTGCGAGAAGGCGCACGTTCCCCGGTAGGAGGGATCCGCCAGCACGTACATACTGAAGATCACATCGTCCGCTGTAAGGTTCACGCCGTTGCTGAAATAGATGTCTTCGCAGAGCGTAACGGTGAATACCTTTCCGTTCCGCTGCACATCCGCGATGCCCGAATATGCATAATCCGTGTCCCCGAAAGCCACAGTCTGCCCGGTCAGTCCCGCGGTCACAGCTTCTCCGCCGCGGGCTGTCCCCAGAAGCGTGACTCCCGTCAGTGCTGCAAGCATTCTTTCGGTCCGTCCGTGCGGAGAAAAAGGAGTGAAATCCGCTGCGGCGTTCTCAGTGCGGACGACCAGCCGGTTTTCCCTGTCTTCTACCGGCTGAGAAGGAGACTTTGTCTTTCTGCTTTTCTCATCCAGCAACGGCGCGTTGATGAACTCCGCAATGGGGCCAGTCCCTACCGGCCCCATTCCGGTGTCCTTCGCACGGACCCCGCTGCATCCGGAAAGAATGCATATGATGAGCAGCCACATGGCCGCAATCTTCCACTTTTTCATGAATTCCTCCATGATATGGACATTTTTTACTGTCAAACAAGGTGTATTATACCACATATCCCCCACCATGGTCAAATTTCCTTCGATGTCTCATCCTGTTTGCGGCCGTGCGGAACGTGTGCTATACTGTCCGTGCCTGAAAGGAGCCTGCTTCCATGGAACATACCAATGACGTGACCTCTCCCTTCGCCGCTGTCGCGGAACTGCAGTCCCGCATGGCCTCCGCTGACCGGATCCTTGTCGGAGCCGGAGCGGGGCTTTCCGCCGCTGCCGGCCTGAGTTATTTCGACCACGATGTCTTCCGCACCTATTTCCCGGAGATGGCCGCCCGCGGCTACCATTTCCAGTATGAGCTTGTCGGGATGTCCGACGATGACTGGACCCCCGGCCGCAAATGGGCCTACTGGTCCACCCACATCCACTATGTCCGCAGCGTCTTTCCCCAGGCCCCGCTGTACAGCCGCCTGCTGGAACTTCTGTCCGGACATGATTACTTCGTGGTCACCTCCAATGCCGACCGTCAGTTCATGAGGGCCGGCTTCCCGGAACAGCGGCTGTTCGAATTTCAGGGGCACTATGACAACATGGGCTGCTCCGCCGGATGCCGTGAGACCTGGATCGGTCTGGAAGATCTGGAGACGGCCCGCACTCACATCGACCATGAGACCTTTGAGGTCCCTGACGAATTCATTCCCCGCTGCCCGCGCTGCGGCGCGTACGCGGAGATCTGCTTCCGCGGGTCGGATTACCGCACCCATTTGGACCGCTACGTCTCCTTCGTGGAGGACTGCCACGATTCACGCCTCCTGCTGATCGAGCTCGGGGTCGGCTTCAACACACCGGGTGTGATCCGGTGGCCATTCGAGCGTATCACGCGCGCCTTCCCGGATGCCCATCTGGTCCGCATCAATGCCGGCTACAGGGAACCCGGTTATGACAGGGGCCATATAGAATATCCACGGGAGCTCGAAGGCAGGGTCTCCGTATATGACGTGGATGCCGCCGCGGTGATCGACGGTCTGTATGCTGCTCTTACCGGGAGGCCGTCCGATTGAAGAAAGAACTCCTCCGCACCCTGAAGTATGCCCTTGTGGCCGCTTCCGCCGGTCTGATACAGATCGGCTCCTTTGCGCTGTTCAATGAGATCCTGCATCTGAAAGCCTGGGTCAGTTATCTTGCTGCCCTGGTCCTCAGCGTTCTGTGGAATTTCACCATCAACCGCCGCTACACGTTCAAAAGTGCGTCCAATGTGCCCCGCGCCATGGCGCTGGTCTTTGCCTACTACCTGGTGTTTACCCCTTTCAGCACATGGCTGGAACGGTTCCTGACGGCCGGTGCAGGCTGGAATGAGTATCTGGTCACCGGGATCAACATGATCCTGAACTTCGCCACGGAGTTCCTGTACCAGAGATTCGTGGTCTTCAGGGACACGCTGGATACCAACGATCTGGCGGAAAAATCCGGACAAAAAGGCAATAATCCCTCTTGACAGTGACCCTTTCAAGTGGTAAAGTTGCCCCCGACAACCGAAAACGTACCGAACAGAGCCGACGCTCTGACAAAGACTGAACCATTTCCCGTGGGGAAAGTGTGTCCATTCAGTCCTCGTCAGAGCGTCGGCTTTTCCGCGCCTGAGAGGCGTCGGAACCTTGACAATTTCATCCGCGAACGCGCCGGACCGGCAATCCGGGGAAGCACCGCCATGACCCGCAGGGAGCGGCGAGCGTGCCAGGGAAAGGTCCGGCGCGGATCGTGCTCCGGCGGTTCTGCCGCCGTATCTATTTTCAAGGAGGTACGTTATGATCACGAACTATCCGGCCGGAACCCTTCCGGTCGTTCATATCAGAGAACTCACCATCACGGGCGGGCGTTCCCTCCCTGCGGACGGTCTGTCCTCCCGCCTGGCCAGATGCACTGCCGTCCTTCCTCCGGACGGCTTCATCGGATGGCAGATGCTCGTGTCCCCCGGAGGAGCCGCCGCAGTCTCCGTTTTCGGCTCCTCCTGCGTCAGCCGGGCGGACCTGGAATGGATAGCGGAGAATACGGGCGCTCCGTCGGAAACAGGAGCCGATGAAAACAGCCATTCCTTTCATGATGAAGATGAACTGTACGAACTGTATATTCCCGCCGCGGAACAGGTGTCCGGCACCCCGATTGCGGGCTTTGCCGGACATCCTGATACCTCCCATGCAGTCGGAATGAGCCGCTGGCCGTCAGGCGGCTCTTCCGCTTGGGCGGATATTCCCGCTGCACTGCGCTGCTCCGGCGGCTGTCTCCGCGTCACAGCCGGCCCGGCGGATCCTGCGGAGGCCGACGCCTGCCGCCGTCTTGTTTTCCGTACCTTCCCGGCGGGAGGCGCAAACTGTGCCGAATACGCGGGAGCCCCGTTGGCCGTCCGTGTCCTGCTCCGTCTGCCAGGCGCACCTTCTGTCCGGCTGCGCGCGTCGCTCGAAGGTGCCGTCCGCGGTGCCGGTCTGCGCCGTCTGGGAAGCTTTTCCAGCGGGGCAGGCGCGATCTGGGACGCTCCCATGTCCGGAGCCCCTGTCCTTCCGGAGTTCGCCGCCCGGCTGCTGATGCTAGAGCCGGACGTTTCCGGTCCCGCCCCCGGCGTTCCCTGCCGTCTCCCGGAGCCGGCCCCGCTACCGCTGATGGAGGTAAGGCGGAAAAACGGACGTGCGGTGACCGTCGGCACAGCTGTCGACATCTCCGGAGGCCGCCGGAAAGCATCCATCGGCGATATCGACCTGCGGCGCCACTATCAGATCGTCGGTCAGACGGGAACGGGAAAATCGACCCTGCTGGCAGGCCTCATCCTCAGCGCCGTCTCACAGGGATACGGTCTCACCTTCTTTGACCCTCATGGAAGCACCATCGACATAATCCTTCGTTCTGTTCCAGCAAAGTATGCAGGAAGGATCCGTGTTGTCCGTCTCGGTGACAGCGATGCGCCCGTCCCTCTGGGCATCTGGGACAGCGATGACCCTGAAAAAGAGGAACGCACCATCAGTGACCTCTGCCAGCTGTTCGGCAGCCTGTTCGATCCACCCGGAGAGTGTTTCACCGGTCCCCGCTACGAGCGTTGGCTGGGAACCTTCGCACGCGCGTCCATCGCTCTTCTCGGGCGCCGGGCGTCTCTGGAGAGTATCGCCGTTCTCTCTCAGAGCAAGGATACCATGCAGCGCCTGTCCGATGCCATTTCCGGCCGTTACCCGGAACTGGCGGAGATCATCCGCCAGGAGTACGTACGGGATCACAGCAGCGACTTCAACGCCACCCTCAGCTGGTATCTGTGCAAATTCCAGCGGATGACCTCTGTGGAGCAGCTGAGAGCTTCCCTCGGTGCAGGGGCCAACGCGCTGGATCCCATCCATACCATTGACACCAACACGGTCACGCTGATCGATCTGTCGGTCCCCGTCATCGGCACGCAGGCGGCGAGGATCGCAGGGACCGTCCTGCTGATGAAGCTATGGAACGCTGCTCTCATCCGAAATCAGAGAGACCGCACCCATCTCGTTGTTCTGGACGAGGCCTCTCTGTTCCAGACGGAGCCTCTTCCCCGCATGCTGGCTGAATCCCGAAAGTTCGGTCTCTCCCTGGTCCTGTGCCACCAGCACACGGGACAGCTGTCTCAAGCCGTGCGGGACGCTCTGGAAGCGAATTCCGCCAGTTTCAGCGCCTTCCGTCTGTCTCCCCGCGACGCCGTGTCCGCGGCGTTGCGTCTGGATGACCCTGCCCTTCAGACGGTTCTGCCCCGCCTTCCTTCCTTTCAGGCTGTCACATCACTGAGCGCCGACGGCCGCCAGACACTTCCCTTTACGCTGACCGTACATTCCCCGGCGCAGCGGAAGGACGGGGATGCCGTCGCAGCTTCCATCGAAGCGGAGAGCATACACACGCTGGTAGAACCCTACAGGGATCTTCGTGCCCTGACGCCCAGGGAGATCCTTGAGCGTCTGGATCATGCCGTTGAAATCCCGCTGTTATTATCTGAAGATGACTGTCCGCAGATCCCGTCGGATGCGTGTGAGGATCTTCAAAGCGCTCTTGCACCGGTTTCCCCGGCCGGTATGATTCCCATAGAACGTCTGAAACTCAGTGTCCGCAGTTATAACTGCCTGAAACGTGCCGATCTGAACACCGTGGAAGATATCCTGAAGCGCGGTACGCTTGAAGGCATCCGGAACCTGGGTCCCAGATGCATCGAAGAGATTGAAGACAGGATCCGGGAACTTCGTCCAACGATGGCGGACCGTTCCGCCTGACTCCGGCTGTCCGGACACAAGAAAACGCCCCCCGCGTTCTGCGGAAGGCGTATGCCGCTGTTTTACTGTTCTTCCCCGGTCTTTTCCTGTTTATCTTCGATCTCCTTCTGGAGCATCTCGAGCAGTTCCTCCGGATCGTCACTCACCAGAAGGCAGTCCAAAGTGGAGCCTACCAGGAACTTCGTCTCCACCATCTCCTTCAGAAGCGCCAGCAGATCATCGTAGAATCCCTTGGTATTCAGGATGGCGATCGGCTTGTCATGCTGCTTCAGATGACGCAGTGTGAAGATCTCAAAGAATTCGTCCATCGTCCCGACGCCGCCGGGCGTGATGATGAAGGCATCGGCAAGTTCCTCCATGGTCTGCTTGCGCCGGCGCATGGTCTCCGTATAAACAAGATCCGTGCACTTGTCATACAGAACGCCGTCCACATTCTGGAAGAAAGTCGGAACGACGCCGATGATCTTTCCTCCACCCCGGGTCACCCCGCGGGCGGCGGCTCCCATCAGGCCGTTGGTTCCGGCTCCGAAGACAAGTCCCCAGCCGCGTTCCGCGATCCCCAGGCCGAGTTTCTCGCCCTCATCGATGTAGATCTGATCGATCCTGGTCGAGCTGGCACCATAGACACATACTCTCATATCAACTCTCCGCCTTTCTGCCCACGCCGGGCACAAGATTGCAGATCACTACGAATATGGCCAGCATCAGCGCGATCAATCCGAAATACAATGCATAATTGCAGGAACCGTCTGCCCGGGTGGCGATCGGTGCCAGGATATACGACGGAATGATAACGCTGCCGCCCAGCTGGATCGTTGCGAGGAACCCTCCGGCTGTACCGCCGTAACGGGTTCCGATCTGCGGATCCTGAACGGGCATGCTCATCATCAGCGGAGAGGAACCCGTGGCAAAATAACCGGAGAGGAACAGCAGAATGAACGTCACCGCCGGACTGCTGGAAATCCTCCATGCAAACAGTACGCCGAGCCCTGCCAGGATGCCGTTCATAATGAAAAACACCCGCTTTGTCCTGAAGAATCTGGCGGTAAGCGGAGCCAGCAGGCAGCCGGCCAGCCCTCCCAGGGTGACCGCCATGCTCACTACGTTGCATGCGGATTCGGAGAATCCCCGCTCATTGAGAGCCGAAGGCATGAAGTTAGCAACGCTGGTGATTCCGCCCACGCTCAGGAACAGACACACCGCGCACATCCACACCGTACGGTTCGTTGCGCAGATCTTCAGTCCCTGCAATACGCTCACCTTTTCCTTCGTGCCCGCTCCGCCATCGGTTTTTTCGTCCGGTTTGTCCCGCATGAGTACGATCCACAGGATAAGGACGATCACTGCGAGGATTGCGGAACCGATGAACGCAGCACGCATATTGGGAAACAGTCCCGCCGTTCCCGTGCCCAGACTCATGGCCGCGTTGGCGGAAGCCAGGAAAATCCCCATGCACAGCGCCATCCGTTTGGGAGAAAACCACTGTCCGAGGATCTTTCCTACATTGGAATTGAGGAACGTAGCCGCCACGCCCATGCAGATCATGGTGAGGTACATCGTCCAGAAACCGTTGGCAAACACCCTCAGGATCACGCCTGCCGCGGTGATCACCATGGTCCCGACAAGGATCTTCCGGACACCGAATCTGTCCACCAGCAGGCCGGCGATCAGGCTGAGAAAGATACCGGGCAGCAACGGAGCCGTAGCGATGGTGGAGAACTGGGTGGGAAGCAGCCTCATCGTCTCTTGTATCACGGGTCCGAATGCAGGAACCTGATACTGGGCGTAATCCGGAAGCGCGATGCCGATGCAGAGAAGCACCAGAATCACCCAGGCATAGCGCTTGATATCTATCGTTTTCTTCATACAGCCCTCCGTTTTTCATATGAGCATATAACTGATATAGTTTAGCAGACGCGGGGTAAAAAAGCAATTACCCTTCCCTGTCTCCGGCCGATTTTCAGGACGGGGAATTGCTTTTGTCTCCTCATCTTGCTACAATGGCGAAAGAATTATGACGTCCGGGAGCGAACCGCCATGGCGATAACACGATTTGACGCAGGAGAATATGACGTAGCCGTGATCGGTGCCGGCCACGCTGGGATCGAAGCCGCGCTTGCCGCCGCCCGACTGGGGTGCCGCACTGTATGCTTTACCATCAACATGGATGCCGTCGGCAACATGCCGTGCAATCCTGCCATCGGCGGTACGGGCAAGGGACACCTCGTCCGTGAACTGGATGCGCTGGGCGGCGAGATGGCCCGCGCCGCGGACAGGGCCTGCATCCAGTATCGAATGCTGAACCGGGGCAAGGGTCCCGCCGTCCACTCTCTGCGCGCGCAGGCGGACCGCCGCGAATACCAGAAGATCATGAAGCATACACTGGAAAAGCAGGAGAACCTCAGTCTCAGGCAGGCAGAGATCACGGAGATCACTGTCAAAGACGCCGGGGTAAGCTCCGTCGTGACGGCCACCGGAGCCGTTTACCGGTGCCGCGCTGTGGTTGTCTGCACCGGCACCTATCTCACCGGCCGCACCATCGTCGGAAGCTGCGTGAGGGAAGGCGGCCCCGACGGCATGTTCGCCGCCACCTCTCTCGGCGCCTGTCTGAAGGGACTTGGTCTTTCCATACGGCGCTTCAAGACCGGCACGCCGCCGCGCGTCAATGCCCGAAGTGTCGACTTTTCGAAGATGCAGATCCAGCCAGGGGATCCCGATCCCACGCCTTTCTCCTTTTCCACCGATCACCCGGTCGAGAACCGGGCTGTGTGCTGGCTGACCTATACGAATGAGGAGACTCACCGCATCATCCGGGAAAACATGCACCGCTCCCCTCTGTTCGATGGAACGATCGACGGAGTCGGGCCGCGTTACTGTCCATCTATCGAGACCAAGGTGGACCGATTCCCCGACAAGCCGCGGCATCAGCTGTTCGTGGAACCCATGGGTCTCGATACGGAAGAGATGTACATTCAGGGCTTCTCTTCCTCGCTGCCCGAAGACGTGCAGCTGGCTATGCTTCACACGCTGCCCGGGCTGGAACACGCGGAGATGATGCGATGTGCCTACGCCATCGAATACGACTGTGTGGATCCGCTGGAGCTCCGGCCGACCCTTGAGACGAAGAAGATCTCCGGCCTTTACGGCGCCGGCCAGTTCAACGGCAGTTCCGGTTATGAGGAAGCCGCCGTACAGGGCTTTGTTGCAGGTGTGAACGCCGCACTGAAGCTTCAGGGCAAGGATCCGATGATCATTACCCGCGATATGGGCTACATAGGCGCGCTCATCGACGATCTTGTGACCAAAGGCACCAACGAACCCTATCGTATGATGACTTCCCGGAGCGAGTATCGGCTGCTACACCGTCAGGACAATGCGGATCAGCGTCTGTCCGGTATCGGCCGTCGCATCGGGCTGGTTTCCGAGGAACAGTACCTCACCGTCCAGAAAAAATACAGCGCGGTCGAAGCGGAGATCCGCCGTCTGGAGCATACGCACGTCGGTCCGACTCCGGAACTGCAGGCACTTACGGAATCCAGAGGCACTTCCCTGCCCGGCTCCGGTGTGAGTCTCGCGGATCTTCTGCGCCGCCCTCAGCTGGATTATGACAGTCTGGCACCCTTCGATCCGGATCGTCCCCCGTTGGATAAGGCTGTCCGGGAGCAGGTGGAAATCCAGGTAAAATACGCCGGATACATTGAAAAGCAGCTGCGGCAGGTGGAGGAGTTCCACCGTATGGAGAGCCGTCTGCTTCCTGAGGACCTGGATTATTCCTCCGTCCCCGGACTGCGCACAGAAGCCTGTGAAAAACTGTCCCGCATCCGCCCAACCAGCATGGGTCAGGCCTCCCGTATTTCCGGCGTATCGCCTGCTGACATGACGGCACTGATGATCTGGCTCAGCCGCTGACACGAGTGTCCAAGAAGCGTTTCATTCCTTACGGAAAGGAACGCTTCTTCCCTTTGGTATGAGGGAAACTCACTCCTGCAAAAAAGCCTGTGAAAACACTCGAAAAAACTGTTTTTTATGGTTGACATCGAAATAAAGGTTTGGTATAGTAAACGGGCTGAAGACAGAACTCGCTGGTGTAGCTCAGTTGGTAGAGCAGCTGATTTGTAATCAGCAGGTCGGGGGTTCGAGTCCGTCCACCAGCTCCAAGTCCCTTCCTACGCAGCAGATACCGGTGGGCGTTCAAGTGAATATGGAGGAGTTCCCGAGTGGCCAAAGGGGGCAGACTGTAAATCTGTTGTCAGTGACTTCGGTGGTTCGAATCCACCCTCCTCCACCAGAATAGGATTGCTGTTTGAACAAGACGGCAATCCTATTCTTTTGCACAAATGCCTGGATAGTATTTGATGTCGCCCTTTTCTCCGCTGCTTTCCGTATATTAGAAGAATCCTGAGCCGGGGCAAACCCGGCTCAGGATTCTTGTTCTCTCATATTTGTTATTCAATTGGCCAAACGGGAACCTGGTTTGATTATTCTTCTATCGTTCAAAACAGCGTTCGTCTGAATCACGCAATCGCAGACGGATATCTGATTGCAAACGTGTTCCGCCTTCTGGAGCAGGAGATACGATCTTTTGTTAAACAATGATCGACTGATCCCGGGTAATCCTCTGCTGCGGTCTCAATCCTTACACGCTCATTTTAAGCGGACATATTCACTGCCATTTCTGCCCAGAATACCTTCGCCGATCATATCGCGCCGAATCGTACAGTAGTCTTCATGTATCGGTGCAATGATATCGTTCAGTTCCTTCTCACTGTACACTTTTCCCGGAACAAATCTTTCAGCAATCACTTCATAACAGATCAGCTTCTTCTTCCGCTGTACCGGAATTGCTTTAAGCTTTCCGTATTCAAAAAAGAAATCTATCACCTTCTGGCGGTATTCTATTTCTCTTTTCTGCTGCTCATCGATCTGTTCCGGTTCAGCTGCCGCAACATCGAATAAGGAAGCCTCAAGCACGTTCCGATTGAGGGAATAGACCGTGTAGTACTGTTCTTTTCTGGATACCACAAGGCCCGCCTCCTCAAGCTTCTTCATGTGGAAGGAAACCGTGGAGGGTGTGAGTCCCAGCCGCTCTGCAATCAGTTCCGTATACATTTCCCCCCTCGTGAGGGACTGAATAATACGGAGCCTGGACATGTCTGAAAGGCTCTTAAAGATCTTTAATGCATTCTCCTGAGTCATTTTACAGCCTCCGCAAAGTGTGCTGTGACATCCTCCAGCGCCTGCAGCTTGATCTCCCCGATTACGATGTTCCTGGTATCATTATGCTCTCTGGCGCTGTCGAGCGCTGCCCCCCAGGTTGTGTGAAAGCGTTCAAACTGGACCCTGATCGCCTCCGTTCCGGCGCCGGGGCGCCGGATAAGTGCATCTGTTACAGTATTGCAGACTTCGTAGATATTCGTCCGGACTTTAGCAAAATCTGCATCATCCTGACAGCCGTCATTCTCAAGCCGCGCGATTTCAGCTTTGCCGGCTTCGATCTGGTCTGTCATATATCTGATGAAAGCATCCATTTCACATTCCTCCTGTTGCTGTGTGCTAATTTGTTTTTATGTTCATCAAATTAAATCTAGCACAGCCCAGCTGCTCTGTCAACAATTATTTTGATACTTATCTAAACAGTTATTCCAACCGTGTTTGCACTGGGGCGTTTTTCTCTCCGCATGTGCTCTTTTTGGGAAGGCGCCGGCAACTCAAGAGCAGTCAGTTGGAAGATGTGAAGCGTTTCTCTGTCGTATTGTACTTTTAAGTCCCGAATAGTATAATCGTCCCGGCACTCCTCTCCGCTTGGAGATCATCTCATGAAAACATACGAAAACAGGAAGCCTTGTTCTATCTGTCATAAATATCGGAGGGATAACTATGAAGACCATCATCGAAGAACGGCGGGAGATCCCCGTTGCCGGTGAAACCGACGTGCTTGTCATCGGCGGTGGACTGGCCGGCGTTGCGGCGGCAGCCGCTGCCGCCAGGAACGGTGTTCAAGTCACCCTGCTGGAAAAGACCATTGCATTGGGCGGGCTGGCCACCTTGGGCCATGTATGCGTGTATCTTCCAATCGACGACGGTCTCGGTCACCGTGTCTACGGCGGTCTTGCAGAGGAACTGCTGCATGTATGCCACCGCTACTCTTACGACGACATCCCGGAATGCTGGAAGGGCAGCCCCTGGCAGGCGGAAAATCCCACCGGCAGGTACCAGTGCACTTTCAATATTCCCGCCTGCGTCATGGCGCTGGACGAGTTCATGGACAGCGAAGGCGTTCATGTCATGTTCGATACCGTCGTTTGCCTGCCCATTATGGAAGGCCGCCGCTGCCGGGGCGTCATCGTCGAGAACAAGTCCGGACGCAGCGCTTATCTGGCAAAAATGGTGGTGGACGCCTCCGGTGACGCCGATGTGCTGTTCCGGGCGGGAGCGGAGTGCGAAACGCAGAAAAGCATCGTCTCCACCTGGACATATGAACTTGATGTAGACCGCATCAAAAAGGAAACCACCTCCAGCGAAGTTCTGGCAAACATCCGCATGCGGTGGTTCGGTCTGCGCCCGGACGTGGACAATACAGAAAGCGGAGTGCCCACTTTCTACGGGACCACGGCGGACGGAGTAAATGACTACGTGCACTTCAGCCGTTCGCTGGCACTGAAGTATCTCAAGGAACACAATCGTCCGGGCTACGCTTTCATGACCATGCCCACCCTGCCCCAGTTCCGTATGACGCGCCGTCTAAAAGGTCTTGCTGAGCTGCAGGTCGTTGAAGGCAGGCGTGAGGAACATTCCGTTGGAATCGTGATCCCCTCTTTGGCAAATCCCGCTCCCGTCTATGAGTTCCCCTATGAAGCTGTGATCGGCCGCCAGATCGAAAACATCGCCGCTGCAGGACGAATGGTTTCCGCCGGAGGTGTTGGGTGGGAGATCATGCGCTGCATTCCCAACTGTGTGTTCACGGGGCAGGTCTCCGGCACGGCCGCTGCTCTCGCTATCCGCAGCGGCGTCACCCTTCAGAATCTGAACGTAGAAGCCCTGCAGCAGAACCTCGCGGATACCGGCGTTGTCATTCACATCCCCGAAGAAATGAAGCGCAACTCCGAAAAAGAGCCTTGGAAGTACGCACGTCCGCTTGGACTCGCCTCCCTGGCCATGGATTCCCTGAGTTACGACGGGAAATCAAAGTATGAACACTGAAGCCGGTCCCCGCATATCCCTGAATCGCTGAAAAACTCCGCGGAGTCATCGCGGGATCCTTCTGATTACTCATATTTTCGCAAAAAACCTGTCCACACCCCGAGGGCTGTGGACAGGTTTTTTGTGTTGATTACGGCCGCACATAGCAGTGCAGCCCGTCTTCGGTTTCAAAAAAGCATGGTTTAACACCAAAAGCCTTCCTTACCTCCAAGGAGCGAAGCACCTCTTCTGCACTGCCACTGGTCAGGGTATTCCCATCTTTCATCAGGATCACGTGGTCGGCATAGTGGAGGATTGCCTCAAAATCATGCAAAATCATGATGACCGTCTTTCCCTCGTTGGCCAGCACTTTGGATCGGTCGAGCATCTCAAACTGGTTTTTGATGTCCAGAAACGTAGTCGGTTCATCCATGAGGATCACCTCTGTGTCTTGCGCCAGTGCCATGGCGAGATACGCTTTCTGGCGCTGTCCTCCGGAGAGGTTTTCCATCTTTCTCTTTCTCAGATCCGACAGGCCGACCCATTCCAGTGCTTGCCCCACCTTTTCCCAGTCCTCTTTCCGATAGCGGCGGGGATAGTTGAGATAGGGAAAACGCCCGTGGATAACGAGTCTCTCTACGGTGATATCCGGCACATTGCGGCTCTGTGGCAGATAGGCGATGCGTTTGGCCAGTTCCTGTGGGGTCAGTGCGGCCAGATTCTGTCCGTCCAACGCTACCGTTCCGCTCATTTCCGGTACCATGTGTACCAGAGAACGCAGCGTAGTGCTTTTTCCGCAGCCGTTCGGTCCCATAATAACGGAAATCTTTCCAGTTGGAAAAACGGCACTGATTCCATGTATGATTTCCGTGCCTTCATAGGACGCATGCAGATCAGAAATGGAAATCATGGCCTTTTGTCCTTTCTCTTGAGCAGGAGCCAGATAAAGAATGGTCCGCCCAGAAAACTCATCAGGATTCCCGTGGGAAGCTCGTAAGGTGCAAAAATCAGACGTGCCGCAAGATCACAAACGGTCACAAATCCCGCGCCCAGAAGTGCACAGAATGGTATCAGCTTGCCGCTTTCACTGCCGATGATTCGCCGCGCCATATGTGGAACAATGAGGCCCACAAAGCCTAGGATTCCGGCAAAACTGACGCTTGCTCCCGCCAGAAGTGCAGCCAGAGTCAGCATCCCGTTACGCATGTGCGACACTCTCAGACCAAGCGCCCGGGCGGTGTCATCCCCAAGGGAGAGGACATCCAGTTCGTTGGTCAGAGTGAGGACGACCACAATGCCAGCTATGATCAGAATTGCTGCGGGAAGTAGCCGGCTGTGGTTAACGGCAGAAAAACCGCCCACCCGGAAATCCACGCTGGCCAGTGCCGCGTCCGGCACCATAGTGATGATGGTCTCCGTTACAGCGCTGAGACACGCCGTCACCGCCACGCCGCCGAGCACCACCGTAGTACGGGAGGCACTGCTCTTTCTTGCCACGATGACAACCAAAAAAGTGGCTACCATAGCGCCCAAAAAAGAAGCTCCAGCTATTGCCCAAGCTGCGAAAGTACCGAATGCACAGCAGGCTGCTACGGCAAGGCCGGCGCCTGCATTAACACCGATGATGCCGGGGGATGCCAAATTGTTGGCAAGCACTTTCTGGATCACCGCGCCTGACACCGCAAGTCCGGCACCGGCGAGGAGACTGGCTGCCGTGCGGGGCAGCCGGGAGTACCACAGGATCCTGGCCGCTGCCGTATTATCCGGCCCTGACAGGAGGGACTTCCACAATTGCGGCAGGGAGATGGAAACGGCCCCCAGGCAGATGCTCAGAACTGCAGCGATAAGTACGAACCCTGCGCCGCATACCAATATCCAGCTTTTCTTACTCCCCGTAGAGGAGCTGTTCGAGTTCTGCATATGCGTTCCCCCAGCGGTTATTCGGCTTGAGATGATACAGGTGTTTATCCATATAGTGTACGCGGCCTTCCTGCACCGCTGTGAGGCCAGACCAGGCCGGATTGCCTGTCAGTGTCTCCTCCAGCGTCTTCTGCGCGCCTTCCTGGTCACTGCCCTGCATTACAATGAATATCCGGTCCGGATCTTCCTCGATAATCTTCTCAATGCTCAGATTCTCCAGCAGATCACTGCCATCAGCCACATTCACACATCCCAGATCCCGGAGCATTAGGCCAAGGACGGTTCCCTCGGAACCCTTGACATGGATGCCGGAAGCCGCGGTGCGCACGAACAGCACCCGTGGTGCCTCCTGCCCCTCAAGAGCTGTGGACGCGGCTGCCTTTGCCTGCTCCACCTGCTCCTGCACCTTAACTCCGTTTGCTTCGTACAGATCATCCCGCCCGGTGATATCCGTGCAGGTTTTCAGCATTCGCAGATAGTCTTCAAATCCGTTCACATTAAAGTACAGGACACTCAGTCCGGCGTTCTCCAGCGTTTCTTTCATCTCCACTTGTCCCTTTGTGTTGGCGCTGGCAAGAATCAGGTCAACTTCCAAACCGAACAGAGTCTCTGCACTGACCTTCTGATAACTGCCGAGATCCGTTACGCTCTCGTCCAGATCAAGATCAAAATCCTCCCAGGCATCCTTGGGTGCCGCAGCCAACTCTCCACCAGCCAGCAACCATGTCTCAGCAAAACTACCCATAAGCACGGCAACCCGCTGCGGCTGAGTCTCCAGTGTGACTTCACGATCCAGATCATCTGTCACCGTGACGGCCATCCATTCCCCGCTTTCTCTGCTATTCTCAGACTTGCTCTCTCCGTTTTCTCCGGTATCTGCTGGAACAGTCTCTTCCGGATTCTTCTGATCGGCTGGAACGGGTTCTGCGGACTTTGCACCGCAGGATACCAACATCAGGACACACAGAAGCGCCACCAGGATTCTCAGATACTTTTTCATAATCAACTCTCCTCTTTGATCTTGTCATCTATGATCTCCTGCCGGATCACTTCCGTTTCCTCCGGATCAAGGGGTCTTTCCTTCTTAATCATCCCGTTCAGACATCGCTGCAGAAATGTTTTCCTTGTCTTCTGATCGTCAAACCACTCCCTCGACAGAGGCCGGAGGGCCGCCATGCTTTCCAGAATAGCGTCCATCGTTCCCGGAACATGGGCTGCTAACTCATCTCGCAGGAGTGCACATGCTGCAGGGCTGGCTCCCAGAGTAGAGACTGCCACCGTCGTCCGTCCCTGCTGTTTTACCGCTGGAAAAATGGCGGTACCCTCTCCCACGCGGCATGCACTGTTGAAGAGAATTCCTCTCTCTCGGCAGGCCTCGCAAAGCATCCTCTCCGCCTCGATGCTTCCGGTGGCGTCTACCACAAGGCGTTTGTCGTCCGTGTCTTCCGCCGCCACAGGTCGGCGGATTACTGTCACCGGCAGTGTTTCCAGTTGCGGACAGACTTCGGGCGCTACAACCGTCACAGCGGCGCCGCTGTTGCAGAGCACCTCCGCTTTGTGCAGTGCGACGGTTCCTCCTCCCGCAATCAAGCAGGGCATGCCCTGCCAGTCGATCAGTATCGGATAAAAAGCCATGGTTCTCTCTTTTCTCCTTACGTTTTGTCACAACGATCCGGCATTTCCCAGACAAAAAAAGCGGCAATGGTATGCATACCATTGCCACGGCCGTTTTTCCATAGCATTCGGATAATCCGCGCCCTTGCGCGGCATAAACTGTCCCAAAGCAGGTCTTCTGACTCGCACGTTCCGGAGAATGACTCCTTCCGCACAGATTCGCCTTCTCGGGTCTCCCCAATGGCCGGCTTTCGCCATGATCTGTCCGTCCGTGCTTACAGCGGCGGCACCGTCCGTGAATTGCACACGGTTCCCTATTCTTCCGATGCGGTTCCCGCCGCGTCGGACACTGTGAGACACATGTTCCCGCATCCGGATTCCGGATACGGATTGTGCTAGGAGTTTACCACATTTCCCTCCACCTGACAACCCTGCGCACACCTTTCCTGGACCTGTTTCGGTGTCGTGCGGAGCTGCTGTCTCCTCCTTGCCCCCATGCATTGTCACTGTATGGCCGTTCCTCCAGATGTTTTCTCTTGGCCTCACCGTCCGGCCGGAGTATACTGTGTATGGAAAAGCGTCTATATCATCCTGTAACGGAGGTGACATGTACGAAAACTGAAAGTATCATCGTTGGAAACGGAACAGAGTATCCGCTGAACGGTCTGCTGACCCTTCCCTGCAGTCCAGTGGAGAATGTCCCCGCTGCCGTCCTGGTCCATGGTTCAGGGGCCAGTAACATGGATGAGCGTGTCTACAGCCTTACGCCCTTCAAAGATCTTGCGGAAGGACTGGCTGAACGCGGCATCGCGTCTATACGATACGACAAGAGGACCTTTGTCTACGGCAGGAGACTGAGAAAGCAGTGCCTCACTGTCAAAGAGGAAACGATCGATGACGCCCTCATGGCCACAGCGCTCCTTCGCTCCGATCCCCGTATAGATCCGGAGAAGATCTTCATCATCGGTCACAGCATGGGGGCAATGCTTGCGCCGCGCATCGACGCCGACGGCGGCAGTTTTCGCGGGCTGATTCTCATGGCAGGAAGTCCCGGGCGGCTGGAGGAAATCGTGGTCAGGCAACTGAAGCAGGCAAGCCAGTCGAAATGCGCCCTGCTGAGAATGGTTGCCAGACTTGAGGACCAAATCTTCAGCAAAAGATTTGACGGTCTTTATGAGATGTCTGATGAGGATGCCAGAAAGAAGAAATTCGCCGGTTCCACGACCCTGTACTATTTCAAGGAAATGGGACGGAAGACCGCTGTGGACTATCTGCTGGAATCGGATAAGCCCGCACTGATCATGCAAGGTGGCATGGACTTCCAGGTCCTGCCCTCTGAAGATTTCATCGGTTTCCAGGAACAGCTGAAAAACAGGCCCAACGTGGAATACCGACTGTATGAGGATCTGAATCACGTATTCGTCAAGGGCATCTACAATGATATTCTGAAAGCCGGTAAAGAGTACCGGACGAAACAGCATATCGGAGCGGAAGTACTTGATGACATCTCGGCGTTCATCCGAAATAACTGTAATTGATTCCAATCATAACCACTAGTGAACTAGTGGTTTGCTCAGACCCTAGAAGGATCAGTACTTGCTGACCCTTAAAAGGGTACTGAGAGTTTACCATCGCATCAATACTACAGGCAGCCGCTTCTAGCGGCTGTCTATTTTTGCCTTACTTTTTCCTGTCACCCGTAAACGGGTCTATGAATTCTTTCAGTGACA
>JAFYAU010000008.1 GCA_017540565.1 Oscillospiraceae bacterium
AGATGATCCTTCGGTACCAAGGCATCGATGTCTGTGATCACCGCGTCTCGCCGTGCATCTTTTCTCCATTCTTCCATGACTTCGCCCCCGTTTCTATTTTACCAGAAACGAGGGCGCTAGCATAGTTTTTTGACAGACTGACATCCCGCGCCGCATTTGAACAATGCGGCGCGGGATGTTCTGTTTACATGCAAACCTTTTTACAGCAGAGCGAGGACCTGTTCCTTCGGGATATACCCGACGGAAACGTTGGTCACCTTCCCCTGCTTCATCACCACCAGCATGGGAATACTGCTGGCCTGGAAAGCGGCGGCGAGTTCCGGTTCCTCATCCACATTGATCTTGGCGATCTTCAGCTCGCCTTCCTTCTCCGCGGCGATCTCCGACAGGATGGGGGAGAGCATGCGGCAGGGGCCGCACCATTCGGCCCACAGATCCACCAGAACGGGGATGTCGGACTGCAGCAGTTCCTGCTCGTAATTCTGTTTTGTCACCTTGACTTCAGCCATGGGATCATTCCTCCTCGTAAGATTTATAATACAGCATGCAGTGGCAGAAGCCTTCGTAGTCCGGATCAGCGATCTGATCCCGAAATTCTCTGCACATGCATTTGTTTTCCTCAGTACGTTCCAGACGGCAGGGACAGTACCCGCCCTTCTGTTTCAGCCCTTCCTTCACGGTCTTTACGATCTCGGGGTCCGGATTCAGAGAGATCCTCGGTTTCAGCAGGGAACGGGCAGCCCGGACCATGGACGACAGGTTTTCCTCCGGCGTGTCCGGCGGAAGATCGCAGCCCGGAGCAAGGATGAACCCGGTTGGAGCGGATAGGCACAGTTCCCGAGCCTTTTCGAACAGCGCATCCGGGGACATGGTAAGCATACACTGGACGGTATTCAGGTTGCCGAAGATGGCGAAATCCCCCCTGGCCTGCTCGAATGCGAAAGCGAGAGGCACGTCGTCCATGCTGTAGATGTTGATGCCGCTGCCGACCAGCGGGGCGACCCGCGGCGAACTGCTGCCGCAGATATGCAGCATGACGGGATTATCCTTGCTGCGGAATTCCCCGGCGATCCTTCGGATACGTGGCAGGGAGAAGCGCTCGAAGAACTCCTCGCTGATGAGATTTACAGCGGAAACGGGATCGGCAATGGAGATGCCTGTGGCGCCGTTATCCAGCTGGAAACGGAGAGCGGCAATGGTGATATCCGTGCACAGATCCAGAACCCTTTCCATTCCCTCGGGGTCCTCAGTCAGGAAGGTCATGAGGGTTTCCATCCCCATGAGTCCGGCTGCGGAAGTCAGCGGTCCGGCGGAAAAGGCCAGGATGGGTTTTCTGCCGGCCAGCCTGGTGTTCATTGCCTGCAGGAGACCGGCCAGTCTTCTGCACAGAGGACGCTCCGCTGCCCGGCGAAAAACGTCCTCCCCTGAAAGGCCGGAGGCATCGGCAGGACCGGTCAGAGGAGGCGTGTGTCCCGTCATGGCGGAGAGAGTTTCGCGTACGGCTCCTGAGGCCAGCGGTCCCACATAGGTCATATCGGAGCCTATGCGGTCGTACTGGTCCAGGATGAAGGCGGCAGCCTCTTCTTCGGACATGGCGTACAGATCCTGTTCCGTCATGCCGTTTCGTTTCAGGAACCAGTTGTAGCCGTCGAGGACGGCGACGGGGGGACGTGGTACGGGTTCGTACCGGATCGCTTTGCGTATCAGGTCAAAAGACGTCATGTGGATCACTCCTTCCGGCTGTCATAGTATGGCGGCTCTTGCCATCGGACGGCATCTTTTCTATAATGGATGTATGGGAACCGCAAGAGAAGACGTGCGTCAGGTTTCGTAACCCGGTGCGTCCTCCTTCGCGATGATCAGGGAGAAATATCCGGACTGGTCCGGGATATCCTCAAGGCTGAGATAGCGTTTTTCATCCGGCATGCCGCAGTTTTCCACCATCATCACGCGGCGGCCGGTTTCCTGCAGTTTCTGTTTGACCTGTTCCATCTTCGTGCCGGATTTCATCAGCACGTAGTTTCCGGGCATATCCAGAGCGGCATCCAGCTTGTGAACGGCGGGGATGATATGCAGCGGCTGCGTCCACTCCGTCAGAGGCTGTCCGAGCGCGGCTGCCGCGGCGCAGAAGGAGGGGACGCCGCTGACCAGACGAATCTGGTATCCGTCTGCCTCCACTATGTGCTGCACGTAGGAAAAAGTGGAATAGACGGTTACGTCGCCGAGGGTGAGAAACACCACGTTTTTCCCGGTGTCCAGGACCTTTTCCAGTGTTTTTGCAGCAGCACGATGGTATTCTTCCTGCTTCCTGCGATCCATGACCATGGGGAAATTGAGGGAGAGAAGCGTCTTGTGTGCCAGTTCCGGAACCGTCTGGACCGCAATCAAATAGGCGGTGGTCTCCTTTGCCACGGGGCCGGGGAGGGCGATGACGTCATTTTCACGGATCGTCCGGATCGCCTTTACCGTCATCATTTCCGGATCGCCGGGACCTACGCCTACGCCGATCAGTATTCCTGCCATGTTCAGTACCTCCGGAAAGAGTATTCGCCGGAACTATATTACTATTTCCGCAGACCCGAGTCAATGAGCGGATCCCGTGCGGAAGTCCGAGATCCGATGGAAAGAGGTGGGGCGCCGTGCGTACGGTGGCTTTCGATGTGGAAACGCCAAATATGAGGAACGATACGATCTGTTCCATAGGCATCTGTGTGTTTGAAGATGGCCGGCTGAAAGAATCCGGTCACTATCTGGTGGACCCGGAGACGGATTTTGACGCCCTGAACATAAGCATTCACGGAATCCGGCCGGAGGACGTGGCGCAGGCGCCGGCGTTTCCGGAACTGTGGCCGCTGATCGGGCCGGTGCTGCACAGCGGCATCGCTGTAGCGCACAATGCGGCGTTCGATCTGGGGGTGCTGAGGAGGCTGTTTCTCCGGTACGACATGGAGGAAGAGCCCATGACTTACGTCTGCACCTGCCGGATGACGAGAAAACTGATTCCATCTCTGCCGGACCATCGGCTGCCGACGCTCTGCCGGGCGTACGGTATTCCGCTGGATCACCACGACGCGGGAAGCGACAGCCGCGCGTGCGGGGAAATCCTCCAGCGTCTGCTGGAGCGCGGGGTATCGTTGGAGCCTTTCCTCCGGGAATACCGGTTCGGTCCGGAGGGCGGCACGGTGAAGCGAAGGAGGTGCTGACTTGGGCAGCGTATATTTCATCCGACACGGACAGACCGTGTGGAATGTGCAGCACAGGATAGCAGGCGTAACGGATGTCGAGCTCACGGAGGAGGGATACCGTCAGGCGCGGGCGGCTGCAGAAGAATTGCGAAACAGCGGGATCCGGATAGACGAGATTTGGAGCAGTCCGCTGAGAAGGGCTTCCGAAACCGCGAGGATCCTTTCGGAAGCGACGGGGATCCCTTGGCGGAGCGAGCTGCGGCTGAAGGAGCAGAACTTCGGCAGATGGGAAGGGAAGGCGACTGTGGACGAGGGATTCATTCTGGAGAAACAGCAGTTCACGCGCCGCTGCGGCGGAGGCGAATCCATGCTTCAGGTGGCGCAGCGGGTGTATGATGTGCTGGACGAACTGAAGCAGGTACCGGACAGAACGAGGATCCTTGTGGCTCACAACGGGATTGCCAGAGTGGTGCGGTCCTATTTTGAGGAGATGACCAACGAAGAGTTTGCCCGCTGGACTGTACCGAACTGCAGGCTGATGCGGTTTGATTATCCGTGACGACTGGAAACGAAAGAAGAACAAAGGCCGAAGCCTCCCCGCGGGGAGGCTTCGGCCTTTTCTGTTATTTTCGTCCGCAGGGATCAGTCCGTCAGGAAATGGCGGTACACGGATTTTCCGAGGGAAAAAACCGGGGCGCTGAAGTTTCCCTCGGGCACGGATTCGCAGGCTTTCGTATAGATCTCCATCCGGCTGTCGATCCGGTCGATCATGCTCAGAAGCTCGCTCTCCGCACAGCGGGGAGGAACGCAGGCTCCAAATTCCGGATCCCCGTGGTGGGACAGGATCATGTGCTGAAGCAGGACGGATTTCTCCTCGGGTATTTCCAGTTCGTGGCATACGTCCGCCGTTTCCTGCGCGCCGAGGTACAGATGGCCGAGCAGATCCCCGGAGACGGTATATCCCGATACCAGCCCCAACGGGGAGAAGGAGAATTCCTTGTCTTTCGCGAGATCGTGAAGAAGGGTGCCCGCCAGAAGAAGGTTCCTGTCGATGATGTGACTGTACAGATCAGCCAGATAATCCGCGGTCCGCATCATGTAGGCGGTGTGCATCAGAAGTCCATGCAGATATTCATGATGAACGCTCTTGGCTGCCGGAATGGTGCGGAAAGTCTCCATATGCCGTTCGAGCATCGTCTGAGCCGCACGGCGGTAGTCGGGATCCGAGATAGAACCTGTCAGCTCTCTGACGTCCGCCAGCGCCCGTTCCGTATCGATGGGCGCACAGGGGAGCAGGTCCTCCGTCCGATAGCGGCCGGCGTCCCGTTCGTCAGCCGCGCGCAGCTGGCGAATCGTGACCTGGGGCTGGGCATTGAATTCCGTGACCGTCCCCTGTACTTTGACGACACGGGCGTTGTCCTCCTCGGAGAGAGGTCCGCTGTAATCCCACATCTTGGCCGGCAGGCTGCCGGAGGCATCGGAAAGCGAGGCCGTAAGGAAGGGCCGTCCGTTGCGGTCGCTGCGCACATGGATGTCGGATATGACGTAATAGTCTGTGAAGCTGTCGCCGATCTGCAGATCGGCCATGCGGGTGCTCATGACGGAAGACCTCCTGACAATTATGTATTTCTACTATAGACCAGTCGCTCCGATCCCGCAAGAGGAAAGGACGGCCGGAGCCACGGGAGGCGGCCCCGGCCGGAATCAGCCGCGCGCGGTTTTTTTCAGAAGATCGCTCAGACGCTTTCCGTAGAAATAATCGTGCGTAAGACGGTCGTATTCCGCCCACAGGGGAAGAGTCTCGCAGTCGGCAGCTCTCGGGCACGGAGCGGCTCCGTCAGCCAGGCAGGCGACAGAAGACAGGGAACCTTCCATCAGTTCGATGATCTCGCCGACGGGATATTCCTCGGGACTGCGGCAGAGCTTATAGCCTCCGCCTTTCCCGCTGGCCCCGACGAGAAGTCCGCCGCCGACCATATCCTTTACGATGATCTCCAGGTACTTTTTGGAGATCCCCTGCCGGGCGGCGATGTCTTTCAGGGGGATGTATGCCCCGTTGTCGTTTTCCGCCAGGTCGATCAGGACCCGGATCGCATAGCGACCTTTTGTTGAGATCATGGAAATCCCTCCTTCGGATTCTGCCCCTATTATACAGTGGGTAAATAGGCAAAGCAAGAGGCTGAAGCATAAAAACCTATTGACACGGTAGGCGAATAGGAATATAATTGTAACAGATAAGACGGAAGGAGCGCACAACGTGATTTACGCAGATAACGCAGCCACAACAAAAATGAGCCGGACCGCCGTGGAAGCCATGCTCTCGGTGCTCGGGGAATCCTGGGGAAACCCCTCGAGCCTGTATGAACACGGCCAGCGGGCGAAGGATGTACTGGAGGCCGCCCGGAAAGACGTGGCCGCCGTGATCGGAGCGGATCCGAGAGAGATCCTGTTCACCTCCGGAGGCAGCGAAGCGGACAACCAGGCGATCCGCTCCGCTGCCGCGCTGGGAGCGAAGTCTGGGAAGAAGCATATCATTTCCACTGCATTCGAGCACCATGCCGTTCTCCACACCCTGGAGAGGCTGAAGCAGGAGGGTTACGAGATCACCCTTCTGGACGTTCACGAAAACGGGATCGTTCTGCCTGAGGAAGTGGAGGCCGCCATACGGGAGGATACCTGTCTGGTATCGGTCATGTACGCCAACAATGAGATAGGGACGATCCAGCCCATCCGGGAGATCGGGGCGGTATGCCGTGCAAGGAACGTGCTGTTCCACACGGACGCTGTGCAGGCGGTGGGACACATCCCGGTGAACGTCGGAGAAGACAACGTCGACCTGCTCTCCGCTTCCGCCCATAAGTTCCACGGGCCGAAAGGCGTAGGCTTCCTGTATGCCAGAAAGGGCGTCAGGCTCACCAATCTCATCGAAGGCGGCGCTCAGGAGCGCGGAAAGCGCGCCGGGACGGAAAACGTGCCGGGGATTGCCGCGATGGCGGCGGCCCTGAAAGAGGCAGATGCGGCGAGAGAGGCAAACGCCGCCCGGCTCACGGTGGTCAGAGACCGGCTGATTGCGGAACTGAAGCAGATCCCTCACTCGGCCCTGAACGGGGACGAGAAATGCCGGCTGCCGGGGAACGTGAACTTCTGTTTCGAAGGGATCGAGGGAGAATCTCTGCTGCTTCTTCTTGATGACAAAGGTATCGCGGCATCGTCCGGAAGCGCCTGTACATCCGGCTCCCTGGATCCGAGCCATGTTCTTCTGGCGATCGGACGGGTACATGACGTGGCCCACGGATCGCTGAGGCTGAGCATCGGCGAGGACATCACGGATGAGCAGGCGGACACCATCGTGCGTTCCGTGAAGGAGGTCGTGGAATACCTCCGCGGCATTTCTCCCATCTGGAGAGACCTGACATCCGGAAAAAAGGATTTCATTCTGTGAGGAGGCAGCGAAAATGGCTTTATACAGCGAAAAAGTGATGGATCATTTCCGCAATCCGCGGAACGTAGGTATCATTGAGGACGCCAACGGCATCGGAGAGGTCGGCAACGCAAAGTGCGGAGATATCATGAAAATGTATCTGAAGATCGAGGATGATATCATCCGGGACGTGAAATTCGAGACGTTCGGCTGCGGAAGCGCCATCGCTTCCAGTTCCATGGCGACGGAGCTCATCAAGGGAAAGCCCGTGTCGGAGGCAATGAAGCTGACCAATCAGGCGGTGGCCGAGGCACTGGACGGCCTGCCGGCCTATAAGATGCACTGCAGCGTCCTGGCGGAGGAAGCGATCCAGTCCGCGCTGGAGGACTACAGGAAGAGGACTGGAAAAGAAGAATAACGGAAATCGAAGGAAAAGGAATTTTATTAGAATCTATTGACACAGCAGGCGGCCGGTATCTACCGGCTGCCTGCTTTTCTGCCGGTTTCGGCAGATAAGGAAAGGCTGCACGGAAGAAACCGGGAGGTAAAACAGGAAGAATCCTGCTGGGCAAAAAGCGATTGAACGGAGCACGGAACTATAGTATAATAAAATACTACGTTTGCAGCGGAACGGTCGCCGAGACAGGGACGGAAAGGGGTGCTGCGTCATGCATGACGTCATCAGGATCAAGGGAGCCCGCACCAACAATCTGAAGAACATAGATATCGAGATCCCCCGGGATAAACTCGTGGTCTTTTCCGGCCTTTCCGGGAGCGGAAAATCCTCGCTGGCGTTTGATACGCTGTACGCGGAGGGGCAGCGGCGTTATGTGGAATCCCTGTCCTCCTACGCGAGGCAGTTCCTCGGGCAGATGGAGAAACCGGATGTGGATCTCATTGAGGGACTGTCCCCGGCGATCGCCATCGACCAGAAGACCACCAGCCGGAATCCCCGATCCACCGTTGGGACGGTGACGGAGATCTATGACTATCTGCGGCTTCTGTGGGCAAGGGTCGGGATTCCGCACTGCCCGAAATGCGGAAAGGAGATCCGCCGGCAGACGGTGGATCAGATCGTCGACCAGATCATGGCAATCCCGGAAGGGACCAGGCTGCAGATCCTGGCCCCGGTGGTGCGTTCCCGAAAGGGCGAGAACAAGGCGGTATTTACGGACGCGAGAAAGAGCGGCTATGTCCGCGTGCGGGTCGACGGGAACATGTACGATCTGGGAGAAGAGATCCCGCTGGACAAGAACAAAAAGCACGACATCGAGATCGTGGTAGACCGTCTTGTGGTGCGGCAGGACATGCAGCGGCGTCTGACGGATTCCGTGGAAACGGCGTCCGCGCTGTCCGGGGGACTCGTCATAGCGGATCTGGTCTCCGAGGGGAGAGAAATCCTGTTCTCCCAGAATTACGCGTGCGAGGACTGCGGCGTGTCCATCGAGGAACTGACGCCGCGCATGTTCTCCTTCAACGCGCCATACGGCTCCTGCCCCCACTGTACAGGACTGGGCACTGTGCTGCAGGTCGATCCCGACATCATCATCCCGAACCGCGGCATGAGCATCCTGGAGGGAGCCATCACCGCCAGCGGATGGGGCAGCGTAAAGGATGACAGCATCGCCAGGATGTACTTCGATGCCCTGGCCAAGAAATACAAGTTCAAGCTGACGACCCCGATCCGGGATCTGCCGGAGGGAGTGCTGGACGTCATCCTGTACGGGACGAAAGGGGAAAAGCTGTCCCTCACCTATGAGCGGGAGAGAGGGAAAGGAACACTATCCCAGCCGTTCGAAGGTATCGTGAACAACCTCCAGCGAAGGTACAAGGAGACCCAGAGCATGTCCATGCGCTGGGAACTGGAGCAGTACATGAGCGAACACCCCTGCCCGGAGTGCCACGGAGACCGGCTGCGTCCGGAGGTCCTTGCCGTCACCGTGGGAGGAATGAACATCGCCCGGTTCACCGATCTGTCCGTCACGGAAGCGCTGGAGTTTATCAACGGACTGCGCTTTGAGGGGCAGCAGGCGATGATCGCGGACCAGATCCTGAGGGAGATCTGCGCCAGGCTCGGATTCCTGAACAGCGTGGGGCTGGGATATCTTACCCTGAGCCGGCAGGCCGGAACCCTGTCGGGAGGGGAGGCGCAGAGGATTAGGCTGGCTACGCAGATCGGGTCGGCGCTGATCGGCGTGCTGTATATTCTGGACGAACCCTCCATCGGTCTGCATCAGCGGGACAATGCGAAGCTTCTGGCCACCCTGAAGGAACTGAGGGACATGGGCAACACCGTTGTGGTTGTGGAGCATGACGAGGACACCATCCGCGCGGCGGATCATGTCGTGGATATCGGACCCGGCGCAGGTGTACACGGAGGATTCGTCGTTGCCGCCGGGACCCCGGAACAGATCATGGAGTGTTCCGAATCCGTTACGGGACAGTATCTGAACGGCACGAAAAAGATCCCGGTCCCGTCCCAGAGGAGAAAAGGGAACGGAAAGCGGCTGGTGATCCGCGACGCGTCGGAAAACAACCTGAAGCACATCGATGTGGAATTCCCGCTGGGGGTCATGACCTGCATCACCGGTGTTTCCGGCAGCGGAAAGTCCTCCCTGATCAACGAGATCCTTTACAAGTCTCTGGCAGGAGAACTGAACAGAGCGAAGATCCGGCCGGGAAAGTGCGGCAGGATCGAAGGGACCGAGCATTTGGACAAAGTGATCAATATCGACCAGTCCCCGATCGGCAGAAGTCCGCGCTCCAATCCCGCCACCTACACCAATCTGTTCAACGATATCCGCGATCTCTTCGCCGCCACCCAGGATGCGAAGGCCAGAGGATACGGACCCGGAAGATTCAGTTTCAATGTGAAGGGCGGGCGGTGCGAAGCCTGTGCCGGGGACGGCCTCATCAAGATCGAGATGCATTTCCTTCCGGATATCTATGTGCCCTGCGACGTGTGCAGAGGGCAGCGGTACAACAGGGAGACGCTGGAAGTGCGGTATAAGGGCAAAAACATCTCCCAGGTGCTGGAGATGACCGTGGAGGAAGCCTATACGTTCTTCGAGAATCTTCCGAAGATCCGGGACCGCCTCCAGACACTGCTGGATGTCGGACTTGGATATATCAAGCTGGGTCAGCCCAGCACCACCCTTTCCGGGGGAGAGGCTCAGCGGGTGAAGCTGGCCACGGAACTGAGCAAGCGGGCGACCGGACGGACGCTTTATGTGCTGGACGAACCGACGACGGGCCTGCATACGGCGGACGTTCACCGGCTGCTGGACGTTCTTCAGCGCCTCACGGATGCGGGGAACACGGTGGTCGTGATCGAACACAATCTGGACGTGATCAAGTCCTGCGACCATGTGATAGATCTGGGACCCGAGGGCGGAAATGCCGGAGGGGAGATTGTGTGCGCGGGGACGCCGGAGCAGGTAGCCATGCATGAGACGAGCTACACGGGACAGTTCCTCAGGCCGCTGCTTTTTCCGGAGAGCGGGAAAACGGAATGAACGGAACGGAAGGAGGGCCGTCATGCCTGAATTCAAGGTAAAAAGCGAATACGAGCCTTCCGGAGATCAGCCGGAGGCGATCGCCGCCATTGCCGAGGGGTTTTCCCTGGGACTGGAGGAGCAGACACTGCTCGGGGTCACCGGCAGCGGAAAGACATACACCATGGCGAAGGTGATCGAAAAGCTGCAGCGGCCGACGCTGGTGCTGGCGCATAACAAGACGCTGGCGGCACAGCTGTGCTCCGAGTTCAAGGAGTTTTTTCCGGACAACGCCGTGGAGTATTTCGTCAGCTACTACGATTACTACCAGCCGGAGGCATATATCGCACATACGGATACCTATATCGAGAAAGACAGCGCCATCAACGACGAGATCGAACGCCTGCGGCACAGCACGACATCGAGCCTGTTCGAACGCCGGGACGTGATCGTCGTATCTTCCGTCAGCTGTATCTACGGCCTGGGAGATCCCATCGACTATGCCAATATGGTGATCTCTCTCCGCGTGGGGCAGACGAGGGACCGCGACGAACTGCTGAAAAAGCTGGTCGAGATCCGCTACGAGAGAAACGACCTCGCTTTTGAAAGAAACAAGTTCCGGGTACGCGGCGATACGGTGGAAATCTACCCTGCCTATGCCCATGGGAAGGCTGTTAGGGTTGAATTCTTCGGAGACGAGATCGACCGCATCAGCGAGATCAACACGGTCACCGGACATGCGGTCAACAGCGTGTCCCATGTTGCCATCTACCCGGCCAGCCACTATGTGACGACAGCGGAGAAGATGGAGCGCGCCATCGGGGAGATCGGACGGGAGATGCAGGAAAGGGTCGCCTGGTTCGAGAGCCAGCAGAAGCTGCTGGAGGCCCAGCGCATCCATCAGCGGACCACCTACGATATGGAGATGATGAAAGAGCTGGGTTACTGCACGGGGATAGAGAACTACAGCCGGGTCATCTCGGGACGTGCGCCCGGTTCTCCGCCCATGACGCTGCTGGACTATTTTCCCGATGATTTCATCATGTTCATCGACGAGAGCCACGTCACACTGCCCCAGGTGCGCGCGATGTACGCCGGGGACAGGGCAAGAAAGGAGAGCCTGGTGGAATACGGGTTCCGCCTGCCCTCTGCTTTTGACAACCGGCCGCTCACTTTCGACGAGTTCAGGGAGCGCATCCATCAGGTCTGTTATGTATCGGCAACGCCAGGGGAATACGAGAGGACCCGCTCCGCCCGCATCGCGGAGCAGGTCATTCGCCCGACAGGACTGCTGGATCCCCGGGTGATCGTACGCCCGGTACAGGGGCAGATCGACGATCTGATCGGAGAGATCAACGCCAGGACGGCGCGGAGCGAACGGGTGCTCGTCACGACACTGACCAAGAAGATGGCGGAGGATCTGACGGAGTATTTCACTGGCGTGGGCATCCGGGTGCGGTATATGCACCATGGGGTGGATGCCATGGAACGCATGGAGATCATTCGGGATCTCCGCCTGGGCGAATTCGACGTGCTGGTGGGCATCAATCTGCTCCGCGAGGGGCTCGACCTGCCGGAGGTCTCCCTGGTGGCGATCCTCGATGCGGACAAGGAAGGCTTCCTCCGCAGTGAGACGTCTCTGATCCAGACCATCGGGCGAGCGGCCAGAAATGCTGACGGCACGGTGATCATGTATGCGGACACCGTTACGCCCGGCATGAGGGCGGCCATCGACGAGACGGAGCGCAGAAGAGCCAAACAGCAGGCGTTCAACGAGGCGCACGGCATCGTACCCAAGACCATCATCAAAAGCGTGCGGGAGCTGCTGGAGATCTCTGACAGCAAGGGCGGCTCCGCTCACAAGGAATCCGGTGTGCGCATGACCAGACGGGAGCGGGAGGAAGCCATCGAGAAGCTCGAAAAGAAGATGAAAGAAGCGGCAAAAATGCTGGAATTCGAGTATGCGGCGGAGCTGCGTGACCGGATCATCCGGCTCAGAGGCGAGGAGTGACCGTGGAAAACAGAGACGACGGGATCACCATTCAGGGCATTGCTTCCTCGGTGATCTACCAGAACCCGGAAAACGGCTACGCCGTCCTCCGGGTGGACGTGGCGGGAGAGACTGTCACCTGCGTCGGCTGCATGCCGGGCATATCCCCAGGGGAAGAACTGGAACTTACGGGGCGCTGGAAGGATCATACCTCCTACGGAGAACAGTTTCAGGCGGACTACGTGGTGCGCAGGCTGCCCACGGGGACCGCGGCCATCTTCCGCTATCTGGCGGCGGGCTCTCTGAAATATGTGGGGCCGGCCAAAGCCAGGGAGATCGTGGACCGGTTCGGGAACAAGACGCTGGAAGTGCTGGAGAACGAGCCTCTCCGGCTGGCGGAGATACGCGGCATCAGTGAGAAAAGGGCTGCTGAGATCGGGGAAGCCTTTCGCAGGCAGATCTGTCTGCGCCGCCTGATGGAGCTGCTGAACCAGTATGGGGTCCGGCCTTTCGTGGCCGTGCAGATGTACCATCACGCCGGGGAGCAGGCTTTGGATATGGTCCGGGACAATCCCTATGTGCTGACGGCGTATGGAGCGGAGTTCTTTGAAGCGGACGCCATGGCGCTGGACATGGGCTTCGAGGGGGATTCCCCCCAGCGCATGGAGGCGGCGCTGCTGTTTGAACTCGCCCACAATACGAACAACGGGCATGTTTTCCTTCCCCGGAGAAAGCTGGTGGAGGCCACCGCACAGCTGCTGGATACGCAGACGGAACCTGTGGAGGAGGCGCTGTGCGTCCTTTGCGAGACCGGGGACGTGATTATGGAGGAGGTCGCCGGGCAGGAAGCCTGTTACCTTGAAGAACTGTATCGCGCAGAGAGGGATGCCGCCGTCCTGCTGGAGAGGATGGCGGAGAATACCGCGTTCCCCGATGAGAGGACCCGCCAGCTGATCGGCCGCGTGGAGAAGGAACAGGCTGTGACCTATTCCCCGGGACAGAGGACAGCGGTGGAACAGGCGGCATGGAACCGAGTAATGGTGCTGACGGGAGGACCGGGAACGGGAAAGACGACCTGTGTGCGGGGGATTCTGGCGCTGTTCGACCATCTGCGGATCAGAACACTGCTGTGTGCGCCTACCGGGCGCGCAGCCAAGCGGCTCAGCGAGGTCTGCCAGAGGGAAGCCGCCACCATCCACAGGATGCTGGGTGTGCTGCCCGGAGAGGGAAATACGCTGGTCTTCGATCACAACGAGGAGAATCCTCTGGAATGTGATGCGGTTATCGTGGACGAGACCAGTATGGTGGATATCCTGCTGTTTGCCTCCCTGCTGCGGGCACTGCCTGCCGGTTGCCGGCTGATCCTTGTGGGGGATGCTGACCAGCTGCCGTCCGTGGGACCAGGCAACGTGTTCGGAGATATCATCCGCAGCGGATCGGTATGCACCGTGCGACTGACGGATATTTTCCGGCAGGCCGAGAGCAGCAAGATCGTGCGGACAGCGCATCAGATCAACGGGGGAACGGTGCCGGAGTGGAAAAACGAAGGCGGTGACCTGTTCTTCCTGCGCCGGTCGGATGTGATCCGGGCGGAGGAGACTGTGCTGGAACTCTGTCGGGAACGTTTGCCGGGAAAGATGGGGATCCCATTCGAGGAGATCCAGGTGCTGTGCCCCTCGCGGAAACAGACGCTGGGAACGGAGAATCTGAACCGGCGGCTGCAGGAGGCGCTGAATCCTCCGGACAAGGGGAAAAAGGAGAAGAACTGGGGCGACTTTATCTTCCGCGAGGGAGACAAGGTGATGCAAACCCGCAACGACTATGATATAATGTGGAAATCACCGGACGGCTGCATCGCCGGAAACGGCGTGTTCAACGGGGACGTGGGCGTGATCCGCGCCATCGACCACCAGCGAGAGACGGTCACGGTGGATTATGAGGACAAGCAGGTCAGCTATCTGTTCGAGCAGCTGGGAGAACTGGAACCAGCCTGGGCGCTGACCGTGCACAAGGCGCAGGGGAGCGAATACCGGGCGGTCATCCTGGTATGTCTGGACGCTTCTCCGCGGCTGCTGACGAGAAGCGTGCTGTACACAGCCATCACCAGGGCGAGACAGCTGCTGGTCATCGTGGGCAGCGACGGCGTCGTGGCGCGCATGGTTGAAAACAACCATCGGTCGCGCCGGTACAGCGGGCTGCGGGCCCGACTGGCGGACGGCATGCTCACGCCGCCGGACAGTATAAAGTGAGGGGAGAAGCAGCGTATGATCCTGTTTGAAAGAGATCTTGCCATCGACCTCGGGACGACCAACGTTCGGATCGCCGCCCGCGGGAAGGGGGTCATCCTCCAGGAGCCCTCGGTTGTGGCCATGGACAAGAATTCCGGCCGCCTGCTGAAATACGGCATGGAGGCGCAGAAGATGCTGGGAAGGACCCCGGCGAATATCGTGGCCATCGATCCCATGAAAGCCGGCGCCATCTCGGATTATGAGATGACGGAGCGCATGCTGCGTGAAATGGTGAAAAGCGTCACCTCCTTCAGCCTGCTCAAGCCGCGGATGCTCATCGGCGTCCCTTCCGGAATCTCCGAGGTCGAGGAACGCGCCGTTATCGATGCGGGCATGGAAGCGGGAGCTAGAAAAGTCTATCTGATGGAGACTCCGCTGGCCGCCGCCCTGGGAGCCGGCCTGGATCTCAGTGGCGCAGACGGAAAGATGCTGGTTGATGTAGGCGGCGGGACTACGGATGTTGCGGTGCTGTCGCTCAACGGTGTGGTGGAATCCGATTCTGTCAAGGTGGCCGGGGACTCGTTCAACGAGGCGCTGATCCGGTACGTGAGGCGCAAGTACAACCTGATGATCGGGGACGCGACGGCGGAGGAACTGAAGCGGCAGATCTGCTGCATTTTCCCAAGAGAGGATGTCGTCTCCGTGGAGGTCAAGGGAAGATGCCTGATGACCGGGCTGCCCAGAGTGATCGAGCTGAATTCCAACGAAACGCTGGAGGCACTGGAGGAGACCGGAGAGAGAATCGTAGAGGCGGTGATCCGCGTCCTTGAAAGCACACCTCCGGAACTGATCGCGGATATTTCCGCCAACGGCATCGTCCTAACAGGCGGAGGAAGCCATCTGTGGGGTTTTGACCGGCTGATCGAGACGCGTACGGAAATCCCGGTGCGGATCGCGGACGATCCGGATATGTGCGTGGCGTTCGGTCTGGTCAAAGGTCTGGACTGGCTGGACGACATGAACGAAGGTACGCTGAATCTGAACCGCAGAAGGCAGCTGAAACAGTAACATAGGCAGCAACACAACGCCACCGGATACGGTGGCGTTGCGTTTTGGAGGGAATAATTCCCTAAGACTGATATTTCAGCAGGATGCTATGTAGGGAATCGCCAGAAAAACCTACTTATAGGATGAAGGGAGGCGAGGACGTGGAAGACGCGAAAATCATCGAACTGCTGTTTGAACGGCAGGAGCAGGCGCTCCGGGAGCTGGAAAAACAGTACGGAAAACTGTGCTATCAGCTTTCCCTGCGGATTGTCTCCGATAAGCGCGATGCGGAGGAATGCGTCAATGAAGCGTATCTCGGCGTGTGGAACGCGATTCCTCCGGCCAGGCCGCGATCCCTGTCGGCGTTCCTGTGCAGGATCGTCCGGAATATTTCCCTGAACTGCTATCACAGAAAGAAAGCGGAGAAAAGAAACAGCGAGTATGACCTGGCCCTGCATGAATGGGAAGAAGTGACGGGAAAAGAGGATCCGGTAGCGGAACGCGCGGAACTGGAAGAGACCGTCCGGACGATACAGGGGTTCCTCGATACGCTGTCGTCACAGGACCGGAAGCTCTTTCTGCGGAGGTACTGGTTTTTTGAAAGCCACGGCACGATCAGCCGGGAAACCGGGCTGTCCGAGAAAAACGTTTCCGTCAGGCTTTCCCGCCTTCGCCGCAAATGCAGAGAGTACCTGGAAGAAAGGGGGCTTGGCAGATGAGCGCCGAACTCTGGCTGGAAGCCATGGGTGAGATCGACGGATCCTATATAGAAGAGGTGCTGGCTGAGCGCCAGGCAGAACACAGAAGGCGCGTTCGCAGGGCATGGCTGGCAGCGGCAGCCTGCTTTGTGATCGTCCTGTCAATAGCGATCCCGTCCATGCTCCGGCAGCGGACGGAAACCCCGCCTGAAGATGGAACCACGGCGCTCACGGAGCCGGAAGTCCCGCAGAAACCTCCTTCCGCCGAAGGGGAGGACGTACCGCCGCATGATAACGGGAAGGGGACGGAAGAGATGCCCGCCGGAGAAACGCCCCCTGCGGACGATCCCGCCCCGTCCGAAGGGGAGACTGGATATACGGGCCAATACTACGGCGCAGGGACGGGGCTGCAGGAAGCGTACAGCACCCTGATATTCAGGGACGTGAAGACGGAGCTGAAGCTGCCCGGCCTCCTTGCGGGCGACGGAGTCCGAAGCCTGCCGGTCTATTCCTATCAGAAGACGATGGATGAGCAATCCGCCCTGGAGCAATGCGAGATGTTTCTGGAGTACCTGGACGGACGGGTCGATCTTCTGCCGGAGCGTATGGTCACGCAGACAGACATCGTACTGACCATGACCCTGCATTATTGGGAACCTGGTGAAAGCAAGGAAGGCTACAGCCATCATAACGCCAGCCTGCATGTACCGCTGATCTCAGGGGCGCCGGCGGGAACGCCGGAGCTGTCCGTCAGTTTTCAGTGCAAGGGGATATCAGAGCATATGGCGGACACGGAATTCATGGAAAAACTGACGGGGTCCGATCCCGTTATGACAGCCTTGCTGGAATACGCGCAGATCACCGATCCCGAACTGACGTACGTCTGCGACTATGGCTTTTTGGGTCAGCAGCAGCAGGTCCATTATGAGATCGTCCAGGCACGCGATGCGGCGGGAGAAGAGACGGAAGAGCTTCTGGCACAGGTCGTTTCCATAGACATATACGGTGAGAATGACCACTGTACCGTCTCCTGCCTGCGCAGGGACGCGCTCGTACAGGAGGAGAAGCACGAGCTGATACCTTACGAGACCATGGAGGAGGCATTCTGCCGGCAGTATAAGGTGTCGCACCAGAATATCGTCACGGCCGGATTTTCCTACGATTACGTTCCGGAGACGGGCCTGTACGGCCCCGCGTATACGTTCGTGATCCGCGGAAACAACACGCTGTATTCCAGATTCGGGGTGGATACGGCAGACTGGGAGGACTATGACATCATAACCGTGCCGGCGTTCCTTTCCGACGGACAGACGGAACCGGATTTTCCCGCCGAATGGGCGAGATCACACGGTGATATCATGGGAGTCCAGATGCTCGAAATCAATGGGAAGACTTATCTCTGGACGGCAATGGAGCGGGAAAGGACGGACGACGCCTGGGAGGCCGGCCGGGGCAGATTCGCGCAGGGTGAGGAATGGATCCCTGAGGGATTCTTTCGGTACGCCGGCCTGGATGAGGTGCCCATGGTGAACTCCAACGACAGTCCCGGCCCATGGTCGGACCTGAGATATGAAGGAACGGTCTACACATCCGACGACTGTCCGGACGTGATCTACGTTCTGATCACCGTGACACAGGACGGCGAGGTGATGTGGGACATCGATCGGTACGTTGCACGCTACACGACGGAGGCAATCGGGCGGAATCTGATCCTGTGTCATAATGGAAAACGGTATCGGCTGAATCAGGACGCCGACAGTGAAATGGAACGGCTACCGGAAGGCGCGGTCGAGATCGGGACGATCCGTTACGTTGGCCGGGATCACGTGCCGACCGGGGAACTGGAAACGAACCGGGAAGAGGACACCTGTTATGAGAGTTATCCGCTGGAGGGCAAGAGCGTTTACTCCGTCCCCGGCGATGAGACCGTCCTGTACATTTTCCTTGAAAAGGGGAAGCTTGTGATGACGGCAACTCTGATGCAGGAATAGAGAGAAGGAAAAACAGGACCAGATAAAAACTGTATTTACCCGTTGAACGAACCATGGAATACAACAGCACCTGAATCGGTACGGAACTTCCGCAGCCGAAACAGGTGCTGTTTTGTTTTAACTCTTGTAGTTTACTTACAAAGGGGCGCACTGCAGGATTCAACGTGCCCATTGTGATACAGAAAACGTATGAGGCCCGCTCAGTGCAGCTTTTCCAGAAAGATGTCGTTGACCGGGGTGGGGATACCGTGCTTTTTTCCGAGAGCACAGACCGTGCCGGCAAACAGCTGCACCTCTGTGGGGCGGCCGGCTTTGCTGTCCTGCCGCATGCTGGGCTCTCCGTCGGGATTGAGGCCATCGATAGTGGCGGTCCAGTCAGACACGTCCTGCTCCGTCAGACCGATCCCTTCGGCGTTGGCGACGGCGACGACCTCCCGCATGGCGGCCTGCATCATGTCCCGCGCAGGGCCGCGCTGATGGACAAGGCCGTAACCGCCTTCCAGCAGACTGCAGGTCTGGTTGACGCCAACGTTGCACAGGAGCTTGCTCCACATGTCCCGCCGGATGTCTTTCGGAAGGGCGTAGGGAAACCCGATGCGCTCGAACAGAGCGACCACGGCCCGCAGATTATCCTCCGTGCCGCCGTCACGCACGCCGAGAGCAAGCTCTCCGTGGTTCTTGCACACGGCCCGGTTTCCTTCCTTGCCGGCATCCATTTTTCTGGCGATGCAGTACACAATCTTGTCGGTGCCGAATCTGTCGGCGAGATCCTCTTCACTGCGGATCCCGTTCAGCACCGAAAGAATGACGGTGTCCGGCCCAATCAGGTGAGCGGTCTCTTCCATCGCCTGCGACAGAGCACCGTACTTGACGGCGTACAGGATCAGCTGGGCGTACCTTGTTTCGGAAGCGGCGTCGCAGAACGAGAGGTCACAGGGGACGCCATTGAAGGAAACGCCCTCCCTGCGATATCTTTCGGTTCGGGAGGCGTCAGCGAGCACACGGACGTTCTCCCTTCCAAGTGTTTTGGTGAAATCGCAGGCATACATGGTACCCAGTGCGCCGAGGCCGACAATATCCACAGTGGAAATGGTCTTCATTGAGGTTCCTCCAGAAATCAGAGTAAGGACTTCATTGCGGGGGGGATGGCGGAGATCAGATCAGTAGCGGTTACGGAATATTCACCCAGTGCCTCTGCGCACAGGTCACCGGCCCGTCCGTGCAGCCACACCGCGGTGACGGCGGCTCTCCAGGGTTCCAGACCCTGCCCGAGAAGGGCCGTGATCATCCCGGCCAGCACGTCACCGCTGCCACCCTTCGCCATGGCGGGCCCGCCGGTGGTGTTCAGGAAAGCGCGGCCGTCGGGGAGCGCGGTCACGGTCCGGTGTCCTTTGAGAACGACAATGCAGCCGTATTCGCGGGCGAAAGCCAGCGCTCCGGCCAGACGTCCCTGTTCCGTACTTCCGCCGAGACGGGCGAATTCACCTGGATGAGGAGTTATGATCACGGGGGCTTTTGCCTCCTTCAGAACGGAGGGGTCCGCAGAGATGGCGTTCAGCGCGTCTGCGTCCAGAACGACGGGGATCGTCGATTCCCGAATCAGCAGTTCAATCAGCGAGGTCAGTTCATATCCGCGCCCGAGACCGGGCCCGGCGAGCGCAGCCTGGCAGGCACCAAGCATGTCGCGCAGATAGTCCTTCGCCTTCCAGCCGACGACGCCGTCGTCGTCGCATGGGACGGGATGGGGCATGGCCTCCGTGCACCGTATGGCGACGATGCTGTAGATGGGATCCGGAACGGCCAGATACACGAGGCCGGCGCCAGAGCGCAGAGCTGCTTCCGCTGCCATGACAGGGGCTCCGGTATAACCGATGCTGCCGGCAAGGATCAGATCCCGGCCAAAAGAGCCCTTGTGGGCCAGCGGATCGCGGGCGGGAAGCGACAGGTCGTCCCGCACGACGGCGGAAACGGAACATGATACTGTGTCCTGCGCCTCCGCGGGGATCCCGATATCCCACACAGTGATCCGGCCGCAGCAAGTGCATCCCGGTTCGGTGAACTGACCGATCTTCGGCAGGGAAAAGGTGACTGTCTCGTCTGCGCGCACGGCGTCACCGAGGATCTCTCCGGTATCGGCGGAGACGCCGGTGGGCATATCCGCCGCGATGACGTACGCCGGAGAGGCGTTGACCGTCTGGACGGCAGCCAGCACGCCGCCGCGCAGAGGCGCGTTCAGGCCGGTGCCGAGCATGGCGTCGATGATGACAGATGCCTCGGCAACACAGGAATCCGCATCCGGAGCGTCGGCATAACGCTCCGCGGTGCCGCCCAGTTCTTCCAGACGGCGGAGCATTTCCCGGGCGTCCGGGGTCAGTCTGGCGGGGTCACTTACGAAAAACACCCGCACGGAACGCCCCCGGAGCAGCAGTCCGGCGGCTGCGCACAGTCCGTCGCCGCCGTTGTTGCCGCTGCCGCACAGGACAGCAATGGGGCCGGATGGCGCCCGGCCGACGGCGGAAAGCAGGCCCTCAGCAGCGTTTCGCATCAGCAGGGTTGAGGGAATGCCGAGATCGTGTATGGCATGGGCATCCAGCGCTTTCATCTGAGCGGAATCCGCGAGTTTCATGGGAAAACCTCCCTTTGGAAGCGTGAGAGGGAATCGGAAAGCCGGCCCCTTTTTCTTCATTATACGATAGGGCGGACGTCCGTGACAAGGAATAAAAGAGTTGCGAACGCGGGGGGAAGTGTGTATAATATCGTATGCTTACCCCGTACCTTCCGGCGCGGGGCAAGGCCGCACTAGTCGGGGAGATAGCGGTGCCCTGTGACCTGCAATCCGCTATAGCAGGGAGGAATTCCATTCCCCAGGATCTGTGATGTGTCGTCTGCCTCGGATGGGCAGCGTTGAAGGGTCGGTCTTGCGCAACATAAATTCGTGAACCATGTCAGGCGGGGAACCGAGCAGCATTAAGCGAAACCTTATGTGTGCCGCGAGGCAGCCGATCCGGAGTCAGCCGTCCGGGTAACGGGCATATCCCAGCTTCGAAGGATGGTGTGCGGTCTTGCCCCGCGCCGGAGTCATTCCGGGACAGGAGAGGTGAGAACATGGCGTATCAGGCGCTTTACAGAAAATGGAGACCCCGCACGTTCGATGACGTAGTGGGGCAGCAGCATATCACGGAAACACTGAAACGACAGGTAGCTGGAGGCCGCCTGAGCCACGCATACCTCTTTGTGGGGACGCGAGGAACGGGAAAGACTACATGCGCAAAGATCCTTTCCCGGGCAGTGAACTGTGAGCATCCTGTGGACGGGAATCCCTGCAACGAGTGCGCGGCGTGCCGCGGAATAGAAGACGGTTCCATCCTCGAAGTCGAAGAGATCGACGCCGCGAGCAACAACGGCGTGGACAACGTCCGCATCCTGCGTGATGAGGCGATGTATTCGCCGGCGTCCGTACGGAAACGGGTCTACATCATCGATGAAGTGCACATGCTGTCCGCGGCGGCGTTCAACGCGCTGCTCAAGATCCTGGAGGAACCGCCGGAGCATCTTCTGTTCATCCTGGCAACGACGGAACTGAACAAGGTGCCGGCTACGATCCTGTCGCGTTGCCAGAGATTCAATTTCCGACGCATTACAACTGATGACATCGTCGGAAGGCTCACTTACGTGGCCTCGCAGGAAGGGATAGACCTGACGCCGGAGGGAGCGGCCATGCTGGCCCGGCTCGCCGACGGCGGTATGCGCGACGCTCTGTCGCTGCTGGATCAGTGCAGCGGCGACGTAGTGGACGAGAACAGAATCCTGAACGCTATCGGGATGACCGGCGCGCCGGAGATCCTGACGCTGTTCCGGTCGATTCGCGCGGAGGATCCCGTGGGGATCCTTCAGCAGACTGACCTCCTGTACAGGGGCGGAAAAGACATGACCGTAATGCTGGGCGAACTGCAGCAGCTGCTCCGGGATATCCTTGTATACCAGCTGGCCGGCGGCCGTGACAGCGGCCTTCTCAGCGGGATGTACAGCCCGGCGGAACTGGCTGAAGCCGCCGAAGGACTGGCGCCCGCAACGGCCATGAAATGGATGGAAACGCTGCGGGACGCCGGAGGAGACCGGGCCGACCAGAAGTCCGTCCGCCTGAGGGCGGAGACTGCGCTGCTGAAACTGAGCAGCGCCAGGCTGAGAACAGATGCGGAGGCGCTGGCCGACAGAGTCGCCGCACTGGAGCAGAGGTTGGAAAGCGGAGACGCAACTGCTCCGTCCCCCGCAGAAAAGAAGGAGAGGGAACCTGAGAGAATCGCGCAGAAAGATGTTCCCGTCCGGGAAGAAGAGGAACCGGCTTCTGAGCCTGAAGAGGAGATCCTGACGGAAGGCGCCGGGGAAGAGCCCGCCGCTGCGCCCGTGGAGCAAATGCCGGAGAAACCGGCACAGGCCCCGGAGGAGGCCCCAGAAGAGAGTGGAAGCGCCGGGTGGAAACAGGTGCTCGACGCGCTGAAGGGCAAGGTGGATGACCCGACCTACATCATGCTGGCGGATCCGGATGCCTATGAGGGGGAAAGACAGGGAGTCCGCCTGATCGTAAGATGCGGAAATCCCTTTGCCCGGATCATGGCGGATACGCAGGAGATCCAGACGGCGCTGAAAAAAGCGGCGGAAGCAGTGTTCGGAAGACCTACCCCCGTGATCCTGGCGGATCGCGGAGAGACCGTGCCGGAACCGCCGGCAGAAAAAAAGGCAGACAAACTGGATGAACTGGCGGCTTTTGACATCGTCCGGTTCAAGTGACGGAATGAATAACGAAAGGAAGAGCTGACATGGCAAAAGGAGCGTTTCGGGGCGGAAGCTACGGCGGCGGAATGAACGCCAATATGATCAAGCAGGCACAGAAAATGCAGCAGGAGATGCTGAAAAGCATGGCCGAAATGGAGGAGAAGACCTATACGGCCCAGTCCGGAGGCGGAATGGTTGCCGCTACGGTGAACGGAAAGTACGAGCTGGTAAGTCTGACCATAGAGCCTGACGCAGTGGATCCCGAGGATGTGGAGATGCTTCAGGATATGGTCGTGGCAGCCGTGAATGAGGCGATGAGGGCTGCGCAGAACGCCGCCAACGCCAACATGAGCAAGTTTACCGGAGGACTGAACCTGGGGTTCTGATTCCCTGGAAGGAATGTTCGGAACAGAAAAACCCCCGTCGGGCTGATTCCCGACGGGGGTCTGTTGCTGTTTTGGAAGGGACAAATGCCCGGTGGGCGTTATCCTTCGATCATAATGGTCTTCTTTTCGGGAAGAGCGGGGGCTTTCTTCGGCACTGTCAGCTTCAGCACGCCATCCTCGAATCTGGCCTTGATATCCTCTTCCGAGAGGCCTTCGCCGACATAGAAACTGCGCTGCATGGAGCCGGTATAACGCTCCTGGCGAATCAGTTTGCCTTTTCTTGTCTTCTCTTCCTTATCCACGCCTTTGGAGGCACCAACGGTAAGATAGCCGTTCTCCAGCGCCAGGTGGATTTCTTCCTTCTTGAAGCCGGGCAGATCGATATCCACTTCATACTGATCGTCGTGTTCATGAACGTCCGTCTTCATCACTCTGTCCGCATGCTTGCCGTAAAGTTTCCGGTCGATATCCGGAAAATCCGGCCATTCGAAGTTCATCAGGTCATCGAACAGGTTTTCATTAAAAATACGCGGGTACAACATAGGTCATTTCCTCCTTTACTCATCACATTTGTTCCTATGCTCTGAGCATTGGGACGGAGGCTTCGGATCGTTGCAGGGATTCCTGTTTCTGATCGTCTCTGTTCCTTTGTTCTGACTGTATTATAGCACAGAATTAGCACTCGTCAAGGGAGAGTGCTAATTTTCTTTTTTAACTTTTTATGAACGCCGAGACGCACATAAAAACCCGGCACGGATACTTGATTTTCCGTGCCGGGATCCTGTAAATCATCCTGGAAAAAAAGGAAAAGGATCAGTTTTCCGGATTGAACTCATCGAGCATATCGGAAGCGGCGTCTTCTGCGTTCTTCAGCGCCTGTTCGGCATCATTCGCGGCAGATGCAGCACCCTCTGCCGCCTGTTCGACGGCTTCTTCCGCCTCCTCGGCGGCTTCTTCGGCCGGAGCGGCAGGAGGCTCGGGTTCAGTCACTGCCGGAGCGGAGGGTCCTTCAGCGCGGGGATCGGCATGCAGGGGAGCGCCGCAGTTCTGGCAGAAAGCGCTCTTTGAATGAACGTAAGTCCCGCAGGCGGGGCAGCGGGAACTGCCGTTGGCTTCAGCCTTGATCTCCTCATAGAAAGCCGCGCGCACCAGTCCGATGAACAGGGGAAGGAACGCGAAGCAGGCGATGGCAAACAGGAACAGGACGATCCCGAACAGAGCGCCGATATAACGGATGCGGGCAAGCAGGCCGAGGATCAGGACGACCACGTAAACGGCGACGACGATCAGGACATCCGCGCCGAACATGCGGCTCTTCCATCCTTCGGTACGCTCGCGGGAGAGCTTGATGGCATCCGTAGGAGCGACGTTAGGCTCCTGCATCAGGATGTACGGGGTAAGACGGTAGCGGTAGACCCGGATCAGCGCGAAGATCCAGCCGACGACAGGGATCAGCGCCCACAGGAAGATCCACAGGTTCATCCAGCCCATGCCGCACAGAACACGCTTGATGGTGGACCAGTCGCGGAAACAGTCGAAGAGCATCAGCACGTTGACCCTGTTTCCGCGGTATCCGTGGAGGAAGATCAGCGTCATGCTTGTGCTCAGCAGCCATCCGAGGCACATGGCCACGCCGGGAATGATGCCGAACAGCGTCCAGGCCAGGCCTGTGAGGAAGATCTGCAGCAGAGAGATGCCCCACAGCACGAATGGTTTCTTGACCAGAACAGCCATGGCTTTCGCGTAAATATTGAAGATCATGGAAACCCCAGCTTTCAAATAGGATACTGTAATTATAGGGCGGCTTTCGGGCAAAGTCAACGAACCAGGCAGGGAAAAAGCGGCGCCGGATCCTAATAAAGGGAGGCCGTCCCTGTGGACGGCCTCCCTTCAGAAAGAGCGGGAATTCAGGCGGTCATCAGCCGAGACATGGCCTGGCTGATGCGGTTCAGCGTTTCGTAGCGACCGAGGATGTGGCAGATCTCCACCGCACCGCCGGGAGTGACCTGCTGTCCGGATACGGCGATACGCAGAGGCCACATCAGCGTGGCGTTCTTTACGCCCAGACGCTCCGCTTCGGCGATGAGAGCATCATGGATCGTAGTCTGCTCCCAGTCCGGAAGAGTCTGGAACAGGGGAAGAACGGCCAGGAGCATATCCAGCGCGATCTCCGGATTGCATTTGCTCTTCTTGTTGGAGAAAAGCTCCAGATCATACTCCGGCAGCGTCTGGAAGAAAGCGATCTTTTCCGGGATATCCGTCAGCCGTTCGGTCCTCTGCTGCAGCAGAGAGGCGATCTTGGCGGCGCTGAAGTCCTCGTTGGGAACGGCGCTGCGGATGTACGGCTCTGCTATGGAAGCAAAGGCCTCCGGGGACAAGGCACGGATATACTCGCTATTGAAATAGGTCAGTTTGTCAATGTCGAAGATAGCCGGGGATTTGCTCAGCCCGCCGATATCGAAGACCTCGCAGAGTTCAGGCAGAGAGTAGATCTCCCGCTCGCCGCCGGGATTCCAGCCCAACAGAGCGACATAGTTGACCACGGCCTCACTGAGATAGCCCATGGAGAGAAGATCCTCGTACGAGGGGTCCCCGTGCCGTTTGCTCATCTTGTTGTGCGCATCGCGCATCACGGGGGAGCAGTGGATATAAGCGGGGATCTCCCAGCCGAACGCCTGATACAGCAGATTGTATTTCGGCGCACTGGACAGATACTCGCTGCCGCGGACCACGTGGGTAATTCCCATCAGGTGGTCATCGATCACGTTGGCAAAATTATAGGTGGGGAGGCCATCGCTCTTCAGAAGGATCTGGTCGTCGAGACTGTCGTTCGGGACCTCAATGGTGCCGAAGACCAGATCGGTGAACGATGTCGTTCCCTCCCGCGGGATCTTCTGCCGGATCACGAAGGACTCGCCGGCGGCCAGCCGGCGCGAGACCTCTTCAGGGGGGAGGTCGGGACAGCTGCATTCGTGCTTTTTGATCTCGCCGCCCGCGGCAGCGGTCTCGTGGGCATGCTCCTTCTCACAGAAGCAGTAGTAGGCTCCGCCCTTTTCCACCAGCAGCTCCGCGTATTTTCCATAGAGGTCCATGCGTTCCGTTTGAACATAGGGGCCGACGGGACCCCCGATGTCGGGGCCTTCGTCATGCTGCAGGCCGCACTTCTTCAGTGTCGCGTAAATCAGATCGACGGCGCCTTCCACCAGCCGGTTCTGGTCGGTGTCCTCAATGCGGAGGATAAAGTCGCCGCCCATCTTCTTTGCGATGAGGTAGGTATACAGAGCCGTGCGCAGGTTGCCGACATGCATATAGCCCGTGGGACTGGGAGCAAAGCGGGTGCGGACACGCCCTCTGGGGATGGCAGCTTCCTTCGCTTCAAACCAGGATCTGTCAACTGTCATGGATAAGTCTCCTTCCATCGTTTCCGCCATGGCGGAAGTCAGTCCTCTCCTTCATCGTAGGGAGGGAAGTCATCTCCGGATTCATAGTCCGGGAAGGGGTCTTCCGGCTCCGGAGGAAGCGTTTCCGCCGGGGCGGTGCCCTGGATCATCTGCATTTCCTGCCACTGGGCGCGGCTGATGAGCACCGGACGGGGCTTGGCGCCCTCATACGGGCCGATCACGCCGAGTTCCTCCATCTGATCCACTACCCGGGCAGCTCGGGAGTAGCCCAGTTTCAGCCGGCGCTGCAGCATCGAGACGCTGACCTGTCCGGCGTCCAGAGCCACGTCGACGGCCTCCGGGAGGATTTCGTCATAATCGGAGAAAGGATCGCCGTCGTTTCCGGAGGAAGCCTCTTCGGCCTTCCCGCCGGACTTGCTCTCCGCCAGGCGGTCCATTTCGGCGATCATCTCGTCATCATACTCGGCGCCTCCGGCGTGCTCCTTCAGGTAATTGATCACGGCTTCCCGCTCCTCGTCGGAGACCCAGGTGCCCTGAATGCGCTTGGGCTTGTTGGTGCCGATTGGAGCATAGAGCATGTCGCCGTTGCCGATGAGCTTCTCCGCTCCGCCGCCGCTGTCCAGAATGATCCTGGATTCCAGCGAACTGGAGACCTTCAGCGCACAGCGGGAGGGGATATTGGCCTTGATCAGGCCGGTGATGACATCGGCGCGGGGACTCTGCGTGGCGACAACCAGATGGATGCCGGCGGCGCGGCCCATCTGGGCGACACGGCAGATACTGTCCTCCACTTCCTTGGCAGCGACCATCATCAGGTCGGCCAGCTCGTCGATGATCACGACGATCCTGGGCAGAGGCTTGTTCTCTCCGCCGGTCCGCTGACGGTCCAGCATGAGGGTATTGTACGTGTCAATGTCCCTGGTGTTCTCCTCGGAGAACATGCGGTACCGCTTCATCATTTCCACGACGGCCCACTGCAGGGCCCCAGCCGCTTTTTTGGGATCGGTGACGACAGGACTCATCAGATGAGGGATGCCGTTATAGATCTTGAACTCCACCATCTTGGGGTCGACAAGGATGAAGCGGACATCCTCCGGCGTCGCCTTGTACATAAGGCTGAGGATCAGGCTGTTGAGACATACGCTCTTTCCGCTGCCGGTAGTTCCGGCGATGAGCAGATGAGGAAGTTTGTTGATGTTTCCGACCTCGGCATCGCCTGCGATGCTCTTGCCCAGTGCGAATGTGAGCTTGCTGCCGGCTTTCTGGAAGGCGTCCGACTCGATGATCTCCCGCAGGTAAACGGTGCTTACGGTACGGTTGGGGACCTCGATACCCACGGTGGAGGCCTTGTTGGGGACAGCGGCGATGCGTACTCCGGAGGTACCCAGAGCCAGGGCGATATCGTCCTCCAGATTCATCAGCTTGCTGAGCTTCGTTCCCGGTTCGATCTCCGCCTCATAACGGGTCACGTTGGGGCCGAGGATATAGTTGGAGACCGCAAGGTTGATACCGAAGCTGCGGAAGGCCTGCTCCAGACGGGCGGAAGCCTCTTCTGCCCGGACGGGGCTTTTTGCGGCTACGGGAGGGTGAAGGAGTTCCAGCGGGGGGAAGGAATAGGCCGGCGCTCCGGGAGCCGGCGCCTGCACGGGAGCCGCGGCTTCCGCCGGCTTTTTCCGCTCCGCTCCCTCCGAGGAGCGGGGTGGCGTCCGCTCAGAACGCAGAACGGAATCGGAAGCGGGAGAGGGTTTCCTGCGGCGGCCTTCCGGAGCCGAGTCTCTGGTGAATTCGGGGACGCTGCCGCCGTTCCCCTCAGTCTCGCCTCTGGCGCGGCGGTTCCGGTTGGACTCGCCGTCGGCGGCGCGTCCGCTGCTGTCTATGGCTTTCTGGCGAGCCTCGGCGGAACGGAAGAACCAGTCCCAGTTGGAAACAGGTTCTGTATTCGGATCCGATGGTACGGGATCCGCGGCGCGGGGATCGGTTTCCGGAACGGCCGGACCGGAGGATCTGCCACCGAAGGTGCGGTCGCGTTCCTGGTCGTAGATGCCCCGCTGTCCGGAGGGTGTACGTCCGGAGGGAGCAAACTGGTCGCCGGCGTGCGGCTGCCGTTCCTGCCCGCGGAGACGTTCGTCATATTCGTCGGCTCTCCGCTTCTGTTCGGACGCCTGCCGTTCTTTCCTGGCCTGCTGTCTGGCAGGAGCGTTTTCCCTGTAGCTGGTGAACAGTTCCCGGAAATTTACATTGAGGGCGGCGGCAATCAGCAGAAGAATGGCGGGGATCAGGACGATCCACGTCCCGGCCGGAGTGAAAAGACGCACCAGAAGGTTCGTCAGCGCGCCGGAGATGATCCCGCCCGAGGACAGAGACATGCCGGAAGCCCAGAGACTTCCTTCCGGCGCGGCCGATCCGGAGATCAGCTGCATGATGCAGCCGAACAGAGGGATCACGCCGAGCAGAGCGGCGCTGCGCCAGATGGCCCAGGGCTTGTCATAACGGTATATCAGGAGTACGCCCGCAATGATGAGCAGCGGAGGCGCGACGAAATAGCCCCAGCCGAAAAAACCGCGGAACAGGTTGCACAGAGCACGGACGAAGGAACCGTCTTTTCCCCAGTCAAAATATCCCAGGGCGGCATAGATCCCCAGCAGGAAAAAGACGATGACGACTATGAGCCTGGTTTTGAAAGGCGTCATGCCGCGCGGAAGAAGTTCCGGAGACCGCGTCTTTTTGCGCGTACGCGCTCCGGCGGACGACGGAGAGCGGCTGGAAGGGCGTTTTTTTCTGGTGTCAGCCAAGGAGAGATCCCTCCAAATCAGAAAATAACGGAGATCAGGATCGTCAGTGCGCCGACGATCCAGCAGTAGGTGCACAGATGGCCGAATCTGCCCCGCTGCATCAGGCGAATAAGCAGACGGATGGCGAAAATCCCGACAACGGCGGCTACGGCGAAGCCGGCGAGAAACGCCGGAAGAAGAGACCACTGGATGCCTGAGGACACGCAGCGGACGAGGCTTACGATCAGAGATCCGGCTACGGCGGGAATGGAAAGAAGCAGACAGAAGCGCAGCGCGTATTTCCGGGTGCAGCCGCGGGAAAGGGCAGCAGCCAGACTGACCGCGAGGGTGGACAGACCAGGCAGAACGGCACAGGCCTGCGCGAGCCCGATCCAGAGCCCGTCTACGGGCGAAATGGTGCGTGGGCCCTTGTTTCCCGGGCGGATCATCCGGTCACAGACGAACAGGAGGAAGCCATTGCCGATCATGGCCACGCCGATGAAGCCCGGCATGGCAAAAAGAGGCGCGATCCTTCCGCTCAGAAGGAGAACGACCAGCAGCGGCACGGTCCCGAGGGCGATGCAGAGGAGCTGGCGTGTCGGCGGGATCAGAGGATCTCCGAAGACAGAGAAATCCATCTGCCCCTGAAGCAGGCGCATGCCGCCTTTGGCCATTTTTACGATATCCTCCCGGCAGACAACGCATATGGCGACAAGGGTGCCCAGGTGAAGAAGAACATTAAAGAACATCAGCTGCTGTTCCGTACAGCTGACGGGAAACAGCTGTTCGAGCACAGCCAGATGTCCGGAGCTGGAGACAGGGATGAATTCCGTCACGCCCTGAACCAGCCCAAGCAGAATGGCAAGCCAGACTGACATTACGGACCCTCCTCTCCGGTCTTGCCGGCTTCCGAAAGGGAAGCGGGACTAAAGTTCCTGTTATTATATCATATGATGAGACGATTTTCCACCGAAAAGAGAGAAAGAGAGCGGCTGCCCCGAATCCGGGACAGCCGGTGAGAACTCAGTCGCAGAGAGAGAACGGAACGAAGCGCCCGTCGATGAACTGCAGAATCTCGTCAAAGCCCGCGTCCCGCGCACTCTGAACGCCGAGATCAAGGCCTGCCGTCAGATACGGAGCGTAGTGGCAGTCCGCAGACAGGGTAACGCTGCCTCCCAGTTCCCGCAGCCGGCGCAGAAGGAAGGGTGCGGGATAAGGGACGCTGCGGAGTCCCTTTGCCGCGGCGCCGGAGTTGATCTCGAACACGGCACCGCTGGCGAGGCAGGCCTCGAGAGCCTGCAGAGCAAGATCCCGGTATTCGTCCGAGTCCTCGTCAAAAAAACGGCCTCTCTCGTTGTATTTCGTGATCAGGTCGAAGTGGCCGAGGACCAGGGGGCGCTTTTCGGAAGCGGTCACCATGTTGGCATAATAATCGCGGACCATGTCCATCGCGTTCCCGTGAAACAGGGATCGGATGACGTGCAGGAGATCCTCCACGGACCCGTCGACGGGAACGAATTCGCCGGTGGAGCGGTCCCTGGCGTAGTGCACGTCCCCGATACGGTAATCGTACCGTTCCGGCATTGCGGAGGGGGCGAAAAGGTCCTCCTCGATCCCCGTGTACAGACGCAGGCGGCCGGAACATGCATTCCGAAGGCCGGCCATGGCGGTCAGGTATTCCTCTTCGCCCGGAATGGAATAGGCCGGGTCGAAAGGGGCGTACCCGTGGCAGGACATGCCGAAATCCGTAAAGCCGGCGGCGGCCGCCGCGGAGATCATTTCTTCCGGAGAGCTTCTGCCGTCGCACATGGTGCAGTGGTTGTGAAGGGTTGACAGGATCTTCATGAGAGCCTCCTGATTCTCAGATATACGCTATCATACCATAAAAGAACGCAAATGCAACGCCCGGCGGGACCGCCTGCAGCTGGCCGGCGTTTTTCTTTTCAACGGCATTGAATTCATGCGGAAAAGCGGGTAAAATAAACCCGAAGGATCTGAGTGCTTTTCGGGAGGAGGGATTCCATGAGACGATTCGACAAACTGAAAGGGCAGCGCTGGTTCGCATATACCATCGCGGGCTGCATCACGGTAGCGCTCTATCTCGTGCTGTCCCATGTCGGATTCCTGTCCCGCGGCATCCGTACGGTGCTGTCCTATCTCGGACCTCTGATCGGCGGCTGCGTTATCGCCTTTATCATGAACTCGCTGGCGAAGATTTACCAGCGGCTGCTGTTCCGGAAAGTGAAAAAGGAAAAGACGGGCTGGCGCCTGTCCATCCTTCTGACGATAATTACCGTGCTCGCTTTCCTTGTCCTGATGACGGCCATCGTCGTTCCGCAGCTGGCCTCCAGCATCTATAAACTGGCCAGGAATCTGAACACCTACGTGGCGACGCTGCAGGGATGGCTTGAAAACTGGGGTCTGGGACACAATGCCCTCGGAAGACTGCTGAACATCCAGCAGCTGGCAGACTCCTCGGAGGCGCTGCTGGAAGCTATCGTGAAATATCTGTCCGAAAACACCGGGAAGATCATATCCGCCTCCACCGTGGCGGGCAAAAGCATCTTCAATTTCGTCATCGCTTTCATTATGTCCGTCTATCTGCTGCTGGAAAAAAAGAACCTCAAGGCGGGCATGCACCGGCTGATGAGGGCGGTTTTCATCCGGGAGAAGCGGCATGATTTCGTCATCGCGGTCATTCGCAAGTGCAACATCATCCTCAACCGGTATGTGGTGTTCAATCTGATCGACAGTATCATCGTTGGAGTGGCCAACGCCATCTTCATGGCGATATGCGGCATGGAATACATCGGGCTGGTATCCTTCCTGGTGGCAGCGGCCAATCTGGTCCCGACTTTCGGTCCTCTGGTCGGGGGCATCTGCGGAGCGTTTATCCTGGTGCTGACCCGTCCGCTGCACGCGCTGCTGTTCATCGGATTCACCATTATCCTGCAGTTCCTGGACGGCTATGTGCTGAAACCTCGCCTGTACGGGAGTTCCCTGGGAATCTCCGGGCTGCTGGTCCTGACGGCAATCATCGTGGGCGGACGCATCGCAGCGCTGGTGGGCATCCTGCTGGCGGTGCCCGCGGCGGCCATTCTGGATTATCTGTATGCGGACTGCTTCCTCCCCTGGCTGGAAGCCAGACGCCGCCGGAAGATCGACCGGGAGGCCGGACAGGAGATTTCGCCGGTACCCGGAGATGAGCCGGAGGCCGCCGATCCGGAGACCGGGACTCCGGGAGATGCGGAGCCGCCGGCGGAAGCCGGAGAGTAAAAAACGGAAGACCGTCTTCGAAAGACATTTCGAAGACGGTCTTTTTCTGTCAGTTTTCGGCGGCCAGTTCCTTTTCCAGGTTTTCCCGGGCGTTGCTCAGCATGAGCTTCAGCCGGTTTTCCTGATTGACGCGGGTTGCCCCGGCATCGTAATCGATAGCCACGATGTTGATGTCCGGATTGTGCTCCTTGATGGGTTTCATCATGCCCTTGCCGCATATGTGGTTGGGAAGGCAGCCGAAGGGCTGTGTGCATACGATGTTTTTGACCCCACTGTGGCCGAGCTCCAGCATTTCTGCGGTGAGGAGCCATCCCTCCCCCATCTTCGTCCCGATGCCGATGGTCCCCTCAGGACAGCGGATCGTATCTTCGAAGCGGGTCATGGGAGTGAAGGTTCCCTCTTCCTCCATGATGCGGATGATGTCGTTCTTCTTCCTTGACAGGTAGGAGGTGGCGACGCTGTTAATGACGGACGAGAACCAACGGTCCTTCCGGATCCTGTATTCCAGCACGTTGTTATAGGTACAGTACATCATGAAATCCAGAAGGCCGGGGACGACGACCTCGGCTTTCTCATTGACGAGGAACTGCTCCAGATCATTGTTGCCCAGAGGGGAGTACTTGACGAAGATCTCCCCGACGATGCCGACCTTCACAGCCGGGAAACGCTCCACCGGCAGTTCCGCGAACGAGCGGATGATCTCACGGTAGTTCCGTTTGACGTCGGAATAGCGGATGCGGCTTCCGCTGCCGAGCTCCGTTCCCAGCTTTTCCACCCAGCGTGCGGCCAATGCCTGGGCGGAACCTTTTTCCTTCTCGTAGGTACGGCACTGATTGACCAGCGACATCAGAAGATCGCCGTACAGAAGCGCGTACACAAGGCCGTGCATCAGAGGCAGCGTCAGCTCCAGCCCGGGATGCTTCTCCATGCCGGCCAGACTCAGGGAGATCACCGGTACCTGGCTGTATCCGGCGCGCTCCAGCGCCTTGCGGAGGAGGGGAATGTAATTGCTGGCCCGGCATCCGCCGCCGGTCTGGAACAGGATCAGAGCCGTGCGGTCGGGGTCGTAGGCGCCGGACCGGATGGCGTCGATAAACTGGCCGATCACCAGGATGGCGGGATAGCAGGTGTCATTATGCACGTACTTCAGGCCGGCCTCCACAACGGAGGGGCCCGAGGTCTCCAGCAGACGGCAGTCGTAGCCGTAGGTCTTCATCACGGCCATGATCATCTTGAAATGCATGGGAAGCATGTTCGGGATGAGGATGGTATGGGTCTTCTTCATTTCCTTTGTGAAGGGAATGTAGTTGGGGGCTTGCTTCCTGCTCATGCGGTCTCCTCTCCCTCTTTCGCCTCCAGTGCGCCGAGGAGGCTGCGCAGGCGGATTCTGACGGCTCCGAGATTCGTGATCTCGTCGATCTTCAGCTGGGTATAGAACTTGCCTTCCGGTTCGAGGATGCTGCGGCATTCATCCGTGGTGATCGCATCGATCCCGCATCCGAAGGAGACCAGCTGTACCAGTTCGGTGTCCTTGTGATGGGTGGCGTATCGGGCGGCGCGGTACAGGCGGCTGTGATAGGTCCACTGGTTCAGGACACGCGTCCTCTGCGGTTCCTCCAGATGGCAGACGCTGTCTTCGCTGACAACGACGAAGCCCAGTTGGACGGCGAGCTTGTCGATGCCATGCCCGATCTCCGGATCGATGTGGTACGGCCGGCCGGCTAGGATCATGATCCGCTTTCCTTCGGCCCGGGCATAGGCTACGGCACGTTCGCCCTCTGCCATGACGTCGCGGCGGAAGCGGTCGTATGCCTCCAGACCGGCCTCGACGGCCCGGCGGCATTCCCCTCTCGTGACTGAGGGGTCGTGACGGTGCATCGCCTCGAACAGTGTGGCGGTGAAAGCCCGCGGAGAGTTGATGTTCAGATTGGGATAAAGGAAAGTGACTTCTTTCAGCCTGTCCATGTTCCCGTTGAGCAGTTCGCTGTAATAGGCCACGATGGGACAGTTGTAGTGGTTGGTGCCGCCCTGCTCGTCCACGTTGTAGGTAAGGACCGGATAGAACAGGGTATCGAGACCCTCGTCCATCAGTTCCTCCATATGGCCGTGCATGATCTTTGCCGGATAGCAAGCGGTATCCGAAGGGATGGAGAACTGGCCTCTTTCATACGTGCGGCGGGTGGACAGGCGGCTGAAGACGACTTCATATCCGAGCTCGGTGAAAACGGCGTGCCACAGGGGGGCCAGTTCGTACATGCCCAACGCCATGGGGATCCCGATCTTTCCACGTTTGCCGGGACGGCCGGTGAGCCCGGCCAGATAATCGCGTTTGTATGCGTAGAGATTGGGGAGTTCCGCGTCGGGAGCGTCCAGGCCCAGACCGCGCTGGCACTGGTTGCCTGAGATCAGACGGCGGCCGTCCGCGAAGGTATTGATGATGAGACGGCATTGATTGGTGCAGCCCCGGCAGACGGCGGCGCGGGAGGTATGGGAGAAGGAAGCCAGGGATTCTCTTGAGAGCAGGGTGCTTTTCCGGAATTTCCTGGCGTACAGCGCGGCGCCGTATGCCCCCATGAGGCCGGCAATGGCAGGACGGATCACGGGTCCGTCCATCTCCATTTCGAAAGCGCGCAGAACAGCGTCGTTCAGGAAGGTCCCGCCCTGTACCACGATGTGCTGCCCGAGTTCCCGGGCGGATGAGGCGCGGATCACCTTGTATACGGCGTTTTTCACAACGCTGACGGACAGTCCGGCAGAGATGTCCTCGACGGTGGCGCCCTCCTTCTGGGACTGCTTGACGGAACTGTTCATGAAGACCGTGCAGCGGCTGCCCAGATCCACGGGACTTTTTCCCCTCAGCCCGAGCGCAGCGAACTCCTCGATGCCGTAGCCCATGGAACGAGCAAACGTCTCGATAAAGGAACCGCAGCCGGAGGAACAGGCCTCGTTGAGCATAATGCTGTCGATGGCGCCGTTCCTGATGCGGAAGCATTTGATGTCCTGTCCGCCGATGTCCAAGATGAAGTCCACATCCGGCTGGAAATAGCGGGCGGCGGTATAATGGGCGATGGTCTCGACGACACCGGCGTCAACCTGAAATGCCGCTTCGATCAGCTGCTCCCCGTACCCGGTGACGGCGCTGCCCCGGATTGTGATCCGGTCTCCGCACAGCTCGTAAATCTTTGACAGCTGTTCCCTGACCAGCTCCACGGGATTCCCGCGGTTGGAACTGTAAAAGCTGTAAAGGATACGGTTCTCGTCGCTGATCAGCGCAAGTTTGGTGGTCGTGCTGCCGCAGTCGATGCCCAGCCAGGCATCCCCGGCGTAGGAGGAGATGTCATCCTCCTCGACCGTGGCCTTCGCGTGACGGTCCCTGAACGCCAGGTATTCATCCTCCGAAGCGAACAGCGGGGGAAGCCTGTGCCCGACGGTCACGGCACCTTCGGCATTGGCCAGGGCTTTGGTAATTGTCTCGTAGGAAAACTGGCGGGAGTCCTTCCGGCTGAACATAGCGGCGCCCATCGCGACGGCAAAACGTCCGTATTCCGGGAATACGGCAGTCTCATCCGTAAGCTTCAGCGTCTCACGGAAACGGTCGCGGAGGCCCTGGCAGTAATGGAGAGGTCCGCCGAGGAACATGACCTTTCCGGAGATCCGGCGCCCCTGGGCAAGTCCGGAGATGGTCTGGTTGACCACCGCCTGATAGATGCTTGCGGCGACATCCGCCTTCGCGGCGCCCTGATTCAGCAGCGGCTGAATGTCCGTCTTGGCAAAGACGCCGCAGCGTGAGGCGATGGGATACAGCCTGGTATGCTGCAGGCTGGCGGCGTCCATCTCGTCCACGGTCATATTCAGAAGGATCGCCATCTGGTCGATGAAGGCACCGGTCCCGCCAGCGCAGGTGCCGTTCATGCGCTCATCGGTCCCGCCGGCGAAGAAAATGACTTTGGCGTCCTCGCCGCCCAGCTCGATGACGACGGAGGTGTCCGGCTCCAGCGCCTTGACGACCTCGCCGGTGGCGTAGACCTCCTGTACGAAAGGAAGACCGGCGGCCTCGGCCAGTCCGAGCCCGGCGGAGCCGGAGATGGCAGCGGTAAACGCCCTGCCGATGAGAAGATCCCGTATCTCGGTGATCATCTCCAGCGCCTTGGTCCGCACCTGAGACAGATGCCTTTCGTATTTTTCATACAGGACGGTGTTGCCCTCCATGAGGACCACTTTTGCAGTAGTACTCCCGATGTCGATGCCCAGGGAGCAGAGGGCAGAGGATCCCGAAGCAGTCATAGCGTCAAAACTCCTGAAATAATATGCCTTCCTCAGGGGAAAGCAGCGAACCATTACCATTCAGTATACCACGAAAAGCCCGCCTGCACAATTGCGGAACGGCCTTTTCCGCCGGCAGACGTGTTCAGCCGGGAACATCGTAACGCAGAAAACGGATCCCGGGCGGGTATTTACAATAATTTTATGATCCCACAGAGGGAAAATCGGAGTATACTGAAAGGCAGTGAACACACACGGAGGCATGACGGATGTCATTTATCAGATTTGAACATGTGAGTAAAACATACCGTTCCGGACAGGTGGAGGTCCAGGCGCTTAAGGACGTCTCATTTGAAGTGGAATCCGGAGAGATCTGCGTGATCGTCGGCCAGTCCGGCGCGGGAAAGACCACGCTGCTGAACATCCTGGGGGGCATGGATACACTGACCGGAGGAACGATCGTCATGAACGGGCAGGAGGTCTCCGCCCTGACGAACCGGCAGCGGGCCGGTTACCGCAGGACAGAGATCGGATTCGTCTTTCAGTTCTACAACCTGATCCCGAACCTGACCGCACTGGAGAACGTGGAGATCGCCGCGCAGCTCGTGAAGGAGGCCCTTCCGGCGCAGGAAGTGCTGGAACGGGTGGGCCTTGCGGACCGCATGGGCAATTTTCCCGCACAGCTGTCCGGCGGAGAGCAGCAGAGGGTTGCCATCGCCAGAGCGCTCGCCAAGAATCCCCGGCTGCTGCTGTGCGACGAACCGACGGGCGCGCTGGACTACGAGACCGGAAAGCAGATCCTGGCGCTTCTGCAGGAGCAGAGCAGGAAGAACGGAATGACGGTGATCATCATCACGCACAATTCCGCTCTGACGGCCATGGCTGACCGGGTCATCCAACTGCAGAGCGGCACCGTAAAATCCGTAGCAAAGAACGAATCACCGGTGCCTGTTGAGGAGATCGAATGGTGATGAGAACGTCGGCTTTCGCAAAAAACAGCTGGCGGGAGATCAGGAGGACCTTGGGAAGATACATCGCGATCCTGGCGATTATCGCCCTGGGGGTCGGTTTTTTCTCCGGACTGCGTGTAATGAGGCAGGCTATGGTCAGGACGGGGGACGATTACCTGCGGAAGCAGAGGTTTTATGACTTCCGCATGCTGTCGACCATGGGATTCACGCAACGGGATGCCGACGCCGTCTCCGGAGAGGAAGGCGTCGCATTCGCGGAAGGCTCCGTCAGCGGGGATTTCCTGATTGAAAACGAAGAGGGCAAGGAGACGGCCTGGAAGGCCCTGATGATCTCCGAACTCAACGCTCCAGCGCTGAAAGCGGGGCGGATGCCCGTGCGGGCGGATGAGGTGCTGGCGGATCATCTGGCTTTCACAGAAGAAGACATCGGGAGAAAAATAACCGTTCCGGAAGAGGACGGAGGTCCGCTCCTGTTCCGGGAGTATACAATCAGCGGCCTGTGCAGCAGTCCGCTGTATCTGAGCGTTGAAAGAGGTACCACATCTCTTGGAAACGGAAAGCTCGCGGGTTTCTTCTGCTTCCGGCCGGAAGGGCTGGATACGGAGATTTTTACCGAACTCTATGTCGCCATGGAGGAGACGGCGGAGATCTTCTCGGAAGAATACGACAGGCAGCGGGAGCAGGAGAGACCGCTGCTGGAGGCGGCACTCGAGCGCAGGGCGGAGGAAAGGTTTCAGGAAATTCTGACGGAGGCGGAAGAAGCGTACGCCGATGCCGAGGAGGAATACTTGGAGGGGAAGCGCTCCTATGAGGAGGAGCGGAAGAACGCCGAAGAGGAGCTGGACGAGGCACTGAAGAAACTGGAGGATTCGAAGCGCGAACTGGATGATGCCGGAGCGGAGCTGGACAGCACGGCTGTCCGCCTGGCTGATGCGGAAGAGGAGATCCGCAGGGGAGAAAAACAGTATTATGACGGCTGCGCTGGCATGAAGGCCGCCAGAGAAGAATATGAAACGAAGAAGACGCAGACGGAGGAGGAACTAGCCGGCAAAAGGCAGGAACTGGCTGAGGCAAGGGCGCAGGCGGAGAGCGCGGCTGAGACTCTGGAGGCCGCTGGAGCAGAGGAGATCCTCCGCCAGTACGCGGAACTGCAGCAGACGGCATCCGCGCTGGAACTGCAGATGCAGCAGCCGGAGCTGGATGAGCAAAGCAGGACTGCCGCAGCGGCGCAGCTGGAACAGGTCCGGGCAGCGCTCGGGCAGATAGAAGCGTCGGGGGTCCCGGAAGCCTGGCAGGCGGCACAGAGTGCGCTGGAGCAGACGGAAACGGCACAGAAGGCACTGGACGCTGCGGAGGCTGAGGCTCAGAACGCTTTTGCAGAAGCCGAAAAGCAGCTGAAAGACACGGAGGAGCAGCTGTATGCCGGATGGATGAAGGTGAGTGCTGCAAAAAGAGAACTGGAGGCCGGGAAGGAAGCCTACGCCAGAGGACTGACGGAATACCAGGACGGAAAAGAGAGCTATGAACAGGGGCTGGAAGACTATGAGCAGGCCAAAAAGGATGCGGCGGACCAGTTTGCCGAGGCGGAGGAGGAACTGAGCGAGGCCGAAAGGGAACTGGCTGACGCCAGGGAGGAGATCGACAGCCTGCAGCCGCCGGAGACCTGGCTGCTGGACAGAGACAGCAATGCGGGCTATCTGGCCTATGACAATGACAGCCAGATCGTTCAGGGCATATCACGTGTGTTTCCGCTGTTCTTCTTCCTTGTAGCCGCGCTGGTGTGCGTCACGACCATGACCAGAATGGTGGACGATCAGCGCACGCAGATAGGGACTCTGAAGGCTCTTGGTTTCAGCAATGCCCGGATCACGTGGAAATACGTTTTCTATTCCGGCTCTGCTGCGCTGATCGGAGCGGTCGCCGGCTTCCTGGCGGGATCAGCGCTGTTTCCCGTCTGCATATGGAAAGGATACTCCCTGCTGTACGGATTCGGACGGATCAGGATCGTCTACAACTGGGGACTGGGTGCGGCTGCGCTGGTTGTCGCGCTTCTGTGTTCTGCCGGGGCAACGTACGCGGCCTGCCGGAAGGAACTGCACAGCGTTCCGGCGGAGCTTATGAGACCGAGAACTCCTCCCGCAGGGAAGAGAGTGTGGATCGAGCGCATCGGTTTCCTCTGGCGGAGATTCTCCTTCCTGCACAAGGTGACTGCCCGCAATATCTTCCGGTACAAGAAGCGGCTGATCATGATGGTTCTGGGGATCGGCGGATGTACGGCGCTGGTCATTACCGGGCTCGGGCTGAGGGACAGCATCTGCGATATCGCGGAGGATCAGTTCGGAAAGATCATGACCTACGATTATTCGATCACCTTCCGGGAGGATGTCTCTGAGGAGGACAGAAAGACCTTCGGGGAAACGGCGGGGAACCGCCTCTCCATGTGTGTGCCTGTCTGTTCCGATACGGTGGAGGGAGAAGGAAACGGCAGGACGAAGCAGGTGAACGTGCTCGCCTGCTCAAATCCTGAGATATCCTCGCTGGTCCATCTGAAAACGGATGACGGGGAGTTGCCGTGGCCGGAAGACGGAAGCGTCATCATCAGCAACAATCTTGCGGAAGTGCTCGGACTTGCCGAAGGGGATATGCTTCGCCTGAAGACGGACGACGTCCATACCACGGAAGTGCCCGTCACCGGCATATTCCGGAATTATGTCTATTACTACGCCGTGATGACGGACGCGACCTACGAGGCCATTCTCGGCAGACAGGTGAAGATCAACACCGCCTATGCCGATGCGGGGGACGGCGACGTACACGCGGTAGCGGCCTCTCTCTCCGGAGAGGAGAGCGTCGCGGCCATCTCGGTCATGGCGGATCTCCGGACCATGGTGGGGAACATGCTCAAGAGCATGAACTATATCGTCGCTCTGGTGATCGGATGCGCGGCGGCGCTCGCTTTCGTTGTCCTGTTCAATCTGAGCAACATCAATATCAGCGAGCGAGTGAGGGAAATAGCGACCATCGAGGTCCTGGGATTCTCCGAAAGGGAAACGGCGGCGTATGTTTTCCGGGAGAATCTGGTGCTGACGCTGATGGGGGCCGTTCTCGGACTTCCTCTGGGAAAACTGCTGCATGCGTTCGTTATGGACCAGATACGGCTGGATATGGTCTGTTTCGAAACAAAGGTGACGCCCCTGAGTTATGTGATTGCGGTGATCCTGACCTTCGTATTCACCGTGACGGTGGATCTGATCATGAGGAGAAAACTGAGGCGTATAGACATGGCAGAGGCGCTGAAAAGCGTGGAATGACGGAGAGGGGCTCCGGACGGAACGTCCGGAGCCCCTTTTCGGCGCTGTATCAATTGTGGGAGATTCACACGGTCAGCGTCTCGCCGGTGAGCAGCTCGTAGGCCTGCAGATACTTGGCGATGGTCTTTTCCACGATATCCTCGGGCATTGTCCAGTTGTGATCGTGGGACTTCAGCCAGTCGCGGGCAAACTGCTTGTCGAAACTGGGCTGTCCGTGGCCGACCTCATATTCCGCGGCCGGCCAGAAACGGCTGGAATCCGGGGTCAGCATCTCGTCGCCGATGAGGAAATTGCCTTCGTCGTCGAGACCGAACTCAAATTTCGTGTCAGCGATGATGATGCCCCGCGCCAGAGCGTAGGCGGCGCATTTTTCGTACAGGGCAAGCGAGGTGTCCCTCAGCTTTTCAGCGTACAGCCGGCCTTTGCCGGGAAAACGCTTTTCCAGATAATCGATGCTCTGTTCGAAGGTGATGTTCTCGTCGTGATCGCCGATCTCCGCCTTGGTGCTGGGGGAGTAGAGCGGTGCCGGGAGCTTCTGGCTTTCCTGAAGTCCCGAGGGAAGGCGGACGCCGCCGACCTCACCCGTCTCACGGTAGGAAGTCCATCCGCTGCCGGATAGATATCCGCGCACGATACACTCCACCGGCAGCATCGTCAGCTTCCGGCATTTCATGCTCTTGCCGGCAAAGCCGGGCTGACGGAAATACTCCGGCATGTCCGCGGGATCGACGGACAGCATGTGGTTCGGGACGATGTCTTTTGTGAACTCGAACCAGAACCGGCTCATCTGCGTGAGCACGGTGCCCTTCCCCTTCACGATGTTGTGAAGGATCACGTCGAAGCAGCTGATGCGGTCAGTGGCCACCATGATGAGGCTGTCGCCGACATCGTAGATCTCACGGACCTTTCCTTCCTTGACAGGACTAAAAATCTCCATTGTCAGAGCACTCCTTTTTCTTGCCGGAAATTGGGAAAACAAAACGGGAAGGGGGACGGGATGCGGGGAGGTTTTCGCACAGTTCATGTGTAACCGTACAGCCCGCGGACAGAGACTTCTCCGGAACTGACAGAAGCGGAAGAGCCGTCCTCATACTGCACCAGAAGAGAAAAGTCGTCGTTGACGCCGAGGCACTTTGCCGGCCGTCTTTCCGATCCGGAGAGGATCAGAACTTCCCGCCCGGGGTTCAGACAGTGACTGCGGTAGAGTTCCAGCGCCCGGGCGTGGCCGGCGGGAAACTCCGCCGCCAGAGGGTCGAGACAGCGCAGGACGGTCTCCAGCATGGTGCTCTCACTGGGAAGCACACGGGGGGAGAGAGAAGCCAGAGAGACAGCGACCTTTGAAAGCTCGGGGCCGAAATCCGCATCCGTCTGATACAGATTGATGCCGATGCCGACGATGGCGCACAGGGAGCCGTCGGAGGGATCCGGCATGGCTTCCGTCAGGATGCCGCAGAGTTTCCGGCCTTCGCAGACAACGTCGTTCGGCCATTTGATGGAGGGGCGGACGTCCGTGCACCACTCCACGGCTTCGCATACGGCGACTGCCGTCCGGGGCGTGACAGAGCTCAGTTCCTCCGGTGTGCATCGGGGACGCAGGAGAAGGGAGAAATACAGACCCTTGCCTCTGAGCGACTGGAATCGCCTGCCCTTGCGGCCGCGGCCGGCCGTCTGGGTAAAAGCAGCCACCACAGTGCCACCGGGGGCACCGAGAAGCATCTTGTCCCGCAGGACGTCACTGGTGGACGTGACGGAATCGTAGACATACAATTCCCTGCCGGCGACCTGTCCGGCCATCCGGTTACGGATCCTCTCTATTTCATCAGGCGTAATCATAGGGGCCTCCTGAGGCAGAGCACACCGGAAGGCGGTCGGCCTTCCGGTGCTGCTTGCGTGATGGGTCTGCGGGTCAGGCGAGAGTGATCAGAAGCTGCCCGCCTTTGACGGCTGAACCTTCCTCCACATGGATCTCTTTGATGACCCCGTCTTCGGGGGCGGTGACGGCCGTCTCCATCTTCATGGCTTCGACGGTGATCAGGGTCTGGCCCTTGGTTACCTTGTCGCCCTTCTTTACGGAGATCTTGCTGACGGCACCGGGGATGGAGGCGCCGATCTGCTTCGGGTCGTCCTCGTCGGCCAGAGGAACCTTGACGATGGTCTTCTGGGCCTCTTCATCGGGAACGGTCACGTCTCTGCGGACGCCGTTCAGTTCAAAACTCACGGTGCGCATGCCGTCCTTGTCCACGTCGCCGAGGCCGAGGTACTTGATGACGAGAGTCTTGCCGTCGGCGATCTCAACGATGTTGGTCTCGCCCACGGCCAGGCCGTGGAAGAAGACATGGCTGCCCAGCAGCATGATGTAGCCGTATTCCTTCTGCTGCTTCATGTAGTCGCGGACCACCTGCGGATACATGACATATCCGAGAATGTCACGCCAGTTGGGGTCCTCTGTGAACTCTTTCATCTCCTCGCGGATGGCGTCGAAATCAACAGGCGGGAGAAGGGAACCGGGACGTACGCTGATGGCCTCGTCATACTTGTCCTTCAGCACGACCTTCTTCAGATCTTCGGGGAAGCCCCAGGCAGGCTGGCCCATCATGCCGGAGAAGAAGCTGATGGAGGAATCCGGGAAGCTCAGGGAAGCGCCCTTTTCCACGATGTTTTCCGGGGTCAGGTTGTTCTGGGTCATGAAGATGGCTAGGTCTCCCACCATCTTGGAGGAGGGAGTGACCTTGACGATGTCGCCCAGCATCTCGTTGACCTTGCGGTAGTTCTCCTTGACTTCCGCAAACCGGGTGCCGAGACCGAGGGATTCGACCTGCGGCTTCAGGTTGGTATACTGGCCGCCGGGGATCTCATACCGGTAGATGTCGGTAGTGGAATACTTCAGACCGTTGTCGAAACTGTCGTAGCGCTTGCGGATATCCTCCCAGTAGTCGGTCAGATACTGCAGACGCTCGGGATCCAGGCCGGTATCCCTCTCCGTGCCCTGCAGGGCGGAGACGACGGCGTTCAGGGAAGGCTGACTGGTCAGACCGGCCATGGAGGAGATGGCGCAGTCCACGATGTCGACGCCGGCCTCGGCAGCAAGCAGAAGCGCCGCCACCTGATTTCCGGTGGTATCGTGGGTGTGCAGGTGGACCGGGATGCCGATCTCCTGTTTCAGGGCGGAGACCAGCTTCTTTGCGGCATAGGGCTTCAACAGACCGGACATGTCCTTGATGGCCAGCATGTGTGCACCGCGCTTCTCCAGTTCCTTGGCCATGTTGATGTAATACTCGAGCGTGTACTTGTCGCGCTTCGGATCCAGGATATCGCCGGTGTAGCAGATGGAGGCCTCACAGATCTTGCCCTGTTTCAGGACCTCGTCCATTGCAATCTCCATGCCGGGGATCCAGTTCAGGGAGTCAAAGATGCGGAACACGTCGATGCCGGATTTCGCGGACTCCTTGACGAACTCACGGATGACGTTGTCGGGATAGTTGGTATAGCCGACGGCGTTGGCCCCGCGCAGCAGCATCTGCAGCAGGACGTTGGGGGCCTTTTCGCGGATCAGATCCAGTCGCTCCCACGGGGACTCGCGCAGGAAGCGGTAGGCGACATCGAAGGTCGCCCCGCCCCAGCACTCGAAGGAGAAGGCGTCACCGAGGATCTCGCTGATGCCGTCCATGCCCTTGATGATATCTCTGGTGCGCAGGCGGGTGGAGAGCAGGGACTGGTGAGCGTCACGGGTGGTGGTGTCGGTGATCAGCAGTTTCTTCTGATCAAGGACCCACTTCGCGACAGCTTCGGGGCCCTCCCGGTCAAGCATCGGCTTGAGGCCCTCCGGACGCTGTCCGGTGACAGGCGGGAAGCGGGGCTTTTCATAGAACTTGTGGCCTTCCCGCTCCTTGACGACGATGTTGGCGATGTATTTCAAGACCTTGGTCGCACGGTCCAGGCCGTAATTGATGTCGAAAAGCTCCGGCGTCTCGTCGATGAACTTCGTGTGGCATTTTCCCTCGCGGAACACGGGGTTGTTCAGGATATTCGTGACGAAGGATATGTTGGTCTTCACACCGCGGACGTGGACCTCGTTCAGAGCACGGGCAGCCTTGTCGCACGTGGAGTTGAAGTTGCGGCCGGAGGCGGTGATCTTCACCAGCAGGGAGTCGTAGTAGGGGAGATGACAGCACCGGTGTAGGCGTTGCCGCCGTCGAGACGGATGCCGAAACCGCCGGGAGAACGCCAGGCGGTGATCTTGCCGGTGTCGGGCGCGAAGTTGTTGGCGGGGTCTTCCGTGGTCACGCGGCACTGGATCGCGTAGCCGTTGACCTTGATCTCGTCCTGGCAGGAGATGCCGATCTGGGGATCGCTGAGAGGATAGCCCTCGGCAATCAGGATCTGCGCCTGGACAAGGTCGATGCCAGTCACCTGTTCGGTCACGGTGTGCTCGACCTGGATGCGGGGGTTCATCTCGATGAAATAGTGTCCGCCGTTCTTGTCCACCAGGAATTCCAGGGTGCCGGCGTTGATATAACCCACGTGCTTGGCGATCTTCACCGCATCCGCGTGGAGCTCGGCCCGCACGGATTCAGGGACCGACCAGGCGGGGGCGAATTCGACGACCTTCTGGTATCTGCGCTGCAGAGAGCAGTCGCGCTCATACAGATGGACGAGATTCCCATGCTCGTCTCCCAGGACCTGCACCTCAATGTGCTTGGGTTCTACTAGGAACTTCTCCATAAAGATGTCATCGTTGCCGAAGGCCTTTTTCGCCTCAGCCTTGACAAGATCGTAATTGATGCCGACCTCTTCCACGGTGTCGCAGCGGCGCATGCCTCTGCCGCCGCCGCCCGCCGCTGCCTTCAGGATGACGGGGAAGCCGAACTCGAAGGCCAGTTTCTGAGCCTGTTCCTTGCTCTGCAGCGGCTCCGTGGTGCCGGGGATCGTGGCTACCTTGCACTCCTGAGCCAGATGCTTCGCGGAGAGCTTGTCGCCCATCATGTCCAGAACGCCGGAGGTGGGGCCGATAAATTTGATGCCCGCAGCCTCGCAGGCGCGCGCGAAGTCACCGTTTTCGCTGAGGAAGCCGTAGCCGGGATGGATGGCGTCCACGTTGTGCTGCTTCGCGATCTGGATGATGCGGGGAATGTTCAGATAGGCGCCGAGAGGAGTCTCGTTCTCGCCGATCAGATAGGATTCGTCGGCGGCGGTACGGAAACTGCTGTACAGGTCTTCCTTGGAGTATATGGCCACGGTCTTGATCTTCAGATCATGGCAGGCGCGGAAGATGCGCATGGCGATCTCGCCGCGATTGGCGATCAGTACTTTTTTGAACTGCGGCATGGAAGTTCCTCCTCTTGATCAATTCTGCTCTGCCGGCCGGCGCAATGCGTCCGGCTGCATAGGAAAACACACTTTAATATACAACAGGAAACGGCTTCTTGGCAACAAAAAAACTTGGCCAAATGTGACGGAATTCCCATCCGGATGACGATAACCGCTCTTGCAATTTGCCGAAGGGTATGGTAAAGTCAAAAAGCGGATAGGAACTGGGCTGTCCGCGCTTTTTTTGTTTTCGGGGGAGTGAAAGATGTTTAAGGTCGGTTTTGACAACGAGAAGTATCTGAACATGCAGTCTAAGCATATCGCCGAACGCATCCGCCAGTTCGGAGGGAAGCTGTACCTGGAATTCGGGGGAAAGCTTTTCGACGATTATCACGCATCGCGCGTGCTGCCGGGCTTCGCTCCGGACAGCAAGATTCGCATGCTCTCCCGTCTGAAGGATCAGGCGGAGATCGTGATCGCCATCAACGCCTCCGACATCGAAAAGAACAAGGTGCGCGGGGATATTGGAATCACCTACGATCTGGACGTCCTTCGTCTCATCGACGCCTTCCGCGGGTTCGGCCTGTATGTCGGCAGCGTCGTGCTGACCTGCTACACGGGACAGGCGAGCGCCGAGGCATTCTCCCGCAAGCTGGACGCACTGGGAGTAAAGGTGTATCATCACTATCCCATCGCAGGCTATCCGTCCAATCTGAAGCTGGTGGTGTCCGACGAGGGATACGGGAAGAACGACTATATTGAGACCTCCCGGGAACTGGTCGTGGTCACGGCGCCTGGTCCGGGCAGCGGAAAGATGGCAACGTGCCTGAGCCAGCTTTACCATGAACAGAAACGCGGCATACGGGCCGGCTATGCCAAGTTCGAGACGTTCCCCATCTGGAACCTGGCACTGAAGGATCCGGTGAACGTCGCCTATGAGGCGGCCACCGCGGATCTGAACGACATCAACATGATCGATCCCTTCCATCTGGAGGCATACGGAGTGACTACCGTCAACTACAACCGCGACGTGGAAGTTTTCCCGGTCGTAAGAGCCTGTCTGGAACGGATGCTGGGAGAATGCCCCTACAAATCCCCCACGGATATGGGAGTGAACATGGCGGGCAACTGCATCGTGGACTGGGACGCCGTGCACGAAGCCTCCCGCAATGAGATCATCCGCAGGTATTACGAGGCGCGCTGCAAGGTCGCGAGAGGCGAGGGAGTCCCAGAGGAGGCTCAGAAGATCGAACTGCTGATGGAGCAGACCGACATCGACGCTTCCGAGCGTCCGGTCATCGCCGCGGCCAACGAGAAGGCCGCTCAGACGGGAGAGCCCGCGACCGCGCTGGAACTTCCAGACGGAAGGATCGTCACGGGAAAGACCAGTTCCCTGCTGGGGGCCAGCTCGGCCATGCTGCTGAACGCGCTGAAAGCCCTGGCCGGTCTGGACAGCGCCATCCAGCTGCTGCCGGCAGAGGTGATCGAGCCGGTCATGGATCTGAAGACCAGCCGTCTGGGGAATCACAACCCGAGGCTTCACACGGACGAGATCCTGATCGCGCTGTGCATCTCAGCCGTTACGGACGATAACGCGAAGAAGGCGATGGACCGGCTGGGTGAGCTCCACAACTGCGAGGCTCATTCCTCGGTCATGCTCAGCAGCGTGGACATCAACGTGTTCAAGAAACTGGGCGTGAACATGACATGCGAGCCTGTCTATCAGACGAAAAAGCTCTACCACAAATAACTCCCCGCAGGAGAAATAACGGAAAAGAAAAGCAGACCCGTCCGGGAGAAATCCCCGGCGGGTCTGCTTTTTCGGATCGATCAGCCGATACCGTGCTTGACGCGGTCGGCCTCCTCGGCGCGCTTCCCGTTGTTAAAGCGGTCCAGCGTGCCCACCAGATAGCCGGTGATTCTGCGGATGCGCTCAAAGGGCACGGTCTCCCAGTGGTATGTGATGTCGGCAAAGTCCCCGTCGAGCGTGATGTCCATGGAGGAGATGCGCTTGTCGGGATACTGTTCCCTTGCCCTGCGGATATAGGCTTCCTTCTCGGCGTCCGTCATGACGCCGCCCTTGACGTTGACCTGGATCATAATAGGTATGCCTCCTGAATAAACACAAGATGTTGGGGTTGAACTCATTTCTGATTTCTAGATAAACTATAGCACCGCAGTCAAGAGGAGTCCAGTTCGGTTTTTGCATGAAATGATGATAAACAGGACATGACCGCCTTTTTGGGGGATCATGTCCTGTCTGATGCGTCCTTATTCTTCCACGGAGGGAGGATCGTTGTTTACAGAGTCTTCCGGGAGAGGAGCTGCCTCGTCCCGAGAGACGGCCGGGGGTGCCTGGTCAGGGAGTTCTGTCCCTTCGGGCACCTCAGGTGAGGAAGTGCTGTCGGGAACGGGCGGTTCCGGCTTCGTCTCCGGCTCCGGCGGAAGCTCTCCGCCGTGGCTGCAGATGTAGGTGAAGGTCTCTCCGCTCATGGTCTCGTTGGCCAGCAGATACTCCGCTACCGTGACGAGCAGGTCCTTGTGCTCCGTGAGGATCTCTTCGCATTTGGCGACGGCCTGGTCGAAGATTGCGTGGACCTCTTCGTCGATCATTGCGGCCGTTTCTTCGGAATAGGCTTTGGTGTGGCCGAAGTCCCGCCCGATGAAAACGCTTTGGCTGCTGTCCTCGTAGGAGATGGGGCCGAGGCGCTCGCTCATGCCGTATTTCGTAACCATGCTGCGGGCGATGGCCGTCGCCTGCTGGATGTCGTTGGACGCCCCTGTCGAAATGTCATCCAGGAAGAGTTTTTCCGCCATGCGGCCGCCGAGACTGGTGACGATGCGGTCGAACATCTGTCCGCGGCTGTTGAAGGACTGGTCCTCCGTGGGACGGTAGATCGTCATGCCGCCTGTCTGCCCGCGGGGGATGATGGTAATCTGGTGCACGGGGGCCTCGTGATCGAGATGGTAGGAGGTGACGGCGTGGCCGGCCTCGTGATAGGCGGTGAGCTTCCGCTCCTTGTCGCTGACGACACGGGATTTCTTTTCTGGACCGGCGATCACCTTCAAAGCGGCCTCGTCCATTTCCGCCATGGTGATGAAGCGCTTGTTCCGGCGCGCGGCCAAAAGGGCGGCCTCGTTCAGGAGATTCTCCAGATCGGCGCCCGTAAAGCCGGGAGTGCCGCGGGCGATGCTCTTCAGATCGACATCCTCTCCGAGCATCTTGTTCCGCGCATGGACTTTCAGGATGGCTTCGCGTCCCTTGATGTCGGGAACGCCCACATAGATGGTGCGGTCAAAACGGCCGGGACGCAGGAGAGCGTTGTCCAGGATGTCCGCACGGTTGGTGGCAGCCATGACGATGACGCCCTCGTTGCTGCTGAAACCGTCCATTTCCACCAGCAGCTGGTTCAGCGTCTGTTCTCTCTCATCGTGTCCGCCGCCGAGTCCTGCGCCACGCTGACGTCCTACGGCGTCGATCTCATCGATGAAGATGATGGCGGGGGCCAGCTTCTTCGCCTGGTCGAACAGGTCGCGGACGCGGGAGGCACCAACGCCCACGTAGAGCTCCACGAAATCGGAGCCGGAAATGGAAAGGAACTGGGTGTTGGCCTCGCCGGCCACGGCTTTGGCGATCAGCGTTTTTCCGGTGCCCGGAGGGCCCACGAGCAGAACACCCTTGGGAATGCGGGCGCCCAGCGCGGTATACTTCTGGGGATCCTTGAGGAAATCCACGATCTCGGCGAGTTCTTCCTTTTCCTCATCGGCTCCGGCGACGTCGTCAAATGTGACCTTGCGCTTCTCCTCGCTTCCCAGACGGGTGCGGGCTTTCCCAAAGCGGGCGACCCCCTTGTCCCCGCCCATGCCGGCCCGGTTGGCCATGACGATCCACAGGACCAGGAAAGCACCCATGATGAGGATATAGGGCAGCATGCTGACCCACCAGGGGATCTCCGTGGAGGGCACGTAGTTGTAGCTGAAGTCTTCCTTCGTCGTCATCAGCTCGTCGATCTTGTCCGCCATATCGTTATAGAAGATGGAGACGCTGTAAAGGTCATGAGTTACGATATCTGTCTCCGTGTCCCCGTAGGTATGGGTGAGCTTCATGGTCAGCGTGTCGTCTTCTATGGTAAAGCGGGTCACCTCGTCGTTGTCGAACAGACGGCGGACCTCGGAATAATCCTCGATCTTCGTGCTCGTTTTGGGCGAAGGTGAGGTGATCATCACGATGACAGCGACGACGATGACCAGGATCAGGACATAATAGCCGATGTCTCGGGGCGAAAACTTACGTTTTTTCATGTAAGGAGAATCCTTCCTTCCGGTTGATGTGAAAGGCAGCCGCGGCCGCCGGGGTCACTCGTAGATCTCGGGTTTGAGAACGCCAATGAAGGGGAGATTGCGGTATTTTTCCGCATAGTCAAGGCCGTACCCGACAACGAAGTTGTCCGGGCAGACAAACCCGACGTAATCGGCGGCGATGTCCGCTCTTCTGCGTGCGGGCTTGTCCAGCAGCGTGCAGATCCTGACGGAAGCCGGGCGGCGGTTGAGAAGATAACTCTTCAGATAGGAGAGGGTGACGCCGCTGTCCAGGATATCTTCCACGATCAGGACATCCCGTCCTTCGATGTCGCGGGAAAGGTCCTTGGTGATGGAAACGGCTCCGGTGGTGCTGGTGCCGTTTCCGTAGCTGGAAACAGCCATGAAATCTATGTCGCACGGCAGATCGATACAGCGGCACAGATCGGCCATGAAGATGAAACAGCCTTTCAGGACCCCGATGAGAAACGGCGATTTTCCGGCATACTCTTCCGTGATGAGAGCCCCCAGTTCTTTCACCTTTTCCTGAAGGGCCTCCTGACTGTAAAGGACGTAAGCGATATCTTCTTTCATCATTGCAAGGACTCCCTGATCAGTATTCTGCAGACGGCATCTCCGGGCTCCGGTTTCCCGCGGACGCAGGGACCGAAGGGATACACCGCCAGGATTCCGGCTTCATCGGAAAATACGGGAACGGCGCCGCGCTTTTCAACGGGGACGGATGCCTCGTTAAAGAGTTTTTTCAGCGACTTTGTACAGCCGCGTGTCCGAAGCGTATATCGGTCGCCCGGCAGGCGCGGTCTGACGACGATTTTACCACAGACATCGTCTGTTTTGAACAGATATTCAGTAAACGATTTGTTAACTCTGCCGTCGAAAATCCCTCGCGAGAGAGTTACATGGAGACCGGCTTCCGGAAGGAAGAGCGGAATATCCTGCTCCAGTTCCGTCTCGGAAAGAACCGGGACGAGAGGGGTGCCGAACGCGAGTTCCGAACCGTCGCTCCGAACCTGCCCGCCGGGAAGAGACAGCGTTCCTGATCCGGAACGGCACAGCCGGAGGACGGCGTCGGTGTGGTCAAAGGAGAGCGCACTCCCGGCCATCAGGCGTATGACCCGGAGAGCGACCGCATCGGGAAGGGACGCCAGAGCGGCCACGGGGATCTTTCCGGTTTCCGCATACGGACGGGCCGCTTCCTCCGCCAGAGCGGAGAGAGCCTTCTCGTCAAGTGCGGCCAGCAGGGTCAGCCGGCGGCAGGCATCGGCAAACGCGGGATTCATGTCTTTCAGCACGGGGATCACCTGATGGCGGAGCCTGTTGCGGAGAAGAGAATCGTCTCCGTTCGTACTGTCTTCGATCCAGGGGATTCCTCTGGCAATATTGTATTCTTCGATTTCTGACCGGGAGACGGAAAGCAGCGGCCGGATCACCCGCCCGTACTGCGGCTGGATGCCGCACAGGCCGGCGGTCCCGGTCCCCCGGAGCAGATGCATGAGTACGGTCTCTGCATTGTCGTCGGCGTTGTGGGCGGTGGCGACGAAGACAGCGCCGGTCTTCTCCCGGATCGTTTCGAGGAACCGATAGCGTCGTTCCCTCCCCGCGGCCTCCGTCCCCATATGGTTTTCTTCGGCCCAGAGAGAGACATCCTCTCTCGCGGAGTAGAAGGGAATGCCGGCCGCCGCGCAGTGACTGCTTACGAAGTTCTCGTCCCTGTCGGACTCTTCGCCGCGCAGGCAGTGGTTGAAATGGGCGGCGCAGACGGTCCATCCGTATTCGCGGGAGATACCGTGAAGCACATCCAGCAGGCACATGCTGTCCGCTCCTCCCGAAACGGCCGCCACGGCACAGGAGCCGGCGGGCGGCAGAAGTCCCCGTTGCCGGAGGAAGGAGAGAACGAGGTTTTTCATCAGCCGGCGCCGTCCTCTCTGTGGATGCGGTCGACGGAGGTGAAGGTGGTGTATTCCGGGATCCATTCCAGTTCGATGGTTCCGGTCTCTCCGCGGCGGTTTTTCAGCACGATGCACTCGGCGAGATTGCCGACCTCGGAATTTTTGTTGTAATAATCCTCACGGTACAGGGCAAGGACGATGTCCGCATCCTGTTCGATGGCGCCGGATTCGCGCAGATCGCTGAGCATGGGGCGCTTGTTCTGCCGGGCTTCGTTGGCACGGGACAGCTGGGACAGACAGATGACGGGAACGTTAAGTTCCTTGGCCATGATCTTCATCATTCGGCTGATATCGGACACTACCTGCGTCCTGCTTTCCGCGGCGTAGCGGCTGCTGCCGGTGGCGCTCTGCATCAGCTGCAGATAATCGATGACGACGAGCCCCAGATCGTCGATCCGGCGGCACTGGGCGTTCATGTCCGCCACCGTGAGAGAGGGGTTGTCGTTGATGAACAGCTTCAGTCCGCTGAGCGAGGAGGCAGCACGGGCAAGCTTCTTCCATTCCTCGGCGTTCAGCATGCCGGACTGCAGCTTCTTGTTGTGGATGAAGGACTCGGAGCTGAGGAGCCGGAGAGCCAGCTGTTCCCGCGACATCTCCAGAGAGAAGACGGCAACGGATTTGCCGGAACTCTTTGCCGCTTTCAGCGCAAGATTGAGCGCCATACTCGTTTTTCCCATACCGGGACGGGAGGCAATCAGGATCAGGTCGGAGTTGTTCAGGCCCATGATGGCGCTGTCCAGATCCGGCAGACCGGTGCTGAGGCCGGGGATGCTGCTGCCGGACTTCGAGGCTGCGGTGAGCTGCTCGTAAACGGAAGCCAGGACCCGGGAAACAGGGAGAAGTCCCGTGGTGTTCCTGCCCTGACGGAGAGCGTAGATCTTCTGCTCGGAGGAGTCCAGAATGTCTCCCGCGGAACCGAAGCCCTCCATCGCCATGGTGTTGATCTCGCTGCCTGCGGTGGCGATGCCCCGCAGCAGAGCCTTGTCCCGCACGATGTCGGCATATTCCTTGACGTTCGTGGACGTGGGCGTCAGATTCATCAGTTCGATCAGGTATTCTCCCAGCCGCTCGGTCGCCGTTCCGTTTTCGCGCATCTGCGCAAGAACGGTAACGAGATCTATGGTCTTGGAGTAGCTGAACATGGAATAGATGGTCTCGAAAACGGCACGGTTGACGTCCGAGAAGAAATCGTCTGCCTTCACGGTGCCGCACACGTCGCCGATGCACCGGGGGTCGATAAGCATACTGCCGATCACGGCCTGTTCCGCCTCAAGGTCATGAGGCATCTGCCGGCCCAGCAATTCGTCTGCTGCCATGGGAATAAGCTCCTTTCCTGCGTGAGTGTTCGCTGAAAAGCGGATGACTGCCGGATCGTCAGGCTTCCGTGACTTCTACAGTGATGTTGGCGCTGACTTCGTATCCGAGCTTGACTTTGACGGGAAAGGTCCCGAAGGTCTTGATAGGCTCGTTCTGGACGATCTTGTTCTTTTCCACGACAATTCCGCACTGCTGCGACAGAGCGTCGGCGATCTCCTTGCTGGTCACGGCGCCGAACAGTTTCCCGGCGCCTCCGGATTTTGCGGAGATGTGGACCGTCGTGCCTTCCAGCTGCCGGCCGGTATCCCGGGCCTGATCCTTCTCGCGTTCGATCTGGGCCAGACGGGCTTTTTCCTTGATGTTATAGGCGTTCAGGTTGTCCGGAGTGGCCTCCAGGGCCAGCTTTCTCGGAAGGAGATAATTGCGGGCGTATCCGTCCGAGACCTCGATGGTCTGGCCCTTTTTCCCCTTTCCTCTGACGTCCTGCTGAAGAATGACTTTCATGAGAGTTCCTCCTGAAATACAGTTTGTTTTGCAAGCGCTCAGGTGGACTGAGCGATGTTGTTGCGGGCGAGATAGGCGTCCACGGCCTCAGTGAGGCGTCCGCAGGCTTCCTCCGACGTTATGCCCGAGAGCTGCACACCGGCGGTGGAGCGGTTTCCGCCGCCGCCGAGCGCCTCCAGGATCTGCTGTACGTCCACATCGCCGATGCCACGGCCGGAGATAGCCACGCCGCCTTCCACAGGAGACAGGACGAAACTGGTAGTGATGCCCGAGATATTGAGAAGTTCGTCTGCGGCCTTGGCGATCACCACACGGTCGGCGGGGATGTCCGATACTGCGAGGGCGATCCCGTTTCCGTAGTCTCTGGCCTCGCTGATGATGGAATAGCGCAGCCGTGCGTCGGTCATGTCCGACTGAAGCAGCAGCTTGACGGACGCGGTGTTGGCGCCGCAGCGTTCGAGGAAAGCCGCCGCATCGAATGTGCGGCTGTGGGTCCTGATGGTAAAACTCTTCGTGTCGAGAACAATGCCGGATAGCATGGCATCCGCTTCGGCGGGAAGGATATCCGCCGGTTCCGCGATGTACTGAAGCAGTTCGCAGAGCAGTTCACACGCCGAACTGGCGCCCGGCTCGTGGAAGTTCAGATCGGGCTTCTCGATGTAATCCACCGCCCTGCGGTGGTGGTCGATCACGGCGACCCGGTTGCAGGAGATGAGGAGGGATTCGCTCTCCACCTGGGACGGGCGGTTGGTATCCACCACGGTGAGGAGCGTTCCGCTGTCCGCCATCAGGATGGCCTCCTGTGCCGAGATGAAAACGCCCTCATATTCCGGAAGCACTTCCAGTTTCTCGACGAGCTGCGAGGCGAAGGACGCCTCCCGGTTCACCACGATGCGGCAGGGGATGTTCTGCTTGCGGGCGATGCAGCACACGCCCGCGGCAGCCCCGACGGCGTCCAGATCCGCAAGCTTGTGTCCCATGACCAGCACCATGCTGGCATCCTTGACAAGTTCCGCAAACGCACCGGACATGACCCTTGAGCGGACGCTGGAGGAACTTCCCTGCTCCTCGGAATGGCTGTCGTAGAACGTGAAATTCAGCGCGTCCTTCAGGACCACCTGGTCGCCGCCCCGGCTCAGGGCCATCTCCAGACTCAGCGAGGCGAAACGGAAAATCTCATCGAAGCTTTCGCCGCCCTTGCCGAGGCCGATACTGAGCGTGGCGCGGACGCCGCCGGAGCCGGTCAGCTCCCGGACGGAATCCAGGACGGAAAAGCGGCCTTCCTCGAGGCGGGGAAGGAAGCGGTCCTCGAATATGAAGAGATAGCGGTCACGGTCGGACTTGGTGAGGAAGCCTCCGCAGCCGGAAGCCCATTCCGTGATCCTGTCGTCGATGGAGGAAAGAAGGGCGGATTTGTCCTTCTCCGACAGACCTTTCAGCAGTTCGTCGTAGTTGTCCAGAAGGATCTGGGCGGCCACCGGCCGGGAATTGGTGTATTCCTCGTAGGTGTCCGCGAATTCTGTGACGTCGACCCAGTAGGTCACGGCAAGAAAATCCCTGTCCGCGTTGGTGCGGTCGCTGCGGATGATGCTTCCGAAAACCTTGAACTTCCTGCCTCCGTGAGAGGTCAGACGGGGACTTTCGCGGTTACCTTCGCTCAGCCAGGTGCCGTCATAATCCGGGATCACGTCGGACAGGTTGATCTCAAACAGATGCTCCCGCTCGCCGGACAGTTCGGCAAACCGAGTGTTTGACCAGAGAATGCGGTCCGTGGAGATGTTGTAGATCACGGCAGGCACCGGAAAGTTCACCATGTTGTCCCGCGCCGCGGTCCCCACACTGTCGGTGATGTTCTCGATGTAACTGACGAGTTCGCGCTTCCGCTTGCGGTCGGAGATGATGGTAAAAATGAGCAGGAGCACGATGATGCTGCCTTCGCAGATCACCATCAGGATCCAGTGACCGCGGAAGAGGAAGCCGAAGCCGGCAAACAGGATCAGCACGAAGAAGTAAAGACGCATGCTGGGCTGCAGAGCCTTCGGCAGGGTAATTTTATGCAAGAAGCTCACTCCCCCTTGAAAAGCGTACACATTGACACTCTATTATAGCAGACAACATACGGCGATTCAACCGGTAAGTGGGGAAGGACCGGCCGGGAAAGGAAAACGGCGGGCGGCCGAAGGCCGTCCGCCTGTCTGCAGAACAACAGTAACCGATGGGATCATGTTTTCACAACGGCGATATAGATCTGCATGTCCGTGTCCCCCGTGTTCCGTATGCTGTGCCGGGAGCCTCTGGGACAGAAATGACACGTACCCGGAGCCAGCGGCTCCTCTGCCCCGTCGCAGAGGGCGGTCCCCGTACCGGTGACGATGAAATTGAAATCCATATCCTGTTCGTGGGTATGGGCGCCTATAGAGCAGCCCGGGGGAATAACGGCGAACATAACGCTTCCCGTTTCGCCGGGGATCACCTTGGCGAAAACAGTGCCTTCGCCGCCGTTGAGATGAGGGATGGAGTAATTGACGGCCTGGTTGAAATCATATGTCATAACGGAACCTCTCTTTCTGAAAACTGCAGACGGGCAGGATGGCCGGGGACAAATCTTTCCGTTTCCATACTATCACATGCGGAGGGGGAAAGCACGAGGAAATCTTGGGGGAGCGGGACCGGTGCGGAGCTTTGATTCCCCGGGGTTTTGTGGTATATTAAAAACAGATCATCAGAGAAAGGACGAGGACAGATGCCGGAAATGGAAAGAAAGCCTTACGAAACGGTTCCCGCCGGAGGGAAAGCATGGAGCATCGAGGACAACGGAGTGAGGGCGCTCCTGTTTGAGGGAGAAAAGACGGCGCTTCTCGTGGATACCGGGTTCGGGGCCGGCGGAAGTCTGAAGGCGGTCACAGAACAGCTGACCGACAGGCCAGTGACGGTCGTGAACACGCATGCGGATCCCGACCATACCGGATGCAACGCGGAATTCGGAACTGTACTGATGCATCCGGCGGAGTTCTCGGCCTATCACGCGAGGAAGCCGGGCATGCCTGTGGCACCCCTCTGGGAGGGCGATGTGATCGACCTGGGAGGAAGATCCTTCGAGGTCATTCATATTCCCGGCCATACGCCCGGGAGCATTGCGCTTCTGGACAGGGCAAACCGTCTTCTCCTGGCGGGAGACAGCGTCTCCCGCGCGCCGATTTTCATGTTCGGCGAAGGGAGGAGCCTTCTGGCGCACCGCGAGAGCATGAGGAAGCTGCTCGGCATGGAGGACGCCTTTGACATCTGCTGGGCCGCTCACGGGCCGATGGAGGTGGAAAAGGAGCAGATCCGCCGGCTGATCGAAGCGGCAGGCATGATCATAGATGGAAAAGTGGAAGGGAAGGAGCCCCCGATGCCCATTCCCGCGAAAGAGTACGCGTGGTCCGGGGCGGCCTTTTTCTGCTCCGCAACGCAGCTGTGAGCCGGACGGTCCGGAAAGCCCGGGAAAGGGGAAAGCGGGACCCGGATATACGCGGAAAAGAGCGGGTTCTCGGTTGACAAGGAAAACCGGTTGTGCTACTTTGTTTTATTATATAATTCTTGACCGGCCCGTCGTGGGACCGGGAGAACGCGGCAGGCCGCCGGCGCGCGCCCTGCGGAAAGGATGTCATCATGGAGATCAAGATCACGAAAACGACTGCTCCGAAAGAAAAGCCGAAGGCAACGGAGCTTGGATTCGGCAAGTACTTTACCGATCATATGTTCCTGATGGATTATGACGGGGAGAAATGGGAGGATGCACGCATCGTTCCCTTTGGAAATCTTTCCCTGCATCCCGCCTCCACGGTGTTCCACTACGGCGCCGAGGTCTTCGAGGGCATGAAGGCGTACCGCACCCCCGAGGGGCGGATCCAGCTGTTCCGGCCCGAGGAGAACGCCCGCCGTCTGAACAGTTCGGCGGAACGCATCTGTCTGCCGCAGGTTCCGGAGGAAGCGTTCCTGCAGGCGGTGGACGCGCTGGTCGCGCTGGACGCAGACTGGGTGCCCTCCGAACCCGGAACCAGTCTTTATATCCGGCCGTTCCTGTTCGGCAACGATCCGTTCCTGGGCGTCCATACCGTCCAGAAAGCGGTTTTCATGGTAATCTGCAGCCCCGTGGGTAATTACTATAAGGAAGGGCTCGCGCCTGTCTCCATCATGATCGAGGAGGAGGACGTCCGGGCCGTCCGCGGCGGCACCGGCTACACCAAGTGCGGCGGCAACTACGGCGCCAGTTTCAGGGCAGGCAAAAAGGCGGAGGAGAAAGGCTATTCCCAGGTCCTCTGGCTGGACGGTGTGGAGCGCAGATATATCGAGGAAGTCGGGTCCATGAACGTCATGTTCCGGATCGGTGACGAGATCGTGACGCCCGCTCTGACGGGGTCCATCCTTCCCGGCATCACGAGAAAGAGCTGTGTGGAACTGCTGAAGTCCCGCGGCTATCAGGTGAGCGAGAGGCTGCTGAGCCTGGAGGAGCTGACGAACGCCTGCCGCACCGGCGAGCTGAAGGAAGCCTGGGGCACCGGCACCGCCGCCGTAGTGTCTCCCATCGGACATCTGGTCATCGAGGACGAGAGCTTCACCATCAACGGCAACGAGATCGGTTCCGTGACGCAGGAACTCTACGACACCCTGACCGGAATTCAGTGGGGACGGCTGGAGGATACTTTCGGCTGGACGCATCCGGTCACAGCGGAATAACAGAGAACAGAGCGAATCGCCGCGGCTGTACGGCCGCGGCGTTCTTTTTCGGGAGGAAGCCATGAACGACGAACTGGATATTGACGAACTGCTGGCCGCCGGGACAGATCTCCGGAAACTGTCCATACCGGAGAGGCAGACGCTTCTGAATGACGTTCGCGAGGCACTGGCCTGGCTGGACGGCAACGAGCCGAAGCGACGGAGCGGGGAGGCGTACGAAATCTGGTGCGACTGCCATGAGGATCTGGAGGATCTGGCGGAAGACCTGGAAGAACTGCTTTGAGCGGGACACGGGGGAACAGAGATGAACGAACCGAAACGGACGTGGGCCGAGGTGGATCTCGGAGCGATCCGGCACAATTATGAGCAGATGAGGAAACGGGCGGGGGACGGAGTGAAGTTCCTCGGGGTAGTGAAAGCGGATGCCTACGGACACGGCGCGCTCCAGGTGGCGGGAATGCTGCAGCGGGCCGGGGCGGACTATCTGGCAGTGGCCTGCTTGGATGAGGCGGAGGCACTGCGTCAGGGAGGCATTACGCTGCCCATTCTCATCCTCGGAGTAACGGATCCGAAGTACACGGAGGAACTGATACGGATGGAGATCACCGCAGCGGTCGCGGATATGCATACCGCCGGGGAGATGTCGAAGATCGCAACCGGCCTCGGACGCAGGGCAAAGATCCATCTGAAGGTGGATACCGGAATGGGACGTATCGGCTTCATATGCCGCGGAGACCGGGATCCGGCCGCGCTGCTGGCGCAGGCCGCGGATCTGCCGGGACTGGACGCAGAAGGGATCTTTACCCACTTTGCCACCTCAGACATGCCCGGCGAAGGCGACGCCTACACGGAGGAACAGTATGAAGCCTTCCGCACGGTAGTGCGGGAAGCTGAACAGATCCGTGGGAAAAGGTTCCCGATCCGCCATTGCGCCAACAGCGGAGCGATGACTGGACATCCGGACAAGTTCCTGGATATGGTCCGTCCGGGAATAGCACTGTACGGCTGCTACCCGAGCGAACTGACCGGCAATCTGGACCTGCGGCCGGCCATGTCGGTAAGGACGAGAGTCGTTCAGGTCAGGGAACTGATGCCCGGCGATTCGGTGAGCTACGGAAGGAGATTCATCGCTGAAAGACCGGTACGCACGGCGGTCGTTCCCATCGGCTATGCCGACGGCCTGCACCGGGTCCTGTCCGGCAGGATCGACATGCTGGTCCGGGGAAGGAGAGCACCTCAGATCGGAAGGATCTGCATGGACATGTGCATGCTGGACGTGACGGATATTCCGGAGGTCCGGGAAGGCGATGTCGTCACGCTTTTCGGAGAAGACGGAGGCGCCCGTATACCGGTGGAGGAACTGGCGGAGAAAGCCGGCACCATCTCCTACGAGATGCTCTGCGCCATGTCCCCCCGGGTGGAACGGGTCTGGGTCGAACACTGATGCATGAAACAACCGGCCGCGGGAGAGGAGATCCTCTTCAGCGGCCGGTTGTTTTTAATTCACTGTTTATTATTCGGTGACATGCCCTTTGCTGCGAATCACGTCAATTACGGCATCCACGTATTTTTCACACAGCTCTTCGGTGTCAGCCTCGACCATGACCCGAATCACAGGCTCGGTCCCGCTTTCACGTACCAGGATGCGCCCCTGGTCGCCCAGTGCTTCGGCCACATCGGCCACCGCTTTCTGTACGTCCGGATCGTTCTGGGCTTCCGGCTTGCTCCTGACCCGCACATTCTTCAGCACCTGCGGGTAGAACACCACGGGAGCAGCCAGTTCGCTCATGGGTTTTCCCTTGGCCAGCATGACTTCCATCAGCTTCAGAGACGTGAGGATGCCGTCGCCGGTCGTCTCGTATTTCAGGAAGATGGTATGCCCGGACTGCTCGCCGCCCAGCCGGTTCCCGGTCTGGACCATGTTTTCATAAACATATTTGTCGCCGACCTTGGTCTTGTCATACTCAATGCCGACCTTGTCCAGTGCCTTGTACAGGCCGAAGTTGCTCATGACGGTGGTCACAACCTTGTTGTTGATTAGTTTGCCGCGCTCCTTCATGTACAGGCCGTAGATGTAAAGAGTGTGATCGCCGGTGACCACATTGCCTTTTTCGTCTACGGCGAGACACCGGTCCGCATCGCCGTCGAAAGCAAATCCAACGTCAAGGCCGTTCTCCACGACGAATTTCTGAAGGTGCTCGATGTGGGTGCTGCCGCAGTCCGTATTGATATTGAATCCGTCCGGACTGTCATTCATCACAAAGGTCCTGGCGCCAAGCGCGTCGAAAACGGCCTTGGCGATCTGCCAGGCGGCGCCGTTGGCCACATCAAGGCCGACCTTCACGTCCTTGAAACTGTAGTTGGACATGGAGATCAGGTGCCCGATATAGCGGTTGCGGCCGGCCACGTAGTCTACGGTGCGGCCGATCTGGTCACGCTCGGTGAGGGGGACCTCCGTCTTGCCGTCGATGTAATCCTCCACTTCGAGGATCGTCTCCTCATCCATCTTCTCGCCGCTGCCGTTGATCAGCTTGATTCCGTTGTCGTAATAGGGATTGTGGGAGGCGGAGATCATGATGCCGCAGTCAAACCCGTCAACTCTGGTGATATAGGCCACGGACGGCGTTGTGGTGACGTGCATGATATAGGCGTCCGCGCCGCTGGCCATGAGGCCGGTGCAGAGAGCGTACTCGAACATATAGCTGGAACGGCGGGTGTCCTTGCCGATCACGATCTTGCACTTTTTGCCCAGACGGGCGCCGTAATACCAGCCGAGGAAGCGGCCAATCTTTATGGCATGTTCGAAGGTGAGCGTCTTGTTGGCTTCTCCGCGGAAGCCGTCGGTTCCGAAATATTTACCCATCAGTCTTCTCCTTTTTCCACGATGACTCCATTATCCTTGAAGATGCAGTTTGCCGGGACGACGCCGCGGACGCAGGATGTGGGATAGATATTGCTGTGCCGTCCCACGACCGAACCGGGATTGAGAACGGAGTTGCAGCCCACCTCGACATAGTCGCCGAGCATGGCGCCCACCTTTTTGATGCCGGTGGCAATCTGCTCCGAACCGTCGCGGATCACGACGAGTTTTTTATCCGACTTCACATTGGAAGTGATGGAACCGGCGCCCATATGGGAACGGTATCCGAGAATGGAGTCCCCGACGTAATTGTAGTGCGGCGTCTGGACGTTGTCGAACAGGATCACGTTCTTGAGTTCCACGCTGTTCCCGACTACGCAGTTGGCTCCGACAAGGGCGGAACTGCGGATGAACGCACAGTGGCGGACCTCCGTCTCCGGACCGATGATACACGGGGCGCCGAGATATGCGGACGGATAGACGACGGCCGTCTTGTGTACCCATACGTGTTCGGAGATCTCCCGGTAGTCTTCTCCCAGGGTCGGACCGAGGGAAAGGATCAGATCCTTGATGCCCTTCAGTGCCTCCCACGGATAAGTGAAACCGGACAGGTAGTCCTTTGCCAGCGTGTGGTCGAGGTCGTACAGATCGGCAATGGTATACATGACTTACAGTCTCTCTTTCTTTTCGATGTCAAGAAAGTACTTGTAGGTATCTACGGTGAGCTCGCCGCAGGCCGCTTCGTCGCAGGCGATGATGGCTCCGTTGTGCATCTGGAGAGCAGAGCACGTCCATTTCTGGCTGACGCTTCCCTCCACAGTAGCTGCAAGTGCTCTGGCCTTGTTGTGGCCGTTGATCAGGATCAGCACCTCTTTGGAATCCGTTACGGTGCCGACGCCGACGGAGAGCGCCTGCGCGGGGACCTTCTCGGGATCGTTCCCGAAGAAACGGGAGTTTACGATGCGGGTATCCGTCGTCAGACTGCGCAGCCCGGTGCGGGAGGTCAGACTGGTATAGGGCTCGTTGAAGGCGATGTGGCCGTCCACGCCGATGCCGCCCAGGAAAAGGTCGATGCCGCCGTAGGAATTGATCTTCTCCTCATAGCGTGCGCATTCCGCTTCGGGATCGTCCGTCATGCCGTTGAGGATATTGATGTTCTCGGGCTTCATATCGACCAGATGGTCAAAGAAATTGTCGTGCATGAAATACCAGTAGCTCTGGTCGTGCTCGTGCGGCAGACCGACGTACTCGTCCATGTTGAAGGTCACCACGTTGGCAAAGGACAGCTCGCCGGCGCGGTTCTGCCGGACCAGCTCCTGATAGACCCCGATTGGGCTGGAACCAGTGGGGAGCCCAAGCACGAAAGGCCGGTCCTCCTTGTGATTCCTGATTTTGGCGGCGATATAGTCGGCCGCCCATTTGCACATTTTCTCGTAATTGTCCTGAATGACTACTCTCATATACGTTACTCCTTCGGCTTGAGCCGCTGATGACTTGTTCTGGGCATCGGGAGAAGCTCTGTTACAGTGTTGATTCTGCTTTTTTCAACTCTCTTACGACCTGCCCCGGCCGCGGCAGCATCCGCCGAATCTTTCGATAACTGCCGTCCTCGTCAACCTTTCCGGTCCCGGCGCTAACAGCCTCTCTGTCCGCTGTTCCCCCTTTCCACGGAGAGACGGTTTTACAGATCCCTGCGCGCGGGAAGGGAAAAGCCCCCGGCGCGGCAGGAAGGGTCCGCACGGATGCGGACCATAACTATTAGATTATACTGCAGCCGCCGTGGATTCGCAAGAAATTTCACGCGCAGGGTACGGCCGGGAAAACGTGGCGCACGGCTTGCAAAAGGCCGGAAGTATGATAAAATATATACAAATACAATTTCAGGAGGTAATCACCCATGCAGGAAGTATATGATTTTCTGAAGAAAGCCGGAACCTACTATCTGGCCACCGTCGAAGGGGATCAGCCCCGCGTGCGTCCTTTCGGCACCGTCAACATCTTTGAAGGCAAGCTGTACATCCAGACCGGAAAAGTAAAGCCCTGCTCCAAGCAGATGCTGGCCAACCCCAAGATCGAGATCTGCGCTTTCACCGGGGGCGAGTGGCTCCGCATCGCGGCCAAGGCCATCGAGGACGACCGCGTGGAAGCCAAGGAGTCCATGCTGGAAGCCTATCCCAACCTGAAGGCCATGTACTCCGCCACAGACGACAACACCCAGGTGCTGTATCTGAAGGACGCCGTAGCGACGTTCTCCTCCTTCACCGCTCCCTCCCGCGAGGTCAGGTTCTGATCCGCACAGACAGCGACAAAAAGGACGTGTCTCCATTTGATGGAGACGCGTCCTTTTTTTGCCGGTTTTTTGGGGAACCATCTTTTTTTTCGGGGGCAATCTGTTATAATGATAACACAGAAATACAAGGTCTTCGGAAAGGAAGAGAAGCCCATGAATGAGATAAAGATTTTTGCCGGCAACGCGAATCTTCCGCTGGCAAGGGACATCTGCGAGAAACTGGACGTGCCCATGGGAAACTCCGTGGTGACGGAGTTCGCCGACGGGGAGGTTTCCGTCTCCATTTACGAGACGGTGCGCGGCAAGGACGTTTTCATCGTGCAGTCCACCTGCAAGCCGGTGAATGACCATCTGATGGAACTGCTGGTGATGATCGACGCCATGAAACGCGCCTCCGCCGGCAGGATCACCGCGGTCATCCCCTATTTCGGCTACGCCAGACAGGACAGAAAGGCGAAATCCCGAGATCCCATCTCCGCCAAACTCGTGGCGAACCTGATCACGGCCGCCGGGGCCGACCGGGTGCTGACCATGGACCTGCACGCCAACCAGATCCAGGGCTTCTTCGACATTCCCGTGGACAATCTTCTGGGCAGCCCGCTGTTCGTCGAGGAATACCGGCAGCTCATCGCCGGCCACGAGGACGAGTTCATGGTGGCGTCTCCCGATGTGGGATCCATCGCCAGAGCGCGGAAATTCGCTATGAAGCTGGGCCTGGGACTCGCGGTCGTGGACAAGCGCCGTGAAAAGGCCAACCAGAGCGAGGTCATGAACATCATCGGCAATGTGTCCGGGAAAAAGCTCATCCTGCTGGACGACATGGTGGATACCGCCGGCAGCCTCTGCGGGGCGGCCAAGGCCCTCGTCGAGGTCGGCGGCGCGAAGGATGTCTATGCCTGCGCCAGCCACGGCGTTCTGTCCGGCCCCGCCATCGACAGGATCAACGACAGCTACTTCGACGAACTGCTCCTGATCGACACGATTCCGTTCCCCGAGGGAAAGGAATGCTCCAAGATCCGCTACATCTCCGCGGCAGGCATGTTTGCCGACGCCATCCGGAGAGTGCATGAGGAGCAGTCCATGGCGACGCTGTTCGACTGATGGGACTGTTTTCGCGGGCGGGAGGAGTCTCCTGGATTGTCGTGTTTCTCGGCAATCCCGGACGGAAATATGAGGACTCGCGGCACAACGTCGGATTCCGAACGGGCGACGCGCTGGCGGAAAAGCTGGGGGTAAAGATCAACCGCAGCCGCTTCCGCGCGCTGACGGCGCAGGGAAAGATCGGCGGGCAGACGGTGCTCCTGATGAAACCGCAGACGTACATGAATCTCAGCGGCGACGCCGCGGGGGAAGCCATGCGCTTCTACAAGGTCCCGCTGGACCACGTGCTGACGGTGTCGGACGACGTATCTCTCCCCGTGGGAAAGCTGAGGGTCCGCCGCGGCGGATCCGCCGGAGGCCACAACGGGCTGAAGGATATCATCGCCAAATGCGGAGGAGACGGGTTTCCCCGGGTGAAGATCGGCGTCGGGGAGAAGCCGCATCCGGATTACGACATGGCCGACTGGGTGCTGTCCTCTTTCTCCGGAGAGGACAGGGAGACGATCACGCAGGCGGAGGAACAGGCCGCGGACGCAGTCCGGTGCCTGATCGAGAAGGGCACGGACGAGGCAATGAACCGGTACAACGGGTGAATCTGCCTGCCTTTCCGCGTTCGTGAAAATGCACAAAACACGGCGGGGGTTTTCTACGCTCCCGTGAATTGCCCCGCGGCGGCGGGGCGATGTATAATCAAAAGGCTGGAATGCGGCTCAAAGAGAAAAGATAAAGACAGTATTGACAAGGAGGATGATCGATTTGCTGACTGCGAAAGAAAACATGCGGGAATGCATCAAGGGCGGGAATCCCGACCGCTTCGTAAACCAGTTTGAAGGACTCGCCTTTCTGTTCCACCCGTTTCTGCTGGTGAATCCCACCGCGAAAAAGGGCGAGATGAACGTGGAGAATCTCTGGGGCGTCTACTATTCCTATCCGGAGAACGTTCCCGCGGGCTTCCCCGTGCATACGCCGGACAAGATCTGCGTCAAGGACATCGAGCACTGGCGCGACTACGTCAAGATCCCGTCCCTGGACTTCCCCGACGAGCTGTGGGGCGTCTGCAAGCAGATGTATGACGATGTGGACGGCACGAAGGCCTACAAGGCGACCTTCATCGCCCCCGGCCTGTTCGAGCAGTGCCACCATCTGTGCGAGATCTCCAACGCCCTGGAGTATCTGATGATCTATGAAGACGAGATGCACGACCTCATCAAGACGCTGACCGAGTGGGAGCTGAAGCTTGCCGAGGGCATCTGCAGCCACCTGCATCCGGACGCCATCTTCCACCATGACGACTGGGGCAGCGAGACCAACAGCTTCATGCGTCCCAGCATGTTCGAGGACTACTTCCTGGACGCCTACAAGCAGATCTACGGCTATTATCATGACCACGGCGTGGAACTGGTCTTCCATCATTCCGACAGCTACTGCGCCAACCTGGTGCCCGACATGATCGAGATGGGTATCGACGTATGGCAGGGCTGCATGAGGACGAACCACACGGCGGACCTGGTCAAGCAGTACGGCGGCCAGATCTCCTTCATGGGAGACATCGACAACAAGCTTGTGGACTTCACCGGCTGGACCCAGGCGGACTGCGACAAGGCGGCCAGGGACTCCATGGAAGCCTGCGGCATGAAGTACTTCATCCCCTGTATCACGCAGGGCGGTCCGGGCAGCCTGTATCCGGGATCCTACAAAGGCCTGTGGGACGCCATCGACAACTACAACAAGGAGAAGTTCGGCATCGAAGATCCCGATTCCGCCCGTCTTCCCATTTCCATCATGTTCTGATCTGTACAGAAAAGCACCAGGGGGCACTCCGTGAGGAGCGCCCCCTGATCGTTATGCCTTTCCGGTATGGACGCACAGATGTCAGTTGCGGCCGAGCTGTTCACCCAGAACGTAGCCGAAGGTAAGAGCTGTGCCGTGGCTGTTGCCCGGGATCAGCATGGGATAGTCCACACCGTAGCGGCCGCCGGCGGCATTGCCCACGGCATACAGGCCGGGGATCGCTGCGCCGTTCTCGTCGCGTACGCCCATGTCCGTGCCGACCTTCAGCCCGCCTACGACAGCCAGGACCGCCGGCCCGAACTTCAGTCCGTAGAACGGAGGCTTTTCAAGCGGGAAGAGCAGTTCCCTGCGCTTGCCGAACTGCGTGTCCCTTCCTGCGTGCGCGTCGGTGTTGTAGCGCTTCAGCGTGGTGGCAAAGGTGTCGGCGGGGATGCCCATGGCTTCCGCCAGCGCTTCCGGCGTATCGGCCGTGACGACCTTTCCGGAACGCAGGCCGCCCTCCAGCATCTTTTCACCGATCTCCGGAGTAAAGCCGGGCTCGTCAGGCGCATGATCCAGATCCCAGAAGATACCGCCCCCGTATCGGATGGAGGCCGGCACCGTCTCACGCCAGTTACCGTCGATGATCGACCAGGCGGACGTCATGTTTCTCCGGAGCATGGCGATGCTCTTGCCCTGAATGTAGTTGTCCTCGTTCATGAACCGCTTTCCGTTCCCGTCCACGAACAGGAAGCAGTAGTTGGCGAAGAAATAGGCCTGGGGATGAAGGACCATGGGGAAGGGACCGTCCTCCAGCGCGCCGCCGGCCCAAAGGCCGAGACGGTGGCCGTCACCGGTGTTGCATCCTTTCGGCGTGTAAAGGTTCACGCCGCAGCGAACGGCAAGAGGGGCCAGATCTTCGCACATTTCCGGCGAACCGCCGATGTCCCCGGTGGCGAGGACGACGCCTTTTCCTGCCAGAACGCGTATGTATCCTTCGTCCGTCCGGGCGACAGCTCCGCGGATGCGGCCGTCCTCACGGACGAGCTCCACCGCGGGGGTGCGGAAGAGAAAACGCACGCCCAGTTTCTCGGCTTCCGTGACCATGGCGTAGACCGCGTCTGCGGCGCCGGGGCGCATGCCCTTCTTCGCCATGGGACCGTCAAAGAAGCGATGGGAACCGAATACCTCGTAATAGGTGTTCCCCGCATACAGACAGGCCTGAAGCTCCGGCCTGGCGCCGTACTCCGGCCGGGTGACGATATCGATCAGCCAGTCCATGGCGTCACGGCTGCGGTTCAGATACAGCCACACCAGCTCCTCGTCGCACCGGTTGCCGCACCGTGCGATCCACTCCCGCGCAATCTTTTCCGGGTCGTTCCGGTAACCGCGGGCGTCCATGTAGGCGGAGCCGATGACGCCGATGTTGCCGCCTCTGGCGGACCAGCTGCCGGCTTTTTCCAGCACGGTGACGGAGAGCCCGCTCTGTGCGGCGCGCAGGGCGCAGGCCGTGCCGGCGATGCCGGCGCCGAGAACGGCCACGTCGCAGCGAAGCTCTTTCACGATCTGATCTCGGGGAACAGGGTCGGGCTGTTTCGTCCATGCGCCCCAGCGCGGGTCGATGTTTGACATGCGGATCGCCTCCTGCATTTTTTCACAGTATATCACGGAAACGGCTCCGGGAGAACTCCCGGAGCCGAAGTTGTTTTGAAACGGCATCAGCCAAGGGTGAAGGAGGCTCCGTCTCCTCGGTAATCCGCGGAGAAGAATGCCGACATGGCCTTCACCATATAGCCGGCGTCCATGGCGCCGGCAGTCTCCCAGCAGGAATGCATGGCCAGCTGGGGGAGCCCGACATCGACGGTCGGTACGGATACGCGGCCGGCGGAGATGTTCCCAAGCGTGGAGCCGCCGGGACTGTCGGCTCGGTTGGCAAAGGACTGGAAAGGAACGCCGGCCGTCTCGCAGACAGAGCGGAAAACGGCGGCGGAATAGGCGTCGGTGGCATATTTCTGATTGGCGGCGTACTTGATCACGACGCCCTTGTTCATATGGCAGCAGTTGTCCGGATCGTATTTCTCCGGATGAGCGGGATGGATCGCGTGCGCATTGTCAGCAGACACCATGAAACTGGCGCTGAGGGCGCGCTCCAGCGCCCCGGCGTCCGTGCAGGCCGAGGCCGTGATCCTGACCAGCACGTCCCTGAGGAAGGTGGATGCTGCCCCCTGCCGCGTGGTGCTTCCCACTTCCTCATTGTCCAGGATGCAGCACAGGGGGACCATGGTTCTGTTCGAGGCGTCCAGAAAGCCACGGAGAGTGGTATAGGCGCACATGAGATCATCCAGGCGGGGACTGCAGACGTATTCCCGGTCCAGGCCGAGGAGAGCGCCCGGCTGACGCAGGTACAGGAACAGATCGGCGGAGAGGATGTCCTCCTGACGGACGCCGAGAGTTTCTGCAATCAGCGCGTACAGTTTTCCCCTTGCCATCTCGGAGCCCATAAGGGGCTGCATGTCGGTCTGGGCATTGTAGCTCGCGCTGTCGTTTGCCGTGCGGTTGACATGGATGGCTAGGCTGGGGATCACCATGAGATCCCGGTCGATGTTTACGAGGACCGTCTTCGCTCCGGACCCGCTGCGGATCATGACGCGCCCCGCCACGGACAGCGGACGGTCGAACCAGGGGGCAAGGAGCATGCCTCCGTATTTTTCCACGTTGGCGCAGACGTAGGCACCCGCTTTTTCTGTTTCAGGGTTTTCCTTGAGTTTGAACACGGGGCTGTCGCCGTGGGTGGCGGACATGAGGAAACCGCGCCACGGTCCCGCGGGCATACGGAAGGCGATCACGGACGTGCCGTTGCGTGTGACGTAGTAGCTTTCACCGGGTTCCAGAGCCCAGGCATCCGTTTCGGAGAGGGGACGGAATCCGTGCCGTGACAGCAGCTCCGACACCGCTTCCGCGACATGGAAGGGGCTGACGCATCCGGATATAAACTGCAGAAGGTCTTCGCTGATCATTTGCACCACTTCTTATCTGTAGGAATTGCGGCATCCCGCAGACCGGCGGGATGACAGGACGATTATACTCCAGAAAACAGCGGCCGTCCATCGTCAAAACCCGCGGATGAAGCGGTTTCCAGAACGCCCGGCCGGGTGTATAATGACATTTGTCAAAGATCGGAACCGGGCGGGGCGGCCTCGTCTCTGTCAGGAACGGAAACTGGGAGGAATGAAAATGGCGCAGATTACGGCCAGAGAGAATTATCTGAGGATCCTGCGGGGAGAGATCCCCGAGTATCTGCCCACCATGATGGAACCCTGCAAGGAGGGGGCGAAGGATCATCTGCTGACGCCCATTGCGGCGCCCGACGGTCCCGTTTACAGCCCGTGGGGCGTTCGCTTCGTCGGGAGTCCGGACAATAATTTCGGCGCCATGCCCGAACCGGGGTTCATCATTCTGGACGACATCACCCGGTGGCGGGACGTGATCCGGAATCCGGACATGTCCGGATTCGACTGGGAGGCGCATTACAAGGATCCTGAGGTGTTCGGGGAGAAGGACAGGGTGAACAAGGTGATCATGACCGGCGGCGGCGACTATTTCCAGACGCTGGTGAGCTTCATGGGTTTCGAGAACGCGCTGCTGGCCATGTACGAGGAACCGGAGGAGGTCATGGCTCTGTTTGACTATTTGTCCGAGTACTTCCTTCTCGTGGTGAAGAACGCCATCTATTATACAAAACCCGACGTTTACATGCTGGCGGACGATACCGCCGCCCAGCAGGCGCCGTTCTTCTCACCGTCCATGTACCGGGAACTCCTTGAGCCGTTTTACCGGAGGCACACCGAACTTGCCCTCGACGCGGGGATGCTGATCGATCATCACAACTGCGGCCGGTGCGAGGATTTCATCGGCGAATGGCTGGACATGGGGATCTGCAGCTGGAATCCGGCGCAGACCTGCAATGATCTGAAGGGCATCAAGGAGAAGTACGGTGACCGGCTCACCATGCAGGGATGCTGGGACAACACCGGATACATCAGCAGCCTGGAATGCTCCGACGAGGAACTGACGGAGGCGCTCTACGACTATGTGGACACGTTCGCCCCGGGGGGACGCTTCGTGTTCATGGCCGGCCTGCACGGGGACCGGAACGACGAGAGGTTCATACGCAAGCAGAAACTGATCGACGATTTCTACCGGGATTACGCGAAAGACTGGTATAAAACTCACTGAATAACGGAAGAAAAGGGACCGGCCCCCGCGCCTCTGACGCGGGGGCCGGTCCCTTATGAAGATCGCCGTCAGGCGACCAGGCTCTTTCTTACTTTCCAGCGTCCGGACAGGTAGTAGGCCCCGCCGACGAAGATGAAGACGTTGCCGGCCAGCGCATTGCCCAGCCACAGGCCGAAAAGACCCATGCCTAGAACGACCTGAAGCAGCAGCGCGAACCCGATCCGGCAGATGATGCCGTCTGTGATGCCCCCGATAAAGGACAGGGTGGAGAAGCCGATGCCGTTGATGAAGGCGAAGGCCACGGCCCTGGTGGCAAAGCCGAAGGCGTCGATGCAGGCGACGGGCACGTACATATGGCACATCTTCAGGACCTCGGGGTCGGAATTGAACAGGCCGAAGATCTGTTCGGGGAAAGCGATGACCAGAAGAGAAATCAGGGCGGAGAAGGCGCATCCGATCACCAGGATGCATCCCAGCGTGACAGTGACGCGGCGGTGCTTCCCGGCGGCGAAATTCTGGCCCACCATGGTGGATCCGGCGGCGTTCAGCGCGTGCCCGCCGATACCGGCCACCATGCTGATCTTGCTTCCCACGGCGCCCACGGCAGACGCCGTCAGGCCGTACATGTTGACCCAGGAATGGATGATCATCATGGAAACGGTGACCGCGACGCTCTGGATCATGATGGGGACGCCGAGCTTGAACAGAAGCCTGGTCTCCTTCCCGTCGGGACGGAAGCTGGCCGGCTTCCAGTCGAAGCCGATCGCCTCCCGCCGCATGTACATGAAAATCAGCGAGCAGAGGCAGGAGATGAACTGACTGATCACGGTGGCAAGGGCGGCGCCGAAACAGCCCATGCCCATGGGACCGACGAAGATGATGTCCAGGATCACGTTCAGGATCGAGGAGATCATGATGAAGATCATGGGATGCCGGCTGTCCCCCATGCCGCGCAGCGTGGCGCTGACCCCGTTGTAGATGCACATGATGAAGTTTCCGACAGAGCAGACCCTCACGTAGTCCATGGCGCCGTCGAAGGCTTCAGCCGGGATATGCATGGCCGTCAGCAGCTGACGGGCAAAAACGAAGGGGATGATCATGAACGCGATGCCCATGAAGAAGGTGTAGGTCATCATCGTGCCGATGGTGGAGCTCAGCCGGCCGCGGTTTCCCGCTCCGATGTGCTGTGAAATGATGATCTGCCCGGCGGAACAGAAGCCGATGCACGTCAGCAGGAAGATCATGATGATGTTGCTGGCATTGGAGGCTGCCGTCAGGCCGGGACTTCCCAGATAGCGGCCGACGATGATCGTATCCGCAAGGGAGTAGGCCTGCTGCAGCACATTCGAGGCAATGAAGGGAAGCGAGAAGATGATCAGCTGCTTCATGGGATTGCCCACGGTATAGTCTTTGATGATGGATCGTTCGCTCAACGGTAAAGCCCTCTTTATCTTTTTATCCTGACCATTGTACTCCCGTTTTCGTCCGCAGGCAACAGGAAGAGAAAGAAAAGGACAGCAGCCCGGTTTCCGCCGGGCTGCTGCCAATCAGGAAAAAAAGAGGAATGTGCGGCCGCAGGCCGCGATCCGGGAAAGGAGAATGGGAATCGGCTGTACGGCATGGGACGGATCGCGGCTGGGCGCGGTGGCTGCCCGCCGCGCCGCCGTTTCGGCCTGGTTACGTTACATCCCCATTATAGTTAGCAATAGCTAACTTGTCAAGAGGTTTTTCATAAAAAAAGAACCGCCCGCGGAAACGGGCGGTATCTGTCAGCGGACGACAGGGATCCTGCGGATCCCGAAATGCCGGAACAGCGGAAGCAGATCCTCGTGGAGCCGTTCCCCCGGCATGACGAGAGGAACGGCGGGAGGACAGGCTGCGGATATATCTGCGCATACCCGGCCGGCGGCCTCTTCGGCACGGACGGTCTCCCGCCGGCGGAGCAGAGCTTCCCTCATCGTCATGGCGCGTTCCGGCCGGATCGGCGGGAAAAGCACCTGCGGAGGGGAAAGCGGGGCGGAGCCGAGGGCGTCCCGCAGTGTGAGATGATCCTCCGCCGTGTTTCCCGGGGAGACCATGAGCACCACATGCTCCGGGTCGGCATACTCCGGTTCCACGCTGCCTTCTCTGAGACGGCGGGCCGCAGCGGCGCCGTCCGTACGGAGCGTGATCCTGAGAGGGTCGGAGGGGCGGACGCTCCAGCCCTCCTTCGTCAGGACGGCCTTCGTGCGTTCCGTCTGCTCTCCGGCCTGACACAGCCGTTCCGGGAAGTCCGCAGCCAGTGCCGCATTGGCCAGGTCCAGAGAGGCCAGGATCAGATAGGAGGGACTGCTGCTTCCGAACAGGGACAGAGCGGAGGAAACGTCTCCGATCATGGCTTCCGGGCAGCGGCCGGACAGGTGAAGATACGCCCCGCCCGTCAGAACGGGCAGCGTCTTGTGGGCCGAATCGCAGCAGATGTCCGCACCGAGATCCATCGGATGCAGCGGTTCCGGCAGAAAATGCAGGTAGGCCCCGTGGGCGTTGTCCACCGCAAGACGCGTTCCGCGTCGGTGGCAGACATCCGCCAGGGCGGAGACGTCCTGCATCGCCCCCAGATAATCCGGGCTGGTGATCCACACGGCGGCGGGCGGCTCCGGCAGCTCCGCCAGCGCGCGGTCCAGCGCGTCGGGAGAGAGAGGACAGGACACGGGGGAAACGGAGGCTTCCGGATACAGCCAGATCACGTCGGCGTCCAGGAGCGCGGCGGCGGAGACGAAACTCCGGTGTACGTTGCGGGCGGCGAGGATCCTCTCTGAGGAACCGTCAGGCCGGTGGGAAAGAAGCAGCTTGACCATGGCGCGTACGCACAGGGACGAGCCTTCCGCGGAATAGAAGGTGGCTGCCGTCCCGAACAGGCCGGCGGCGGTGCGCTGGCTTTCGGCGATGATCCCCTCCGGGGCGTAAAGATCGTCGGCTCCGCCCACCTCCGTCAGATCCAGCGGCTCCGGACCGAGCAGCTGAACGCCCTTGTGTCCCGGCACGTGGAAGCGGGAGGGGGAGAAGCGCGCGTAGGAGGAGACGAAGTCATAGATGGGTGTGGAAATCATAGGGACCTCCTTTCCCCGAAACAGGGCGGATTCAGCCGGCGTCATCTTCGCCGGCCCCGCCGAAGGCCCGGGCGACGTTCATCATCACGGCGCACTCGATCCGTTTCCGGAACAGCTCGCAGCCAGGGGGATAGATCCCCTGGATGGAGCCGGACGCGTGCATGGAATTGGCGGCGCAGCCGCCGGAGCAGAAGAATCTGGCCCAGCAGTCCCGGCATTCCGGACGGGAGTAGGCGTTGCAGGCGCGGAACTCCTCACGCAGGGTGCGGTTGGTCACACCTTCAAAGACGCTGCCGAGACGGTACCGCTCGTCCCCCACGAACTGGTGACAGGGGTACAGATCGCCCCACGGCGTGACAGCCATGTATTCCGTGCCGCTGCCGCAGCCGGAGACCCGCTTGTAGATGCAGGGCCCTTCGGAAAGATCCAGCATGTAATGGTAGAAAGTGATGGGATGACCTTCTCTTTCCCTGCGCAGCATGTCGAAGGTGAGCTTTTCGTATTCCTTTTTCACGGTCTCAATATCCTCCGGCGTCAGGGCGGAGGGGGAATCGGGAGAACAAACCACCGGCTCCATGCTCAGTTCGGTAAAGCCGAGATCTGCCATGTGGAACACGTCTTCGGTGAAATCCGGATTCCAGTGGGTGAAAGTGCCCCGCATGTAGTAGCTCCGGCTGCCGCGCGCCTTTACCAGCTTCTGGAAGAGAGGGACGATGCGGTCATAGCTGCCGCGGCCGGCGTGATCCACCCGGAAACGGTCGTGGACTTCTTTCCGTCCGTCCAGGGACAGAACGACGTTGTCCATCTCCCGGTTGCAGAAGTCGATCACATCGTCGTCGATCAGCATGCCGTTGGTGGTCAGCGTGAAGCGGAAATGCTTTCCGGCCTCTTCTTCGATGCTGCGGGCGTAGGCCACCAGCTGCTTCACCACGCCGAAATTCATCAGGGGTTCGCCCCCGAAGAAGTCCACCTCCAGATTGCGGCGCGTCCCGGAATTCGCGACGAGGAAGTCCAGCGCCTGCCGGCCGACGTCAAAGCTCATCAGGGCCCGGTCGCCGTGAAACTCCCCCTGGGAGGCGAAGCAGTAGCTGCAGGTCAGGTTGCACGAGTGGGCAACGTGCAGGCACAGGGCCTTGATCACGTCCCCGCTCCGCTCTTTCAGCGTGCCGGCAATCGGTTCGAAAGTGTCCGGAGTAAAAAGACGGCCCTGCCTTTTCAGATCCTCTATGTCCTCCAGACACTCGTCCAGTTCCTGTTCCGTTACGTCCGGACGCCCGGCGTAGCGGGCCAGCAGCGTCTTCTTTATCTCCTCGGGCGGCGTAGTCTCATACAGGGCGATCGCGTCGTACGCCACGTCGTCCACCGCGTGCACGGAACCGCTGCACACGTCCAGCACGATATTGTATCCGCCCAGCCTGTACTGATGGATCATGAAAAAACCCCCTGACGCCAGAAATGCCGTCCGGAAGATCCAGACGGCATTTTTGGAATGAATTGACTTACCTGTTGGCTTTGTTCTCGCACTTCTGGTTGGCCACACCGCAGCTTGTCTTGCAGGCGGACTGGCAGGAGGTCTGGCACTCGCCGCAGCCGCCCTTGGCGGCGGTGGCGCACAGAGAACGGGTCTCAAGGGTCTTGATTCTTTTCATTTCTGCTATCATCCTTTGGAAAGATTCTTCTTAAGTACTGAAAATAGTAGCATAGGAGCCGGCGCAAGTCAAGGAAAAACAGCCGTCCGGGGAGGGAAACGGGTCGGCAGGGGCGGAAAGAGCGCGCACGGGCGGCGGAAGTCCGCGGTTTTTCTTGACAATGCGGAAGGATGCCCGTAAAATAAGGCAGTTACGTGGAAATCGTGGATGAGGACAGTATCCTTCCCGGATGCTGCAGAGAGGAGCCGGACGGTGCGAGGCTCCGCGAAAGGGAAGGGGAGACCACCTCGGAGAGGTCCTTAATCGGGCCCGGAGACGCCGTTACCGTCAGAAAGAGCGGCCGCCTGTCAAAGGCGGCAATTTGGGTGGAACCGCGAGCAATCGTCCCAATTCGCCGGAACCGGCGGATGGGGCTTTTTTATTTTCCTGTGAAAACCGAAAGGAGATCAGTTATGGATAAGGAACTGTATCTGAGCGTTTACCGGCATTCCCTGGCTCATATTCTTGCCAAGGCGGTGATCGAGCTGTACGGCAGCGAGGTCCAGTACGCGATCGGGCCTCAGATCAAGGACGGCGGATATTACGATTTCGTCCTGCCCGGAGGCCGCGCCTTCGCCGAGGGTGAACTGCAGGCCATCGAGGACAAGATGCGGGAGATCATCAAGCGGCGGGAGCTGTGGATCCGCCGCGAGGTAAGCAAGCAGCAGGCGCTGGAGCTGTTCGCCGGCCAGAAGTTCAAGACCGAACTGATCGAGGAACTGCCGGAGGACGAGATCATCACCGTGTACGATACCGGCGACGACTACGTCGACCTGTGCCGGGGCCCCCACGTGGAGAATTCCCAGGAGCTGATGAACGCCGCGTTCAAGGTCTACGCGGCCTCCATGGCCTACTGGCGCGGGGACGAGAAGAAGGACAGGATGCAGCGCGTGTATTTCTATGCCTTCCCCAGCCGTGACGAGCTCAAGCAGCACCTCCGCATGATCGAGGAGGCCAGAGAGCGCGATCACAAGAAGATCGGCGCCCAGCTGGATCTGTTCATGTTCGACGAGACGGCGCCGGGCATGCCTTACTGGCTGCCGCGGGGATGGATCCTGTATCAGACGCTGCTCAAGTACAGCCGGGAGTTGCAGGCGGCGCACGGTTACACGGAGATCTCCGCTCCGCTGATCAACAACAAGAAGCTGTGGCTCATCAGCGGACACTGGGCTCATTACCTGAACAACATGTTCATCGTGCCCGGCGTGGCGGGTTATCTGCAGGCCGACGTCAACATCGAGAACGTGGCCCAGGAGCTCAGCGGGGCCGACGGCGAGGCGCTCAGCGTGAAGCTGGAGAAGGGCTCGGTCGTCTACAACCGCGAGGACATGGAGACCATGGCCGCCAAGCCCATGAACTGCCCCAACGCCATGACCACCTACAAGCGCACCCGGCACTCCTACAAGGAACTGCCCATCCGCTACAGCGAGTATGACGTGCTGCACCGCAAGGAGAAGTCCGGTCAGATGAACGGCCTGTTCCGCGTGCAGGAGTTCCGGCAGGACGACGACCATACCTTCGTCATGGAATCCCAGATCAAGGACGAGATCGCGGACATCATCGCCATCGCCGACGAGATCTACGGCACTTTCGGCGTTACCTACCGCGCGGAGCTGTCCACACGTCCGGACGACTTCATGGGAGACATCGAGGTCTGGAACCGGGCGGAAGCCGGCCTGCGTGAGATCCTGGATGAGAAGTACGGTCCCGACGGCTATGAGGTGAATGAAGGCGACGGCGCCTTCTACGGGCCGAAGATCGACCTTCAGATCAAGGACGCCCTCGGGCGCGAGTGGCAGTGCGGGACCATCCAGCTGGACTTCCAGCTGCCCCACAACTTCGGCCTGACCTACATCACCCCCGAGGGGACGGAGGCCATGCCCGTAGTCATCCACCGTGCCATCTACGGCTCTCTGGAGAGGTTCATCGGCATCATCATCGAGAACTTCAAGGGGGAGTTTCCGTTCTGGCTGAATCCGTATCAGGTGGCTGTCGTGCCCATCCGCGTGGAGCACAACGAGTACGCCAGGAAGGTTGAGGAAGCTCTGACCGCCGCCGGCATTCGCGTGGAGACGGACTATGCGGACAAGAACATGAAGACGAAGATCAAGGAGTTCAAGCAGAGGAAAGATCCGTATATCCTCGTGCTCGGCGACCGGGAAGCGGAGGAGAACACCGTGTCCGTCAACATCCGCGGCGCCGGAAAGCAGGTCCAGGGAGTTCCGCTCGACAGATTCGTGGAGATCTGCCGGAGACTCAACGAGACCCGGTGCCTGGATCTGGACGTCAATATGGAATAACGCCCGGAACGGGCAAAATGAACAGAGAAACGGCGGAGCCGGAAAGGACAGATCTTTCCGGCTCCGCCGTTGTCATGTCAGGGCAGACCTTACTTTTTCAGATTCTCCAGATAGTCGTTGAGTTCGCTGTTCTTCACGTCGGTGATGAACATATGCCCAGGCGCATGCGTGATGACGATGGGAGGCTTCGCATTCTCCACCGCGGCCTGAGGCGTGACGCCGCATGGCCAGAACACAGGGATCTCGCCGTCATAAATGTCCACCGGGTCGCCGTAGTCCGGCTTCATGACGTCCGCGATGCCAATCACGGCCGGGTCTCCCATGTGGACGGGGGCGCCGTGCACGTTCGGCATGGCGGCAGTGATGCGCCGTGCGATCTCCGCCTTCTCCGGCGTCATCGGCCGCATGCTGACTACCATGGGGCCTTCGAAGGGACCCGCCTTCACGGTGGCGATGTTCGTCTTGTACATGGGGACGTTGCGTCCCATGGTGATGTGGCGCACCTCGACGCCGGCGGCGATCAGGGCTTCCTCGAAGGAGAAGCTGCATCCGATCAGAAAGCCGACATAGCCGTCCTTCCAGTAGCCGGAGGCGTCGGTGATCTCGCGGGTGAAGACGCCGTTCTCATAGATGCGGTAGCGGGGAATGTCCGTGGTGATGTCGCCGCCCTCGCCCATGGCGTGGGTGGCCGGCGAGCCTTTCACGATCTCGAGCACGGGACAGGGAAAGGGGTTCAGTTCGGCATACCGCTGGAAATCCGCGGCGTATTCCGGGGGCAGGATCACCAGGTTTGCCTGTGCATATCCGGCGCACATGCCGGCGGTCGGGAAGTCGATGACGCCCTGACGGATCACGGCGCGCACCTCGGCGGGGCTTTTGTGGATATACGGGGTGATGTCGAATGCCATGGATGGTTCCTCCTTGTCGCAGAATTGAAGTGTTCATACGAACGCCCGCCGGATGAGGCGGATGGTATTTGCAATAGTGACGGCGCCGCCGGGTTCCGCGGCGGCCGAAAGGACGCCCCCTGGCTCCATGAGGCGGAGAGACACCGCAGACTGTTTCCGCCTGGCCAGAAGAGCGCCTGCGGCGGCCGTGCCGCTGGCACAGGATCTTTCGCGGAAAAGGGTCCGGACGGCCGGCACGTAGACCAGGGGCGTCAGCCTGGTGAGGGACGGATCCGTGAGCATGATGCCCATGGCATCGGCGTTCAGCGCCGAGCACCAGTCCCGGATGACGCTCTCCGCCCGCTCCATGCCGAAAGATTCCGGCAGGACGGCGTGGCAGATGCCCGGCATGAAGACGACGGGGACCGGATCGACGGCCCCGGGGAGGGAAATCTCGCGGATCTCCGTGACGGGGGGCATGGCGACGGCGCCGGAAAAGAAGTCCTCCCCGATCCGGTCCAGCGTGACGCCGACCGGATCGGCAGCGCCGGAGACAGCGATGCGCAGGCGGACAGAATCCCCCACGGGGATGCCGGTCCTGACGGCGGTCATGGCGGCCGTGCACAGGGAAGCGTTTCCGCAGAATTCCCCGCCGGCCATCTGCAGACGCGCGTCGCAGCGCGCGGAGCCGGGAAGCACGAAGCCTGCCTGCTCGCAGGAGGGCTCCGCCCGCATGACGGCCCCGGCAACGGCCGGATCGCAGGCGCCGCCTTCCGGCAGCGGGATCAGCGCGGTGACGTTCCCGGAGGGATCGAAAAGCCAGTACTCTGTCATCGGACCGGCCTCACTGACTGTAGTTTTTCAGGAACTGACGGGTCCGTTCGTGGGACGGATTACCCAGCACGACCTCCGGAGAGCCCTCCTCGACGATCACTCCGCCGCTCATGAAGATCACGCGGTCGCTGACCGCCCTGGCGAAGGGCATCTCGTGGGTGACGATCACCATGGTCATGTTTTCCTCGGCCAGTTCCCGGATGACCCGGAGGACCTCTCCGGTCAGTTCGGGATCCAGTGCGGAGGTGGGTTCATCGAAGAACAGGATGTCCGGCTTTCCTGCCAGCGCACGCGCGATGGCGACGCGCTGCTGCTGTCCGCCGGACAGCTGGTAGGGGTAGGCGTGTTCCTTTCCCTCCAGCCCCATTTTGCGAAGGAGGGCCATGGCGGTCTCCTCCGCCTCCGCCCGATCCCGCTTCTGGACCGTGACAGGAGCGTCCGTAACGTTTTTCAGAACGTCGTAATGGGGGAACAGGTTGAACTGCTGGAATACCAGACCGAACAGGCCTTTCATCCGCCGGATCTCGGCTTTTCCCGCGTAGACGGCTCTGTCATGACCCGCCGGCGTGGAGGCGGCGGTCTCCCCGTCGAACAGAATCTCTCCGCTGTCGATGGTCTCGAGGAAAGTGGCGCATCGCAGCAGCGTGCTCTTTCCGCTTCCGGAAGGGCCGATGACGCTCACGACCTCGCCTTTGTCGACGCACAGGGAGATGTCTTCCAGGACCTTCAGATCGCCGAAGGCCTTCTGAATGTGATTCATTTCCAGTACCATGGCGATCCCCCCTACTTGTAATAGCTGAAGGCCTTCTCCAGCCGTTCCATACCGAAGGTGACCAGGTAGTTGGCCACGAAATAGAAGACGCCGGCGATGACGAAGGGCATGAAGCTGGTCTTCGCGGCGGAGATCTGCTTGGCGATGGAAAAGAGTTCCGAATACGCGAGCGTGAAGGCGAGGGACGTATCCTTCACCAGCGTGATGACCTCGTTGGTCACGGCCGGGAGGATGCGCTTGAACACCTGGGGAAAAATGATCTTGAGGAAGGTCTGGCTGCGGGTGTAGCCCAGCACGTCGGCCGCCTCATACTGTCCCACGGGCATCGATTCGATGCCGGAACGGTAGATCTCGCAGAAATACGCGGCATAGTTCAGGACGAAACCCAGGATGATGGCGGGGAAACGCCAGCCCTTGATGGACCATCCGAACAGGTAGTACGGGCCGAAATACCAGACCAGGAGCTGGAGCATCAGCGGGGTTCCGCGCATGATGTCGATATATACCTTGATGACGCCTCTCACCACGGCGAAACGGGATTTGCGCACGAGCGCCACCAGAACGCCCAGGATCAGGGAGCCGAACAGGGTGAGGAAAAAGATGGCAAAGGAGCGGCCCATGCCCGGAAGCATGGCGGCCAGCATCTGCTGAATCGTCATATGATCACGACCTGTAAAAAAAGAAGGCTGTTGCGGGACGCAGCAGCCTTTTTGTAGGATTGCTTACTTCAGGCAGAGGAAATCGTAGATATCGGGATACTTCTGCCCGATGGCGTCGTAGGTGCCGTCGCCGACCAGAGCCAGCAGGGCGGCGTTGACCTTGTCGCAGAGTTCCTGATCGGTCAGGCGGAAGCCGATGCCGTACTGTTCGGAACCGAGGACCTCGTCGAGGAAGTGGTAGCCGGATACATTGGACATCAGATAGTTGCCGCTTGTGACGTCAATGGCGATGGCGTCGATGGCGCCCGCCTGCAGATCGTTGAACGCGATGGTGTAGGTTTCGAAGACCTTCAGGTCGGCGAAGGAATCCGCAAGCTCGCCCTGGCCCTCCTCGTGATCCTGAAGAAGATCGTAGGCGCTGGTGGCGGTCTGGACGCCGACGACCTTGCCGGCCAGATCGGACAGGGACTTGATGTCGCTGCTGTCGGCGACCATGATCATCTGCGTATTGTCGGAGTAGGCGAGGGACCAGACGTACTCGTCCTCCCTGCCGTTGATGGTGAAGCCGGACCAGATGCAGTCGCAGGAGCCGGAATTCAGTTCGGCGTCCTTGGCATCCCAGTTCACGGGGACGGGCTCATAGGTCCACCCGTAATACTTGCAGACGGCCTGGCAGAGTTCCACGTCGAATCCGGTATACTTGCCGTCGTCCCCGAGATAGGTATAGGGAGGATAGTCCAGATCAAATCCGTGCTTGAACACGAAGGGGGCGTCGTCGGCGGGAGCCGGGGTCTCTTCCTTCTTTGCGCTGCCGCAGGCGCACAGGGCGACGATCATCAGGGCCGCCAGCAGCAGAGCGATCACTTTTTTCATGCTGATCTCCTCTTTTCGGTTTGGTAGAGTATACGAAATACCCATAAAGTTTACCACAGGAGAGGGGCCGTGTAAAGAATCCGCCTGCATATTTTGCGGAAGAAACTGAATAAAAATCCGTTCACTGCGGAGAGACGCGGGACGGCAGGATCACTTATCCGGTGCGGGAAGGGAGGAGGGAACGTCCAGATGCCGCATGCGGTAAATGAACATGCAGAGGAACGCGATGCCGGCGGCGATCCAGGAAGCCACGTAGATCCATATGATGCATTCCATGGTGCCGATCCCGGGGAGGATCAGGAAGACGCCCGCCACGCGGAGCAGGCAGGTGCAGGTGAGCGTGAGGATCATGGGACGCAGGGTGTCGCCCGTGCCGCAGCAGGAGCCTGACATCGCCTCATGAAGGGCGTAGAAAACATAGAACGGCGCCATCATCCGCATGAAGCGGACGATCATGGGAGACAGGGTGGCGTGGTCGGCCGGAGCCAGAAACAGCTTTCCCAGAGGCCCGGGGATCAGGAAGAGGGCCAGGCTGATCAGCGCGACGGTCCCTATGGAGAGTGCGGCACCGATTATGGTGCCCCGCAGGATCCGGTCCTTCCGTCCGGCGCCCAGATTCTGCGAGGTATAGGTGGACAGGGCGGGCGACATGCTGTCCGCTACCAGCCAGATCAGCATATCCAGCTTCCCGCATACGGCCCAGGCGGCGATGGCGTCCGTGCCCATGCGGTTGATGCTGGCGTGGACGATGGAGTTCGCCACAGGAAACAGGATGCTCTGCAGGGCCAGTGGGAGTCCGACGAGGAGCATCCGCTTCATATGATCCCGGTTGAAGGAGACGCGGAACAGAGGTCCTTCGCCGGGGCAGGTGCGGACAAGGGATCGCATGGCGAGAAGGACGCTGACCAGCTGGGCGAACACGGTAGCCGCGGCGGCGCCGGCGGCTCCGGTATGCAGAAGGCCGACCAGTACGAGGTCGCCCGCGATGTTGAGCACGCAGCAGACGATCAGAATGTAGAGGGGGCTGCGGGAATTCCCGAAGGCCCTCAGGATGCCCGCGAGCATATTGTACATCGTCATGGTCCACAGGCCTCCGAAATAGATGCGCACGTAGGCCAGCGTCATGGGCCGGATCTCCTCCGGCACGGACATGATCTCAAGAAGCGCCGGGGCGGACAGGCAGCCGATCACGGAGAACAGGATACCGAGGACGAGTCCGATGGTAAAGGCGGTGCGCACGGCGAGGGACAGTTCCCCCTCGACCTTCGATCCGAACAGCCGGGAGATCACGATCGTGGCTCCGGCAGAAAGGCCGGCGAGGAAATTCAGAGGGAACTTGAACATCGTGTAGACGGAGTCGATGGCGGCCAGGCCTTCCTTCCCGGCGAACCGGCCGACGATGACCGCGTCCACGGCGGTATACAGCTGCTGGATCAGGCTTCCCGCCAGAATGGGAAGGATGAACGTGAGAAGGACCTTCCAGATCGTGCCCTGGCTGAGGTCGAGGGTCTTTTTCTGTGACATGGGAAGAATACCTTTCGTATCATGTAAGGGTGATGACAGCAGTATATCATAAAGTGAACGGTTGAGCAAGTACTCAATTAAAATAATGTATAATGGCGGAAACTGTCCCGCAGATCGGACAGATCAGGGGGTATGATGAGGTAAACTGGGAAAGTATGGGGTCGGAAGCCCCTTCCCGGGAATCCTTTGAAAAGCGGAGGGATCGGAATGATCTACGTTGTACTGGCGATGACGGCGCTGTGCGCCGCGCTGCTGCTCGTACTGCTGCTGGGGCAGAAAAGAAGGATCGGCGACGAGGTGCATGCCGCGGTCGCCCGCAGCATGGGAGAACTGGGAGGCAGCGTGAAGGATATGACGGAGAGCGGGATGCTGGCGCTGACGCAGGTCGGGAGGACGCTGGAGAGAGGGCAGCAGAGAGCAGCGGACTATCAGGCGGAGGGCCTGCGTTCCTTCGAGGAACGCACCGGCGTCCTGCTGAAGGGGCAGACGGCGGTCGTGGAGAAGCTGAGGGACGGCCTGACCGGCCAGATCGACCGCATGGACAGGGAACTGACGGAGGACCAGCGGCAGCTGAACGAGACGGTCAGAGAACGGCTGGCGGTCATGCAGACGGCGCTGGAGCAGGGAGTGCGGTCCCTTCGGGAGGAGACCGGGAGGAAACTGGACGAGATCCGCGGTACTGTGGACGAAAAGCTGCAGACCACGCTGGAAAAGAGGATCACGGAGTCTTTCCGGACGGTCAGCGAACAGCTAGAGCAGGTATACCGGGGCCTCGGGGAGATGCAGACGCTGGCGGAGGACGTGGGTGGCCTGAAGAAGGTGCTTGCCGGCGTCAAGACCCGCGGGATCCTGGGGGAGGTGCAGCTGGGAGCCATCCTTGAGGAGATCCTTTCCCCGGAGCAGTACGACACCAACGTGGCGACCGTCCCGGGAAGCGCGGAGCGGGTGGAGTACGCCGTCCGACTGCCCGGCCGGGACGGCACGGTCTACCTTCCCATCGACGCCAAATTCCCCGGGGAGCGCTACGCGCAGCTGGCGGAGGCCCGGGAGAGCGGAGACAGGAATGCGGAGACGGAGGCCAGAAAGGCCCTGATGAACGTTCTGCGGGCGGAGGCCAGGGACATCCATGAAAAATACGTCGAGGTGCCTTATACCACGGGCTTCGGCGTCATGTTCCTGCCCTTTGAAGGGCTGTACGCGGAGGCGGTGAACAGCGGCCTGATCGAAGAACTGCAGCGGGACTGGCGGATCAGCGTGGCCGGTCCCAGCACCATGGCGGCTCTGCTGAACAGCCTGCAGATGGGTTTCCGGACCCTGGCGATCCGGAAACGCTCCGGTGAGGTATGGGAGGTGCTGGGAGCCGTAAAGACGGAATTCGAGAAGTTTGGGGACGTGATGGTCAGCATGCAGCGCCATCTGAACCAGACCTCCAGCGATCTGGAGGACCTGATGGGCCGGCGGACCCGGGCCATCGCCAGAAAGCTCAGAAACGTGCAGCAGCTGGACGACGACCGCGCCTCCGATCTGCTGCCGGAGTGGGAAGAGGAAGGAAAGTAAGGGAAACAAGTAAAACCGGCGCTGCCCGTTGGGCAGCGCCGGTTTTCAGAGAGAAAAAAGAGAGAGGAGAGAGTATATTCGAAAAAAGAGGTATCGGTAAATCCTGTTTTTTCGATGATCATGGATTGGATGATCACGGTTTGGATTATAGGGGAGAATTGTGACGGAATTAGAGACAGTTTTTGAATGAATTGTAAACGTTTGCGGGAAAACCCCGCGGGCCGGAGACCTTCCGTAAGGGAAGATTCCAGGTCTGCGGGGCCTGTTTTTGATCAATATGACAGACGCTCAGTCCAGTCCGAGGGTGTCGAGCCAGGCGGAGATCCTGGCGGGGGTGGCGCGGTTGAGAAGCGCGTAGGAGCGCAGATCGGCGCCGGGGGCGTACTTTCTGAAGTCGGCGTTCGCCTCTCCGGGGGAGCCGCCGCCGGAGGTGCAGAAGGGGATGACGGTCTTGCCCTTCAGGTCGTAGCTCTTCAGGAAGGTGCGGATGATGGTGGGCGCCGTTTCGCACCAGACGGGGAAACCGACGAAGATGACGTCGTAGCCCATCACGTCCACATCCATGGGGAGCATCTCCTGAAAGAAGCCGGGGGTATGCATCTCCACGACGCTGCGGCACTTGAAATTCGGCCAGTAAAGGTCGTCGGCCGTGTAGGGGACGGTGGGACGGATTTCACTGATGTCAGCACCGGCCGCTTCGGCCACCTGCTGCGCCAGGCGGGCGGTCTTTCCCCGTTCGGCGGAAAAATATACGACAAGTTTTCTGCTCATGTTTCTGTCTCCTTTATCTGAAATCTGATGATTCTCCGTTTATGCTTCGGCCCATGTGCCGTCAGTAAAGATTGCGGCCCGGGACCCGTCGGCCCGTACGCCCGTAATGGAAAGGTCGTCGGAGCCGACCATGAAGTCCACGTGGATCACGGAGTCGTTGACGCCCATGGCCTGGGCCTGTTCGGCCGTCATGCCGTCCCCGCCGGGGAGGACCTCCTTGAATCCCATGCCCAGCGCCACGTGGCAGCACGCGTTCTCGTCGAACAGGGTGTTGTTGAACAGGAAGCCGCACCGGTTGACGGGGCTCTCCTTGGGTACGAGCGCCACCTCGCCCAGCATGCAGGACGTCTCGTCCATGGCGATTATCTGCTCTAGCAGATCCTGCCCTTTCTCCGCACGGCAGGAGACGGCCTTTCCGTCCGCGAACGTAACGGAGAACCCGTCAATCAGCTGGCCGTTCCAGCTCAAAGGCTTTGTGGCTACCAGCGTGCCCTCGCACACGCCCGCCTTCGGTGAGGTGAAGACCTCCTCGGTGGGCATGTTGGGAACGTACCACGCGCCGTTTTCATTGTTTGTGGCGCCGGCTCCCTCCCAGCGGGCGCCGGGGATCAGGCCAACGGTGAAATCCGTTCCGTTGGCGCTGCGGTACTCCAGGGAGACGAAGCCCTGGCTGTTGAGCCAGCCGGCCCGCCGGGTCATATCGTCGGTGTGTTCCTTCCAGACGGCGACGGGGTCGTTGCCCTCCGTTACCCTGACGGTGGTCAGCACCGCGTCCCACAGCCTGTCCATGGCCTCGTCCTCCGTCAGTTCCGGAAAGCACTTTTGCGCCCAGCGGGGGGAGGGAAGCGCTGCAATGACCCACTGATGCCGTCCGTCAATGGCGTTGCGGTAGGGCTTGATGACTTTTCCTCTGGCCCGGGATACGGCGCTGAGCTTCTCGGGGGAGATGCCGGCCAGTGCGTCCGGATCGTCGGATTCGATGTAAATGCGGCAGGGAAGATCCTCCGTCATCTGCCTGAGCTTTGCTTCCTCCCACGGATAGACCCGGCTCAGTTCCTCGGTATCCGCCCAGATGTAGTTCAGCCGGGCCGTGCCGTCGCATGACCACTCCATGCTGACACGGCTGGCACCTGCCCGGTAGCAGGCCTCCGCCACGAGGCACGCGAAGGTGTGCTCCTCCACGGAGGCATAGAGCAGGACCTTCTGTCCGGGCTGCACGTTGGCCCCGGTACACACGATCAGCTCCGCATATTTTCTAAGTAATTCCTCTGACGGTCTCATGTTCTGAAATCTCCTGTAAACAAAGATATTGAATGTCCTACCCGGCCGGCAGGGGCAGCGGCTCGCCGTCAAGTGCGGCGGAGACCAGCCGGTCACGCACATAGACCAGCTTCAGGGAGAAAAAGGGACGGTCCTCCTCCAGCAGGCGGAGGAACAGACGGTCTCCCTCCCAGAGAGGAAGGCCGTAAACCCCGGCGCGGTCGATCCAGACCAGCTCGCCCTCGTCGCATTCCCGCGGTTCGCCGGAGAAGCCCTCTCCGGTATACAGGAAGCTGAGTTCGTCGATGTCGTCGATGACGAAGGTGAGCAGGCCGCGCAGGCGGAGCGAACCGCCCTGCAGGCCGGTCTCCTCCAGGATCTCCCGGCGGACGCAGTCCTCGGGGGATTCCCCGTGTTCCAGATGGCCGCCGACGCCGATGTATTTGTCCCTGTTGATGTCGTTTTCCTTTTTTGTGCGATGAAGCATCAGCCAGCGGCCGTCCCGCTCCAGATAGCAAAGGGTGGTAACGGTCCGTCGATCCATGTCACGCCGCCTCCTTGTGCACCGCGCTCATTTCTGTCTGGCGTCCGCTTCCAGCACGGGCTTGATCAGGTTGTACAGCTCCAGTCCGCGCTTCTGGCCGAATTCCTTGATGATGGAACGGTACGTCATCTGCTTGATGTTCTTGTCCGAATAGTGGCCGATGGTGACGGCCACGGCCTTCATGGTAGTGGCGTTGTCGACCTGGTTCTCGCTCAGCACCTGCATCAGGCGGTTGTTCAGCCGGGTCTTTCTGTCCGGCTGGGCGGGAGCCTGCCTGGAAGCGGTCCTGCGCTGCTGCCGGCTCTGCCCGGAAGGCCTGGGCGCCTCCGCGGGAACGGCCTCCGGCGCCTGCGCTTCCGCAGGGGCCGGCGTTTCCCCGGCGTCCGGAACTTCTTCGGCAGCAGGTGCGGGAGCGGGAGCAGGGACGGGCGCGGGGGCAGGCGCCAGAGCGGAGACGGGAGCCTTCGCGAGAGCTTCCGTTTTCGGAGCCTCCTCCGGTTCCGCGGGCGTCTCCGCGGCGGGAGCGGGGGAGGCCGTACGGGAAGCCGTCCGTGTGCTGCGGGACGTCCGCTTTGCCGGCACGGCGGCGGGCGTCCGGGGCTCAAGCCCGTCCAGCGTGGACTGCCGGACGACCTCGATGCCGGCCTCCGACTGCCAGAACTGGGGAGTATTGGCAAAATCCCGGTCCTTGCTTACGATCACGTACCGGCAGTCGGGCCCTTCCGTGCCGATAAGGAAACCGAGATAGCTGACCAGCTGCATGTCCAGCGACTGACGCCCGGGCTGTACCTTGTGGACGAAGAACGCGGCCTTGAGACCGCGGAGCAGGTCCAGACTCAGCCGGTTGGCATTCTGGGAATAGAACAGATGGATGGCGCATCCGGCCGGGCAGGACTCCATGCCCTGCAGTCCGGCTTCGTGCACATTCTCATAGTCGATAAGATAAATGGTCCTTTTCATACAGACCTCCTGTGTTGGGGATATGCCAAGTATACACGCGGGAGCGCGAAAATACCAGCATTCTTTCTTCGGACCCCGCCGGAGCCTCCGCATGAGAACGCCCGGACGCCGGTTCGGGAAACGGGCGTCCGGGCGGGAATGCTGAAGGGGAACGGAGGGGCCGTGCCCGCGGCGTCAGTCGCCGTTGAATACGGGCTTTTCCTTGGCGCGGAAGGCCTTGACCGCGTTGCGGAAATCGTTGGAATCCATCAGGGACATGCTCAGGTCGTACTCTTTCAGATAAGCGGCCTCGTCCCCGAAATTGCGCTGGATGCGCAGCTGCTGCTTCAGGCCCTTCACGGCCAGGGGAGCCTTCGCGCAGAGCTGGTCCACCAGGGCCTTGATCTCGCCGTCGAACTCCGCCAGGGGGAAGACCTTGTTCACAAAGCCCCATTTCTGGGCCTCCTCGGGCTTCATCCGCTCGCAGAACAGGATCAGCTCCATGAAGCGGTGATAGGGGATGTGCTTGTGCAGGGTCATGGCGCCGCCGCAGCCGGGCACCAGGCCGATGTTGAACTCGGGCAGGACGAACTTCGCATTGTCGGCGCAGTAGACGAGGTCGCAGCACATGGCGAACTCGAAGCCGGCTCCGGCGCAGGCGCCCTTGACGGCGGCCACGATGATCTTGTCGCTGGCGTACAGCGCGTCGCGGATCTCCTTGCCTACCTTCCACTGCACGATGCGGTCGTCGGTGGTCCGGATGTCATCCAGCATCTCCATGGACAGGCCGGCGGAGAAGCTGCGCTCGCCGTCGCCCCGCAGAACGATCACGCGGCAGGTGGGATCGTCCTGCACGGCCAGAACGGCCTCCAGGATCGTCTGCCGCATCTCGACGGTGAAACTGTTCATGGCGTCCGGGTTGCTGATGGTGAGATACATGGCGCCGGGCTGATCCGCGGGGCGCTCCACCAGTACTTTTGCTTCAGACATATGAAAAACCTCCTTAAGAATACAAGATGGATAATTCTCCGACGGGAACGAGAGGGTTCAGAGCTCCGCCTGCGCGGCTTTGGCCTTCGCGGTGATGCCCTTGGTCTTCCAGCGGCCGGCGCGGTAGTAGATCAGCGTGGCCGCCGCGATGCAGAACACGGCGAGCACCAGCGCCCAGAAGCAGCTGCGGGGATCTCCCGCGGGGTACTTCTCGCTCCTGGTCAGATAGGCGATCAGATAGGCGGCGGGGATGCGCACCGCGGTCTGGGCGACCAGGGAGATCCACATGACGCCCAGGGAGTCTCCGGCGCCGCGGATCACGCCGCCGAAGCTCTGTCCGATGGAGATCAGGAGATAGGTCGGGATCATGGCGATGATCATGCTGTATCCCATGTCGATCAGTTCCTGCGTCGTGGTGAACAGGCCGATCATCCTTTTCCCGAACAGGACCATCAGGATCACCATGACGACGGACAGGGAAAGGGACATGAAGAACACGGTGTAGGTTCCCTTCTTCACGCGGTCCAGCCGGCCGGCGCCGACGTTCTGACCGGTGAAGGTGGAGGCGCTCATGTTGAAGGTGGTGCCGGGGATCATGGCGAAACTGTCCACGCGGAGCATGGCGGTGATGGCGGCGGTGACCATGTATCCCATCGTGTTGTTCAGCCGCTGCACGATGATGGTGGACAGCCACATGATGGCCTGGGCGACGCCGTTGGGAAGGCCCAGACGGCATACGGTCTTCAGCACGTCCTTCCGCAGCAGCAGGCTGCGGGCCGTCAGATGGAAATAGCGGCGGCTCAGAAGGACCTTGGTCAGGCAGGCGACGGCGGAGAGAGTCTGGCCGATGATGGTGGCCAGCGCGGCTCCGGCGATGCCCAGATGCAGCCCGGAGACGAACCAAACGTCCAGGATGATGTTCAGGACGGTGGTCCCCAGCAGGACGAGGAGCGGGAACATCGACTCGCCCATGCCCCTGAGGATGCCGGCCATGATGTTGTAGAAGCCGTTGCCGGCCAGGGCGGCCAGGCAGATGAACAGATAGGTCCTCGCCATGTCATAGCTTTCCGGAGGAGCCTTGGTGGCGGTCAGGATCCAGTCCAGGCCGAACAGGCCGAGGGCGGTCAGCACGACGGACACGATCGCGATCAGCGTGATGCTGTTGCCCACGCTCTGCTCCAGCTTGTCGTACTCTCCGGCTCCGAAATACTGGGAGACCATGACCATGATGCCGGAGCCGATTGCGATGAACAGGACGAGGAACAGGTTCAGAGTGGGAGAGGCGACGCCGATGGCGCTCAGGGCGCGGTCGCCCACGAACCGTCCGACGACGATGCTGTCGACCGTGCCGTACAGCAGCTGGGCGACGTTTCCGATCAGCAGGGGGAAGGAGAATTTCAGCAGGCACTTCAGAGGGGACCCGACGGTCATGTCCTGGGCCCCGAACAGGGCTTTGAATTTACCGGACACAGGCATTCCTCCCGTCTAGTATTGATGGGTCGCCGGGAACGGTCCCGTCATTCCTCGCGGGACCGCGCGGAGACGACGGCCTTGGATTTCCATTTGCCTTTGGCGAAAACGATCAGGGTGAGGATGGTCTGGATCAGCATGCAGATGTCCATGACCACGAAATTGGAATAGGGATGGCCGTTGGGGAAGGTGGCGCTCACCGTAAGATGGACGGCGAGGATGGTCAGCGGAATGCGGACGAACACGTTGCCGACCATGGAGATCCACATGGGGGCGATGGCGTCGCCGGCACCGCGCATGATGCCTCCGAACACTTCGGAGACGGCGATCATCAGATAGGCGGGCGCCAGGATGCGGATGAAGCGCATGCCCATGTCGATCACCTCGTCCGTCTTGGTGAACAGGCCGAAGACCCGGTGTCCGATCAGCAGGAGCACCACGACCATCACGGCGGCGAAGCACAGGGCGAGGAGAAGGCTCTGCCTCGCGCCTTTCTTCACGCGGTCGGGCAGGCCGGCGCCCGTGTTCTGCCCGGTGAAGGTGCTGGCGGCGGCCCCGAAGGTCTGGCAGGGAATCACGGCGAAGCTGTCCACCTTCATCAGGGAGGTGAAGGTCGCCGCGACCAGGACGCCCATCCGGTTCATCAGGCCCTGAACCACGATGCCGGCGAGGAAGATCATCCCCTGCGTCATGCCGCTGGGGATGCCCAGGCGGCAGATGTTCCGCACGATGGGCTTCCGGAGCTTCAGATGCTTTGCCCGTATATGGATGATGTCCCGCTTGCGCAGGACCTTGAGCACGAGAATGACGGCGCTCGCGGTCTTGGCGATCGTGGTGGCCCATGCGGCGCCGGCCACGCCCATCCGCAGCCCGGCTACGAACCAGATGTCCAGGACCGTGTTCAGCAGCGTGCAGAACAGCAGGATCAGCAGCGGGAAAACGCTGTCCCCCATGCCGCGCAGCACGCCGGACATGATGTTGTAGAAACCGTCGCCGAACATTCCGACGAAGCAGATGATCAGGTAGATCCGGGCCATCTCGTAGCTCTCCGCCGGCGTGTTGATCAGCCGGAGGGCCGGAGCGCTCAGCAGGATCCCGAAGGCCGTCAGAAAGACGGAGGCACCGGCGATCAGCGTGATGCTGTTGCCGATGGAGGCTTCCAGCAGCCCGTACTCCCGCGCTCCGAAATACTGGGAGACGAGGATGCACACGCCGGCGCCGATGGACATGAACACCACGACGAACAGGATAAGGATCGGGGAGGCCGATCCCAGAGCCGCCAGGGCGGCGTCGCCCACATAGCGTCCGATGACGATGCTGTCGACGGTATTGTACAGCAGCTGCGCCACGTTGCCGATGAGCAGGGGGATGGCGAACATGATAATGCAGCGAAGCGTGTTCCCTTTTGTCAGATCCTGTCCCTGGAACAGGCGTTTGAATGCTTGAAGCAAAGATGTCACTCCGAATCTGTCTGGTCTGTTATAACAAATAATTATTATACCACAGCCGGCGGGGAAAAGGCAAACGGATCAGCGGCGGCGCCGCCGGGGACCGCGGTACAGGAAGCTGCCGATGACGAGCCCGCACACGCCGCCCAGGATGTGGGTCAGCTGGGAGACGTTGTCCTTGACGAGAAGGCCGTCGACGATCTCGCCGCCGAGATACAGGACCACGACCAGAATCATGGTCAGCGGGATGGAATCCGGGCCGTTGCCCGTCATGGACAGCAGCACGATCAGCATGAACACGATGCCCGATGCCCCGAGCAGGGCCGTTCCGGGAAACAGGATGAAATGGGCGACTCCCGTGACGAAGGCGGTAATGACGATGGCCAGCAGGATGGCGCGGCTCCCGAACCTCTCCTCCAGCGGAGGCCCGACCACCAGCATCAGCAGGATGTTGCCGATGTAATGGGACAGGCTGGCGTGTCCCAGCACGTGGAGGAAGAAGCGGGGATACGTCAGAAAGGACGACAGGGAGGAGCGGTACACGCAGAACACCCTGGACGTGGAGACGCCTCCGGTGAGCTTGTCCAGACCGAGCACCGCAAGGCTGAGCAGGGCAAAGGTCAGGATGACGGGAGAATTGTAGCGGAGCCGTTTTTTCATGAAGACCTCCTTCCGCGGGGCCGCCGGCGGACGCGCGGCGGGACCGGTGGCGGAAACGGGAATAATATGATAGTATGTGGACAGAAAAAGTATAGCGGATTCACACGGGGAATGCAATCAGGCATTCCCGGAAAGGAGAGGAAGCCAGTGTATCAGTTTCCCCCTGTAACGGAACGCGTAGGCAGACTAAGAAAACGTTACCGCGAAGAACTGCCCAGTTTTGACAGCGAGCGGGTGCGCCTGCTGACGGAGTACTATCAGGAGAGCCCTTACGAAGTGCCGGTCATCCGCCGGGCGAAGGCCCTTCACCGGATCCTGTCGGGAGTCCCGGTCCGCATCGAGCCGGAGGAGCTGCTGGTGGGGAACACGGGCAAGTACTACAAGGGAAGCATGCTGTTCCCGGAGTACACGGATATCGACTGGATCCCCCGGGAACTGGGCAACGGAAGATTCGACGGCCGTACGCCGGCGGAGGGCAGATGCCACATGCATCCCGAGGACCGGGAGTATCTGTGCAGCGTCGCTCCCTACTGGCACGATCACTCCGTGCATGCCATGACCAGAGTGGAGATGCCGGAGGAGACGGGCGCCGTCTGTGCCTCAGGCGTGCTGCCGTACGGTCCCCGCAGCCGGAATGAGGTGCACGGTCATTACAACGCCAATTACCGGAAAGTCGTGGAGAAGGGGTTTGCCGCCATACGAGAGGAAGCCCTGGCAAAAAGACGGGAACTCGAGAACAGCTTCGGCGGGGATGACGCCGAAAAATGGTATTTCTACCGGGCGGTGGAGATCTGCAGCGACGCTGCCATCGTGTTCGCACGGCGGTACGCGGAGGAAGCCCGCAGGCAGATGGCTTCCGCGGACAGTGCCCGCCGGAGGGAACTGGAGGAGATCGCCGAACGCATGGACCGTGTCATCGCGGAACCGTGCCGGGATTACAAGGACGCTCTGCAGGCGGTGCTGCTGTATCACATCATCCTGGCGTACGAGGGGAATCTGCTGGGGCTGACCATCGGCCGCCTGGATCAGCATGTCGGAGACTACCTCCGGAGAGATCTGGCCTCCGGAGCGATCACGGGGACGGAGGCACAGGAATACATGGACTGCTTCTGTCTGAAAGTGGCGGAGATCATCATCAGCGGACCGGTGGAATTCATGACGGTGGCCGGCGCATACAGCGACAACATGCGCCTGACGCTCGGCGGCAGGAAGAAGGACGGGACGGATGCCTCCAACGAGGCCACGTTCCTGATCCTGAATACCATGGCCAGGCTGCGGCTGCACGATCCGAATACGAGCCTGTGCGTACATGAAGATACGCCGGACCTGCTGTGGGAGGTCGCGGTGGAGACGAACCGGCGGTGCGGAGGGAACCCGACCTTCGACAACACGGACAAGCTCATAGAGATACTGCTCGGCCGCGGCCTGTCTCTGGAGGATGCCCGGAATATCTGCATCATCGGCTGCGTGGAACTGTCCGGCAGCGGGTGTGACTACGCCAATGTGTCCGGTCCTTTCAGCAAGACGTTCTTCACGATCCCGCAGGTCGTCCTGCAGGCGATCAACGACGGGAAGAGACCGGGGAGCGATATCCAGAGCGGCCTGCATACGGGTTATCTGTACGAGATGGAGAGCTTTGAGGAAGTCCGCCGGGCTTTTGCCGGTCAGCTGAAATATTTCATGGACTGGTACCACAGGCTGGGGCTGATGACGGAATGCATAGGCAACCGGCTCGTACCGGTGCCCATAGCCTCCGCCACGATGGACGGATGCATGGAATCCGGAAAGGACATGATGCTGGGCGGGGCCAGATACAACTCCTGCGGATGCGCCGTCCTGGGCATCGGGACCTGCATCGACAGCCTGGCTGCCATCCGGTATCTGGTCTACGACCGGAAGATCTGCACGGCAAGGGAACTGTACGACGCCGTGATGGCCGACTGGGAGGGACGCGAGGATCTGAGGCAGGCGGCGAGGAATGCCCCGACTTTCGGGAACTCCGATCCCTACGTGGACGAACTGGCCAGCTGGGTTTCGGATATGTTCACGGACCGGGTCAACGGATATACCGGGCCGAGGGGCGGCTTCCAGGCGGGCATCTACTCCGCAGGCGTACACGTCGCGACAGGCTACGGCGTCAGCGCCACGCCGAACGGGCGCAGGTCGGGGGAACCGCTGTCCGACGGAGCCTCCCCTACCCAGGGCGGAGACCGCTGCGGGCCCACCGGCATAGCCGGCAGCATCCTGGCGCTGCACCCGGAGAAGTACCGGAACGGGCTCCAGTTCAACATGAAGTTCCATCCCACCTGCCTGCAGGGGGAGGAGGGCGTGAACAAGCTGAGGAGCTTTGTGCAGACCTTCTTCTCCATGGGAGGCACGCAGGTGCAGTACAACATCGTCAGTTCGGATACGCTGAGAAAAGCGCAGGCGGATCCGGAGAGCTACAAGGATCTGGTGGTGCGGGTCGCGGGCTTTTCCGCCTATTTCGTGGAACTGGTGCCTGGCCTGCAGAACGATCTGATCAGCAGGACGGAAGTCATGATATAACAACCGGAAAGTTGTAAAGCACGAAAAGTCTTTGCCTTTCCGTAGTCCGCCCGCAGGTGGTATACTGATAACAGAACAAGAGATGGAGGACGGTTCTATGTCAAAGGTGTTCGTGATCGATATCGCCCGCTGCAGCGGCTGCTACAACTGCCAGCTGGCGTGCAAGGATGAAAACTGCTTCAACGACTGGATGCCCTATGCCAGGCCGCAGCCTGCCATCGGGCAGTTCTGGTGCAAAGTGGAGGAGCATCCGGAGGGGACGATCCCGAAGGTGAAGATCCACTACGTCTCCCGGCTGTGCGCTCACTGCGACGAGCCGGCCTGCCGCGAAGCGTGCCCCGCGGGAGCCGTCACGAAGAGGGAGGACGGGCTGGTGCTCATCGATCCGGCCGCCTGCACCGGCTGCGGGGCCTGCATGGAGGCCTGCCCCTATGACGCCATCTACAAGAACGAGGAGCTGGGGATCTGCCAGAAATGCACCGGCTGTGCGCATCTGCTGGATCACGGTTCCAAGCTGCCCCGTTGCGTGGAGGCCTGCCCGACGGACGCCATGCGCTTCGGGGAGAAGGAGGAGTTCGCCGAGGAACTGAAGCACGCGATGGTGCTGCATCCCGAGGGAGGTCCCAACGTCTACTACCTGAACATGCCCGGCCGTTTCCTGGCCGGCACGCTGTACGACGCCGGAGAGCAGGAGGTGCTGATCGGCGCCAGAGTGACCTGCGAGGGAGAGGGACTGAAGCTGGAGACGGTCACCGACGACTTCGGCGATTACTGGTTCAGGGATCTTCCGGACAACGGCACCTTTACCGTCACGGCGGAGATGGAGGGCTACCGGCCGCTCGTCTTCACCGGAGTGACCACGGACGTGAGCCGCAATCTCGGGGATACCCCCATGGAAAAACTGTAAGAACGCTGTACGCGGACCGGAGGAGAAAGCCGGACGGCATCCGGACTGCGGTTCGCGGAAAACCCGGGAAACATACGGATGCGCCCCGGACGGCTTTGCTGCCGTCCGGGGCGCGTTTCTGTCTCCGGTGCAGGAAAGGACAGTTACATCCTTCCGAGATCCCTGGCCGTATAGTAGGCGGCGCGTGTCGCCTCGTGGATGTTCTTCGGCATCACGCAGTCGCCGATCTGGTGGAATTCCGGGACGACGCCGCGCAGGGCGGCGGCCTCCTCCCAGAGGGGACGCTGGCCGACGGCGTAGATCACGGTGTCCGCGGGAAAGACCGTTTCGCCGCTGGCGGCGGCGGGATAGAAGGTGCCGGTGCCGAAACGGAAGCCGGGATGGGGCTCCGCGCCGGTATAGCGGCAGCGGACGCCTTCGTCCGTGATCCCGAGCGCCATGGTGGCGGGGCTGACGGCGACGCCGTATTTCTTCAGCTGGCCGGTGAGGGCGAGGCCGTGCAGCACATTGCCGCCGTCGTTCAGATCCGGCATCATCTCCACGACCGTGACCCGGCGGCCGAGGGAGGCCAGCCATACGGACAGTTCCAGGCCGACAAGGCCGCCGCCCAGGATCACGACGCGGGAGCCGGCTTTTTCGGGATCTGCGTAGATCTCCTCCGCTCCGAACACCTCCGGACGGTCGATGCCCGGAATATCGGGCTTCACGGGACGCGCTCCGAGCGCGCAGATGACGGCGTCGGGGGCCTCCCGGCGGATCAGATCCGCGGTCACGGCGGTATTCAGCCGTACCTCGATGTTCTTCCTGCGGCCGATCAGGCGGGTCTGCAGGGCGATGTACTGGCCGAGCTTCTCCTTGAACGGGACCTTCTCCTCGCACAGCAGCGCGCCGCCGAGGCGGGCGCCTTTCTCGCAGAGGATCACGTCGTGGCCCTCGTCCGCGGCGGTGATGGCTGCCTGCATGCCGGCCATGCCTCCGCCTGCGATCAGGACGCGCTTCTTTACCCTAGCAGGAGGAGCGCTGTACATCTCATATTCGTGGCCGATCTCCGGGTTGATGGCGCAGGGGATAACGGCCGACTGCATATGCGTGCTGAAACAGTAGAGGCACCGCATGCATTTTCTCACTTCATCGTCCCGCCCGGTCTGCAGCTTGATGGGGAGATCCGGGTCGCAGATCAGGCCGCGGGCCATCTCCACCACGTCCGCCTGGCCGGAGGCGACGATCTCTTCCAGCAGGTCCGGTTCGCTCAGCGCGCCCACGGTGGCCACCGGTGACTGGCGCACGTGCTTTCTGATCTCGGCGGCGTATTTCACGTTGGCGCCGTCGGCGAGGAACATGCTCGGATGTGTGACGGTGAAGACCTCGGCCACCTCGTGGCTGCCGGTGGAGACGTGGATCAGGTCGGCGTGGCCGTCCAGCTGCATGGCCTGTGCGATCCCCTCTTCGATGTGGTAGCCGCCCTCGTAGACTTCGTCGCCGACCATGCGCATCTCGACGGGGAATCCATTTCCGCACAGTTGGTGGATGCGGTCGCAGATCGCCACCGCCAGCCTGGCGCGGTTCTCGATGCTGCCGCCCCAGCGGTCCTTCCTGTTGTTGCTGCGGTCCATGAACTGGGTGATCAGCCATCCGTGGCCGCCGTGGACGGTCACCATGCCGAAGCCCAGGCGCTTGGCGTACAGCGCGGCGCGGGCGTGCCGCTCGATCGATTCCAGGATCTGTTCCTCCGTCATGGCGCGGATCTCGTCCCCGAAGGGACTGACACCGTCCGTGGGACCGTAGAGCGGCGCGCCGAGGGAGGCGGAATAGTAGGAGCAGTTGCCGGCATCCAGGATCTCTATGCTGGCGACGGCGCCGTGGCGTGTGATGCTGTGCGCGATATCCGACAGTTTCTGGTTCTCGTCATCGTTCCACAGGTTGATCTGCAGCCCGCGGGCCCTGCCGTTCTCGTTGGGGCAGGCGTCCCCGATGCAGACGCTGGCGGCGCCGCCGACGGCCTTGCGCTCATAGTAGGCGCAGCTGTACCGCTCCGGTTCGATGGCGACTCCCGTGGGGGAGTTGAAGATGCGGTTCCGGAAGAACTGGCGGCCCAGGACGATGGGCTCGAACAGATGGGGATACTTGAACTCGGACATGGGGGATCCTCCTTATTCATTCGTTTTCGGACGGAGCCGGGACCGGCAGATGGTTTTTGGAGAATTCGCAGCCGCAGTAGTCCTGACGGTACAGACCGTACTGCTTCGACAGGACGGTGCTCCGCTTGAAGCCCTCTTTCTTCTTGAAATCCGACGGGAGCCAGGCGACGCCGTACCGTTCCCCCATCTCCCGCCCGATGCGGTTGATCCGCAGGGCGTCCTTGTGGGGGCTGACGGTGAGCGTGGCGGCGTAGTAGTCGAAGCCGCCGAGAGCCGCGAGCCGGGCGGCCTCCCCGAGACGCAGTTCGAAGCACCGGGTGCACCGCGCACCGCCCTCCGGCTCGTTTTCCAGTCCGGCTGCCGCCCGGAGGAAGGGGCCGTGGTCGTAAGGGGCGACCTGAAGGGAGACCGGATGGGGATAATCGGCGCTGGCCAGAAGGAGTTTCACGGCGCCGGTCCGGCGCGCATACTCCTCCGCCGTGTCCATATTCGGGTTGTAGTAGAACAGCGTGATCCGGAAATACCGGGCCAGATACTCCAGCACGTAGCTGCTGCAGGGCCCGCAGCAGCTGTGGAGGAACAGGGAGGGGACCTCCCCGGCCTGCCGGTGCTTCTCGATGATGCCGTCCATCTCCCGCTGATAGTTTTCTTTCACAGGAATTCCCTCCGTACGGAAAAGCCCGCCATGGGACACATGGCGGGCTCTGCGTTCACAGATTGATCAGAAGAGGGCCTTGATCTTGTCGGACGCCAGGGCGACGTCGGCGCTCAGGGTCATGGTGAAGTTGACGCCTTCCTTTTCGGAGAAAGCCACGCACCAGTTCACGAAATCTTCCGCATCCGCGTCGTAGGAGCGGTCAACGATCTTGAACAGATTATCTATGAAGATATGGGTGATGTCATAGTTGCCGGCGTGCATGCCGCACACGAAGCCTTTCAGCGCGTCGTAGTTCGTCAGCCGGTAGTCGGAAGCGGCGACCAGCCGCACGGTATAGGGCAGGTCATAGGTGAGCTGGGGCTTGCGCTCGATGCAGACCACGTTGCCCGGTTCGGCCTCCGCTGCCGCTTTGACCAGATCCACCAGCTGCTTGGTCTTGCCGGACCCCTTCAGGCCCATGATAACTTTAACCATAATAATGCACTCCCTTATCGTTGGTATTCGCTGCACTCATTCTAACATACGGCCGCTGTTCTGGCAAGAGACGGAAAAGGAAAAAGCGGAACCGTCACGCCAGAAGGCGGGGGGTCAGGACGACGACGCCGGACGGAGTCTCCCCCGTGACCGTCAGTTCGCAGGAATCGGAGAAGCGGACCTGCTCCGCGGGGAACAGCGCCGTGAAATCCTCCACGGGGCCGATGACGTCGAATCCGAAGGAGCGTCCGCGAAAATGCATGGGGACGATGATCCGCGGGTCCAGGGTTTCGCAGACCGCCCTGGCCTCCGCCGGCCCGATGGTGAAGAAGCCGCCCACCGGGATCATCAGCACGTCCGGCTTCCCGATGGCGGCCGCCTGCTCCGCGGAGAGCAGATGTCCGAGGTCTCCGAGATGGACGGCGCGCAGGCCGGAGGGGAGGTCGAAGATATGGATGCGGTTGGAGCCACGCAGGGTCCCGCCGGCGTCGTCGTGCCAGCAGTCGACCGTCTTTACGGAGAAGGCCTTTTCGGGAGAGCCGCTCAGGGCCACTGCCTCCGTATAGTTGTGGTCGCCGTGGTCGTGGCTGCAGAAAACGCCGTCGGCCGAGGCGGACAGATCGAGCAGGCCCGGAACGAAACCGGGGGCGTAGGGGTCGCATATGACGGACCGGCCGTCCTCCTCTATCTGGAAGCAGGCGTGTCCGTGCCAGATCAGTTTCATGGTCTTGTCCTCCTTGTCAGATTCTTTTCGGGAGTCTCACCGGGGAACGGGAGCTCTCCTGCATCCACAGGATCAGAAGGTCCACGCATTCCCCGTAGCTTTTCAGGCCGGAGGGCTGTGTGTTCACCTTCAGGAAAGCGTCGTAGACTTTGTCGCTCACTTTGGAAACGGTGCCCTCCATCTCCCGCCAGTAGCGGGAATTGTAGTTCCAGTCGGCCTCGAGCTCCGGGCAGAAGTCCTTCAGGATCGCGGCCCGGGCTTCGGGATCGGCGCTGTTCAGGGCGTTGGTCAGATGGATCAGCCCGCACAGGTAGCCGGAATACTGGAAGCGGATGTCGTCGCTCTCCAGACAGGCGGCGATGCCGAGGAAATTGCACTCGGCCTCCAGATGCACCCCGCGCTGGTGGGCGATCTCATGGGCCACGGTGTTCGGAATGGACCACGCCGGCTGATGCGTGTTGATATACGTCTCCCCGGAGAAGGGGAAGAAGATGCCCGTGAAACCCGTCCGGCTCATGAGCGAGGAGAAATGCACGCCCTTGGGCCGGGTGGTCTGGCCCGCAAGACAGGGGAATTCCTCCGTGAGGGGATCGTACAGTCCCGGACAGACGTCCATGGCGTCGTCGAGGGTAAAGGCGACGTTGCCCTCCCCGTCCCGGGGAACCAGAGGGGCCAGCCGGTTGGCCTTCGCGAGGAAGAGCCTGGAGGCGCGCTCCAGCTCCTCCGGATAGGCGCCGTCCGTCTTCAGTTCCGCCTGTTCGGCGAAGGAATCGTCGTAATACCCGGCGTTCCACAGCCAGCAGTAGCCGTTCCAGATGACGCCGGCGGCGCAGACCAGGACGAGGAAATACTTCAGCAGGGTCAGGAGCCTCGGTCCGGGGCCGAGGATCAGCCGCCGGACGAGCCGGACCAGGAACAGAAGCACGGCGGCGCAGACCAGGACGATATAGAACTCCATGAAGGAAAAGGGAACGGAGGAGAAGGCCCGGCCCATGGCGTCGAGGACGGGACGGGAGAACTGGCGCTGCACGCGGGACAACACCGAGGTGTGCTCCGCCAGAAGATAGAACACCGCGATCAGCGCGGCGGGAAGAAAGGCCGCGGCGAGATAGCCGCCCAGCCGGCGCTTTTTCCTTTTCAGCTGCATGCCGTCCCTCCTTCCTTCCGTCTCTGAAGCGAACGACCCGTCTGCGGGGGCAGACGGGTCGGTGGAATAGCTGTCAGTCCTTGTCCTTGCCGGTGATCTTCTTGATCAGGCCGGAAATGCCCCCCTCTTTGTCTTCCGGGAAGAGCTTTTCCTTGATTCCGTCAACGATCTTTTTCACAGCTTCGTCCGGAAGGTCCACGCCCAGCGCGTCCTCCACGGCCTTGATGGGATTCTCCTTGAATTTGTTCAGGAAGCTGTCGTCGGCTTTCGCCTTCTCGACGAATTCCTCGATCTTGCCTTTGATGTCGAGATTCGGAAGTTCCATGGATATTACTCCTTTGCGTCCACGACGGGGGCATCCTCCGCGTTCTTCTTCACGGAGGCGATGCCGTTCTTGCAGCCGGCCATGGCCTTGTAGCCTTCGCTGACCGCGATGATCTGGCCGTTGGTGGCCTTCAGGCGGAAACGGAACTCTCCGGCCTTGTCGGTGTAGATCTCGAACTTGGGGTGCTTTTCCTTGGCGAAGCCCTCTACGGTCTGGTCCTCCACTGCGGCGACGGGAGCGTTTCTGCGGACGCTCGCGATGCCCTTCTTGCAGGAAGCTTCGGACTTGTACACTTCAGAGGTGGCGATCACTTCGCCGTTGTTGGCTTTCAAGTCAAACTTGATGCCCGTCTTCGTGTTGCGGATTACAAATTTGCCCATACATATCTCTCCTTGCAGTGAATTTCAGATTACGGGAACCAGCCCCGGGATTTATATTTGGATTATAATCCAATCCCGCATCCTTTGCAATGAGGGATTGGAAAAAAAGAACCGATTTCGGTGCGGGGAAAAGAGACGGCGGACGGGAAAAGAATCCGTTGAAAAAGGAGGGCGGTTGTGGGAAAATGGAACTGCGGCGCAGGGCCGCGGAAGAAATTCGGGAGAACAACGGGGAGGGACCGACATGTCCGCAAAATATCCGCACGTGTACGAGCCGTTCGAGATCCGGGGCGTACTCTTCAAGAACCGCCTGCAGCAGGCGCCTCCGGGCTGCTTTTTCGCCGGGGACGAACGGGGCTTCGTCACCCAGCGCTTCGTAGATACCTTCCGCCAGTACGCCCGCGGAGGCGTCGCGATCTGCGAAGTGGGCAACTGCAGCATAGACATCACCGAGAGCAGCGACGAGCCCGGACAGCTCCGGCTCGACGATCCGGACTGCGTGCAGCCCCTGAAGCTGTTTGCGGAGATGTGCGAGGTCTACGGCGCCCACGGCTGCCTGGAGCTGACGCACAACGGGAAGGACACGGCCCCGGAGAACATCGGCCGGGCGCCTTTCAGCTGCAGCTCCTTCATCACGGCGGCGGAGCGGAACCGCTCCAGGATCCTGGGAAGGGACCCGGTCCCCACCGAGGAGATGACCGTCGAGCATATCCGCGAGACGGTGGAGAAATACGCGACGGCGGCCGAGTACTGCAAGAAGGCCGGCCTGAAGATGTGCAACATCCACGGCGCCCACGGGAACCTGATCGCGCAGTTCGCGAGCCCCTATTTCAACAAGAGGACGGACGAGTACGGCGGGAGTCCGGAGAACCGGGCGCGCTTCGCGTGCGAGATTCTGGACGCGGTCCGGGCCAGGGTCGGGGAGAAGTTCGTGATCGAGTACCGCATCTCCGCGGACGAGATCCATCCCGACCAGATGCACCTCGAAGACACCATTGAATTCATCAGATATATCAAGGACAAGATAGACATCCTGCACGTGTCCGCAGGCATCCACGATCTGTGGGGCGAGCGGCAGTACATGCGCTATCTGCTGAGCAACTACACGATGGACCGGATGCTGAACGTCGGTTTCGCAGAGGCCATCAAGAAGGCGTATCCGGACCTGTTCGTCTCCGTGGTCGGAGCCATCAAGGACCCCGCCATGGCGGAGGAGATCATCGCGTCCGGAAAGGCGGACATGGTGGCCATGAACCGTGCGCTGCACGCCGATTACGACATGCCGAAGAAATACGCCGAGGGGCGGGAGTGGGAGCACATGCCCTGCCTGCGCTGCCAGTGCTTCCGCATGGCCAGCCCGCACACGGCCAAGCTGTGCTCGGTGAACCCGATGTGGGGACGCTTCGCGGACTATCCGGAAGGCCGCCTGCCGCCTGCCGCCGCAAGGAAAAAGGTGGCCGTCGTCGGGGGAGGACCCGCCGGCGTGGAGGCGGTCAAGTGGCTGCTGCAGCGCGGCCACGACGTAACGCTGTATGAAAAGAGCGGAAGGATCGGCGGCCACGTGAACGATGCCTGCGGCGCCCCGTTCAAGAACGACCTGCGGGATTATCTCGCGTACATGCAGGGCTTTGCCGCACGGTGCGGCGCCCGGGTCCTGCTGAACACCGAGGCGACCCCGGAACTGCTGCAGAAGGAGGGGTACGACGCGGTGATCGTCGCCGTCGGCGCGGATCCCCTGTTCCCGCGGGTGCCCGGCTGGGACCGCCCGAACGTGTTCTGGGCGCCGGATGCCGAAAACGGCCGCGCCCCCTGCGGGCAGCGCGTCGTGATCATCGGCGGCGCCTCCGTCGGCACGGAGGCCTCCATCACGCTGGCCATGGAGGGAAAAGACTGCACCGTCGTGGAGATGGCGGAGCAGGTGGACCTTCTGAAGAACGGCTCCGCCGGAGACCTGGAGCGGATGAGCGAACAGTACGGAGTGAAGCGCATGCTGGGCTGGAAGCTGGAGGAGATCCGGGAGTCGTCCGTGACCGTCCGCTCCGCTGCCACGGGCGAGACGAGGGAACTTCCCGCGGATACGGTGCTGATGGCTGTGGGCATGCGGCCGCGGAGGAAGGAAGCCCTGCGCTTCGCGCACGTCTGCCCCGAGACGGCCGTCTCCATCATCGGGGACGCCAGCCAGTCCGGAGACATCAGGGACGCCGTCTTCCACGCCTTCGAGGCCGTGCGGTTCCTGTGACCGGGGGGCCGGAGGCCGGCCCTGCGAATATTTCCCCGGCGCGGAAAAAACTGCTTGACATCCAAAATACGCGGTGCTAATATAAGCAAGCATTCCGCGGGCGCGAGTGGTGGAATTGGCAGACTCGCTAGATTCAGGTTCTAGTGCTCACTACGGGCGTGCGGGTTCAAGTCCCGCCTCGCGCACCAGAAAAACCTCGTCTTTACGACGGGGTTTTTTCTTTTTTCCGGGTCCGCGGAGCGGGCTCGCGGCCGGGCCGCGTTGAAAAAGCCCCGCGGGACGTAGTATACTGATGCCGCCGCAGGGCGGCACCCGGTGCCGGGACATCCGGACCGGGAATCCAGCGTCCGGGAGAACGATCATGGACAAGGTAATCAGAAAAACGCGTTCCGTCTGCCCCGTCTGTCTCCGGAACCTTTCCGCGCGGCTGGTCCGGGAGAAGGACGGACGGATCCTGCTGGTCAGGACCTGCCCGGAGCACGGGGGATTCCGCGTCCCCGTCTGGAGGGGGAGGCTGGATTTCGACCGGTGGACTCTTGGCGCGGAGGAGCTGGCGAAGGATGCCGGCGCGGGCTGTCCGGGAAACTGCGGTCTGTGCGGGGAGCATGAGTCTGAGACCTGCTGCATCCTGCTCGAGGTCACGAAACGGTGCAATCTGAGATGCCGGTTCTGCTTTGCCGACGGAGGGTCCGCGGAGGACGATCCGCCGGCGGAGGCGTGCAGGGAGGCCATAGAGGACATCGCGCGCAGGTGCGGAAAACCGCTGATCCAGTTCTCCGGCGGCGAACCGACGCTGCGCGACGACCTGCCGGACCTGATCCGGTTCGCGAAGCAGGCCGGATGCGGCTATACCCAGGTGAATACCAACGGCCTGCGGCTGGCGCGGGACCGGGCCTACGCGGAAAGGCTGGCAGAGGCGGGGCTGGACATCGTCTTCCTCCAGTTCGACGGAACGCGGGAGGACATCTACGAAAAACTGCGCGGAGCTCCCCTGCTGGAGACGAAGATGCAGGCCGTCCGGACCTGCGCGGAGCTGCGCATGGGCGTCACGCTCGTGCCGACGGTGGTCCCGGGCGTCAACGACGGCGACCTGGGGAACATCGTGTCGCTGGCGGCGGGGATGGTCCCGGGGATCCGGGGCGTCCATTTCCAGCCCGTCTCGTATTTCGGGAGATATCCGGAGAGGCCGGAGGACGGAGACCGGTACACGCTGGACCAGCTGATGGCGGATCTCAGCCTGCAGACGGGCATAGCCGTCGAAAACTTCCTGCCGTCCCGCTGCGACCATCCGCTGTGCGGGTTCCATGCCGGTTTTCTGGCCGGCCCTGACGGAAGCCTGACGCCCCTCGGTCCCGTCACGCGGGCGGCCCGTTGCCGGGGCAGCGCGGCGGAGAACAGGGAATACATCGCGGGACGCTGGCGCCGGGCGCCGGAAGGCCCCGCCCCGGAAAGGGAACTGTCGGAAGAAATGGATTTCGACACCTTCTTCCGTCTGGCGCGCCACAGGAGCCTGACGCTGTCGGCCATGGCCTTCCAGGACGCGGGAAATCTGAACGTCGAGCGGCTGCGCCGATGCAGCCTGCACGTGTACGACCGGGGAAGAATCGTGCCTTTCTGCGCGAGATATCTCACCGCGGCCGGACAGTAAAACAGGGAACGCGGGTCCCGGCGCCGCCGGTGCCCGCGTTCTTGACTTTTCACCGCATGAAGGTATGATGAAGAAAAACGACGCTGCAGGGAGAGAGACCGCATGTCATACGAACGGAAGGAGATCGCGATCTACGGCAAGGGGGGCATCGGGAAGTCCACCGTATGCGCCAACCTGTCCGTGGCCCTGGCGCAGGCCGGACTGCGGGTGCTTCAGATCGGGTGCGATCCCAAGCACGACTCCACCCGCCTCCTGACGGGCGGCAGGAGCCTGCCCACGGTGCTGGATTATCTGAGAGACGCGCCGGCGGACCGTACCCGGGCCGAGGACATCCTCGGAACGGGCACGCTGGGCATCGGGTGCATCGAGGCCGGCGGACCGAAGCCCGGCGTGGGCTGCGCCGGACGCGGCATCATATCCGCCTTCGAGTTCCTGGAGAGGGACCGGGTGAAGGAACGCTACGACGCGGTGCTGTACGACGTGCTCGGCGACGTGGTGTGCGGAGGATTCGCCGTGCCCATCCGCCGGGAGTACGCGAAAGCCATCTTCCTCGTGACGAGCGGGGAGTTCATGGCCATCAATGCCGCCAACAACATACTCCGGGGCATCAGGAATTTCGACGGCAGCGAGGGGCGCCGTGTGGCGGGGATCCTGTTCAACGCCCGGAGTCTTCCCGGCGAGGAGGAGCGGGTGGCACGTTTCGCGAAGGCGGCGGGACTGCCCGTCTGCGCGCGGATACCGAAGAGCGAGGCTTTCCCCGCGGCCGAGGCGAGAGGCTGCACCGTCATGGAGATGGACGAATACCCGTCCGTCCGGCGGATCTTCACGGAACTGGCCGGGAGGATCGCAGGGGAGCTGCCGCTGTACGAGGCCAGGCCCATGACGGACGAACAGCTGGAGGCCTGCGTCCTGGAGGGACGGGACCCCGGTCAGACGGCGTCCGCCGAACGGGATGTTTCAGATAACGCGGCCGAGCGTGTGACGGAGAGAACGGCGGCGCAGGCGGAGACGGAACGTCCGGCCTACCGCCCGCCCCTGTACGGGTGCGCCTTCAACGGGGCGGCCACCACGGCGATCCACCTGACGGACGCGCTGGTGATCGCCCACAGTCCGAGGTCCTGCGCCTTCTATACCTGGCAGAACATCTCCTCCCCAGGACGGAGGAACCTGTTCCACCGCGGGATCCTGATGCCCTCGGCACTGAGCCCGAATCTCACGTGCACGGAGATGGGGCAGACGGAGGCCGTGTTCGGCGGGACGGAGAAGCTCCGCGCGGCCGTGGAGGAGGCGCTGGCGCGCCGCCCGGGCGCCGTGGTGGTGGTCACCTCCTGCGTCAGCGGCATCATCGGGGACGACGCGGCCGGGATCGAGGCCCTCTCCACGCCGGAGACGCCCGTGATCGTCCTGAAGACGGACGGGGACATCGCAGGGGATTACATGACCGGGATCGAGATGTGCCTGCACGGCCTGGCCGATAAGATCGTCGACAGAAACACAGACCTCCGTCCCCTGTCAGTAAACCTGATCGGAGAGACGGGAGTCGCCAACGACCTGGATGTGAATTACGGGATCGTCAGGGACCTTCTCGGGCAGATGGGGATCTCCGTGAACTGCCGGTTTCTGGGAGGGGCGACGACGGCGGAGGTGAGGAGGCTCCCGGCGGCGCCTCTGAACATCCTGGCGTCGGACAGCGAGGACAACCGCCGTCTGCGGACGTGGCTCGAACAGACGTACGGGTGCTCCTTTTTCGACGGCTGCCTTCCCGTGGGATTCCGGGAGACCAGCCTGTTCCTGGAGCGGATCGGAGATCTGTTCGGCTGCCGGGAAAAGGCGGAGCCGGTCATCCGGGAGGAACGGCGCCGGTACGAGGCGGAGATCGCGGGACTGAGGCCGCGTCTCGAGGGAAAGAGGATCCTCATGACCACGATCAACGCGAACATGGACTGGCTGATGGACGCCGCGGAGGACGCCGGCATGGAGTTCGTGTGGGTCGGCGTGCTGAACTATCTGGGTACGGAGCTCTGCGTGTCGTCGCGGCCGGACCGGTGCCCGGTCGAAGAGATCACGGGAAGGACTTCCGTGGAGGCCAGGGCAGAAGAACTGGCGCCGGATATCCTCCTGTCCAACTATACGTCCTCCGTGTCCGCGGGGGATGCGGTGACGGACGCGATCCCCATGGGACGGCAGGTCGGATTCCGGTCCGGGATCCCGGTCCTGCGCCGGTGGGCGCGGCTGCTGGAGGAGAGAAGAGAGGGGGAATGGGTCCGTGACCGGGCGCTGTTTGAAAAGTATTACGGCTGACAGCCTGACCGGCGCCGTCTTCGCACTGGAGGGGATGAGGAACGCCGTGGTACTGCTGAACGGTCCCATGGGCTGCCGGTTCTATCACAGCACGACCTCCCGCTTCCTGATGACGCGGCCCCTTCTGAAACTGCCGGCGGGGCAGGACGGGACGCGCGAGCCGGTGGACTACAACACGCTCAACGACTGGTTTTTCCGCCAGGAGCGGGTGCCCTGCACCTGCCTGGACGGCTACGATTACGTCTACGGAACGAAGGAGAAGGTGCGAGAGGCGCTGACGTTCATCCGGGATTCCGTGGATCTGGACCTTCTGGCCATCGTCAACTCGCCCGGAGCCTGCCTCATCGGGGACGACCTGAAGGAGACCGCGCGGTCGGTGCTCGGCGGCACGCGGACGGTGATGGTCGAATCCCCCGGCCTGTCCAGCACTTTCGAAGAGGGGTGGAGCCGGGCGGCGACGGCGCTTCTCGAGCAGACGGGGACCGCCCTGTGGCGGGAGCGAATGCCGGAAAAGAGAAAGGGAAAACGGGTGAATCTGCTGGGCCTTTCCGTCTGGCAGCGGTATTTCGAAGGGGACCTGGCGGAGCTGAAGCGGCTGTTTGCCCTGTGCGGGGCCGAAGTGACCGCCGCGCTGTGCGCGGACTGCTCGGTGGAGGAACTGGCGCGGATGCCCGAAGCCGACCTCAACGTGGTGCTGGATCCCGCGGCGGGCACGGAGGCCGCCCGGTATCTGGAGAGAGTCTGCGGAACGCCCTTTGCCGTCTTTCCGGGGTTCCCGGTCGGGTTCTCGGCGACGGAACGGATGTTCGAAGAGCTCGGGAAGCTGCTGGGGACCTCCTGCGAAGCCCTGCTCGAGGAGAGCGGACGGGCCCGCGCGCTGGCCTGGTACAAGATCGAACAGGTGTACGCGACGTCGGGCAAGCCCCGCGGCGTGACCTTCTTCGTGGGAGGGAGCGCGGCGCAGAAGCGGGCCTACGAGTCCTTCCTCACGAAGTATCTGGGGATGGAGCCGTCGGACCCGGAGCGGGCGGAACTGGTCTTCGGGGACGCCAATCTCATCTCCGAGCTGATGCTGAAGAACCGCCGGTTCTGCGGGATCGAGATCAGCCTGCCCGGCATGGGGTATATCGATCTGGTCCCGAAGACGCATATGGGGATCCGCGGGGCGCTGTTCCTCATCGAGCAGGTGCTCAACGGGCTGATGTCCCGCCTGCAGGACGAATGATCCGGGTCGGGGAAACGAAAGGAAAGGGTTGCAAATGAAGATCAGTGATTCCATCGTCGGCCTGATCGGCCGGACGCCCCTGCTGCGGCTGACGAACTATATGAAGGACGGCGGCCTGCAGGCGGATATCGTGGCGAAGCTGGAGTACCTCAATCCGGCGGGCAGCGTGAAGGACCGCACGGCGCTCGCCATGATCGAGGACGCCGAGGCGAGGGGCCTTCTGAAGCCGGGCGGGACGATCATCGAGCCCACCAGCGGCAACACCGGCATCGGCCTGGCGGCCGTGGCCGCCGTGCGGGGATACCGCGTGATCCTGACCATGCCGGATACCATGAGCGTGGAGCGACGCCAGCTGCTGAAGGCCTACGGAGCCGAACTGGTGCTGACGGAAGGCGCCGCGGGCATGCAGGGCGCTATCGACAGGGCGGAGGAGCTGGCCAGGGAGATCCCGGGGAGCCTGATCGCCGGACAGTTCGTGAATCCGGCCAATCCCGCGGTGCACCGGGCGACGACCGGGCCGGAGATCTGGGAGGATACGGACGGACGCGTGGATCTCTTCGTGGCCGGCGTCGGCACCGGCGGCACGCTCACCGGCGTCGGAGAGTATCTGAAACAGAAAAACCCGCAGGTGAGGATCGTGGCGGTGGAGCCGGCCGGTTCTCCCGTCCTTTCCGGGGGAAAGCCCGGACCCCACGGCCTGCAGGGCATCGGCGGAGGCTTCGTGCCGGATACGCTGAACACCGGGATCATGGATGAGATCGTCACGGTCACGGAGGAGGAGGCGTACGCGGCCGGCCGCGCGCTCGCCAGAAGAGACGGCCTTCTGGTGGGGATCTCCGCCGGAGCGGCGGTAGCGGCGGCGGCCCGCCTGGCACGCAGGCCGGAGAACGCCGGGAAGCTTATCGTCGTCCTGCTTCCGGATACCGGAGACCGGTATCTGTCCACCCCCATGTTCTCCGAGTGAGGGAACGCGCGCAGATCTGCGGGAAAGAAGGAGAGAACCATGCCTGCCATATCCGAACGAACGAAGACCTTTACGGATTCCGTCATAAGGAGAATGACCCGCGTGTCGCTGAAATACGGGGCGGTGAACCTGTCCCAGGGATTTCCGGATTTCGATCCGCCAAAGCCGATCCTCGACCGGCTGGCGGAGGTGACGCGGGAGGATTTTCACCAGTATTCCATCACCTGGGGCGCCCGGAACTTCCGAGAGGCCCTGGCGGACAAGCAGTCCGTCCTGATGGGGAGAAGGATCGACCCGGAGACGGAGATCACGGTGACCTGCGGCAGCACGGAAGCCATGATGACCGCCATGATGACGGTGGCGGACCCCGGAGACAGGGTCATCGTCTTTTCCCCCTTCTATGAGAACTACGGAGCGGACGCCATCCTGTGCGGGGCGGAGCCGGTCTACGTCCCTCTGACGCCGCCGGAATTCACCTTCGATCCGGAGAAACTGGAGGATGCCTTCCGCCTCCGGCCGAAGGCGCTGATCCTCTGCAACCCATCCAACCCGTGCGGAAAGGTGTTCACGGAGGAGGAACTGCGCCTGATCGCCGGCCTCGCGGAGAAGTACGACGTCTTCGTGATCACGGACGAGGTCTACGAGCATATCGTGTACGCGCCGAACCGGCATGTGTATTTCGCCTCCCTGCCGGGCATGTGGGACAGGACGCTCTCCTGCTCCTCGCTGTCCAAGACCTATTCCATCACCGGCTGGCGCCTGGGCTACGTGATCGCGCCGCCCGCTCTGACGGACGCGGCGCGGAAGGTCCATGACTTCCTGACGGTGGGGGCGGCGGCGCCCCTGCAGGAGGCGGCGGTGACCGGCCTGCGGTTCGGTCCGGAATACTACCGGCACCTGGCGGAGACGTATACGGGGAAAAGGGAGCTGCTTCTCCGGGGACTGGACGATCTGAAGATCCCTCACACGGAGCCCCAGGGGGCGTATTACGTGATGCTCGACATTTCCGAATTCGGCTTTGCCGACGATCTGGAGTTCTGCGAGATCCTCGCCAGGGACGTGGGCGTCGGAGCCGTCCCCGGATCCAGTTTCTTCCGGGAGCCGGTGAACCACCTGATCCGGCTGCATTTCGCCAAGCGGGACGATACGCTGACCGAGGCGCTGAACAGGCTGGAGGGCATGCGCCGGAAGATCCCGGCAAGGAAGCCGGGAGCGGGACGCTGAGCGGAAGGCCCGGACGGGCGTTTGGAAGAAGACGGCGGCGGAACGGCCGCGGGATCATGTCTGAGGAGGTATATATATAATGAGGGGAAAGAGTTTTTCGGCGGCCGGAATGATCGTCAGCGCGCTGATCGTGATCTTCGGCATCCTGTTCATCGCGGGAGCACTGACGGAAGAGACCTACACGGCAGGAGGAGCCGGGATGTATGATTCCGGCTACGCGTCCTTCGGAGCGGATTTCTACACCTACGTATCCAACAACGCCGCCGAGGCGGCGGCCGCCGGCCGCACGGCGGCATCCAACCTGGACGATATCTTCCATCTGGCCAGGACCTTCGGAGGGATCTTCCTGATCGGGTTCGGGCTCCTGGCCTTCTGCCTGTTCGGCATGAAATGGAGAGAATTCTCCGCTGAGCCGGCGGCAAAGGGACCGGAAGAGACCGCGCCTGCCGGGAACCGCCCGTGGACTACGCCGGAGCCTGAGCCCGCCGGACGCATCGACGTGGAGGAGAGCTGGATCGCAGGACCCGTTGCCGAAGTCACGGAGACTGTACAGACCGCCGGAGAGGAAACGGCGGAACAGGATGGCTGACGAACGGAAAATGCCATATTGATTCCATCGGAAGAGGGCAGATGTTGACAGAAAAATCCGGACTGCTATATACTCCGGGTAACTGAAGCGGGGGAGCGTGCGGCGATGAAGAAAAAGCCGGAAAAGCTTCATATGGCCAATAAAAAAGCCAGCATCATCGTGCTGGCTGTTGCCGCGCTGATCTTTTCGGCTGCGGTCTTCCTGATCTATTCGCAGGATTACCTGAACGGCATCGAGGAGCATTTCACGGCGCACGCGGGCGGATTTCTGGAATTCGAGAGAGGGACCGTCCTGGAGATCCTCAGCGAGGAATTGAAGCCGGACGAAGGGGCGGAAGGCCATCTCCGCGGAAACCAGAAGCTGTCCGTCGTCATCCGGAGCGGGCGCTACAAGGGCGAGATTATGACGGCGAACAACTTCTTCGGCGCTATTATCGGGGTTCCCCTCGAAGTGGGGGACAGTGTGATATTCACCGTCAAGACCCACGACGACGGCAGCCACATTGCCACCGTCCTGGAATTCAACCGTGTCCCGACGCTGGCCGTCTGCCTGCTGTTGTTTTTCGCGGTGATCGTTCTCGTCGGAGGACGCACGGGGGTGAAATCCCTGATCGGTCTCATATTCACGGCCGTCTGTCTTTTTGCGATCCTGATCCCGCTCCTTATCAAGGGAGCGCCGACCATCCTGACAACGTTTCTCGTCTGTGCCTATATTGCTGTCGTGAGCTTTACCGTCCTGGGCGGCGTGCACAGGAAGACCGTCAGCGCTTTTCTCGGGACGATGGCCGGCGTGCTGCTGGCGCTGCTGTTTGCGCTTGCGGCGCAGCACTTTGCCAAGATCGACGGCTACCGGCTGGATACCGCCGAAGAACTGCTCCAGATGAGATACTATGAGTCGCCCCTCCGTATAAGGGGACTGCTGGCAGCCGGCGTCATTATAAGCGCGCTGGGAGCGGTGATGGATGTGGCCATGAGCATCTCCTCCTCGCTGGAGGAGGTCCACGCGGCAAATCCGGCCATGACGGGGAAAGAACTGTTCCGTTCGGGAATGAACATAGGGCACGACATGGCGGGAACGATGACCAATACGCTGATCCTGGCATTCCTGGGGTGCGAGTTCTCCTTCATCATCTTCCTTTACGCCCAGGGGCTCACATTCAGACGGCTGCTTTCGTCTCCGTTTGTCGGGATAGAGGCCATCAGCAGCCTTGCCTCCAGCATCGGCATGATACTGGCCATCCCGCTGACGGCCCTGATCGCGTCCGTCCTGATCGCGGGGAAGGACCGAAAGGGGAAAAACGGCGTGAGGAAAAAGAAAGCGAAGAGATGATTTGGTCCGGAGTTAACAGGACAGACGGCGTTTGCGGATCTGACGAAGGAAAATGCAAAGCGAACGAAGGATGAATAACGCGGGAGAGAAAGGGACCGCCTTTCTCTCCCGCGGGTTTTATCCGGAGAAGACCGGGCACGGCGTGACTGCGCCGTGCCCGGTCCCGAAGCTATATTCAGATGGGTGTATGTCTCTGCGTGCAGAGAGGTCAGGGAGAGTCAGAGGCCTGCGCCGGCGGGTTATCTTCCAGACGCATGACCGGGAAACCCATGCGGAAAAGGAGATGATCCGGCTGGCCAGATTCGAGGCTGCTTCGGGAGAGCAGGGGGAGGAGGATCTCTCCTCCGAGCGGCCCAAGCGGCAGCAGACGTCGCCGGTAAGCCTCGACTCCGAGCATTTCGGCTTTTTCCAGCAAAGTGGAGTAATCTCCGTCCCAGAGGAAGGAAAGGATCGTCTGCGGCGGATAGGTGACAATATCCTCGCCGGGGGGGTCCAGCGTCGGTATGCAGAAGGTGTACAGGTAGGGAACGTCCGGAGAGAAACAGCCGTGAAGGATGTCCGTGCGGTCCGTGGAGATGAAGATGCCCCGGGACTGATCCAGACGTACGCCTCTTTCCACGGCTTCTCCCAGCGTTTTCTGTCCGAATACCCTCAGATTTTCAGCGCCGCCCTTCATGATGCAGTTCTTCATGAAGTAGTTTCGTGCGGGAGACTCGAGCAGGCTGGGAGAGAAATCGGAAACGCCCTCCGCCAGCCGACGGAGGATCCAGAGGGTCTTGTTCAGATTAAGGACCCGCGCCTCCATGTCCTCGAGAAGGGGCGTGGCGTCTGACGGGTTTTCCAGATGCAGACGGATCAGATCCGTCGTGAATCCGAGACTGCGGAGATACAGGACCTGCCGGACGCGGAGAAGATCGTCCACGCTGTAGTACCGGTATCCGCTGTCCGGATCCTTGTGAGCGGGGGACAACAGACCGTCTTCCTCCATGCGCAGGATCGTCGCCCGGCTGACGGAGCAGGCTTTTGCCAGCTGGCCGATTTTAAATAAATATTCCTCGTTCTTCATCGCATACCTCCTGCAGAAGATGTGTGATTGCAAAAAAAGTGAAAAAACTTCGGGGAAAAGTAACCTTTTGTGTCAATTCGGTAGTTGACTTGTCCACTGGTGGACAGGATACAATGCATAATGTATTACTTTTATTCAGAAAAGTCAATAAAATAAAGAGGAAGAGGACAGAGATTCGGCTGTTGAAGGGAGGATCTGCGTACGGCTACCGGGTCGCTATTTATTTGCGGAAAAACAGGAGGTTAGAGAACAAAATGAAGAAAAGAGCGACAGCGTTACTGCTGATATTGCTCATGGTCGTCAGCCTGATGCCTGCGTTGGGAGCAGGGGCACTGGCGGCAGGAGAAGAAACATACAAGTTGGCTACAGAGATGATAGCAGCTGGCGACAAAGTGATTATCGCTAATAGTAACTCTGGAAGCATCTACATCTACTCAAATGGAGGAGACAGTAATAGTAAGACTGTCCAGGTTTCCGGCGATAGTGTAACGATTGATCCTACCGGAGTAGAGTTCACAGTTGTAGCACAGGATAATAATGCAATTGCTTTTGAGCAGGATGGCAAATATATGTGCTTCAGGTCTGGAAAACTGACAATGGATTCGGATCCTTCATACAGGCCTTGGAAATATGACATAGACACTCATCATTTAACATGTGTAGTTAGTAACAGCACATACTATTTGAGATATAGTAGTTCTAGTTCCGCTTTTCAAGGGTCTACAAGCACAGGGAATATTTACTTTTTCGTGAAACAGAATGGCTCTGGTAGTGATGATCCCATTGCCGTGACTGGAGTTTCGCTGGACAAGACGGAACTGAAGTTGGAAGAGGGGGAAACTGCGACTCTCAAGGCATCAGTATCTCCGGGCAACGCTACATACAAGGCAGTTAGTTGGAGCAGCGATAAAACAACTGTAGCCACGGTAGATGATAACGGGAAGGTTACAGCTGTTGCGGAAGGCACGGCTACCATCACGGTCACGACTGAGGATGGCAACAAGACGGCAACCTGCGCCGTGACTGTGACGAAAGCAACAGAAAAGCCTACCTATCAGCTGGTTGACGAACCTGAGGACGGCGGGGAGTATCTGATCGTCAGTTCGAACAGTGCAGGAAGCGCCTATGCGCTGAAGAACCCCGGCGGTACTTCTGCTGGCGCGGCTATGGACAGCACATCCGTGACAATCGGAGCTGACGGAATTGTAAAGACCGCCGATACAGATGTCATTTGGACAGTTACGAAAAATGGTGCCGGGTTCAATCTGAAGAATGGTACAGATACGCTGGAAGGGAAGAGCGGCGACGTAAAAATCTTCAACAGCGTCCAATATGCAGATCGGTACTGGACATATACAGAGAATCAGTTGAAGCATAATGGGGGAAATAACACCTATATCGTCTATTATGACAATGGGTTTAAGGCAACTTACAACTCATCAACTGAAAAAGTCTACTTCTATGAAAAGGTCAGCGAAAGCACAGATCCCGTCGCCGTGACTGGAGTTGAACTGGATAAAGGAACCATGGCGCTGACAGTCGGCGGAACCGGAACTCTCACAGCGACGGTTGCTCCGGAAGATGCCGCGAACAAGAATGTGACCTGGAGCAGCAGCGATACGGCCGTAGCTACAGTAGACAATGGCATAGTCACAGCTGTTGCGGCTGGTACAGCCACGATCACGGTAACGACTGAGGACGGAAATAAGACAGCTACCTGTGATGTGACCGTTACTGCCCCGCAGGAAATTGAATCTTCCGTCATCGAACTGATGAAGCTGAAGAACAATTCCTCTGTCTGGCTGATTCAGGTTGAGGCGGAAGCCGGCAAGGGATTCACATATAAAGGAACTGCCATGGTCTGGTCCTCCCGTTACGAAGCTTATGTTATCGCCGTTGAAAGCGCAACAAAGCCGGAGCCGGTTGCTGCAGACTTCGCGGCAGCGGGTGACGCTGCGGCAGCTGTCGAATATCCGGCAGCCAATGATGCCAACGGAAGCAAAAAGGTAGATATGGCCGATGTTCAGTACATATACAACCTGTACAGCGGCAAGTATGAGACTCTGGAAGCTGCCGGAGACGTGACAAAAGTCCTGGGTGCAGATATTAACGGCGACGGTGTGATCGACAGCAAAGACGCAACGCCGATCCTCACCGCCCTCAGAGGGGCTCAGGCTTAAGCCGGAACGGAGGCCTTAGGGCGGACGGATCCAAGCGGCGTACCGGTCTTCATCCGGAACCGCCGGCCGGTCGGAATCAAGCCGGCCGGAATGAGGGAAACATACAGATTATCAAATTACCATCTTTGGTATGTTTCATAGACTATTGGAGGAAAGAGACTACATGAAGAAAAGACTTTTATCAGTCCTTCTGATCCTTGTGCTGCTGTTCAGCCTGGTTCCCGGCACAGCTGTCTTTGCGCAGACTGCTGACGGGAAGCCGGCGGAGATCTCCGTGCCGGCGGAACAGCAGGCGGAAGGGGACGGTGCCTCCCTGCGGGCGGCGAAGACAAAAACCGTCCTGACGTTCACGTCGGACATCCATAACAGCAGCAACAATACTGCCGCAAACCGGCTTGACAAGTGGCTGGATTTTGTCGCCGAAGAATACGGCGGCATCGATGCCATGGGATTCTGCGGTGACATGGGTCAAGCCTCTGGAAGTGGGAGCACCTGGTGGGGATACGTTAACAGCGTCATGACGGTCGCCGAGAATGACGTTGACCAGGTAGTGTATACCACCGGCAATCATGAATTCATGAACGGCAGCTTCACTCCCACGGCAAATGCGCAGACGCGCAAATATATAATAGGTGAAGAGGCAATCAACGCTTCAGACTACCGGATATTCTGTCTGGGCACCGATAACTGGGACAACTATCGGGATCACTATTCATCCTCCCAGATTTCGGGACTGCGTGATTATCTGAACAGCACGGGCACGGATAAGCCCATAATCATTCTCACTCATTTTCCGATTCATCACTTTTCCAGCCGGACGACGGACAACGCGGACCAGGTCATCGATGTTCTGAACGCCGCCGCTGATGAGGGGCGGACGATCGTACTGCTGTGGGGACACAACCACACGATGTCCGATTCCAACTATGACCAGGTGTTCGCACCCGGCTCAAAGGTGGAGTACGCGAGCGGGAAGACCAAGGAGATCAGTTTCTATCACATGGCGGCCGGGTGCATGAGCGACTCTGAGTACAATAGTGCCAGCGCATCCGTCAAGGGCAAGGGTCTTGTTATCACCATCGACAGCGACAAAAAGCTGGACTTTGCCTACTATGACGCCAACGGAAACAACGTCACCGAGGACGACAGCGGCAACCCGCCGGACAATCCGGGCGGCGGCGATGATCCCACTCCTTCCACCGCCAGCTATTACGAGATCCCCGACGGGGACTACTATATCGAGTCGGACGACCATTACTTCCTGACGACTCAAGCCGGCGATACCTATACGAACGGCGGCGGCTCGAATCAGGCGGAGTACAACTATGTCGGTCTTAAGGGCGTCGCTGACAGGGAGGCTGGGCAGAAGTGGACGTTCGAGAAGGACGAGGAAACGGGCGGTTACTACATCTACGTGCCGACCGCGGCCAAAGCCGGTTTCCAGTATCTGAATGCCACCTACGAATCCAACGAATCCGGCGGATATAACGGGACGCTGAAGGTCGACGAGACTCCGGACATCTGGATCATCGTATCCAACGGGAACGGCGGCCTGATCCTGAAGAGTACCAACGCTTCCAAGACTGCCACGGAGGACAAGTATCTGTCCCACGGCAACGGAAGCAATTCGGATTCGAATACCTTCACGGTGCGCTCCAACAACAGCAACAACACCGCTACGACGATCGCCTACTTTGATGAGACCGGTGCCGAGGTTAAACCGACGGCCGCTGAAGGCGGAGACACCCCGGTCGATCCTACGACAGGCGATACGGTCAGCATCACCCCGAGCACCAGCAATCCGGAGGAATCGATAAAAATCAACGTCGGGGATACCCTGACCATCAGGGTGACGAACGGTTCTTCGAACAGCGGCTATGATTATACTGCAACGCTTAGCAAGAGCGGTATCGCAGAGATTCAGGGAAATGCCACTATCACCATTGCACAAGGCGGCACCGGTACGTTCACCGTGAAAGGCATTGCGGAAGGCGCTGTCGACATCAACATTCAGAACAACCAGTCCAGCAGTCAGTATGCGAGGAAAGGCGTCATCCACCTGACGGTCGGCGAGGGAGGTTCCACCCCGGTCGATCCTCCGGCAGGCGATACGGTGACCATCACCCCCAGTACTGACAATCCCGAGGAATCGATCAAGATCAACGTCGGCGATACCCTGACCGTCAACGTGAAGAACGGTTCTTCCAACAGCGCTTATGATTTCACCGCAACGTCCGGCGACACCGGTATCGCGGCGATTCAGGGCAATGCCACTATCAACATTGCGGCCGGCGGCACCGGCACAATCACGGTAAAAGGCGTGGCAGCCGGCACCGTCGACATCACCATTCAGAACGAGAATACCTACGGCAGCCAGTACGTAAGAAAAGGCGTCATCCATCTGACGGTGGCGGACAGCCAGGTGGAGCCTCCCACCCCTGCGGGAGACTTCAGCCTGGAGATCTCCGGTCCCGAGACCGCAGAAGTGAACGATGAAGTCGCCTATAAACTGGATCTGTCCAGCGACAACTACGAAAAATTCGCCGCGGCGGACATTACCCTGACCTATGATACGGCCCGCCTGACGGTGAAGACTCTGCCGACGGGCGCGGAGGATTCCAACGGAACGATCCGCCTGCTCGACTACGGCGAGGACAAGGATGTCGGAAAGGCCATCTACACGTTCACGTTCACGGCCAAGGCCGACGGCAACGCCACGGTGACCGTGACGAAAGCGGCCTTCCTGCCCGGCGAGCTCGCCGCAACTACCGACATGATCGATGCGACGCTGACCGCAGCTTCGATCACGACGGAGATCGGCCATGACTGGGGCGAGGCGGAATGGACCTGGACGGGCAACGACACCGACGGCTATACCGCCGCTACGGTGACGTACACCTGCAAGAACGATCCCGACCATATCTATACCGACGCGGCTACCGTGACCAGCCAGACCACACAGCCTACGGCCACGACGGCCGGCAAGACGGTCTGGACGGCCACGGCCGAGGATCCCAGCGGGAACACCGTCACCGACACCAAGGAAGTGACGCTCCCCGCCACGGGCTATACCTACAAGGATCCCGTATACACCTGGACAAAGGAAACGGACACCTACAAGGTGACTGCGCTCAAGGAGTGCAACGAGGATTCCGCGCAGAACATCACCGAGACGGTCGACGCAGTCTTCAGCGTGACCACGGCGGCCACCTGCGAGGCGGCCGGCGCCGGCGTCTGGACGGCGACCTTCACGAACAGTGCGTTCACGGCGCAGAGCAGGGACGAAACGATCCCCGCCCTCGGACATGACTGGGGCGCGCCCGTATTCGACTGGGCGGAGGACGGCAGCAGCGTGACGGCTACCCGCACCTGCGCCAACGATGCGGCGCACAAAGAGTCCGAGACGGTCCAGACCACGTCCCAGAAGACGAAGGATCCGACCTGCGACCAGAAGGGTGAGACCACCTATACCGCGGTATTCCAGAATGCGGCCTTCGGAACGCAGACGAAAGTCATCGCGGATATCGACGCCCTCGGACATGACTGGGGCGATGCCACGTACGCGTGGACGGACGGCAATGCCGAGGTCGTGGCGACCCGGTTCTGCGGAAGGGACAGGACCCATGTGGAGACCGAGATCGCCGAAGCCACGTCCAATGTGACGAAAGAGGCGACCTGCGAAGAAAAGGGAGAGACGACCTGGACGGCGACCTTCACGAACGAAGCCTTCGTGACCCAGACGAAGACGGAAGCCAACATCCCGGCTCTCGGCCACAGCTGGGGAGAACCCACGTATGTGTGGGCAGACGACAACAGCACCGTGACGGCGACCCGCGTGTGCGCCCATGACGCTGAGCACGTGCAGACCGAAGTGGCAGAGACCACGTCCAAGGTGACGAAGGAAGCGACCTGCGAGATCGCAGGCGAAACAACCTGGACGGCCACGTTCAGGAACGAAGCCTTTACGGCCCAGACGAAGACGGAGGCCAACCTGCCCGCCATCGGCCACGACTGGGACGAGCCGACCTACGGATGGTTTGCGGACAACAGCAAGGTAACGGCGGTCCGCGTCTGCAAGAACAACTCCTTACACATCGATATGGAAGTCGCGCAGACCACGGCCGAGGTGACGAAGCCCGCCACCTGCGAGGCCGGCGGCGAGACGACATATACCGCTGTCTTCGAGAACGAAGCCTTTACGACCCAGACGAAGACGGAAGCCAACCTGGCTCCGCTGGGTCACGAATGGGGAGAGCCCGTCTGGACCTGGGAGGAGGATTACTCCGGCGCGACGGCGACCTGGACCTGCGCTCACGACAGCAGCCACGTCCACACGGACGAGGCGACGGTGAAATCCGTGAAGGTGGATCCGACACCCGAGGAGGACGGGAGCATCACCTACACGGCCACGGCGACAGGACCGGCCGACGAAACGGTCACCGACGTCAAGGTCGTGACGGTCCCGGCTTCCGGCTACACCTATGCGGAGCCCACCTATGAGTGGCTCGCCATCAGGGATGAAACCGGAAAGGTCATCGGTTACAAAGTCATCGCCGAGAGCGTGTGCAACGAGGACGAGAACAGGAACATCACCGAGGTCGCGGAAGCGGTCTACGCCGTAACAGCGGAACCCGGCTGCGAGACCGAGGGCGAAGGGACCTGGACGGCGGCCTTCAAGAACACCGCGTTCACGACTCAGACTAAGAAAGAAGCCATCCCCGTTGCCGGCCATGTATGGGGCGAAGCCGCCTACAAGTGGGCCGAGGACAACAGCAGCGTGACTGCGACCCGCGTGTGCGCCAACGACGCCTCCCACGCGGAGACCGAGACGGCGAAGACGACGGCCGAGATCACGAAGGCGGCGACCTGCGAGGAGGCCGGAGAGACGACCTACACGGCCGAATTCGAAAATGAAACTTTCGAGAAGCAGACCAAGACGGTCGCGGACGTCCCGGCCATCGGCCATAAGTGGGGAGAGCCGTCCTGGACGTGGGCAGAGGATTACAGCACCGCAACGGCGACCTTCGTCTGCGGGAACGACGAAACCCACAAGGAGACGGTCGAAGCCGTTATCACCGGACCTGCGGATGCCGTTTACACGGCCACGGTCACCGGCCCCGACGGCAAGCAGTACACCGACACCTCCGCGGTCTTCGAGCTGACCTACGACGCCAACGGCGGCACCGGAGAGATGGAGAAGCAGACCGGAACGGTCCTGGCCGTGAGCGAGAACGCTTTCGTCAACGAGGGCAGCGAGTTCACCGGCTGGAACACGGCGGCCGACGGCAGCGGCACCGCCTACGCGGCGGGCGACACCGTCACCCTGACGGCGGACCTGACCCTGTACGCGCAGTGGAACCTCCTCGGCCAGAAGCCGGAGTTCCGCTCCCAGTCCCTGGTCCTGTCCGGGCAGATCGGACTGAACTTCTACCTCAATCTGCCCGCCATCAGCGGCGTGGACTACGAAGAGAGCTACATGGAGTTCACGATCGGCGGCAAGGGCGGCACCACGACCTACGCCAACTTTGACAGAAACAACACCAACAGCAGCGGCAAGTACTACGGCTTCACCTGCTACGTCAATTCGATCCAGATGGCCGACGTCATCACGGCGACCTTCCATTACGGAAACGGCCAGACGGTGACGAAGGAATACTCCGTGGCGCAGTACATCAGGTTCTTCGACGAGCATGCCGATTCGTTCAACGCCAAGACGATCCGGCTGACGCACGCCATCGCGGACTTCGGTCACTACGCGCAGATCTACCTGTCCTCCATCAACGACTGGACGATCGGCAAGGATTACGCGGAGATGAGCCTGTACTATGCCAAGAGCTACGACTTCGAGGCGCTCAAACCCGAGGTGCAGCAGTACGCGTTCGCCAAGGATCTGGGCAGCTCCAAGGTGACGAAGGCCACCTACAAGCTCCACCTGGATTCCTCCACGACGGTAGACGTGTTCCTGACGGTTCCGAAGGGCACGGCCCTGACGGCGTCGACGACCTACGACGGCAAGACGTACAAAGCGGAGCTGCAGAGCGACGGCCGGTATATGATCCGGATCCCGGACATCTCTGCCCACAAGCTGGGCGAGACCATCACCATCCGCGGCAACGCCGGCGGCTCCTTCACGGTAGCCGTATCGGCCCTGTCGTACGTGAGATCCGTCCTGAACAACGCGAACGCCGCCGCAGCAGAGAAGAACGGCCTGGCTGCATTCTACGAATACTACAGAGCGGTTCAGAACTATCGCGGGCAGTAACGATTCTGCCGGGACCGGCGAAAACCGCCGGTCCCGGGCATGTGAACAGAATGCAAAACTGCAAATTTATTCAAAAAAGCACTTGACTTGCAGCTTATAACTGTTGTAAACTGCACTGTGTATCCATATCGGGGAACATGACCCCGGTTCGGATGACCACGGAAGAAAGGGGGACTACCTGTCATGGAGAAGTACGAAGCGCTTGAGATGGAAGTCATCGCTTTTGCCTGTGAGGATGTGATCACCGCCAGTGATGGTGGCGACACCGAGACTCCGGAGATCGAGGACTAACATTTACGGATGTGACGGCAGGGCGGAAAGAGCCCTTTCTGCCCTGCAGTGACGCCGTAAGAAAGATTCATGGAACGGTCGGCAGACAGTCGTTGGGCTGTCTGCCGCTTTTGCATACGGAAAAGGAAGGGGAAGGCACTGCCTGCCCTCCCGATCCCGCAAGGAAAGGACAGACACGGATATGAAACTGAAAGCGGATTTTCTCGTTCACGAGGCCGGGGAACAGACGATCCTCGTTCCCACCGGCGGAGCGGAGTTCTCCGGCGTGGTGCAGGGGAACCGGACGCTGCGCGCCATCCTGGAGCTTCTGCAGAAGGATACCACGGAGGAGCGGATCGCCGGAGACCTCGCGGCGCGCTTCGACGCGCCGGAGGACGCGATCCGGAAGGATGTGCACAGAGCGGTGGAAGAACTCCGGAAGATCGGTGCTCTGGATGAGTGACGGCATTTCCCTGGAGGAATACCTGGAGACGAACGGCAGACTCACCTACTCCAACGTGGGGATCAGCATGCTTCCCCTGCTGCGCCAGGGAAGAGATCTGTTCATCCTGGAGAAGAAGGGAGCCGGCCGCTGCGCCGTCGGGGACGTGGTCCTCTACCGGCGGCCGCCGGATCAGTATGTCCTGCACCGAGTGATCGAGGTGCGCCCGGAGGATTATGTGATCCTGGGCGACAACTGTTTCAGCAGGGAGTACGGCATCACGGACGGGGACATCCTCGGAGTGATGACAGGCTTCGTGCGCGGCGGGAAGGCCCACAGCGTGGACGAGCGCGGATACCGGCTGTATTCCGGGTTCTGGATGAAGACCGAGAGACCGCGCGTTTTCCTGAAAAAGGCGGTCCGGAAGGCACGCCGCCTCCTGAAGAAAAGGAACTGAGAGAATGAAAACGGGTACGCTGCGCTGGCTTTACGCCGTGCCGGGAAGGAAAAAACTGTATATTCTGGCTCTTATGGCGGCGCAGGCCTGCTACGGGGTATCCGGCGTTCTCTACGCCCTGCTGCTGCGGCGCATCGTGGATACGGCCGTCGGCGGGGACCGGCCGGGATTCTGGCGGTACCTGCTGCTGACCGCCCTCCTCGTGCTGGCTCAGCTGGCCGTGCGCGCCCTGATCCGCTGGATGAACGAGAAGACGAAGTCCGTCATGGAGAACGCCTTCAAGGGCCGGCTGACGGAGACGCTCCTGTGCCGGGAGTATTCCGCCGTCAGCGCCGTTCACTCCGGAGAGTGGATGAACCGGCTGACCAGCGATACGGTGGTCGTCGCCGAGGGATACGCGGAGATCCTGCCGGGACTGGCGGGCATGGCCGCGAAGATAATCAGCGCGCTGGCGATCATCCTTGCGCTGGAGCCGCTGTTCGCCCTCGTGCTGATCCCGGGCGGAGCGGTCTTTCTTCTGCTGACCTGGTTTTTCCGGAAGAAGCTCAAGAGGCTGCACCGGTCGGTGCAGGAGGCGGACGGTCGGCTGCGCGTGTTCCTGCAGGAGCGCATCGGCAACCTGATGATGATACGGTCCTACGCGGCGGAAGAGGAGACGCAGGCTGACGCGGAGGACAGGATGCGGGAGCATCAGAGAGCCCGCATGAGAAAGAACCGCGTCTCCAATCTGGGCAACGTCGGCTTCGGCCTGGCGATGAGCGGCATGTATCTGCTGGGAGTGGCATGGTGCGGATACGGAATCCTGAAAGGGACCATCACTTTCGGGACCCTTACCGCCGTCACGCACCTGATCGCCCAGCTGCAGACGCCGTTCGCAAGCATCACCGGATATCTCCCGAAATACTACGCGATGCTCGCCAGCGCGGACAGGCTGCGCGAGGCGGAGGATTTCGAGGAAGACGGAGAGGCGGCGGCATCCGCGGAAGAGATGGAAGAACTGTATGCCGACGGGCTGAAGGCCGTCGGCCTGGAGGACGTCTCATTTGCCTACTATCCCCCCTGCGACAGCCCAGACGAGCTGAGCAAGGAGAGAATGCCGGCAGCACTGAACCGGCTGGCGGTCGAGATACGGAAGGGAGAGTACGTGGCCTTCACCGGACACAGCGGCTGCGGGAAATCCACCGTGCTGAAACTGCTGATGTGCGTCTACCGTCCCGACGACGGGATCCGCTACTACGTGGACGCCGAAGGGCGCCGGCGGGAGCTCACCTCCGTTCACCGGCGGCTGTTCGCCTATGTTCCGCAGGGCAACCGCCTGATGAGCGGCAGCGTCAGGGACGTGGTCAGTTTTGCCGCCGGGGAGTCGGCGAAGGATACGGAGAGACTGGAGCGGGCGCTCAGGATCGCCTGTGCGGACGAATTCGTATCCGCGCTTCCGGACGGTACGGACACCATCCTCGGAGAGGGCGGCACCGGCCTGTCGGAGGGACAGATGCAGCGGCTGGCCATCGCCCGGGCGGTCTTTTCGGACAGCCCGATCCTGCTGCTGGACGAGGTGACGAGCGCGCTGGACGAGGCTACGGAGCAGCAGGTGCTGCGGAATCTCCGGGAGATGACGGACCGGACGGTCGTCATCGTGACGCATCGGCCGGCAGCGCTGGAGATCTGCGACCGCGTGCTGGAGTTTACGGAAGACGGGGTGACGGAAAGATGACGGACGACAAATACCGCGGGACGGTCGAAGACCTTGTGTATCTTCTCTCCTGCACGGTGAACGGCGCGCCGGTCGACGGCGTCCGCGCCGGGACCATGGATCTTTCAGCCCTGTACGAGATTGCCGACCGGCACCTGCTGACGGGAATCACCGCCATGGCACTGGAGAGCGCGGGCATCCGGGACGAGGCCTTTACCCAGGCGAAGGGAAAGGCCATCCGCAAGGTGGCGGCCATGGACATGGACCGGGCCGTTTTTCTGGACAGGCTGGAGCAGGCGGGGATCTGGTACATGCCCCTGAAGGGAGCCGTCCTGAAGGATCTGTACCCGCGCCTCGGCATGCGGCAGATGTCGGACAACGACATCCTGATCGACGCGTCCCGTCTGAACGACGCCGGCGCGATCATGGAAAGCATGGGATTCGCATGCGATCACAAGACCTCCGCTCACTTGGTCTACAACCGGCCGCCGGTGTCCAGTTTCGAGCTGCACCGCCGCCTGTTCGTGGAGATGGAGGACCGCCGGCTCTGCGGCTACTATAGTAACGTGAAAGAGCGCCTGCTCCCGATGGAGGGGAAGCGGTTCGGATATCGCTTCTCCGACGAGGATTTCTACGTGTACATGGTCGCCCACGAATACAAGCACTATATCGCCGGAGGCACCGGCCTGCGCTCCCTGCTGGACACGTACGTGTTCTGCCGGAAAAAGGCGGAAGGCCTGGACTGGGCGTATATAGGGAGAGAGACGGACCGGCTGGGCATAACGGAGTTTGAGCGGCGGAACCGCAGCCTCGCCTCGCATCTGTTCGGCGGCGGATCCCTTTCGGACGAAGAACGGGACCAGCTGGACTATATCCTCGGTTCCGGGACCTACGGAACAATACAGAACAAGGTGGACAACAAGATCCGAACGTTCGGAGGCGGGAGAAAGGGAAAGTTCCGCTATGTGCTTTCCAGGATCTTCCTGCCCATGGACGCGGTGCGCTCCACCTTCCCGCTGTTCGCGAAGGTGCCCGTCCTGCTGCCGTTCCTCCCGTTCTACCGTCTCTTCCTCGGACTGAAGGACCGCAGAAAGCGCCTCATGGGAGAGTGGAAGACCCTGAAGAACAGATGATCCCCGGACACCCGGCCCAGCGGCGTCCGTGACGCGAAAACAGCAAGCAACTACCTGATTCTGGAGAACCCTTTTTATGAAAGCATTCCGAACCGCGCATCCGCAGCTGGCGGCTCACCTGTTCATCCTGCTGGGAACGGGACTCATCGCCGTCAGCGTGCAGTATTTCTTCGATCCGGCAGGACTGGTCACCGGAGGATTCACCGGTCTGGCAATCATCATCAAGGCCCTGACCGGCCACTTCTTCGAGGGCGGGGTCCCGCTGTGGATTACCAACCTCGTGCTGAACGTTCCGGTATTCGTGCTGGCCTATCTGCTGCTCGGACGGAAATTCGTCGGCAGGACGCTCTTCGGCGCGGTCATGCTCTCGGTATGGCTGGCAGTTCTGCCCGCCCCTTTCATCCAGCCGACGGATCTTCTTCTGGCGGCCGTCTTCGGCGGGATCGTCAGCGGAGCCGGGGTGGGACTGGTGTTCCTCGGGAGCGCCACGACCGGAGGCACGGATCTGGTGGCGGCCCTGATCCACAAGGGACTGCGCCATTACTCGCTGGCAAACATCCTGATGGTGCTGGACGGCGCCGTCGTCCTCGTCGGACTGACGGTGTTCGGCCTGCGGCCGGCCCTGTATGCCATCATCACCATCTATACGGCGACAAAGGTGACGGACGCCATGCTGGAAGGTCTGAAGATCAGCAAGGCGGCGTTCATCATCTCCGATAAGGCCAATGAGATCGCCGGGGAGATCATGGAGAAGCTGGACCGGGGAGCCACGGGAGTTCCCGCCGTCGGCATGTACACCGGAAAGGAGAAGCTGATCGTCTACTGCGTGGTCTCCCGCAAGGAGATCGTACAGGTGAAGGACATCGCGGAGAAGCATGACCCCTCCGCTTTCGTTATCGTATCCGACGCCAGGGAGGTCCTCGGGGAGGGCTTCCAGGAGAGAGGCAGATCCCTCAACTGAAAAGAACGACGCGGCAGGGACCGTGTGAAGGAGGAACGACATGAAGATCGCGCTGCTTGAACCCATCGGAGTTCCGGAAGGGACGCTGGACGAGCTGTCCGCCGGGCTCAGAGAGAGAGGCCACACCTTCGTTTCCTATCCGCGGAAGGCGGAAAGCGAAAAAGAACTGATCGAGCGCAGCGAGGGCTGTGAAGTGGTCATGATCGCCAATACCCCGTATCCCGACGCCGTGGTGAGGGCGTGTCCGGAGCTGCGGCTGCTGAGCGTGGCCTTTACCGGCATCGACCACGTGGGAACGGAGGCCTGCCGCGAGCAGGGCGTGACCGTGTGCAACGCCGCCGGCTACTCCGACGAAACGGTGGCCGAACTGGCCATCGGCATGGCCGTGGGGGCCATGCGCCGGATGGTGACGGCGGATGCCACTGTCCGGAGGGGCGGCACCAGCGCCGGGATCGGCGGCAGGGAGATCGCCGGACGTACGGTGGGAATCATCGGGCTCGGCCGCATCGGCATGCGCACAGCGGAGCTGTTCCAGGCTTTCGGAGCCAGGGTGATCGCGTTCAGCCGGACGGAGAAGCCGGAGGCGAAGGCCAGGGGCATCGAATACCGCAGCCTGGAGCAGGTGCTGTCCGAGAGCGACATCCTGTCCCTCCATCTTCCCAACAACGCGGAGACCAGAGGCATGATCGGCCGGGAGCAGATCGCGCTGATGAGGCCGGACGCGGTGTTCATCAACTGCGCCAGGGGCCCCATCGTGGACAACGCCGCGCTGGCGGAGGCGCTGAACGAAGACCGCCTGGGTTTCGTGTGCGCGGACGTCTTCGACATGGAACCGCCTCTGCCGGCGGACTATCCTCTGCTGCACGCGAAGAATACGCTGCTGACGCCGCACCAGGGCTTCATCTCCGAGGAGAGCATGGAGCGGCGCGCCGGGATCGTGTTCGGAAACGTGTATGCCTGGCTGGACGGAAAGCCGGAGAACGTGTGCCGCTGATATGAAAAAGAAAAAACGGAGCTGTGAACCGGTTCACAGCTCCGTTTTTTCGTTTTCAGCCGCCGGCGGCGGGGGATCGTCGTAGCGGTCAAGGAAGGTATGCCTTTCTCCTCCGGCCTTCCAGCCGATGACGGAGTCCAGGCACACGTTCTCCACGCTTCGGAAGATCCTGGCCTCCACATCCGGATTGGTCTTTTTCAGATCCGCGATCAGGGCTTTGATCTCCGCCCGCTTGGAGAGATGCTCGTCCGTATCGGAGGCCTCGGTGAAGCGGCAGGCGCAGCGCAGGAACCGCAGGGAGTTGTAGTCCCGCCACCGCAGGATGTCCGCCTCCCGCACCAGATACAGGGGCCGGATCAGCTCCATGCCCTCATAATTCGTGCTGTGCAGCTTGGGGAGCATGGTCTGGATCTGGGCGCCGTAAAGCATGCCCATCAGGATGGTCTCGATCACGTCGTCGTAGTGGTGTCCCAGGGCGATCTTGTTGCAGCCCAGCTGACGGGCGTAACTGTACAGATGGCCGCGCCTCATGCGCGCACACAGATAGCAGGGGTTTCTGTCCACGTTGACGACGGAACCGAAGATGTCCGTCTCAAAGATCTCAATCGGGATCTGCAGCCGCCGGGCATTCTCCTCGATCAGCCGCCGGTTGGCGGGGCTGTATCCGGGATCCATAACAATGTAGCGGACCTCGAAGGGGACCGAACTGTATCTTTTCAGCTCCTGAAACAGCTTGGCCATCAGCGTGCTGTCCTTGCCCCCGGAGATGCACACGGCCACGCGGTCCCCGGCGTTCACCAGCCGGTACTGCTTCAGCGCCAGCGTGAACCGGCTCCAGATGGTCTTCCTGAACTTCTTTCTGAGGCTGTTCTCCGCATGAAAGCAGAAGGCTTCCTCCTCCCCGGTCAGAGGACCGGGAACCGTTTCTGCCCAAAGTTCCTCCATCGCGCGCATCCCTCCTTTCAAGGGGGTCGTGGGCCGATGATAGCACCGTACGGACGCGGATGTCAATACGGGAGGAGAATGGCGGGCGAGGCCTATTCCGCCGAAACGGAGGAATACGGAGACCGAACCCGCCGGATCCGCCGTGTTATCCCGGAGTGCCGGGTGGTACAGTATTTCCAAACAGGCAATTGCGCGGGGCCCGGTACCGGGCATGAAGAAAAGGAGGAGATGCGCATGAAACAGGAGTCCCGCAAGGCAATCAGGATCGTAGCGGCGGTCCTGGGCGTGGTGCTGGTGGCCGTACTGGTCCTGTCTTCCGTCTACGTGACGACGGAGGATCAGTTCGCGGTAGTCACCACGCTGGGGAAACCGTCGGTGGTTTCCCGGTCGGGCATTCATTTCAAGATCCCGTTCATCCAGCAGAAGACGATCATATCCAAGAATATCCGCGGCGTGTCCATCGGCTATCATGAGGGGACGAACGCCACCATCGAGGCGGAGTCCGTGATGATTACCGTGGACTACAACTTCGTGGACGTGGACTTCTATCTGGAGTGGAGGGTCACGGATCCGGTGAAGTATCTGTATGCGTCGGACGATCCGGAGAACATCCTGAAGATGATCTCCCAGAGCTACATCAGAGACACCATCGGCCTGTACGGCGTGGATTCCGTGATCACCACCGGCAAGAGCGAGATCCAGGCCGCCATCAAGGAGAAGATCTCCGAACGCATGGTGCAGGAGGATCTGGGCGTGGCGCTGGTGAACATCACGATCCAGGACGCCGAGCCGCCCACCGAGGAGGTCCAGAACGCCTTCAAGGCGGTCGAGACCGCCAAGCAGGGCGCGGAGACGGCCACGAACAACGCGGAACAGTATTACAACGAAAAGATCCCGGCGGCCAAGGCCGAAGCGGACGAGATCGTCCGGAAGGCGGAGGCCTACCGCCAGGCCCGCATCAACGACGCGACGGCCCAGGCGGACAAGTTCAGCGAACTGTATCAGGAATACGCCAGATATCCGGAGATCACCCGGCAGCGCCTGTTCTACGAGGCGCTGGGCGACATCCTCCCGGACGTCAGGGTCATGATCATTCCCGACGGTTCCCCCATAGATACGTACATGGCGGTGGACGGCTCGTCCGTCCCGGCCTCGGCGCTTGCGAAAGGAGGCGTCCAGTAACAGATGATGAACGAAACTGAGACAAGGCCCGTGCGGAACACGAAAGGCATCGGACGCCGCGTGCTGATCATCGTGCTGGCCGTGGTGCTGGCGCTGGTCTTCCTGACCGGCAGCCTGGTGGTCACCCGGCAGGACGAGTACACGGTGATCAAGCAGTTCGGAGCGGTGGTACGCGTGATCGACCAGCCGGGTCCCTCGCTGAAGATCCCCTTCATCCAGACGACCCAGCGGATCCCGAAGACGCTGATGCTCTACGATCTGGAGGTCTCCGACGTGATCACCTCGGACAAGAAGAGCATGATCGCGGACTGCTTCGTGACCTGGCGCGTCACGGACCCGTACCTGTTCATCGAGAGTCTGTCCGCCAATATCAGCAACGCGGAAGTCAGGATCAACACGGTGGTCTACAACAGCCTGAAGACCACGATCTCCAGCATGACGCAGGAGGAGGTCATCTCCGGGAGAGACGGACGCCTGGCCGAGGCGATCCTGGCCAATTGCGACGACACGTTCGCCCGGTACGGGATGGATGTGACCGCGGTGGAGACCAAGACGCTGGACATGCCCTCCGAGAACAAGGCCGCCGTCTATGAGCGGATGATCTCCGAACGCGAGAAGATCGCCGCGGAATTCAAGGCCAACGGCGAGTATGCCGCCCAGGTGACCCGCAACAACGCTGACAAGGAGGTGGAGATCCTTCTGTCGGAGGCCAACGCCCTGGCGACCGTGACGCGGGCGGAGGGTGATGCGGAGTACATGCGCATCCTGTCCGAGGCCTATGACAGCGCGGAGAAGGCGGAGTTCTACACCTTCATGATCTCCCTGGACGCCGCCAGGAACAGCCTGCGGGGGACGGACAAGACCCTCATCCTGAACGAGAGTTCGCCTCTGGCCTCCCTGTTCTACGGGCAGGCGGAGCGGGCGGAACCGGCTCCTGTGCCTTCCGCCGGTGAATGAGTCATACAGGAAACAGAGCGACGGCCCCGGTCTTCCGACCGGGGCCGTCGTTATTCCAGAGAGTTACGGAGAATATGTGCTGATGATCTCCTCCGCGACCTTCCGCTTCGAAAGGCAGCGGTCCATGGCCTGCTTTTCGATGGTGCGGTGCGCCTGGGGCTCGTCCATTCCCAGCGCAGAGATCAGCAGCCATTTCGCCCGGTTCACGATCCGGATCTCCTCCATCTTCTCCTCGAAGGAGAGCGTCTTCTCCTCCATCTTCTTCAGACGTTCCCTGGCGCTCGCCATCCATCCCAGAGCGGCGGAGAGCAGCGGCAGGGACACCGGTTTGGCCAGGGTGAACACGCCGTGATCGACGACGCGGTCGAAGATCTCCGGGTAAAGCTCCCCGCGGATCAGAAGGAGCACGACCGGACTCTTCGCGGCGGCAGTGTCGATTGCGAAACGGACCCCCGTATCGTCGGGCAGGGGGGAGTTGACGATGATGAAATCATAGTTGCGCTCGTTCCAGGCCCTCCTGGCGGCGCTCACGTTGGATACGATCCGGACCGGGCGGTACAGCGGTTCGACCAGGAGAGAGGAGAGCGCCGTATTCATTTTTTCCGCCGCCGAGACGACGAGAACGCTGTATACGCGCTCCTTCAGACTCATACCTGATCCCTTCCCGTGAACGCTTTACGCGCCCGTTTTGCTGCAGTAGATGTCGATGATCTCCGAAGGCACGTGTTCCCTGATGAAATCGCTCGCCCGGGCGGCGGCGCACGCCTCTTCATAGCTCTCCGGCAGCTTGCCGAAGGAGGCCAGGGCGGCGGGATCCGCCGTATACAGATTGAAGTCTGCGGGTGCGGGCAGGGGGAGATCTCTGCGGATGCCGTCGAGGCCGGCGCGGATCATCAGGGCAAATGCCAGATAAGGATTGGCGCCGGGATCAGGGGAGCGGAGCTCCGCCCGCCGAAACTTCCTGGCCGCGGCGGGGACCCGGATCAGCTGCGAGCGGTTTTCGGCCGACCAGGTGACGAAGCCCGGAGCCTTGCTTCTCCCGAGTCTGCGGTAGGAGTCTTCCGTCGGGTCGAGAAAGACGGTCATGGCAGCGGCGTGGGCAAGGATCCCGGCGATCATGCGGGAAAACGAATCGTCGTCGAACTCCTTCATGGACATGTTGATATGGAAGCCGTTTCCGGGCGCATGGGGCAGGGGCTTCGGCGAAAAGTCCGCGAACAGCCCGTTCCGGTCCGCGACCGTCTTCACGACGCGCTGGAAGGTCTGGGCGTCGTCCGCTGCGGTCAGAGCGTCCGCATAGCGGAAATCGATCTCGTTCTGACCGGGACCCGCCTCATGGTGGGAACTTTCCGGCCGGATCCCCATCTTCTCCAGAGTGAGGCAGATCTCCCTCCGGATGTTCTCTCCCCGGTCGTCCGGAGCGATGTCCATGTAGCCGGCTTCGTCGTAGGGGATGCGGGTCGGCTTCCCGTTCTCGTCGAGGAGGAAGAGATAGAACTCCTGCTCGGCGCCGAAGGTGAACTCGACGCCTGCGGCCTTCGCTTCGGCGGCGGCCTGTCTCAGGAGGCTGCGCGTGTCGCACGCGAAGGGACTGCCGTCGGGGCGGGTGATGGTGGAGAACATCTGCACGACCCGTCCGTGCTCCGGCCGCCAGGGCAGAGGCATCAGCGTGTCCGGCTCCGGCCGCAGCAGCAGATCGCTGCGGTACTCGTCCCCGAAGCCGACGATGGAGGAGGCGTCGAACGCGATGCCGTACTCAAAGGCGCGCGGCAGCTCCTCCGGCATGACGGAAACGTTCTTTTGCCTGCCGAACACGTCGCAGAATGCGAGGCGAATGAACTTTACGTCCTCCTCTTCGGCATATTGAATGACGTCTTCCCTTGAGTACTTCATAATATCCTCCCGATGATATCTGTTATCAATTGGCTACGTACATCTGCCGGTACGGATTGCGGCTGTCCGGCGTCACAACGGTGAACGGGGCGTCCATGACCGTTTCCTCGTCATATCCGAAAAGGCCGCAGAATTCCTTCACGTACTGTCGGATCTCTTGAAGATCCTCCGGACCGGCCGGCTTCACGGTGACCTGCTCCGGAAAGACGATCCCCCGGCAGTCCGAACGGAGGAACATCCGGCCGCCGTGCATGCCCGTGCAGGGGAAAGCGCCGACGATGTCCCCGGATTCCCCCGGAAGGTCCAGAACGACGATGACGCCGCCCGCCTGGTACTCGCCGAGGAAACTGCCGGCCTTTCCGCCGATCACCATGACGGGGACCTTCTCCTGATAGGCCTTCATATGGATCCCGGCCCGGTATCCTGCGTTTCCCTTCACGTAGATCCGGCCGCCGCGCATGGCGTACCCGGCCGCGTCGCCGACGTTCCCGTGGATCACGATCCGCCCGTCGTTCATGGTGTCTCCCACGGCGTCCTGGGCGTTGCCCGTGACCGTCACGGTCCCGCCGTTCAGGTAGGCGCCGAGCGCGTTGCCCGGAACGCCGCGGATCTCTATCTGTTTGCCGCTCATTCCGGCGGCGATGAAGCGCTGACCGCAGCAGCCTTCCACCGTACAGTTGCCGGGCTCACGGCGCAGCGCCTCGTTCAGGGCCCTGTGATCTAGCCCTTCCGCAAGGATCGATGTCATATTATACCACACCTCCGAACTTTTTTACGCGTGCGTCGGCAGAAAATGCTGCGGTCGTCGCTGTTTTTTTCATCAGTTCGAAATCGATGGAGGCGAGCGGGGTCCGTTCCCTGATCAGGGAAGTGTAGATCCCGGCGCGCTCCTCGCGGCCGATCAGGATGAAGCCCTTCAGAAGCCCGTTCTTCGAAAAAAGGCGCTTCAGGGAGTCCTCCGTCTTTTCTTCATACATATCGCCCTCGTAGGCGCCGGCGGTCATGGCGTGCAGGCCGAAGAATCCGATGGAATTCATCGGGATCCCCCTGTCGAAAACCTCGTCCCCGCCGGCCATGCAGCTGCCGGCCGTGCGTCCCTGCATTACGGCGTTCGGGAGGATCGCCATCACCTTCGGCTGGCCGGAGGATACATCCTCCGCCTCGACGCAGTCCCCGGCGGCGTAGATCCCGGGCACGGACGTCTCCATGTGCGGACCGGTGCGGATGCCCCTGCCGACGTCGCCGCCGGCCTCCTTCAGAAGCGATACATTGGGGCGCACGCCGACAGCCAGCACCAGAACGTCGAAGGAGACGGACGCTCCGCTCTTCATGACGGAGGTCCCGCCTTCGAACCTGCCCACGCTGTCGGACAGGAGGAAGCGGATCCCGTGCTTTTCCAGATGGCGCTGCATCATGGCCGCGCATTCGGCGTCCAGAATGCTGGACAGGACCCGGTCGGCAAGGTCGCACACGGTGATCTCCGCCGCCCGCCCGCTGAGTCCCTCCGCGCATTTCAGGCCGATCAGGCCTGCGCCGATGATCAGCACGCGGGACTCCGGGCCAACGGCCCGATCCAGAGCCGCCGCGTCGTCCAGCGTCATGAAGGAGAACCGCCGCGGAACGGTGTCCAGCCCCTCCATGGGAGGGACGAAGGGCGAAGAGCCGGTCGCCAGGCAGAGAGCGTCAAAGGGAAGAAGCGCTCCGTCGTCCAGTTCGGCCTCCCGACGGTCCTTCAGGAGACGGACCGCCCGCCGGCCGAACAGCACCCGGCAGCCCATCCGGCGGTAGAAATCCGCATCGCGGTAGCGCATGCGTTCCTCATCCGTCTTTCCCTGCAGATAATAGGAGATGAGGGGACGGCAGTAGACCTCCCGTTCCTCCTCCGAAACAACGGTGATCTCACCCTCCGCGTCGCGGCTCCGGATCCCCTCGATGCACGCGGCGGCGGCCGCGCCGTTGCCGATGATGACGTAGCGTTTCATACGGTCTCCCCCCGTTCCTCATAGACGATCGCCCCGTTGGGGCAGCCCTGCACGCAGGCGGGCTCCCCGCACGCGTTCCGCAGGCACAGCTCGCACTTCTGCATGACCCCGTTCTCGTTCGGGGCCAGCGCGCCGTACGGGCAGACCAGCATGCACGTGAGGCAGCCCACGCATTTGTTCTGGTCGACCCGGATCACGCCGTCCTCGCGGGAGAGAGCGCCGGCGATGCAGCTGTCCACGCAGATCGGGTTTTCGCAGTGGCGGCAGGAGACCGCGTAGGTGATCCTGTCGCGCCCCTCGATGTGGATCCTCGGATAGATCGGCTTTCCCTTCAGCGCCAGCGCCATGTCGGACAGGCCGGAATTGGCGAACGCGCAGTTGTACTCGCACAGATGGCACCCGAGACACCATTCCTCTTTTACATAGACCCTCTTCATAGACTCACTCTCCTGCGTGCGAGATCCCGAGGATCTCCAGTTCCTTCTCATTCAGTCCCACGCCGCGGAGCATCAGACGGTTCCCGCGCAGGGCTTCGATGGAATTGATGCCCATGCCGCCCATCAGTTCCATGATTTCATGCCGCCACGCCGTCATCAGGTTGACGAGCCTCCGGCTCCCGATGTCCGGATTCAGGCGCCTGACGAGGTCTGGATCCTGGGTCGCGATGCCCCAGTTGCACCGGCCCGTCTGACAGGTGCGGCACAGATGGCAGCCCAGCGCCAGCAGGGCGGCCGTGGCGATATAGCAGGCGTCCGCACCGAGGGCGACGGCTTTTACGACGTCCGCCGCGCTGCGGATCGAGCCGCCGGCGATCAGGGAGACGCTGTTGCGGATGCCCTCGTCCCGGAGCCGCTGGTCCACGGCGGCCAGAGCCAGTTCGATGGGGATGCCGACGTTGTCCCGGATGCGGGTCGGGGCGGCGCCCGTGCCTCCGCGGAAGCCGTCGATGGCGATGATATCCGCCCCGCTGCGGGCGATGCCGCTCGCGATGGCGGCGATGTTGTGCACGGCGGCGACCTTGACGATCACCGGCTTGCGGTACTCGGTGGCCTCCTTCAGGGAGAAGACCAGCTGACGGAGATCCTCGATGGAATAGATATCGTGATGCGGGGCGGGGGAGATGGCGTCGGAGCCCTCCGGGATCATCCTCGTGCGGGAAACGTCCCCGACGATCTTTGCGCCGGGCAGATGCCCGCCGATCCCCGGCTTGGCGCCCTGACCCATTTTGATCTCGATGGCTGCGCCGGCCTCCAGATAGTCCTCGTGCACGCCGAAACGTCCGCTGGCCACCTGTACGACGGTGTTCGGGCCGTACCGGTAAAAGTCCTCGTGCAGACCGCCCTCGCCTGTATTGTACAGGATCCCGAGTTCGGTGGCCGCCCTGGCCAGGGAGGCGTGGGCGTTGTAGCTGATGGAGCCGTAGCTCATGGCGGAGAACATCACCGGCATGGACAGCTCGATCTGCGGGGGAAGGGTGCAGGCAATCCTGCCCTGAGCGTCCCGGGAGATCCTGTCCGGCTTTTTTCCCAGGCTGACGCGGGTCTCCATCGGCTCGCGCAGCGGGTCGATGGAGGGGTTCGTGACTTGAGAGGCGTTGAGCAGGATCCTGTCCCAGTACACCGGCAGCGGCTTGGGGTTGCCCATGGACGACAGCAGTACGCCGCCGCTGGACGCCTGCTTGTAGACCTCGCGGATGGTGTCGTTCGTCCAGTTGGCGTTCTCGCGGAGCGTGCAGTCGCTCTTTACGATCTTCAGCGCCCGGGTGGGGCACAGGGAGACGCAGCGCTGACAGTTCACGCACTTGGTCTCGTCGCTCATCATGAGCCCGCGCTCCGGGCTGAAGAAATGGACGCCGTTGGCGCACTGCCGCTCGCATACGCGGCAGGCGATGCAGCGGTTTTCGTTTCTTACGACCTCGAATTCGGGATAAAGGAAATCCACTCCCATCAGACAGCACCCTCCTTCACGCGTACGATCACGGGCTCGCCGCCGGCGGGAGCCCAGATGTTTTCGGCCTCCGGCTCCATCGTCCGGATCGCCGCCTCCTCGCTGGCGATGAACACGCGGTCGTCCTTCTCACCGACGACCATCGACCGGAGCTTCAGCCGGTCGTTGAGCGCCATAAGACCTCCGGTGAAGCCGAGGACGATGGAGAACGGGCCGGTGACCAGCAGGCTCGGGAAGACTTTTCTGAGAAAGGCGAGCCTTTCCCGCTCGCCGGGATCCGTTTTTCCGCCGATGGTGCTCCAGAAAGGCGCTGCGATCACGTTCGCCGCCTCCTCGAGCGTAAGCCCCTGCACGCGGATCAGGTAGTCCATGATATAGGTGATGACCTCGGTGTCGGTCTGCAGCGTGCACTTGTACCCGAACATCTCGATGAACCGCCGGTTGGCGTCATAGGAGGAGATCTCGCCGTTGTGGACGACGGAATAGTCCAGCAGGGTGAACGGATGGGCGCCGCCCCACCAGCCGGGGGTGTTCGTGGGATACCGTCCGTGCGCCGTCCAGGAATAGCCCTCGTACTCCTCCAGACGGTAGAACACGGCGACGTCCTCCGGGAAGCCGACGGCCTTGAACGTGCCCATGTTCTTCCCGCTGGAGAACACATAGGCGCCGGGCATCTCCGTATTGATCTTCATGACGGCCCGGGAGACGAACTCCTTCTCGTCCAGCTGGAGATCCCCCAGCATCGACTGCAGCGGGGCGACGAAATATCTCCAGATGATGGGATTGTCCCTGATCGCCGGGATCTTCCGGGTGGGAATGATCTCCGACCGGACGATCTCGAAATACTCCTTCAGGAAGGCCTCGCAGCGCTTTCTCGTGTCGCGGTTGTCGAAAAACAGATGCAGCGCGTAGAAATCCCTGTACTCCGGATAGATGCCGTAGCCCGCGAAACCGCCGCCCAGCCCGTTGGAACGGTCGTGCATCGGCCGCATGGCGTCCGCGATCAGCTTTCCGGACATCCGGCGTCCCTCCGTGGAGATCACCGCCGCGATGGCGCACCCGGAGGGGATGCGCACCTGCCCCTCTCTGTACATTTATATCCATTCCTTTCCGTTCAGAAAAAACAGAAAGCGCTCATCGCCGCGCAGCATGCTGCGGCAATGAACGCCTTTGCCCATTTGCAGGCAGTATAGACCCCGGCATTCATAATGTCAAGGGATTAACGCAAAAAACGGGACATCATGAAGGAAATACGCACGAACAGGATGCAAAAAATTGCAAAAAGGGGGTTGACAAGGCACAAAAACGGGAGTAAGATTCCCTGCGTAAAGGCAAGGGCGTCTTTGAGTGATCCACTCGAAGGCGCTCTATCTCATTTATTGGATAAGAGCGTCCCGCGGAATACGGATGAAAAGGCAAAGGCGTCTTTTGTGTTCACACGAAAGGTGCCTCTGCCTTTATTCATTTCAGAGAAAAGGAGACATGAACATGAGCACGGTATCGGATATTTTCGGAAGTCTGGTCTTCGACGACCGCGTCATGCGGGCGAATCTGTCCGCAGACGTCTACGCCTCCCTCAGAAAGACCATCGACGAGGGCACCCAGCTGGATATCGGCGTGGCCAACGCCGTTGCACGCGCGATGAAGGAATGGGCGATCGCCAACGGGGCGACGCACTTTACCCACTGGTTCCAGCCCCTCACCGGGATCACGGCAGAGAAGCACGACAGCTTCATCTCCCCCTCGCCCGACGGCGGCGTGATCATGGAGTTTTCCGGCAAGGAACTGATCAAGGGCGAGCCGGACGCCTCATCCTTCCCCTCCGGCGGCCTGCGCGCCACCTTTGAGGCCCGCGGCTATACGGCCTGGGATCCGACCTCCTACGCGTTTATCAAAGGAAAGACGCTCTGCATCCCCACGGCGTTCTGTTCCTACGGCGGACACGCCCTGGACAAGAAGACGCCGCTGCTGCGTTCCATGGAGGTGCTCAGCAGACAGGCGCTCCGCATCCTCCGCCTGTTCGGAAACGATACGGCCAGGCGCGTCCTGTCCTCCGTCGGCCCCGAACAGGAGTACTTCCTGGTCACGAAGGAGATGTACGACAAAAGGCCGGACCTGAGATTCACGGGACGCACGCTGTTCGGCGCCCGGCCTCCCAAGGGACAGGAGCTCGACGACCATTACTTCGGCGTGATCAAGCCCGGCGTCGCGGCGTTCATGGAGGATCTGAACGAGGAACTGTGGAAACTGGGGATCCTGGCCAAGACGGAGCACAACGAGGTGGCTCCGGCCCAGCACGAGCTGGCGCCCATCTACACCACGACGAACATCGCCACCGACCATAACCAGTTGACCATGGAGATCATGCAGAAGGTGGCGGCCAGGCACGGGCTCGTCTGCCTGCTCCATGAAAAGCCGTTTGCCGGCGTGAACGGCAGCGGCAAGCACAACAACTGGTCCATCGCCACGGACGGCGGACAGAACCTCCTCTCTCCGGGCGACACGCCCTATGAGAACGCGCAGTTCCTGCTGTTCCTGTGCGCCGTGATCAAGGCGGTGGACGATTACCAGGATCTGCTCCGCCTGTCGGTCGCCACCGCGGGCAACGACCACCGGCTCGGCGCGAACGAGGCGCCCCCGGCCGTCGTCTCCATCTTCCTCGGGGACGAACTGGACGCGATTCTGGACGCTATCGAGAACGACACGCCCTATGAGGGGGCGGAGAAGAAGATGATGAAGCTGGGCGTGGACGTGCTCCCGAGATTCCGGCGCGACACGACCGACCGCAACAGGACCTCTCCCTTCGCTTTCACCGGAAACAAGTTCGAATTCCGAATGCTCGGCTCCTCCAACAGCATCGCCTGCGCGAACATCATGCTCAACAGCGCGGTGGCCGAGAGCCTGCGGATCTTTGCGGACGCCCTGGAGGGCGCGGAGGACTTCGAGACGGCGCTGCACGACCTGATCCGCGCCACCATCCGCGAGCACAGGAGGATCATCTTCAACGGCAACGGCTACGACGAGGCCTGGATCAAAGAGGCGACGGAGGAACGCGGACTGCTGAACTACCGCACGACGGCGGACTGCATGCCGCATCTGCTCGACCGCAAGAACGCCGATATGCTCACCGGGCTCGGCGTCTTCACCGAGGATGAGCTGAGATCCCGGCGCGACATCATGCTGGAAAACTACTGCAAGAGCATCGTGATCGAAGCCAACACCATGACGGACATGACGAGGACCCTGATCGTCCCGGCCATAGAGAGATACGCGGCCGACGTGGCGAAGGGCATTACGGCCAAGAAGGAGATCGCGCCGGGCCTGGCGTGCGTCTACGAAACGGACCTGGTCGGGAAACTCTCCGGGCTGATCGACGAGATCGCCGCAAAGACGGACGAACTGGAGGCCGCCCTTCTGACCATCGGCGGAGCGGAGGACATCGTCGAGGAGTCCGCCGCGATCCGCGACCGGCTCCTCCCGGTCATGAGCCAGCTTCGCGTTCCCTGCGACGAGGCGGAGCGGCTGACGGCAAAGAGCTACTGGCCGTTCCCGACCTACGCCGACCTTCTGTTCGGCGTGAAATAAGAAAAAGAGAGATGTGAAAAGGAGCTGACATGCCATGTCTGTTGAATTCTGGTTCCTGATCGGCGCCGCGCTGGTCTTCTGGATGCAGGCCGGGTTCGCCATGGTCGAGACCGGCTTTACCCGGGCCAAGAACGCCGGCAACATCATCATGAAGAACCTGATGGATTTCTGCATCGGAACGGTGGTCTTCTCCCTGCTGGGCTATACGCTGATGATGGGCGAGGACACGCTGTTCGGACTGATCGGGAAACCGAATCTGGATCTGTTCACGCACTTTAAAGAGTTTATCGCATCCCCCGCGGAGGGGTTCACCGACGCGAGTTATTTCGTTTTCAATCTGGTCTTCTGCGCCACGACGGCGACCATCGTCTCCGGCTCCATGGCGGAACGTACGAAGTTCTCAGCCTACTGCGTCTATTCCGCTGTGATCAGCCTGGTGATCTATCCCATCGAGGCGCACTGGATCTGGGGCGGCGGCTGGCTCAGCCAGATCGGATTCCATGACTACGCGGGATCCTGCGCCATCCACATGGTCGGCGGCATCGCCGCACTGATCGGGGCTGCGGTCCTCGGGCCCCGCATCGGCAAGTATGTGAAAGACAAAGACGGCAGGGTGACGAAGGTCAACGCGATCCCCGGCCACTCCATTCCCCTCGGCGCGCTGGGCGTGTTCATTCTGTGGCTGGGCTGGTACGGATTCAACGGCGCGGCCGCGACTTCGGTATCTGAACTGTCGTCCATCTTCCTGACAACCACCATCGCGCCGTCCGTGGCCACCTGCACGACGCTGATCTTCACCTGGATCAGGAACGGCAAGCCCGATGTTTCCATGTGCCTGAACGCCTCCCTCGCCGGCCTTGTGGCGGTCACCGCGGGATGCGACGCGTTCGACGCTCTCGGTGCCGCGGCAGTCGGCCTCGTCTCAGGGCTCCTGGTCGTGATCGTGGTCGAGAAGCTGGATCTCCGGCTGCACATCGACGATCCCGTCGGAGCCGTCGGCGTGCACTGCGCCAACGGCATCTGGGGAACAATTGCTGTAGGCCTTCTGGCCAGCCCGGCGGCGCCTGCCGGCCTGAACGGCCTGTTCTACACCGGAAAGATTGACCAGCTCGGCCTTCAGCTGCTCGGTTTCGTCACCGTGGCGGCGTGGGCAGCGGTCACCATGCTGTGCTTCTTCAAGTTCCTGAAGAAAATCGATTTCCTGCGTGCGGATCCCGCGGACGAACTGACAGGTCTGGACATCAGTGAGCACGGACTGCCCAGCGCTTACGCGGATTTCATGCCGGCAGTCGACCAGTACGCGGCCTTCGGCTCCGGTGAACCCGTCACGGCGGTCTCCGGCACAACGCCTCCGGCCGAGGCAATCCCGGTGAAGCGCGAGCCCGCGTTCGACACCGGCGGACCCAAGTTCACCAAAGTGGAGATCGTATTCAAGGAGGAGAAGCTGTACGCCCTGAAGGACGCGATGTCGAAGCTCGGCATCACCGGCATGACCGTCTCCCACGTGATGGGCTACGGAATGCAGAAGGGACATACGGAATTCTACCGCGGCGTCGCGGTGGAGACGGATCTTCGCCCGAAGGTCCAGGTGGATATCGTCGTGTCCGCGATCCCCGTGAGGGATGTGATCGAAACGGCGAAGAAGGTGCTTTACACGGGACACATCGGAGACGGGAAGATCTTCGTCTACGACGTGGAGAACGTGGTGAAGGTACGTACCGGCGAAGAGGGCTACGCGGCGCTTCAGGACGTGGAATGATCCGCGTCCGTGCCGGATAACAGGAGGATACGGCAGGGCGGACACCGGTCCGTCCTGCCTCCTGCTGAATCTGTGAATCGGAGGTTATGAGCTATGTGCTCGGTCATGGGCTGCTGCGACGATGTTTTCGACCGGCAGCGTTTCGAGGAGGGATTCGATCGGACGGTCTCGAGGGGACCGGACGACAGCCGGATCGTGGATACCGGACACGGCATCCTGGCGTTTCACAGGCTGTCGATCATGGGGCTGACACCGGATGGCATGCAGCCCTTCGAACTTGACGGCAGCTATGCCGTATGCAACGGCGAGCTGTACGGATTCGAAAAGCAGAGAGAGGAACTGAAGAAAAAGGGATACACGTTCCGCAGCGGCAGCGACTGCGAGATCATCCTTCCCATGTACCGGGAGTATGGGACGGACATGTTCGCGAGACTGGACGCGGAGTTTGCCTGCATCATCTATGACGATGAGACAGGGGAATATGTGGCGGCCCGGGATCCCATCGGGATCCGCCCCCTGTATTACGGATATGACGAGCGGGACGCCATCCTGTTCGCCAGCGAGCCGAAGAACCTGGTGGGGCTGGTGAAGCGGATCATGCCCTTTCCGCCCGGCCATTACTGGAAGGGAGGAAGATTCGTCTGCTACCGGGACATCTCCCTGCCTGAAACGGTCTGCCAGGACAGCCTGGAGACTGCCTGCGCAGCCATCCGCGAAAAACTCATCGACGGCGTGAAAAAGCGTCTCGTATCAGACGCAAAAGTGGGATTCCTGCTGTCCGGCGGCCTGGACTCCTCCCTCGTGTGCGCCATAGCGGCGAGGGAGAGCGCCGAGCCAATCCGCACGTTTGCCATCGGAATGAGCGAGGATCCCATCGATCTGAAGTACGCGCGGCAGGTCGCGGAGTTCATCGGATCCGACCACACGGAGATCACGATGACGCCGGAGGACGTCATTTCCTCCCTGGAGACGGTCATCGAACTGCTCGGGACCTACGACATCACCACGATCCGAGCCAGCATCGGCATGTATCTGGTGTGCCGCGCGATCCATGAGACGACGGACATCCGCGTTCTCCTGACGGGGGAGATCTCCGACGAACTGTTCGGATACAAGTACACGGATTTCGCTCCGTCCGCCGAAGCCTTTCAGAGAGAAGCGGAAAAGCGGATCCGCGAGCTGCATATGTACGACGTTCTGAGAGCGGACCGCTGCATCTCCGTCAACTCCCTGGAGGCACGGGTGCCTTTCGGCGACCTGGATTTTGCGGAGTACGTGATGAGCCTGGATCCGGAGATGAAGCTGAACCGCTACGGCAAGGGAAAGTATCTTCTCCGGCACGCCTTCGAGGGGCAGGGCTATCTGCCGGACAGCATCCTGTGGCGGGAGAAGGCGGCCTTCTCCGACGCCGTGGGGCATTCCATGGTGGACGATCTGAAAGCCCTTGCGGAGTCGAGATATACCGATGAGGAGTTCGAAACGCGGCGCATGCGGTACGATCACGCCCGTCCCTTCACGAAGGAGTCCCTCCTGTACCGGGAGATCTTCGAGAAGCACTATCCGGGACAGGCGGAGATGATCGCGGATTTCTGGATGCCCAACCGGGAGTGGGAGGGCTGCGACGTGGACGACCCGTCGGCGCGCGTGCTTTCCAACTACGGGGAGAGCGGAAAATAAGGAAGAGGAAAGGCGGCGGAGGCCGATATGTGCGGAATCGTAGGATTCACCGGCGCGAGGAGCGCGGCACCGATCCTTCTGGACGGTCTGAAAAAACTGGAATACAGAGGCTATGACTCGGCAGGGATCGCGGTCATGGACGGACCCGCGATCTCCGTGGTCAAGGTTAAGGGGAGGATCGCCAGCCTTTGCGAGCGGACGGACGGCGGGCAGAACGTGTCCGGCGTGACGGGCATCGGCCACACCCGGTGGGCGACGCACGGAGCCCCGACGGAGGAGAACGCCCATCCCCATCTGAGCAACGACGGCAGGTTTGCCGTCGTGCACAACGGGATCATCGAGAACTACGTTTCCCTGCGCGAGGAGCTGATGAGCGAAGGCTACCGTTTCGAGAGCGAGACGGATACCGAAGTGATCGTCCATCTGATCGAGAAATACTACCGCGGCAGCGTGAGGGAGGCTCTGGTGCGGACCGCGAACCGTCTGCGGGGTTCCTACGCTCTCGGCGTGATCTGCACCGAAGAGACCGGCAGGATCTACGCCGTCAGGGAGGCCAGCCCGCTGATCCTCGGGATCGGGGCGGGGGAGAACTACTTCGCCTCCGATGTGACGGCGCTCGTTCCTTACACCAGGAACGTGATCTATCTGGAAGACGGGGAGTTCGCGGAGCTGTCCGCGGAGTCCGTCCGGATCTTCGACTGCACCGGGCAGGAGGTACGCCGGAAGGTCTCCCGCGTCATGTGGGACGTCCAGGCGGCGGAAAAGGGCGGATACGAGCACTTCATGCTCAAGGAGATCATGGAACAGCCCGCCGCGGTGAAGGCGACCATCGCCCCCCGGATCAGGAACGGAAGGATCGAGATCGAAGAGATCGGGGGGATCCTTTCCGGACTCGGGGATATCCGCAGCATCGTCATCACGGCCTGCGGGTCGGCCTATTATGCGGGCTGTGCCGGAAGATATGCCCTGGAGAGGCTGAGCGGGATCCCCGTACGGACGGAACTGGCCAGCGAACTGAGATACAGCGATCCGCTGATCGACGGACACACGCTGGTGATCGTCATCTCCCAGTCGGGAGAGACGGCGGACACCATCGCCGCACTGAAGGAGTGCCGGGACAGGGGAGCCAGAACGCTGGCGGTCGTGAACGTGGTGGGCAGCACCGTGGCAAGGCTTGCCGACAGCACCGTATACACATGGGCAGGACCCGAGATCGCCGTCGCGACGACCAAGGGATACACCACGCAGGTAGCCGTTCTGTATCTTCTGGCGGTCTGTTTCGCGGACCGGCTGGGCCGTCTCCCGGAAGGGGAGAGCGGACCGGTCGAGAGCCTTCAGGCGCTGCCACGCCGGATCCAGCAGGCCATCGACATGAATCCCGGCATTCCCGCCCTGGCGGGGAAATACCATGAAAGCCGCGCGCTGTTCTTCATCGGACGGAACACGGACTACGCGGCCGCGCTGGAGGGCGCGCTGAAGATGAAGGAGATCTCCTATCTTCACGCGGAGGCCTACGCCGCCGGGGAGCTCAAGCACGGGACGATTGCGCTGATCGAGGAGCATCAGCCGGTGATCGCGCTGTGCTGCAACCGGGCACTCATGGAGAAGACGCTGAGCAACATCGTGGAGGTGAAGTCCCGGGGGGCGGAAGTCCTGGCGCTGACGTTCCGGAACAATCAGAAGATCCTGTCCGCGGCCGACGATCTGCTCTTCATCCCGGAGGTGGATCCGCTGTTCTCAGCGGCCGTGGAGATCGTGCCGCTGCAGCTGCTGGCGTATCATGTGGCCAGGGAGAACGGATGCGACATAGACAAACCGAAAAATCTGGCGAAATCCGTGACCGTCGAGTAGACCGGCGCCGGATGCAGGGAAAGGAGCACGACAGCTATGACAAAGTACATTTTCGTGACGGGAGGCGTGGTGTCCGGGCTCGGAAAAGGGATCACCGCGGCGTCCCTGGGCCGGCTGCTGAAGGCGCGGGGCCTGAAAGTCGCCGCCCAGAAGCTGGATCCCTACATCAACGTGGATCCGGGGACGATGAGCCCCTACCAGCACGGTGAGGTCTACGTGACCGAGGACGGCGCGGAGACGGATCTGGACCTCGGCCACTACGAGCGCTTCATCGACGAGGATCTGAACAAATACTCGAATCTGACCACCGGCAAGGTCTACTGGAACGTACTGAACAAGGAGAGGCGCGGGGAATACCTCGGGTCGACCGTCCAGGTGATCCCGCATATCACGAACGAGATCAAGGAGTTCGTCTACAGCGTCGGAAGAAAGACCGGGGCGGATGTGGTCATTACGGAGATCGGGGGAACCATCGGCGACATCGAATCGCAGCCGTTCATCGAGGCGGTGCGCCAGATCTCGCTGGAGATCGGGCGGGAGAACAGCCTGTTCATCCACGTGACGCTGGTGCCGTACCTGCACGGCTCCGAGGAGCACAAGTCCAAGCCGACCCAGCACTCCGTGAAGGAACTGCAGGGGATGGGGATCAACCCGAACATCATCGTCCTGCGCTGCGACCAGCCGCTGGAGGAGTCGATCTTCCAGAAGATCGCGCTCTTCTGCAACGTGAAGCCGGACTGCGTCATCGAAAACATCACGCTCCCCGACCTCTACGAGGCGCCCCTGATGCTGGAACGGTCCCGGTTCTCCGAGGTCGTCTGCCGTGAGCTGGGGCTCTCCGTCCCGCAGCCGGATCTCGCCGAGTGGAAGGAGATGGTGGAACGGATCAAAGCCGCGGGAGCCCGCCGGGTGGAAATTGGCCTGGTCGGGAAATACGTGGGGCTGCACGACGCGTATCTGTCGGTCGCTGAGGCGCTCCGCCATGCCGGGTTCCACCTCGGCGCTCACGTCGGCATCCGCTGGATCGATTCCGAGGAGATCACGCCTGACACCGCGGAGAGCATGCTCTCCGGACTGGACGGGATCCTGGTGCCCGGAGGTTTCGGCAGCCGGGGCATCGAGGGGATGATCCTGGCGGCGCGGTACGCCAGAGAGAACGGACTCCCGTATTTCGGCATCTGCCTCGGCATGCAGATCGCCGTCATCGAATATGCGAGGAACGCTGCCGGCATCGCCGGCGCCAACTCCGGAGAGTTCGACGAGCAGTGCGCGGACAAGGTGATCGATTTCATGCCGGGCCAGAGCGACGATATCGACAAGGGGGGAACGCTGCGCCTCGGTGCATGCCCCTGCGTCATCGCGCCCGGAACGACCATGGAACGCTGTTACGGCCGGCGGGAGATCAGCGAGAGGCACCGCCACCGGTATGAATTCAACAATGTCTACAGGAAGGCGCTGACCGACGCCGGCCTGACGCTGAGCGGGATGTCCCCGGACGGCCGGCTAGTGGAGACGGTGGAACTTTCCGGCCGTCCCTTCTTCGTCGGGGTGCAGTACCATCCGGAATTCAAGAGCCGCCCCAACCGGCCGCACCCGCTGTTCCTGGGCTTCATCGAAGCGGCGATCGGCACATCGGAGGAAAGACAGGCATGAGCGTTCACGAGGAGTGCGGCGTCTTCGGGGTGTTCGCCCCGAAGCCCTTCGACGCGGCGGCCGTGGCGTATTACGGCCTGCATGCCCTGCAGCACAGGGGACAGGAGAGCTGCGGGATCGTCGTCAACGACGACGGCGTCTTCGTTTCCCACAAGGATCTCGGACTCGTCGGCGAGGTGTTCCCGCCGGAGGTCCTGTCCGCTTTTCCCCGGGGGACGATGGCCGTCGGCCATACCCGGTACGGGACGACGGGAGCCGCGAGCCGCCGGAACTGCCAGCCGATAGAGGTGAACCATCAGAAGGGACGGATGGCGCTGGCGCACAACGGCAACCTGTCCAACGCGGCGGAACTCCGGTCGGAGCTGGAACTGTCGGGAGCCATCTTCCACACATCCAGCGATACCGAGACCATCGCCTACATCGTTACGAGGGAGAGACTGCGGACGTCCTCCATCGAGGACGCGCTCAGCCGTGCCATGGACACGCTGGACGGCGCCTACTCCCTCGTCCTGATGTCGCCCCGGAAACTGATCTGCGCCAGGGATCCCTACGGATTCCGTCCTCTCTGCTGGGGACGGATGCCGGACGGCACTGTCGTGGTGGCCTCCGAGAGCTGCGCCGTGCAGGCGGTCGGGGCCGAGGTCGTCCGGGACGTGGAACCGGGGGAGATCCTCGTGTTCAGCGAAGAAGGGACCGTCTCCCGGAGGGAGCACTGCGGGCAGAAGCGGAGGCGCTTCTGTATTTTTGAATACATCTATTTCGCACGCCCGGATTCCGTCATCGGCGGAGTATCCGTGCATGAAGCACGGATACGGGCGGGAGAGGTCCTGGCGGAACTGCATCCCGTTCCAGCGGATGTGGTGATCGGAGTGCCGGATTCCGGCCTGGACGCCGCGCTCGGCTACAGCAGGGCTTCGGGGATCCCCTATGAGATCGGACTGATCAAGAACAAGTACGTGGGGAGGACCTTCATCGCCCCCGACGGACGGACGGACCGGGTGAGGATCAAGCTCTCGGCGATCCGGAGCGCGGTGGAGGGCCGGCGCGTGGTCCTGATCGACGATTCCGTCGTCCGCGGCACCACCGGAGCCAGGATCGTGAAGCTGCTGCGCGAGGCTGGGGCGGAAGAGGTGCACATGCGCGTCTCCGCACCGCCCTTTCTGTTCCCCTGCTATTACGGGACGGACGTGGATTCGGGGGAGGACCTGATCGCCTGCAGACACACCGTTCCGGATATCGCCGCCATCCTCGGCGTGGATTCCCTGGGCTATCTGCCCGCGGAGCGGCTCCGGGATCTGGCGCCGGACGGCGGCTTCTGCAGCGCCTGCTTCGACGGGAACTACCCCACCGCTGTCCCCCTGGACACAAGGAAGGACCGTTTCGAGCGGCGTCTGTCGGAAATCGGGGAATAAGGAGCTGTCGGAATGATGCAGAAAGAGAAGAAAGTGATCCTGGAGGACGGGCAGGAGTACCGCGGCCTGTCTTTCGGCGCCGACGGGGACAGGATCCTGGAGATCGTTTTCAACACCTCCATGGCGGGATATCAGGAGATCCTGTCGGACCCGTCCTATACGGACCAGGCGGTGGTGATGACCTATCCCCTGATCGGGAACTACGGCATGGCGGCGGACGAGTATGAAACGGACTGCCCCTCCATCGGAGCGCTTATCGTGCGCGAATACAACGACGAGCCGTCCGGTTCCCACAGCGCTGAAACGCTCGGAGACGTGATGGCGCGGTACGGGGTCCCCGGCGTCTGCGGGGTAGACACGCGGAAGCTGAACCGTTCCATCCGCGACGGGGGAAGCCGTCTTGCCCTGATCACGGACGCCTCGACGCCGCTGGAGAAAGGGCTGGAGCTCCTGCGCCGGTATGAGCCTCCCCGGGACGCGGTGTCCCGTGTCAGCTGCAGGGCGCCGTGGGAGGCGGGGGATCCGGACGCGCGTTTCCGCGTTGCGGCGGTCGACTGCGGCATGAAGAAGAATATCGTGCGATCCCTGGCCGCGCGCGGGTGCCGGGTGACCGTGTTTCCCTGGAACGTCTCCCCGGAGGATATCCGGGAGATTCGTCCGGACGGGGTGCTGATCTCCAACGGACCCGGGGATCCGGAGGACGTTCCGGAGACGGTCCGGACGGTCCGTGAGCTGATAGGCACCTGCCCGGTCTTCGGGATCTGCCTGGGACATCAGATCCTGTCGCTGGCCTGCGGGGCCAGAACGTACAAGCTGAAGTTCGGGCACCGGGGAGGAAACCACCCCGTGAGGGACCTGACGACAGGGAGGATCGAGATGACGTCCCAGAACCACTCCTACGCCGTGGACGCGGACAGCCTGTCCGGCACGCCCCTGACCGTCACCCACGTCAATCTTCTGGACGGCACGGTAGAGGGGGTCGCGTGTGTGCGGGAGCGGGCATTCAGCGTGCAGTACCACCCGGAAAGCGCCCCCGGCCCGAGGGACAGCTTCCATCTGTTCGACCGGTTCATCCGGATGATGGAGGGAGGATAAGCATGCCCAAAAGGACGGATATAAGGAAAATACTGGTGATCGGATCCGGCCCCATCGTGATCGGACAGGCGGCGGAATTCGATTACGCGGGCACGCAGGCGTGTCTCGCACTGAAAGAGGAGGGCTATGAGGTCGTCCTGTGCAACTCCAATCCGGCTACGATCATGACGGACACATCAATCGCGGACAGGGTCTACATGGAGCCGCTGACCCTGGAATACGTCGCAAAGATCATCCGGCACGAGAGACCGGACGCGATCCTGCCCGGCATCGGCGGGCAGACCGGACTGAATCTGGCGGTCCAGCTGGAAAAGAAGGGCATCCTGAACGAGTGCCGGGCGGAGCTGCTCGGCACCCGCAGCGCCTCGATCGAGCAGGCGGAGGACCGGGAGAAGTTCAAACGGCTGTGCGAGACGCTCGGCGAGCCCACGCTGCCCTCAGAGACGGCGGGGTCCGTGGAGGAGGGGCTGGCCGCCGCGCAGCGGATCGGCTATCCCGTCGTGCTGCGGCCGGCCTTCACCCTCGGAGGCACGGGGGGAGGATTCGCCGACAGTCCGGAGGAACTGACGGCACTGATGCGGGGAGCGCTCGAGATCTCCCCCGTCCGGCAGGTGCTGGTGGAAAAGAGCGTCAGGGGCTTCAAGGAGATCGAATACGAAGTCATCCGCGATTCCGCCGATACGGCGATCACGGTCTGCAATATGGAGAACCTGGATCCCGTCGGCATCCATACGGGGGACTCCATCGTGGTCTGCCCGTCGCAGACGCTGACCAACGGGGAGTACCAGATGCTGAGGGACAGCGCGCTGAAGATCATCCGGGCGCTGAAGATCGAGGGAGGATGCAACGTTCAGTTCGCCCTGGACCCGCACTCTTCCGATTATTACCTGATCGAGGTGAATCCCCGCGTGTCCAGGTCTTCCGCACTGGCCTCCAAGGCGAGCGGATACCCGATCGCCCGTGTGTCCGCGAAGATCGGGATCGGGATGACGCTGGACGAGATCCGGCTGGCCAACACACCCGCGTGCTTTGAGCCGGTCCTGGACTATGTCGTGACCAAACTGCCGCGCTTTCCGTTCGACAAGTTCGAGGATGCGAACAACACCCTGTCCACGCAGATGAAGGCGACGGGCGAGGTGATGGCCGTCGGCAGGACGTTCGAGGAGAGCCTGCTCAAGGGCATACGTTCCCTGGAGACCGGAGCGTCCCACATCCGCCTGAAGAAGTTCGAGGGCGGAAGCACGGAGGAACTGCTCGGCTATGTGCGGACCGGTACGGACGACCGCGTCTTCGCCGTGGCGGAGCTGTTCCGGAACGGCTGCGGCGTCGGGACCGTTGCCGAAGCGACGGGGATCGATCCCTTCTTTCTCCGGAAGATCCGGAAGATCACGGAGACGGAGCAGGAGCTCCGGAGGCGGCCGGACGATCCGGCGGCGCTGCGGGAGGCAAAGAGAAAGGGCTTTTCAGACGCCGAGATCGCACGGCTCTGGGGCAGGAGCGAGGAGGAGATATGGAACTGGCGTACGGAACGCGGGATCCGGCCGGTGTACAAGATGATCGACACCTGCGCCTCCGAGTTCGACAGTTACGTCCCGTACTTCTATTCCACATACGAGGAGGAGAACGAATCCGCCGTGTCCGGCCGGAAAAAGATCGTCGTCCTCGGTTCGGGACCGATCCGTATCGGGCAGGGCGTGGAGTTCGACTATTCGACCGTGCACGCCGTGCAGACGATCAGAAGCGCCGGATACGAGGCGGTCATCATCAACAATAATCCGGAGACGGTCTCGACAGATTACACCTGTTCGGATAAACTGTATTTCGAACCCCTCTGTACGGAGGACGTGATGAACATCATCGCGATGGAGAAGCCCGAGGGCGTGATAGCGACCCTGGGAGGCCAGACGGCGATCAACCTGGCGCAGCCGCTCCGCGACCGCGGCGTGACCATCATCGGGACGGACTGCGCGGCGATCGACCGCGCGGAGAACCGGGACTCTTTCGAAAAACTGCTGCTGGAGCTGGGGATCCCGCAGCCGGTCGGACAGGCGGTCACCAGCGTGGAGGCCGGCGTAAGGGCAGCCCGCGAGATCGGGTATCCCGTCCTCGTGCGCCCGAGCTTCGTCCTCGGCGGACGGGCGATGCAGATCGTCGCGAAGGAAGAATCCATGTGGGACTATCTGCGCGCCGCCGTGGCGGTCGACGAGGACCGCCCGGTCCTCGTGGACAAGTACATCCGGGGCAAGGAAGTGGAAGTGGACGCCGTCTGCGACGGAAAGGACGTCTTCGTCCCGGGCATCATGGAACTGGTGGAGAGAACGGGCGTGCATTCCGGAGACTCCATCAGCGTTTACCCCTCCTTCAGCCTGTCGGAGGGGGTGAAACGGACGATCCTGGACTACACGGAACGGCTCGGCCTCGGGATCGGGATCGTCGGGCTGTTCAACATCCAGTTCATCGTCGACGCCAGCGAGAAGGTCTATGTCATAGAAGTGAATCCGCGCTCCTCGCGGACGGTGCCGTTCCTTTCAAAGGCGACCGGATTCAGCCTCGCGGATATGGGGACGCTCGCGATCCTGGGCGTGTCCCTGCGCGAGCAGGGGATCACGGAGCGCTATCCCAGGGAGAAGGACAGATACTACGTCAAGGTCCCCGCGTTCTCTTTCTCCAAGCTGCGGGGAATGGACGCCTATCTGTCCCCGGAGATGAAATCCACCGGGGAGGGGATCGGGTACGACAGGAAGCTTCACCGGGCGGTCTACAAGGCCATGCTGGCCGCCGGACTTGCACTTCCCAACTACGGGACAGTGCTGGTCAGCGTTGCGGACGAGGACAAGGGGGAGACCGTTCCCCTGATCCGGCGTTTCTACGACATGGGGTTCAATATCGAGGCGACGACGCTGACGGGAGAGGTGCTGAAAGAGCACGGGATCCGCACGCGGATCAGGCGCAAACCGAGCGAAGGAAGTCAGGAGGTGCTTGATTCCATCCGCGCGGGATACGTCAGCTACGTGATAAACACAAGGGCGATCCTGTCCGGCGTCCACTACGGAGACGGCGTGGCGATCCGACGGGCGGCGGCTGCCAGCGGGACCACGATGCTGACGTCGCTGGACACGGTCCGGATGCTTCTCGATGTTCTGGAGGAAGTGACGTTCGGCGTATCCGCCATCGACGACGAGTGAAAGGAGCTGCAGACATGCATTTTACGAAGATGCAGGGACTGGGAAATGATTATCTTTACGTATTCGGGGAGGTCCCGGACAACGTGGCGGAACTGTCCCGGAAGCTGTCGGACCGCCATTTCGGGGCGGGTTCTGACGGCATGATCTACATCAGCCGTTCTTCCGCGGCGGATTTCCGGATGCGGATCTTCAACGCCGACGGAAGCGAGGCGGCCATGTGCGGCAACGGGATCCGCTGTGTCGGAAAGTATGTCTACGACAAGGGCTATACGGACAGGACGAGCCTGACCGTTGAGACGATGTCCGGCATCCGGACGCTGGAGATGCAGGTCAGAAACGGCCGTGTCCGGAGCGTGACGGTCGGCATGGGCGCAGCGGAGGTCGGAGATGAGCTGAGCGTGGAGGCGGACGGCCGTACGGTGACCGGAACGCCGGTATCCGTCGGCAATCCTCATTTCGTGATCTTCGTCGACGACATCGATGAGGCTCCCCTGTATGAGCTGGGGCCGCTGATCGAAAAGCACGAGGCCTTCCCCGGCGGGATCAACGTCGAATTCGTGCAGGTCCTGGCCGGGGACCGGATCCGGATGCGGGTCTGGGAGAGGGGAAGCGGAGTGACGATGGCCTGCGGGACCGGCGCCTGCGCGAGCGCCGCGGCTGCGGTGAAGACCGGACGCTGCGGCGGAGACGGACCCGTGACCGTCGTGCTCGACGGAGGACGGCTGGAGATCGATGTGCGGGAGGACGGAACGGTCGTGATGACCGGTCCCGCAGAGACCGTCTATGAAGGGGAGGCAGAACTGTGATCAGCCCCAACATGCATTACGCGGATCTGAAGGATTCCTATCTCTTCTACAGGATCGCGCAGAAAACCGGAGCCTACCTGCGGGAACATCCCGGCGCCTATCTTTACCGCATGGGGATCGGGGATGTCACCCTGCCGCTGTGTCCGGCGGTCATCGCAGCACTGCACCGGGCGGTGGACGATCAGGCGGACGCGGCCGGTTTTCACGGATACATGCCGGAATGCGGCGCGCCTTTTCTGCGGGAAGCGATCGCGGAGCATTACCGGAAGCGCGGTATCGCCCTGGCTGATGACGAGGTCTTCGTTTCGAGCGGCGCCAGCGACGAGCTGGGAGACATCCTCGACCTGTTCGACCGGAGAAGCAGCGCCCTGGTGATGGAACCCGCCTATCCCGCCTACGTGGACGCCAACGTCATGGCGGGGAGAACCGTCATCCGGCTTCCGTCGGACGAGAGCGAGGGATTCCTTCCCGAACCGCGGGAGGAGGCGAAGGCGGATCTCATCTACATCTGTTCTCCGAACAACCCTACGGGAGCCGTGTTCTCCAGGGAACAGCTCACCCGGTGGGTCGACTTTGCCAACGCCAACGGTTCCGTCATCCTCTTCGACGCGGCCTATGAGGCCTTCATCGAGGATGACGCGCTGCCGCGCAGCATCTTCGAGATCGGCGGCGCGGAGACCTGTGCGATCGAGATCTGCTCCCTGTCGAAGACCGCCGGGTTTACCGGAACGCGCCTGGGATACACCGTAATACCGAAGGCGCTGAAACGCCGCGGGATGAGTTTCAACGACATGTGGGTGCGCAACCGTACGACGAAGACGAACGGCGTCTCCTATATCATACAGAAAGGAGGAGCAGCCGTCTTTACGGAGGAGGGTCAGGAACAGATCCGGGCCAATAGCCGGATCTACAAGAACAACGCCGGTTTTCTGACGGAGGCTCTCGACGGGCTGGGCATCCGGTATTTCGGAGGCAGGAATTCGCCGTACATCTGGATGAAGTGCCCCGGCGGCATGGGAAGCTGGGATTTCTTCGATCTGCTCCTTCGCGAGATACAGGTCGTCGGCACGCCGGGAGAGGGCTTCGGAGCGTGCGGAGAGGGCTTCTTCCGCTTTTCCACCTTCGGAAGCCCCGAAGATACGGCGGAAGCGGCACGGAGGATGACATCCCTTCTCGCTGGCATGCCGTGACGCTGTTCCGCCGAGGAACAGGGAAATACGAAAAAAAACAAACCCCCGGCCGGCAGGCCGGGGGTTCCGTGTTTGAAGTGTCCGTTCAGTTGCGCAGGGAGTGGATGGGGGCGGGGATGCGTCCGCCGCGGGCGATAAACAGGGAGGCGTCGCCTCCGTTGACGGGCATGACGGGCGCCGTGCCCAGAAGGCCGCCGAAATCCACGGTGTCTCCCACGGTTTTTCCGGGGGCGGGGATGATGCGGACGGCCGTCGTCTTGTTGTTGATCATGCCGATGGCCGCTTCGTCGGCGATGATGGCCGACAGGGTCTCGGCGGGCGTGTCGCCGGGAACGGCGATCATGTCCAGACCGACGCTGCACACGCAGGTCATGGCCTCCAGTTTCTCGATGGTCAGGGCGCCCTTCGTGACGGCGGCGATCATGCCGGCGTCCTCGGAGACGGGGATGAAAGCGCCGGACAGGCCGCCCACGTGGGACGAGGCCATCACGCCGCCCTTCTTTACGGCGTCGTTCAGCATGGCCAGAGCGGCCGTAGTCCCGTGGCTGCCCACGGTTGACAGGCCGACCTCCTCGAGGATGTCCGCCACGCTGTCGCCGATGGCGGGCGTCGGAGCCAGGGACAGGTCCACGATGCCGAAGGGAACGTTCAGACGGCGCGCCGCCTCCTGGGCCACCAGCTGGCCGACCCGGGTGATGCGGAAGGCGGTCTTCTTTATGGTCTCAGCCACCACGTCGAAGCTCTCGCCCTTGCAGGCCTGCAGCGCATGGTGCACGACGCCGGGGCCGGAGACGCCCACGTTGATCACGCACTCGGCCTCGCCGGGTCCGTGGAAGGCGCCTGCCATGAACGGGTTGTCCTCCACCGCGTTGGCGAACACGACCAGCTTCGCGCAGGCCATCCCGCCGTTGTCCGCCGTCAGCTCGGCGGCCTGCTTTATGATGCGGCCCATACGGGCTACGGCGTCCATGTTGATGCCGGCCTTCGTGGAGGCCACGTTGACGCTGCTGCATACCAGTTCCGTTTCGGCCAGCGCCTGGGGAATGGAGCGGAGCAGTTTCTCGTCTCCGACGGTCATGCCCTTCTGGACCAGGGCGGAGTAGCCGCCGATGAAGTTCACGCCGGTCTCGTGAGCGGCCCGGTCCAGGGCCATGGCGAACGGAACATAGTCTTCCGTTTCGGAGCTTTCAGCAACGAGCGCGACCGGCGTGACGGAGATGCGTTTGTTGACGATGGGGATGCCGAACTCGCTCTCGATGGCTTCGCCGGTCTTGACAAGATCTGCCGCGTACCGGGCGATCTTGTCATAGATCCTGCCGCATCACTTCGCGGCGTCCGGATGGGCGCAGTCACGCAGGGAGATGCCCATGGTGATGGTGCGGACGTCCAGATGCTGCTGCGAGATCATGTCTATGGTCGCAAGTATCTCTCCTGAATTGATCATGTGACGGCCTCCCTGTCAGATGCGGTGCATGGCGTCGAAGATCTCTTCCCGCTGGATGCGGACGGACAGGTCCATCTCCTCACCCTGGGCCTTCAGGGCGAGGGCCAGGTCGGAGAAGGAGATGGTGCAGGCGCTGCAGTCCACCAGCATGACCATGGTGAAGCACTCCTGGAGCAGCGTCTGGCTGATGTCCAGGATGTTCACGTTGTACTTGCTGAGCAGAGAGCAGATGCTGGCGATGATGCCGACTTTATCCGAGCCGATGACAGTTACGATAGCGCGCATGACGGTTCCTCCTTACGGTTCGCGGTGTTCGTTCAGCTCGTCGAGCGTCAGATCGAACGCCGGTATGAAATGTTCCATGAAATAGTCCACTTCCGGCATGTGCATGCCGCGCAGCCGGGCCTCCGTCTGACGGGCGGCCAGCGAGAATTCGGTGCTGCCGCTCTTCAGCTCCTCGAGGCACTTGATATACGCCGAGAGCTTGTCCGCCGCTTTTACGAGCCGGCGGGTATCTTCGCCGCTCTCCCCGAGCAGCTCCCGGTAGGCGGGTCGCATCCCGTCCGGCAGCGTGCTCAGCAGCTTGTCCGCGGCCAGCGCCTCGACCTGCTTGTAAGCGGTCATGATTTCCGGGTTGAAGTACTTGACCGGAGTGGGCATGTCCCCGGTGTAGATCTCGGACGCGTCGTGGAACAGAGCGGCTGCCGCAGCCCTGTCCGGGTCGCAGGGGACGCCGAGGATGTCCCTCCGGATAACGGCCAGTCCGTGGGCGATCACGGCCACCATATGGCTGTGCTCCTGGACGTTCTCCGGGAAGCTGTTGCGCATCAGCGCCCAGCGGCTGATGTTCTTCATGCGCGAGATCAGGGCAAAAAAGCGAAAACTCACGGCCGGCCCTCCCTTCAAAAGCGATACGCGTATTCTACCATACGGCGGAAGCGGTTGTAAAGATTGGACGGGGTCCTCTTTGACGGAGCAATTCCTTGCTTTTCATGCCCGGCGGTGCTACAATTGACCGCATCCGGGAGACCCCGCGCCGGGAAAAACGCAACGGAGGGACGCTATGATCTCACAGAAAATGATCCGGCTGGCCGGCAACAGCAGCGCGATCCGCGCCATGTTCGAGGAAGGCAACCGCCTGGCTGCCCTGTACGGCAGGGAGAACGTATACGATTTCAGCCTGGGGAATCCGAACTTCCCCGCGCCCCCTTCCGTCACTGAGGCCGCCCTGGATATCCTTCAGAATACCGATCCCGTCTATCTGCACGGGTATATGAGCAACGCTGGGTATCCGGAGGCGAGGGAGGCGATCGCCGGCTCTCTCAACCGCCGCTTCGGCACCGCCTTCACCGCGGCAAACGTGATCATGACGGTCGGCGCCGCCGGAAGCCTGAACATCGTGCTCAAGACGCTTCTGAACCCCGGCGACGAAGTGATCGCCATAGCCCCGTATTTCGTGGAGTACGGCAATTACGTGGACAACTACGACGGGGTGCTGAAGGTGGTCCGCGCCCGGGAGGATTTCCAGATCGATCCCGAAGCCGTCGCCGCCGCGGTGACGGAGAAAACGAAGGCCGTCATCATCAACACGCCCAACAATCCCACCGGGGTCATCTATTCTGAAGAGACCCTGCGCGCGCTGGGCGAAGCCCTTGAGAAAAAGCAGGCGGAGTTCGGAAACCCGATCTGGGTGATCTCCGACGAACCCTACCGGGAACTGGCCTACGACGGGGCGGAGGTGCCCTGGATCACGGGGATCATCCGCAACAGCATCGTCTGCTACAGCTGGTCCAAGAGCCTCTCGCTGCCCGGGGAGAGGATCGGCTACGCCGTCGTGCCGTCGGAGTGCGACGAGTCCGAACTGATCCTGACCGCCCTGAGCATCGCCAACCGGGTGTGCGGCTGCGTCAACGCGCCGTCGCTGTTCCAGCTGGTGGCCGCCCGCTGCGCGGACGAGACGACGGACCTGTCGGGGTACGACGGGAACCGCCGCCTCCTGTACGACGGGCTGACGGAAGCGGGCTTCGAATGCGTGTTCCCCCAGGGGGCCTTCTATATCTGGATGAAAACGCCGGAACCGGACGACAGGGCCTTCTCGGAACGCGCGAAAAAATACAACATCCTCGTGGTGCCTGGAGCGAGCTTCGCCTGGCCGGGCTACGTGCGCATCGCCTACTGCGTGGCGAGGCAGACCATCGAGCGCTCCATGCCGGGCTTCCGCAAGCTGGCGGAGGAATACGGACTGAGCGGGAAATAAAGGAGAGAGAGACATGGAACAGGAGAGACGGCCGGTCATTTTTTCGGGGATACAGCCCAGCGGCGAGCTGACGCTCGGATCCTACATCGGGGCCATCAAGAACTGGGTGGAACTGGCGGAGGACTACGACTGCTTCTACTGCATCGTGGACATGCACGCCATCACCGTGCGCCAGGTGCCGGCGGATCTGCGCCGCCGGACGGTGGAGCAGCTGGCCCAGTACATCGCCTGCGGACTGGATCCGCAGAAGAACACCATCTTCATCCAGAGCCACGTGCCCGCCCATGCGGAACTGGCATGGATCCTCAACTGCTATACCATGTTCGGCGAGCTGGGACGCATGACCCAGTTCAAGGACAAGTCCGCGAAGAACGCGGAGAACATCAATGCCGGGCTGTTCGACTATCCCGTGCTGATGGCGGCGGACATCCTGCTGTATCAGGCGGATCTGGTGCCCGTCGGCGACGACCAGCGGCAGCATGTGGAGCTGACGAGGGACATCGCGGAGCGCTTCAACGGCGTATACGGCGACGTGTTCCGCATCCCGCAGACCTTCAATCCGAAGGTTGGAGCGAGGATCATGAGCCTCACCTCCCCGGAGAACAAGATGTCCAAGTCGGACAAGGATCCGGGCGGCTGCATCTACATCATGCAGAAGCCGGAGGACATCATGCGCAGCTTCAAGCGCGCAGTCACCGACAGCGAGACCTGCGTCCGCTACGATCCCGTGAACAAGAAGGGCATCTCCAACCTGATGCAGATCTACTCCGTTGCGACGGGCAAGAGCTTCGAGACCATCGAGTCGGAGTTCACCGGCAAGGGCTACGGGGAGTTCAAGCCGGCGGTCGGCGAAGCCGTGGTCGAGATGCTGCGGCCCATCCGCGAGGAGGCGACCCGCCTGATGGCGGACAAGGCCTATCTCGAGAGCGTGTACCGCGAGGGCGCGGAGCGCGCGGCTTATACCGCCGCCCGGACCCTGCGCAAGGTCCAGAAGAAAGTGGGATTCATCCCCAGATAACCGGAGAAAGAGAAAGACAGCCTGCCGCACCAGATGTACGGCAGGCTGTTTTTGTGTTTCATGTTACAGGACGAAATCCTCTTCCGCGTACGCTTTCGGCGCGAATCTCGCCGGAGGGGGATCGGGCTCGCGCTTGGTGGGGTCGTACGCGAAGCGGCGGCAGCTGTCGTCCGCGTCGGATATCCCGTGGGCGAGGCAGATCATGGTGCCGGCGGCATCCAGGCGGGTGCCGTGCAGGCAGTATTCGCAGCGGGGGGGACGGCGTTTGTCAAAAAGCATCGGTCTCATCTCCTGCGGTCATTATACTACGGGCGCGCCGCGGGCGCAAGGGATGCGCTCACTCCGCGGTGAGTTCCTCCATCTCGTCGATCAGTTCACCGAACAGGTCGAGAGCCTTCTGGACCGGCTCGGGGGAGGACATGTCCACACCGGCGGTCTTCAGCAGCTCGATCGGGGTGGCGCTGCAGCCTCCGGACAGGAAGCGGAGATAGTCCGCCACCGCAGGTTCTCCCTGCTCCTGAATGCGCCTGGACAGCGCAATGGCGGCGGAGAAGCCGGTAGCGTACTGGAAGACGTAATAGTCGTAGTAGAAGTGCGGGATGCGCATCCACTCGCAGTCGATCTCGGGATCCAGTACGATATCCGGCCCGAAATACAGGCGGTTGAGCTTCCGGTACTCTTCATTGAGCACCTGCCTCGTCAGGGTAACGCCCTCCTGTTCCAGACGGCCGATGATCATCTCAAACTCGGCGAACATGGTCTGCCGGTACAGGGTGGAGCGGTACTGCTCCAGGAAGTGGTTGATCAGGGCGGCCCGCTGTTTCCTGTCCTGCGTCCTGCCCAGCAGGTACTGCATCAGCAGCGCCTCGTTGCAGGTGGAGGCGACCTCGGCCACGAAGATCACGTAATCGTGGTTGATCACGGGCTGGTTCCTGTTGGACAGATAGCTGTGGATGGCGTGCCCCATCTCGTGGGCCAGCGTGAACTGGCTGTCCAGCGTGCCACTGTAGTTCAGCAGCACGTAGGGATGGACCATGGCGCCGGCGGAGTAGGCGCCGCTGCGCTTGCCGGCGTTCTCGTACACGTCGATCCAGCGGCTGTCGAAGCCCTCCTTCAGAATGGAGCGGTATTCCTCCCCCATGCACGCCAGGGCGTCGTACACGGTCTGCTTGGCCTGTTCGAACGGGATGTTCTCCGACGTGCCGGGGATCAGCGGGGTGTAGAGGTCATACATATGCAGCTCGCCGACTCCGAGCAGTTTCTTCCGCAGGGCGACGTACCGTTCCATCTTGTCCATGTTCGCGTGTACGGTGTCGATCAGGTTGGTGTACACGCTGACGGGAACCTCCGTACGGAACAGGGAGGCCTCCAGAGAGGAGCCGAAATGGCGCGCCTGGGCGAAAAAGCGGCGCTGCTTGACCTCTGCCTGCTGGACGGCCGCAACGGTGTTGCCGAAGGCGTCGTACGTGTGATACAGGGTCTCGAAGGCGGACTTCCTCAGAGCGCGGTCGGGGCTCTCCATCAGGGAGATGTACGTGCCGTGGGTCAGGGGATGCGCCTGGCCGCTGCCGTCCACCGCGTCGGGGAACGTCAGGTCGGCGTTGTTGAACAGGCCGTAGATGTCGCCGGGGGCGTTGGCCATCTCTCCGGCGGACGCCAGAAGGGCCTCCTTTTCCCGGTCGAGGGTGTGGGGACGCATGCGCAGGACGGAATCCAGATAGCGGCGGTACTTTTCCAGACGCGGTTCTTCCCTGAGGAAGGAGGGGATCACGTCCTCGTTCAGAGAAAGCAGTTCCGGCGTCTCGAAGGCCGTGGCGGCGCGGATCGCCACCAGCGTCGAGGCGATCCTGCCCATCCTTGCCTGATTCTCCGGAACGCGGGTGTCCGTGTCCGACAGGCGCTGGGCGTAATTGTACAGATTCTCGACCAGGAGCGTGATCTGCTCCGTCAGGTCTCCGAAGGCCAGCAGGGTCCCGGCGGACTCGCCCAGCCTGCCCTCGAAGGAGGCGGCTTCGCGGATCTTCTCCTTCAGCAGTTCGTGGTCGGCTTCCCAGGCTTCCGCGGTGGGATACAGGTCCTCGATGGCCCATGTGTCTTTTTCCGGGATCTCCGCGCGTTCGCGGATACGTTTTTCAGCAGACATGGCAGTTTCTCCTTGCATTGATATGAGCCGCCCAGGGTCCGGGGACCGCAGGCGGCATGTTGTTATTTTTTCACGTTCTTCCGGTAGATCATGCCCAGCCCCCGCAGGAGCAGGTACTTGTCAAAGGTGATGTCGTGACGGCAGTAGGGGACGATCTTCCCGGCGATGCCGCCGGTGGCGACCAGGCTGCACTTTTCGCCCAGTTCCTCCTCGAAGCGGTCGATCATCCCGTCGATCATCGAGGCGGCGCCGAAGACGGCTCCGCTCTGCATGCTTTCCAGGGTCATCGTGTTGATGACCTTTTTCGGCGCTTCCAGGGGCACCTGCTGCAGCAGGCTGGTCCCGCTGGCCAGGGCGTTGAGAGACAGTCCGACGCCGGGGACGATGGATCCGCCGATGTAGTTCCCGTTCCGGTCCACCACGGTGATGGTTGTCGCCGTGCCCATGTCCAGCACGATCACGGGCAGGGGATAGGAGGACATGGCGGCCACGCTGTCGGCCACGAGGTCGCTCCCCAGGGAGGAGGGGTTCTCGATCATGATGTTAAGGCCGGTCTTCACGCCGCTGCCCACGATGAGGGCGCGCAGGCCGAAGACCTTTTCCACGGCAATGCGGAACAGGTTGGTCAGCGGGGGAACGACGGAGGAGATGACCGCGCCTTCGAAGGCGTTCAGATCGATGTGACTGTATTCAAGAATGGTCTTCATGTCCGCTCCGTATTCGTACTCCGTCTTCTTCAGATCGGAGGTGATGCGGAACGTCTCCACGGGGGTCAGGCTGTCGTCCAGACAGCCGATCACGACGTTGGAATTGCCAATGTCGATGGCGAGAAGCATGGCTGTATCCTCCCGGTGCAGCGGATCTCGGCAGGGAAAAGCCTGCCGGACGTGGCTCATTATATCAGAAATCGGTCAGGAATCAAGCGCGGAAGGCCCGCAGACGAGCAGCAGGAAGGAGAAGGTGACGTCCAGCCTCTCGAGCCGCTCCAGCCGGTCCAGTCCCTCCCGGGGCGTCCTTTTGGCGTAGGGAGTCATGGAGAAGAGGTCACGGATGGCGCCGGGGGAGTCCAGCGCGAAGGGGTACTCCACCCGGACCCGGTCCCGTTCGTCAAAGCCGGCGAGCCGGTGCTTGTCCTCGCGGTTGCGGTAGGGTTCGTCGTAGACCGCCTGCTTGAGTTCCCACAGATGGTCCGCTCCCGGAACGGCCCGGATGACGAGACCGCGGGGGGAGAGGACCCTGAGAAACTCCTCCGCCGGAGCGGGGGCGAAAAGGGACAGGATCAGATCGGCAGCGCCGTCCGCAACGGGAAGGCGGTAGCTGTTGGCGGTCACATAGCGGACGGAGCGGTCCCTGCCCGCGGCGTAACGGGTGGCGGCCTTGGAGATGTCCGTCCCGACAGCCTGCTTCAGCCGTCCGGCATCCCGGAGGGCAGCGGCGGCCGCCCGTGTGTAGTAGCCCTCGCCGCAGCCGGCATCCAGCAGGGAAAGACCGTCCCGGCCTTCGGTCAGAGACAGGAGCAGCCGGCACAGCGCATCCCGCAGGAGGGCGTATGCGCCGCTTTCCAGAAAACGGCGCCGGGCGGCGACCATGTCCCGGTCGTCCCCGATGTACTTTCCGCTCCGGCTTCCCGTCAGCAGATTGCAGTAGCCGCTGGCGGCAAGATCGAAGCTGTGCCCGTTCGGACACCTCATGGCGCGGTCCGCCTCCGTCAGAGGGGCGGCGCAGACATGGCATATAAGCATGGCTCGTGCACCTCCGAAAAAGACGCGGCCGCAGGAAGCGGCCGCGCCGATGTCATGGTTTCCGCCGGATTCAGGCGCCGTCCGCGCCGTCCGGGATCAGCCAGCCCTCCAGGCAGACGCCGGCGGCGGGGTCGATCTTTCTGGCGAAGGCTTCGGGGTAGTCCCGCTTCCAGCCTTCCATCTCTTCATCCGTCACCTTTTCCACCTGGACAAGGAAGCCGGAGACCGCCATGCCGGTGGCGTTCTTGGAAAGATTGCCGGTGGGCGTGATCGTGTTGATGGCGCCGCCGCGGTCCAGCCAGCCGGGGATGATGGGATCCAGACGGCTGCCGTGGTCCACATAGCAGGTGTTGGGGATCAGCCGCTCGGTCACGTACGCGCCGCACAGCACGATGCCCTTTTCATTGAATACCTTGACGATGTCCCCGTGCCTGATCCCGCGCTTTTCCGCCTCGCTGGTGTGCATCCAGCAGGGCTCGTACTGATAACCGTCCTTGCCGCGGATCTTCATGGTCTCCACTTCGCGGTTCCAGATGATGTCGTCGCACTGGCAGTGCATGCGCCACCGCCCGTGGTTGGACATGCAGAGCAGGGGATATTCGCCGGCCCGCTCGGAGGACAGGCGCTCGTCATGGGTCTCCCCCTTCTCGATCCAGTGGGGGACCGGAGGACGCTCCGGGTCGTCCGGCAGATGCCGGGCGAGATCCGTGGAGTAATATTCCAGTTTTCCGGTGGGGGTGGTCAGAGGATTCGCCGCGGGATCCCTGTAGAAATCGTACAGGCCGGCAGGCAGTTTTTCCACTTCCTCCCTGGGTTTGCAGGGGACGACAAAGATCTTCTGCTTCTGGAAATCCTCCCAGGACAGATAGTCCTCGCATCCGGTGGCCTTGTAGAAGAAGCGCACCCGCTCCTCCTCCGTCAGATCGCCGGTATAGGCCTTAACGTATTCCGGACCGAGCTTTTCGGCAACCTTGACGCACACGTCGAAGTCGGAGAGCGACTCGCCGATGGGATCGCAGCAGGGATCCGTCTTGTATACGGACACGAAGTTGCCGCTGGACAGGTCGTTGCCCAGCTCGTGCATTTCGTGCTTGGTGGCCACGGGGAAGATGATGTCGGCGAAGTAGCAGTCGTTCTCCAGCCAGGGGTGCTGCGCGACGATGCACTCGATGGACTCATGCTGATAGGCCTTGGCGGAAAGATTGCCGTGATTCCAGCAGGTGACCTGGCACGGGGCGTCCGTCCAGATCATGTGCACGCGGCTCAGGCCGGGACGGGGGTACTGCATCTCCTGGAACTGGTACTGCTGGGTGGGGAAGCGGTAGTTGCCGGCCGTTGCCTGCTGGCTCGAGGAGAAGCACTGCAGTCCGCGCCATTCCGCGTGGCCCTCCAGGATCGCCCGGTGCACCATGGTGCGGGGGATGAACTGCTGGGGAGCGGGCAGCTCCCTGAACAGATCCACCAGTTCCGGCGCGCGTTTGGCCTGGACGGGATTCACGATGAACCGCTTCATGTTGATGTGCGGAGCGACGTCGCCGTCCACCGGGCGGAGCGCGTCGCAGATATGGGGCATCATGGGAGTGAACTTTCCCTGGTAGGGGACGGGATAGTCCCTGTTCCAGAGGCTCCACTCGAGCATCTTGGCCTGATGGACGCCGGGCCGGCCGAGTCCCTGCATGCCGAGGAGCATGACCTCCAGGCGGGCGGGCTCGCTGGAATACGGCCCGCGGATGTAGCAGCCGCCGTTGCCGTGGATGATGCTGGTGGTGTCCTTCGCCCACTTGCGGGCAAGCGCCTTGATGGTATAGACGGGGATGCCGCATTTTTCGCTGGCCCACTCCGGCGTCTTGGGCACGCCGTCCTCATCGCCCATGACATATTCCACGAATTTGTCGAATCCGTAGGCGTGGGTGGCGATGTAATCCTTGTCGTAGGTATCCTCCTTCAGCCAGATATAGGCGATGGCCAGCTGAAGGGCGGCGTCGGTGTTCGGGAAGATGGGGATCCACTTGTCCGCGTGCACGGCCGCACCGTAGTTCAGGTCGGGGCAGATGTAGACGCTCTTGAGCCCGATCTCCGTCAGCCAGTAGCACAGCCGGCTGGGCATGTGGCTCACCACGCCCAGGGGGGTGGTCTCCGGATCGCAGCCCCAGAACAGCAGCATGTCGGCGTTCTGCGCGATATCCGGATACAGGTTCGTCTGAGGGGCCATCTCGCCCACAGGCTCACAGCCCCATACGTATTTGGCTCCCCAGAACCAGCCTTCCCAGCTGTCGGCGTTGCGCATCTGGAGCGTATAGCCGCCCATGAGGCTCAGCAGGCGGTTGGGACAGCCGTGGCTCGGAGAGACGTTCTTGCCCTCGCCGTGCATGTCCGCCTGGCATAGCACGGCCTCCGGACCGTATTTTTCCTTTACCCTGCGCAGCTCGTCGGCTACCAGCTGGGCGGCTTCGTCCCAGGAGATGCGCACGTATTTGCTCTTGCCCCGGTTCTGCGGATTGCGCTCGCCGTTGGGATCCCAGTCCACCCGCTTGAGCGGCCAGGAGACCCGGTTGGGGGAGTAGACCCTGGACTTGTAGGTCAGGCCCAGAGGGGAGATGGTGACGCGGTCGGGCGCGGAGAAGGTGCTTCCCCTGGCCTCGATGGTCCACGGGTTGCAGTTGGCGTCCGTATGCTCCTTGTCATAGAAATACGGACGGATCCTGGTGATGCGCCCGTCGTTGGAGTCCACTTCGCAGGGGGCTCCCGATTCCGGCCCCATCAGGCTGAAGCTGACGATGTTCTTCTTATCCGGTGTGAATCTGCCGCTCATGGCACGGACCTCCTTGTGGGAAGACGTCCCCGGACCCTTTCCCGCCGCCGCGGGGCGGAGTCCCGGCGTCACGTTTATTCCTCTACATTATAGTGTTCCCGACCGCCGGGGGAAAGAGCAAATACACCGGATTTTAACAACCGAAAGGTTGTAAAGGACCAGAACGCTTTCCCTCCTGAGGGAAAGAAAAAAAGGAAGGGGAAAGGGTTGACATTGGTACTGTTCCAAGGTTTATAATTTTTCTGTCTGGAAAACCGGCGGAAACAGCCGGAAAGCCGCAGAGATCCGGCGATGCCGGATGACATTACAGGAGGAAAGTATGAAAGACGTTGTAATCGTAGAAGCGTGCCGTACCGCGGTAGGCAAGATGGGGGGATCCCTGAAGCCCCTGAGCGCGTACGACCTGGCCTGCGCCGTACTGAAGGGCGTGCTTGACAGAAGCGGGATTGACCCGAAGGAGATCGACGAGGTTGTCATGGGTCACTGCCGCCAGACGTCCGACGATCCGAACATCGCGCGCGTGGCCGCCCTCGAGGTGGGCATTCCCGACACGACGCCCGCGTACACGGTCATGAGGCAGTGCGCCTCCGGCATGACCGCCGTCGCCAACGCCGCCATGAGCATCATGTGCGGGCAGAACGACGTGTGCATCGCCGGCGGAACCGAGAGCATGTCCAACGCCGTGTTCTATATCCGCAACGCCCGGTGGGGCGTGGGCACCGGCAACACCGAACTGGTGGACGCCCTGACGGAGGGTCAGTTCCGCAGCCAGCCCATGGAGATGTACGGCAAGTACAACATGGGCGTCACCGCAGAGAATATCGCTCAGACGCTGGGTATCACCCGGCAGGAGCAGGACGAGTTCTCCTACACCAGCCAACACCGCGCGGCGGACGCCATCGCGGCCGGCCGGTTCAAGGATGAGATCGTCCCCGTGACGGTTCCCCAGGGCAGGAAAAAGCCCCCGATCGTCTTCGATACCGACGAGTTCCCCAGAGAGACCACCATGGAGGGCCTGGCGAAGCTGAAGCCCTGCTTCAACATGCAGCTGGACGATGACGGACGTCTGTTCAATTCCTCCGAACTCATGGGTACGGTCACCGCCGCATCCTCCTCCGGCCGCAACGACGGCGCGTCCGCGATGCTGCTGATGAGCGCCGAGAAGGCGCAGGAACTGGGGATGAAGCCCATGGCAGTGATCCGGGGCATCGGCACGGCGGGCTGCGATCCGCGGCTGATGGGACTCGGCCCTGTCGGAGCCGTTCCCAAGGCGCTGAAGAACGCCGGCCTGACCGACGACGATATCGGCCTGATCGAGCTCAACGAGGCCTTTGCCGCCCAGGCGCTCGGCTGTATCAAGCAGCTGGGCTGGGAGAACAAGATGGACATCATCAACGTCAACGGCGGCGCCATCGCGCTGGGCCATCCCGTGGGATCTTCCGGCTGCCGCATCATCGTGTCCCTGGTGCACGAGATGAAGCGCCGCGGCGTGCGCTACGGTCTGGCCACGCTCTGCATCGCCGGCGGCATGGGCCAGGCGGTCGTCGTGGAGCTCTGCCAGTAAGTTCCCCGTAAGAAAGAGAGCCGGGAACGGCGCTCGCTTAAATATTACAATACATTTCAAGAAAGGGAGTTATTGTTATGGATTTTGCTACTCTGTTTGATCTGACCGGTAAGAACGCCATGATCGTCGGCGGTGCCGGCGGACTGGGCAAGCTGGTGGCCGAGGCCTTTGCCGTCGCCGGCGCCGGCGTCTGCATTGCCTCCCGTACCGAGGCCAAGCTGCAGGCAGCCTGCGAGGAGCTGGCCGCGAAGACCGGCAAGGAGTTCAAGTACTATGTGATGGATGCCGGCAAAGAGGATCAGGTCGCCGCTGTCGCCGAGCAGGCCAACAAGGACTTCGGTCACATCGACATCCTGGTCAACAGCCAGGGCGTGAACAAGAAGCACCCCGCTCTCGAGTTCCCGATGGACGAGTTCGACATGGTCATGCATGACGACGTCGCCTCCATCCTGATGACCTGCAAGCACTTCGGCAAGTACATGAAGGAGAACGGCTACGGCAAGATCGTCAACGTCACCTCCGTCCGCGGCAAGATCGCCACGAAAGGCCCCGGCAACGCCGCGTACTGCGCCGCCAAGGGCGCCGTGGACATGCTGACCAAGCAGCTGGCTTCCGAGTTCGGCCCCTTCGGCATCACGGTCAACGCCTTCGGTCCCAACATCATGAAGACCCCCATGATGACCAAGGTGTTCGAGATGCGCGCCAAGGAGAACAACTGCACCGTCGAAGAGTACCTGAAAATGCAGAGCGCCGGACTGCCGATGCGCCGTATGTCCGATCCCGAGGACTGCGTGGGAACGGCCCTGTTCCTGGCGGCTCCCGCCTCCGACTTCCTCACGGGCAACATTCTGTATCCCGACGGCGGTCTCACCGCCATCGGCTGATCGAACAGCACAAAAAGCCGGACCCGACAAGGGCCCGGCTTTTTTATGCCAGGAAACTATTTGAGAACGAAATTGACGAACAGGATCACTACGGCCAGAACGATGAGGATGGCGCCGGTGATGCGGTTCAGAGTGATGGGTCTGGCCCTGTTCGCGATCCGGGCGCCGATCTGCGCCCAGAGCAGGGTGAACACGATGCACAGGACCAGCGGGAGGATCTCCGGCATGCCTCCGATGACAATGTGGCTGACAGAGCCGGTCAGGGCAGTGAACGCCATGATGAACACGCTGGTGCCCACGGCCGTCTTCAGGTCGTAGTGCAGGATGGTAGTCAGGACGAGCAGCAGCATCATGCCGCCGCCCGCACCGATGAAGCCGCAGATGAAGCCGACAACGGCGCCGCTGGCAAGAGACTGCAGCGCGCGGGTCCGGGCATCCGTTCCATCGGCGGCGTCCCGCGTGGTCATGACCGGACGCACGATGAACTTGATGCCGAGAAAAAGCGTGAAGAACATGGAGGTGTTCCCCATGGTGGTACTGGGCATCAGGCTGGAGACCCAGCTGCCTGCGACCGTAAAGGCAAGAACGGCCGCCATCATGATCAGACCGTTGCGGATGTCCAGGTTCTTGTTTCTGCCGTACTCCGCGGCGCTGGCTGCGCTTGCGAGGACATCGCTGGCAAGGGCGATGCCGACGGCCTGATACGCGTCCATATTCAGGAAGGTGATCAGCATCGGGCTGATGACGGCGGCGGCGCTCATGCCGGCGAAGCCGGTTCCGAGTCCGGCGCCGATGCCCGCGATGAAGCAGACGATCAGCTGCGTGACGACGTTGGGCATAACGCACCTCATGCATTGAGATGGGGGGTCAACCATTTTATTTTAGCAGATGGATGAAAGACCGTCAAATACGGAAAAATCCGGCGCGCCTCCGCGGCGCGCCGGATGATGCCGGCGGGATCCCGTATTCTGCGGTCATTCCTGTTCCGCAGCCGAGGGTTCTTCGGACTCCCCGTCCTCGCGGACCAGGGGGAGAAGGATCCGGAACTCCGTCCCCCGGCCGGGCTCGGACGACACTTCGACGCTTCCTCCGAGGATCCGGACCATGTCCTTTACGATGGAGAGCCCCAGCCCGGTCCCTCCGGCTTCCCGGGAGCGGGCCTTGTCCACCCGGTAGAAACGCTCGAAGATATGGGGCAGGTCTTCCGCCGGGATACCGATGCCGGTATCCCGCACGGTGAGGAGGACGTCGTCCTCCCGCTTCAGGACGGAAACGGTTACGCTTCCGCCGTCGACGTTGTATTTTACGGCGTTCTCCGCCAGGTTCTGCACGATCTGGTACAGCTCGTCCTTCGCGGAGAGGACGAAGCAGGGCTCCGGAGCATCCAGAGCAAGGGAGATGCCGCGGGCCTCCGCCAGAGGCACGAGCGTGCGGACGGCCTGGCGCGCGGTCTCAGCCAGATCGTTGGGAGTCCGGCTGATGGCGGTGGGATTGTCCAGGTTGGTGAGCGTCAGCAGATGCTGGGTGATGTTTGCGAGCCTGTCGGCCTCCGCGGCAATGTCTCCGACGAAATCCCGGGTGGTCGCCGGATCGATGGAGTCGGTCTGCAGGATGCTGTCGCTGAGCAGGCGGATCGAGGCGATGGGCGTCTTCAGCTCGTGAGAGGCGTCCGCCACGAAGCGGCGGCGGATGTCCTCGTTGTCCTCCAGACGGTCTGCCAGCCGGTCGAAGGCGCCGCCGAGTTCCGAAAACTCGTCCCGGCCCTTCATGGAGATCCTGTGTGAATAGTTGCCCTCTCCGAGGGGAGCGATGCCGCGGCGGATGGTCCTGAGGCGCGCCGAGATGACATAGATCAGGACCGCTGCGATTGCCAGGAAGACCGCGGTGACGATGATGGACACGAGGCGGACGCTGTTCTGCAGGCTGAGGAGCAGGGCGCCCTGTTCGCTGTCCGCCTCATACAGCACCAGCACGCCCTCGATCCTGTTGGACAGGACAAGGGGCATATAGTAATAGCACTTGAAGACTCCGCCGTTGAAATGCCCGTAGAAGCCCGTGCTCCCGTTCAGGGCTGTCAGCACGCGGACATCGTGGATGTTCGCAGCTCCGACCGACGGGGTGACCGTATCATAGTAGATGTTCCCGTTTACGCCGCGCACGGTGATGCCCGTGAGCTCGGTGACATCGAGCAGCTCCATGACCTGTGAGACGTGTTCCACATCCAGTTCGTTCATGGCGGACAGGGAGGAGGCGATGACGGTCGCCTGATTCTGCAGCATGCTGCGCTTGGACGTGAAGATCATGTTCCTGGCCGCCGTGAGGAACAGTGTGTTCATCAGGACGAGAAGGACGCCGACCGCGATGGCGATCAGCACGACGAACCTGAACATGACGCTGGAGAAGAAACGCCTGAGCGTTCGGTTAACCTTTGAAATAGTAGCCAACTCCCCACTTGGTCATGACGTATTCCGGGGAGGCGGGAACGTCCTCCAGCTTTTCCCGGATACGGCGCACATGAACGTCCACGGTGCGCTCGTCGCCCTGATAGTCGTAGTTCCAGATCGTATTGAGAAGCATTTCGCGGCTGTAGACCTTGTTGGGATTGCGCATCAGAAGTTCGAGGATGTCGAATTCCCTTGCGGTGAGCTCCACCGGCCGGCCGCCTTTTCTGACCTGGCGGCGCTCCGGGTCCAGCGTCACGTCGCCGATGGTCAGCACGCCGGACGGCGCTTCCGGCGTGCCGGGAGCGGTGCGGCGGAGCAGGGCCTTGACCCTCGCCTTCAGCTCGAGGATGTTGAACGGCTTGGTCATGTAATCGTCGACCCCGTACTCGAACCCGAGGAGCTTGTCGGTGTCCTCGCTGCGCGCGGTGAGCATGATGATGGGAACGGAGGAGAATTCGCGGATGTGGGCGCACGCCTCCAGCCCGTCCATCTTCGGCATCATCACGTCGAGGATGATCAGGTCGTACTGACCGGTCCGGGCGAGTTCGATGGCGGCCGCGCCGTCGCCGGCGGTATCGACCTCGTAGCCCTCCCGTTCCAGATTGAATTTTATGCCCTTGACGAGGACCTTTTCGTCATCGACGACCAGTATCTTCACGGAAACCGACCTCCTATACGGAATAACAGTGCGCTGTCCGTCCGCAGGGGACGGGCAGCGGAAAAGGCTTCGCGCGGCGGGACGGGGAGCGGATGCCTCCGGCAGTCAGCGGCGGCAGATGCGGACGCATCGGGTTCTTCCTGCGCGGGGGCGCTCTCTGCGGGCGCGGCGGAAGGACCGGTCACGTAAACGCGCACCCGGCCTGTATGGCGGCCGATCAGGAATCCCGCGGTGAACAGCACGGCGGCAGCCGCAAGAATAAGCAGCGCGAGCTCAAAACGTCTGAATTTCATGGGAAACTGTCCTAAAATACGGAAATACGGTTGCTACCCTGCGGGAAATCTGCTAAAATAACATATTAACCGCGGGTGAAAACCCGGAACCTTTTCTATTGTATTATACCATACGAGACCGGAGAATTATATGATTCGGACGAAAATAATCAAAAAATGTTTGCCCGTGCTGTGCGCGCTGGCGCTGCTGTGCGGGATCCTGGCCCCCTGTGCCGGGGCGGCGGAGGCCGTCGAACTGGTCTCGCCCTCCGTCATCGTCACGGAACTGACGTCCGGGACCACGCTTCTGTCCTCCCAGCCGGCCAGAAGGCTGAATCCGGGCAGCGTCGTGAAGGTCTTCTCCCTGTACATGATGTGCTCCGCCTGCTTCGAGGGCGACGCGTCGCTGAGGGACAGGGTCACCGTCACGGAGAGCATGCTCCAGACGGACAGCGGCATCCTCGGACTGAAGGTGGACGAGGTGCTGAAATATGAGGACCTGCTCTATCTGATGTTCATGGACTACAGCGAGACCGCCGCCTACGCGGCCGCCGTTCACGCCGCAGGTTCCGCCGAGGCGCTGGTAAAGAGGATGAACGCCTTCGCCGATGAATGCGGATGCGAGAACACGGTCTTTACCAACATCACGGGGGCGTACGACGAGGCGCAGCACACGACGGGAGAAGATCTCGTGCGGATGATCCGCGTGGCATCACAGAACTCCCTGTTCATGAAAGTCTTCTCCGCCCGGACCTATACGGTGGACGAGACCAACAAGGCAATCGCCCGCGTGCTGGTCACGTCGAACCAGCTGCAGCGAAGCGGCAGCTCCTATTTCTGCCCGGAGTGCACCGGAGGCCGCTTCGGCGGGATCTCCGACGGCTATACCACCATTTCCCTGTCGCAGAGCGAGGAATCCGATATGTCCCTGATCGTCCTGGTATCCGGGGCCGGAACCATGGACGACAGCTATTCCGACGCCAGCAAACTGATCCGCTGGACGTTCGACGGCTTCTCCTGGAGGACCATCGTGGAGGCCGGAGAGAACATCACGCAGGTTTCCGTTGACCTGGGAAGGGATACCGACCACGTGGTGGCGGTCCCCGCCCATGAGGTGTCCGTGATGCTGGACAACGACATTCTGGTGGAGGATTTCCAGCGGGAGATCGTCATCTATGCCGCAGACCGCGGCATCACGGCTCCCGTGGACAAGGGTCAGCTTCTGGGGGAGATGCATCTGACGTACCGCGGAACGGAATACGCCAGCGTCGATCTCGTGGCGGCCAAGCCGGTGGAACTCATGCGCATGGAATATCTCAAGCGCCTGATCGCCAACACGGCGAAAAACAAGAGCGTGATCACGCTACTGACGGTGCTCGTCATCGTCCTTGCGGCCTATCTGCTGTACGCGCTGACCTACCGGGCTTACCGGATCGGAAAGAAGGGACGCAACGCCGTGATCAAGAAACGGCTGCGGGACAGAAGGCGTCTGGACGGCGGAGACTCCGGAGAAGACGGGATGAAAGCCGGGCCGGAGCAGGCGCAGATCATCGACATCGCAGATCACGCGGAGACCGGAACGGAGACGGCTGCCGGGGAGGTCCCGGAGAACAGCGAAGAGGGGGAAAACGGACATGAAGACTGACGATGAACTCATGGATCTCGACGAGGAAATCGAAACGATCGAACTGGAGGACGAGGACGGCGTGAAGACGCAGTTCGAGCTTCTGGACGTCATCGAGTACCGGGGAAAGGATTACATCGCGGTCCTTCCTCCGGACGACGACAGCACCGTGATCATCATGGAGATAGAAGAGGCCGGGGGCGACGAACAGAGATTCCTTCCCGTGGAGGACGACGCCCTGGTGCAGAAGATCTACGAGATGTTCAAGGACAGGAACAGGGAACTGTTCTCGTTCGAGTGAGTTTTGCCGACAGGATTAGGAGGCCGCCGCTGTGCCGGCGGCCGCCGTTGTTACGGAGGTAATCATGGAGGAAGAAAAACGGAGGAGGATCCGTCATCCGGTCCTTCTGGCGGTGATCGTGACGGCAGTGGTGACGGCAGCGCTGACGGCTGTTCTGGTCGCCGTGGCCGTGAACGCGCGTCTGGGCGGAGAGCTGTCCTTTGCCCGGGAACACCCGAAACTGAGGGAACTGTCGGATGTGATCGACAGCCGCTTCGTCGGGGAGAAGGACGCGGAAGCAGTGGAGGAGGCGTGCGCCGCAGCCATGGTGGAAGGCCTGGGCGATCCCTGGAGCTACTACATCTCCGCCGAGGATCTGAAGCAGTATGACATCACGATGGCCAACAATTATGTGGGCATCGGCGTCACCGTGCGCAAACCGGAGGAGGACGATCCGCTGGAGGTCATCTCCGTCCAGGAGGGAGGAGGGGCCGAAGAGGCCGGCATTCTCCCCGGCGATCTCATCACCGCGGCCGACGGAGTGTCTTTCGAGGGAATGGTACTGGAGGAAGCAACCGCTCTGGTCAAGGGGGAAGAGGGGACGGACGTGGTCCTGGATATCCTCCGCGGGGAGGAGAAGCTCACGCTGACCATCACGAGAAAGGCGCTGCCTCTGGAGGCGGTCAGCGGCGAGATGCTTGACGGGATCGGCTACATCCGCCTCGACAATTTCTATACCGGCACGGGAGACGATTTCATCCGGACGGCGGAGAGCCTTCTGGAGCAGGGAGCCTCGGCCCTGGTGATGGACGTGCGGTTCAACGGCGGCGGATACGTGTCCGAACTGACGCAGATGCTGGATTATCTGCTTCCGGAGGGGACGATCTTTCACATGGAGTTTACCGACGGGACGGTGCATGAGACCAGTTCCGACGCCGGGTGCGTCGACTGCCCGATGGCGGTGCTGGTGAACGACTGTTCCTACAGCGCCGCGGAGTACTTCGCCGAGGCAATCAGGGAATTCGACTGCGGGATCGTGGGCGGTCAGGCGACTACCGGCAAGGGGTATTCCCAGACGATGATCCGCCTGTCCGACGGCAGCGGGGTGAACCTGTCCACTGCCCGGTACTTCACGCCGAACGGGAGCAGCCTTGCCGGGACCGGCATTCAGCCGGACATCCCGGTGGAGACAGACGAGGACGAGTATTTCGCGGTCTATTACGGGGTGCTTCCCCGGGAGGAGGATCATCAGCTCCAGGCGGTGCTGGAGGCCCTGCGAAACGCGGAATGACCGCCGCAGGACAATAGAGAAAAGGATCCCCGGCCGCAATGCGGCGGCCGGGGATCCTTTTCTCTATTGTCCTGTGATCGTCCGGTTCAAAGGACGCCCTTGACGAAGATCTCGATACCTATGGCAATTAGGATGATCCCGCCGACGGCTGAGGCCTTTCCCGCCAGCTTCTTTCCTACGGTCTTGCCTATGATCAGGCCGGCCAGGCAGACGGCGAACGTGACGGCGCCGATGACCGCCGCGCTCACGAGCGCGTACGGGAGGGAGTAGTCTGCGATGGTGAAGCCGACGGACAGCGCGTCGATGGAGGTGGCAAGCCCCTGAAGAAGCAGAGTGCCCGGACCGACGGAAGCGGCGCGGCCCCCGTCTTCTTCCGGCTTGCGGAAACTCTCCCACAGCATCTTCCCGCCGATGAACAGCAGAAGGATCAGTGCGATCCAGGGGATGAACCGGCTGAAAGACCTGAAATGCTCCACGAATGTGTGCACACAGAGCCAGCCGATCAGTGGCATGGCGATCTGGAACAGGGCGTAGACTCCGGCGACTGCGGCCATGCGGCGCTTCCGCATTCCGGCCTCCGTCAGCGCGTTGGCGACGGAGACGGAGAAGGCGTCCATGGCCAGGCCGAAGCCGAGGAGCATGTTTGTGAGAAGGAAGGAAAGGGATAAGGTCAAGACATTCACATCCGATGACGGAACATTATTACCGGAGGACCACGCTGTCCTCACCGAGGATCTCGCGAAGCTCCTTCAGGAGAGCGTCGTGGACCAGACAGCGGGATCCGCGTTTCATGCCGGTATCCGAGAAATAGACGACCAGAGGGGTATCGCCGGGGAACATGGAGAGCACCCGACGCACCCGGGCATAATCTGGGTGGCCCTCTCCCGGCAGACGGAGCCATAGCTTCCGCGGAGGGGCGGAGGGAACGGACTGCGGAGCCTGCTCCGGCTCTCCTTCCAGCGGACGGACGCTGTCCGCCACCAGCTGGGGATCCTTGTCGTCCCGCAGGGACAGACGGCCTTTCACGAGGGAGACGGACCCTTCTCTGAGGGCGTCCCCGCTCTGATCCAGCACCCGCTGGAAGCACAGCAGTTCCATGGTCCCTGTGCCGTCGTCCAGGGTGACGTAGGCCATCAGGCTGCTGTTCTTTGTCGGCTTGGTCTTCACGGCGTCGACGATCCCGGCCAGCAGGACGGTCTGGTCGTCCCGGAAGCGCGACGGACCCTTCTCCGATGCCAGATCAGCCAGGATGCTTCCGATGGGAACGGCACCTGCGGCCTTTGCCGCGGCTCTACGGTCGTCCATCGGATGGCCGGACAGATACAGGCCGGTGACCTCGTGCTCCATGGCGGCAAGTTCCTGCCTCGTGAATTCCTGCACCGGGGGGAGGGGAATATCCGAGAGTTCCTGCTGATCGGACGAGCCGAACAGGTCCAGCTGTCCCGCCACGTTCTTCCGCCTCAGGTCGGCCAGGCTGTCCAGCACCGGCTGGCAGATCTGCATCAGCTGGCGCCGGTTCGCACCGAGGCTGTCGAAGCAGCCGCACTTGATCAGGCTGTCGACCGCGCGCCGGTTCAGATCCCCGCCCTCCATCCGGCGGCAGAAGTCCGTGAAGCCCGTGAAGGGTCCGTGGGCGGAACGCTCGGCCATGACGCCGCGGATCAGGCCGCGGCCGATTCCCTTCACGGCCACCAGGCCGTAGCGGATATGGTCGCCGGCCACGGTGAACATGTCTTCGGATTCGTTGATGTCCGGCGGAAGGAGCCGGATCCCCATGTCCCGGCATTCGGCGGTATACTCCGCCACCTTGTCGGGGGAGTCCAGCACGCTGCTCATCAGCGCCGCCATGAACTGGCGGGGATAATGGCATTTCAGATATGCCGTCTGGTAGCAGACCACCGCATAGGAGACGGCATGGGCCTTGTTGAACGCGTAATTGGCGAAATCCAGGATCTCGTCGTAGATCGCGGCGGCCACGTCCGCGGGTACGCCGTTGGCCACCGCGCCGCAGATGCTGCGCTGCGGGTCGCCGTGGATGAAGGTCTCGCGCTCCTTCACGATCTCCGCCTGCTTCTTCTTGCTCATTGCGCGGCGGATCATGTCCGCCTGCCCCAGGGAAAAGCCGCCCAGCCGGCGCAGGATGTCCAGCACCTGCTCCTGGTAGACGATGCATCCGTAGGTGACCCTCAGGATAGGCTCCAGCAGGGGATGCCTGTAGGAGATCTTCTCCGGGTGGCGGTTGTTCTCGAGAAAACGGGGGATGCTGTCCATCGGGCCGGGACGGTACAGCGCGATGATGGCGGTGATATCCTCGATGCTCTTCGGCTGAAGCCCGGTGCAGACGCCGGTGATGCCGTCCGATTCCAGCTGGAACACGCCCATCGTCTTTCCGGCGGAGAGCATGGCGTAGGTATCGGGATCGTCGTCGGGGACCGTCCTGATATCAAAGTCCGGATCCGTGCGGCGGATGACCTTCACGGCGTCATCAATGACGGTCAGGGTCCGCAGGCCGAGGAAGTCCATTTTGAGAAGGCCGAGTTCCTCCAGTGTGGTCATGACGTACTGGGTGGCGATGGAGTCATCCTTTTTGGACAGAGTAAGGGGGACGTAGTCGCTGACGGGGCGCTTGGTGATGACCACGCCGGCGGCATGGGTGCCGGAATCCTTCGGCATGTCCTCCAGCGCCATGGCGGTCTGGATGACCCGGCGGACGCGTTCGTCCTTCTCCATCATCTCCCGCAGGGAGCGGCTCGTCTCCACCGCCTGACTCAGGCGGATGTTCAGCACATTTGGGATCTCTTTGGCCAGCGCACTTTCCTCGGCGAAGGAAAGGGCCATGGCTTTGGCCACATTGCGGACGGCATTCTTCGCTTTGAGGGTGTTGAAGGTGACGATCTGCGCCACGTGGTCCTCGCCGTATTTTCTCTTGACGTAATCGATCACTTCTCCCCGGCGGCGCTCGCAGAAATCCATGTCGATATCCGGCATGCTCACGCGTTCCGGATTCAGGAAACGTTCGAAGTACAGGCTGTATTTTATGGGATCTATGTCCGTGATACCGAGGCAGTAGGACACCATGCTTCCGGCCGCGCTCCCGCGCCCGGGACCGACGGGAATGCCGCTGTTCTTGGCGAACATCACGAAGTCCTGCACGATCAGGAAGTAATCGGTGAAGCCCATTCGGCCGATCATGTCCAGTTCGTATTCCAGCTGCTGCCTGAGCTCGGGAGTGCCCTCCCCGTAACGGGCGGCAAAGCCCTCCGCGCAGCGGCTGCGCAGATAGTCTGAACTGCTGACGCCTTCCGGCAGGGCGAACTCAGGCAGGTGATAGTGACCGAATTCGAAATCCACCCGGCACCGGTCGGCGACGAGGACCGTGTTGTCCGCCGCCTCCGGAACGTCCGGGAAGAGGGCGCGCATCTCCTCCTCGCTCTTGAGGTAGAACTCCGTGGTCTCGAACCGCATGCGGTCGGTATCGTCCACCGTCTTTCCCGTCTGGATGCACATGAGGACGTCCTGTGCATACGCGTCGTCCTTGGTCAGGTAGTGGCAGTCGTTCGTCAGGACCAGGGGAATGCCGGTGTCTCTGTGAAGCCGGATGATGTCCGGCGCGATGCGCCGCTGCTCCTCCAGCCCGTGATCCTGGAGTTCCAGAAAGAAATTGTTCTCCCCGAAGATGTCCTGCATCTCCAGGGCGGCGTTCTTCGCCTGACTGTAGTTTCCGGCGGAAAGCGCCCGGGGGATCTCACCGGCAAGGCAGGCGGACAGGGCAATCAGGCCTTCGCTGTATTCGCGCAGCAGCTGCTTGTCCACCCGGGGCTTGGTATAGAAGCCTTCGGTGAAGCTCCGGCTCACCAGTTTGCACAGGTTGCGGTACCCGGTCATGTTCTCGCACAGCAGCACCAGATGATACCGCGCGGAATCGTACTCCCGTTCCTTGTCGAAGCGCGTGCGCGGAGCGACGTAGACCTCGCACCCGATGACCGGCCGGATCCCGGCGGCCTGGCAGGCCTTGTAGAAGGCGACGGCTCCGTACATGACCCCGTGGTCGGTGACCGCGCAGGCGGTCTGTCCCAGGGCGGCCGCCCTGGCGGGCAGGTCCCGGATGCGGCAGGCGCCGTCCAGAAGACTGTATTCGCTGTGAACATGCAGATGTACGAAAGCCATGATGGCGCTCCTTTCTTTCCGGGCCGGGGGAGCCGGAACGGCGGAATGATGTGAGGGGGAGGACGAGTCGCAAAAAGGGCTGCGAAAACAGCCCTTTTGCCGGATGCCGTTATGTGGGGATCAGCCGATGCGGTCCGCAACGGCCTGGGCCAGGGCGGCGTATCTGTCGGCGCTGGCCTTGTCGCCGTCCTGGGCAAACGCGGCGCTGGCGTTGCGGCACAGCACGGCGTAGTCCTTGCTTTCTCCGAAGATCTGCTTCGTCTTTTCCGCGGCGCTGACGAACAGCTTCGCAGCTTCCTCAAAGCGGCCGGACTGGTAGGCGACAGCGGCTTTGGTGTTCAGGGCGCCGGCATAATGGGGGTTCATCCCGCCGTCCAGCGTCTCGAACAGTGCCAGGGCCTTGTCCAGGCAGCGGTCGGCCTCTTCCTTCTTGCCCAGTTTGTAGTAGGTGATGGCCAGATTGGCGTGGTTCGTGGCGATCTCCGCGTCGTTGTCGGGAACCTTGACCAGGTAGGTGAGCGCCTTCTCGAAGTTCTCCGCCGCCAGATCCAGCTTCTCCATGTCCTGATACACCAGACCGGTGTTGTTGTACAGCCCGGCCAGCTCATAGTCATCGGTGTTGGGACTGGCCAGAAGAACGGCTTCCGCCTTCCTGAAGGTGTCCAGCGCCTCGTCCAGACGGCCCATCAGGCGCAGGGCGCCGGCCATGTTCAGTTCGACGACGGCGTAGGAACTGTTGTTCTCCATGCCGCGGGCCTGCAGTTCCTCTTCCACCGCGCGGAAGCAGGTCAGGCACTTGTCAAACTCGCTGATGCCGCGGTAGAAGCAGGCCATCTCGTTGAGAACGGCCACGCGGGCGTCGCTGCACTCCAGGATCCACTGGCGCTCCTCGTCGGACATCGCCTCCACCTGCTCCTCGGGGGTATGGTCCATGTGGTCGTCGCAGCTGCAGCAGTGGCTGGGGACGATCATGAAGGATTCCGCCTCGGCGAGGCTGTCCTTCAGAAACTGCTCGGTGGCGGCGTTGTCATAGCCGGCGTAATACTGGTCCAGCCTGTCGTAAAAACCTTTGATGTCAAATGCCATTTCCGTATCCTCCTGTATATGGTGAAACGATTTTCTTTCCTACATTCTAATAATATAATATTCTGCGGAAACGCTCTCCGCTGTCTGTCATTTTACCCGCGGCGGGGCCGTTCGTCAACCGCCTGCGCGATGCAGAATCCGCATCGCGTTACACGCGCCCGTCATGGATCGGATGCGGCAGTGGAAAAAGCCCCGGACGTCAGGTGGAATGAAGGATTTGCCGTCAAAATCCCCATATACGTATAAAATCTTGCGAAAAATCACTTGATATTCACAACAGTAAAGTGATAAAATAATCCACACGTTCCGCGGGGCATGCAATTTGTCCCCGTTTTCCGGTGCCTTTTTACCGGGACAGGAGGGCTGTTGTGGCGTCCAGGAAATACGCGAGGGATTACACCCTGCAGAATGAACTGGATAACAGAGGGCGTCTTCGGACCACCGCCGTTTACAGCGGGCCGCAGTACCGCTTCACGCGGGAGACGGAAGAGACGCTGCCGCGCGAAAGAGCTGTGATCACGGCTGCTGCCGCAGTGTGTCTGCTGGCCGTACTTGCGTCTCTCAGCCTGAACGCTCCCGTTCTCCGCCGCTGGTTCGCGGTCCTGCCCCTGACGGTGTCGCTGGCGGGATGCTTCCTGCTGGCGCAGCTCGCCGTCAGGCTGTTTCTGGAAAAGCCGCCATTTACCAGAAGGGTCATGAACCGGCTGACGGAGCGGCTGGCGCCATGCAGCGCCGCCGTGCTCATACTGGCCGGCCTTTCCGCGGCCGGGCAGCTCGTGTGCCTGTTCCGCTCCGGGTTTTCCGGTAGCGACTGGGCAGTGCTGGGGGCCACGGTGCTTCTCGCGGCTGCCGCGGCATTTCTGTTCTCGCGGCGCAGGCGCCTGTGCGTGGAGGAGATCCCCGCCGACGGAGGAATCCCGGAGGAAGCGGGACACTGAAAAGCATATTACGGGTTTTCCCGTGATAAAATTCATAGGAGGAATTCAAATGAACAGCAAGAAACTCATCGCGCTGCTGCTTTGCCTTGTGATGATCGTCGGCATGCTGGCCGCCTGCGGCACCAAGCCCGCGGACGACACCAAGCCGGCCGATACCGAGCCCGAGCAGCAGGAAGAAACCACTCCGGCAGAGCCCGAGCAGCCGGAGGAGACCACCCCGGAAGAGCCCGAGAAGGAGCCCGCTGACACGTTGGTTGTCGGCTACAGCCCCTTCAACGCCAAGTTCTCCCCCTTCTTCTCCGAGACTGCCTACGACCAGGATGCCATGGCTATGACTCAGATCAGCCTGATCACCCTGGACCGCCTGGGCATGCCTGTTGAGAAGGGCATCGAGGGCGAGACCAGAGAGTACAACGGGACCGACTACACCTACTACGGGCCCGCTGATGTGACGATCACCGAGAACGACGACGGCACCGTCGATTACGATTTCGTCCTGCGTGACGACCTCGTATTCTCCGATGGCGAGCCCCTGACCGTCGATGACGTCATCTTCTCCATGTATGTGCTGTGCGATCCCACCTACGACGGATCCAGCACCCTGTACGCCCAGCCCATCGAGGGCATGGCCGAGTACCGTTCCGGCATGGACACCCTGTTCAACCTGCTGGCTGCCGCCGGCCCGGACAACACGGACTTCACCTACTGGACCGAAGAGCAGCAGACCGCTTTCTGGGACGGCCTGGAAGCAGCTGCCGAGCCTCTGGCTCAGGACATCGTTGACTACATCGTTGACAACGGCTACGCCGAGGAAGGCGCTCCCGTTGAGGCCTGCGCCGCCATGTGGGGCTTCGAGCTTGCCGAAGGCGCCACCATCCAGGACTTCGCGGAAGCTCTGAAGGCCGCCTATGACAACGACTACATCACCATGATCAACACCGAGCAGGCCAACCTGGGCATCAGCGATCTGATGGCCAACTACGCTGACTTCACCGTTGGTATCGAGACCGGCGAGTCCGCCGCGAACATCAGCGGTATCCAGAAGACCGGCGAGAACAGCCTGCGCATCCATATGACCAAGGTCGACGCCACCGCCATCTATCAGCTGGGCGTGACCATCGCTCCCATGCACTACTACGGCGATGCGAGCCTGTACGACTATGACAACAACTCCTTCGGCTTCCCGAAGGGCGATCTGTCCAGCGTGCGCGCGAAGACCACCACTCCCATGGGCGCCGGCCCCTACAAGTTCATCCGTTACGAGAACAACGTGATCAACTATGAGGCCAACGAGACCTATTATCAGGGCGCTCCGAAGATCCCCTATGTGAACTTCGTCTCCCTGACCACCGATAAGGACAAGCTGAACGGCGTCGTGACCGGCACCATCGACGTGACCGACCCCAGCTACTCCAACGACACCGTCGAGAACATCGCCCAGACCAACTCCAACCACGAGCAGGTCGGCGACAAGATCACGACCAACACGGTTGACAACCTCGGCTACGGCTACATCGGCCAGAACGCCATCAACGTCTCCGTCGGCGGCGACGGCAGCAGCGATGCTTCCAAGAACCTCCGCAAGGCCTTCGGCACCATCTTCTCCGTGTACCGTGACGTGGCTATCGACTCCTACTACGGAGACCGTGCCGCCGTCATCAACTATCCCATCTCCAACACGTCCTGGGCTGCTCCTCATGCCTCTGACGACGGCTACAAAGTGGCCTTCTCCGTGGACGTGAACGGCAACGACATCTACACCTCCGCCATGACCGCCGAAGAGAAATACGCGGCCGCCAAGGAGGCTGCTCTGGGCTACTTCGAGGCTGCCGGCTACACCGTCGCTGACGGCAAAGTGACCGCCGCTCCCGAAGGCGCCAAGATGGAGTACACCTTCTGGATCCCCGGTGACGGCGTGGGCGATCACCCCGCCTTCATGATCGTCAACGAGGCCAAGAACGCTCTGGCCGAGCTCGGCATCAACCTGATCATCAAGGACCTCACCAACTCCTCCGAGCTGTGGGACAACCTGGATGCCGGTCAGGTCGAGATGTGGGCCGCTGCCTGGGGCGCCACGGTCGATCCGGATATGTATCAGATCTACTACTCCGACGTTGCCAACGGCCCGAGCACTCCCGCTCCTCAGGTCAACCCGCTGGGCGGCCCCGCGCAGGGCGGTTCCAACTATGAGTACTGCATCGCTGATCCTACCCTTGACCAGTACATCATGGATGCCCGCGCTTCCACGAACCAGGCTTACCGCAAGGCCGTCTACAAAGCCTGCCTGGACATCGTTGTCGACTGGGCTACCGAGATCCCGACCTATCAGCGTCAGAACGCCATCATCTTCAGCACCGAGCGCGTCAACATCGACACCGTGACTCCGGATATCACCACCTTCTACGGATGGATGAGTGAGATCCAGAACATGCAGATGAACTGACGGCGTTAACGCCTGATCCCTGTAATGCAATGATCAGCCCGCTGCCCCGCTTCACCGCGGGGCAGCGGTGACCGCTGTATACCAAAGCCGGCTCCTGTGCTGAGCCGTTTTTGTTATACAGCCGTCGTCGTCTTTACGGGGCCGTTGTTATCTGCCGCGGAACGCACGTAATCACGCGGCATAAGATCGGCTTTCTGCCGAAGATCGGAGGTCTTGACGTGCATAAGTACATCATCAAACGCCTGTTGTATTCCGTAGTGATCTTCTTCTTTGTCATGTTGATCATATACGTGATGCTGCGCTGTCTGCCCACCTCGTACATCGAGAACATCGCCAGACAGAAGTCCATGCAGCCGGGCAGCAAGTCCTATACGGAGTGGCTGGCCCAGCTGGAGGCGGCCTACGGCATGGACAAGGGGATCATCGCCGGCTACCTGAACTGGCTGGGGAATTTCTTCACCGGCAATTTCGGTGACAGCTGGTACTATACGATCCCTGTGGTCGAAGAGTTCAACAATACGGTCTGGCTCAGCTTCATCATGGGCGTGATCGTCATGTTCTTCGAACTGATCATCGCGATCCCTCTCGGCATCGTCGCGGCGACCAAGCAGTATTCCAAGACGGACTACGCCGTATCGGTCATCGCGCTGGCCGGCATCAGTCTGCCCACGTTCTTCTTCGCTTCGCTGCTGAAACTGGTATTTTCCGTCAAGCTGGGCTGGTTCGACCTGTTCGGCCTGGTGGGAAGGAACTACGCCCGTCTGGACACCTGGCATCAGTTCCTGGACAAGGCGCATCATCTGGTGCTGCCCATCGTGACGCTGGTGGTGCTGAGCATCGGCTCCCTGATGCGTTACACCCGCACCAATATGCTTGAGGTGCTGAACGCGGACTACATCCGTACGGCGAGGGCCAAGGGCCTGAGCGAGAGGAAGGTCATCTATCATCACGCCTTCCGCAATACGCTCATTCCCCTGGTGACGATCGTCGGCGGCAGCCTGCCCGGACTGTTCTCCGGCGCTCTGATCACGGAGACGCTGTATTCCATCCCCGGTATCGGCTATGCGTCCTACAACGCCATGGTCGGCGGGGACATCCCGTTCTCCATGTTCTATCTGGCATTTATCGCCATCCTGACTCTGCTGGGCAACCTGATCGCGGACATCCTGTATGCCGTCGTGGACCCGCGGGTCCGGCTCGCGTGAGAGGAGGGGAATACGATGCGTGAAAACAATGAGGACCGCAAGGTCCTGAACGGCGCGGAGCAACCCCTTCCGGAAACTGAGGAAATTGTGAGCGGTGCGGATCCCGTTGCGGAGGAAGAATATTCACTGAACGACGATCGTCGCGTCAAGGTCCTGTCCCCCGGCGCCATGGTCGCCAAGCGGTTCTTCCGGAACCGCGTGGCCGTGGTCGGCTTGGCCATCCTGGCCTTCATGTTCCTGTTCTCCTTCCTCGGCGGCGTTCTCAGCCCCTACAGGGAGGACGAGCAGTTCTACAAGACGAGCCTTCTGAAGAAAGAATATGCCGGCGCGATCAAAAACGAGGACGTCCGTTTCCTGGGTGCCCCGGATCAGAAGTTCGACTCCATCATCCAGGCGCAGGTCGTTCTGGCTCTGACCACCAACCGTGACACGGTCAGCTTCATGGACGTGAACTATCACGTGGAGAAGCAGGGGGAGGGCCTCTACGCTGTCACCCTCGACGACGGAACGCTGATCGGCATCGCCTTCGAGGACGTCGTCACATCCAGCCGCGAGGGGCAGACACTGTCGTTCGAATTTGTCTATCAGGCGCTGCTGGCCTACAGCAACGGGAAAGACGCCTTCATCGCGGAGGGCAGGGAGTATACCGTCAGCGAGGGCGGACTCGTCGAGTCCGCGGAGGGTGAAGCGGCCTTCATCAGCCGCTACGTGATCAACCCCATCTCCCCGGACGTCTTCCTTTCCAGACAGTTCCAGGAGGAACTGGTCGTCGCGCTGGAGAACAACGACGACGTGTTCGAGTTCACGGACGCCGACGGCGTGACCAGCGAGTACTATATCGAATACAAGCCTGCGGTGAAGAACTGGGCGATCCGCCAGGAGACCCCGTCCCGCATGTACGATACTTACTCCTCGCCCAGCAAGGCGCACTGGCTGGGCACCGACCGCAACGGCATGGACATGCTGACCCGTCTGATGTACGGCGGCCGCGTGTCGCTGGTCATCGGTTTCATCGTTGAGGCGATCTCGCTGATCATCGGCGTCATCCTCGGCGGCATGGCCGGTTACTTCGGCGGATGGGTGGACAACCTGATCATGCGTATCGTGGATATCTTCTACTGCATCCCGTCCATGCCGCTGATCATCATCCTCGGCGCGGCGATGGACGCCATGTCCGTGGACCCGCAGATCCGCATGCTGTACCTGATGCTCATCCTCGGATTCCTTGGATGGGCGGGCCTGGCCCGTCTGGTGCGCGGACAGATCCTGTCGTTGCGTGAGCAGGAGTTCATGGTGGCCACGGAATCCAGCGGCATCCGGGTATCCCGCCGCATCTTCAAGCACCTGGTGCCGAACGTCATCCCGCAGCTGATCGTCTCCTGCACCATGGGCATCGGCAGCACGATCCTGATCGAGGCGACCCTGAGCTTCCTGGGCCTCGGCGTCAAGTTCCCGTTCGCCTCCTGGGGCAACATCATCAACGACGTCAACGATACCTTCGTTCTCCAGAACTTCTGGTTCATCTGGATCCCGGCAGGCGTTCTGATCCTGCTCACGGTCCTTGCCTTCAACCTGGTGGGCGACGGCCTTCGGGACGCCTTCGACCCGAAGATGAAGCGATAAGGAGGTGCGTGTTATGGCAAAGAAAAAACAGGAAGGCTACATGTCTGCCAGAGAGTCCAGACGCATCTCCCGGGCGAACCGCAAGATCACCAACGCTTTCGAGAAGGAGCACAAGCGGAAGAACGTTCCCGAGAGCGAATATCTGACGACGATGAACGACCCGAACAACTCGGTGGAGTTCGACAATCTGCACACGTATTTCTTCACGGATACCGGCACCGTGCACGCGGTGGACGGCGTGAGCTTCGAAGTGCCGATCGGCAAGACCGTCGGCGTAGTGGGCGAATCCGGCTGCGGCAAGAGCGTGACCAGCCTCTCGCTGATGCAGCTGCTGCAGCGTCCCCAGGGGCAGGTCGTCAGCGGAGAGATCCGTCTGAACATGGGGAACGGCAAAGCATATAACGTGACCAAGGCCCCGAATGAGGTCATGCAGAAGATCCGCGGCAACGTGGTCTCCATGATCTTCCAGGAACCGATGACGGCGCTGAATCCCGTGTTCCGCATCGGCGATCAGATCGAGGAAGTGCTGGAACTGCACGACGAACAGGACCGCACGAAAGAGCAGTTCAAGGCACGCGCCATCGAACTGCTGGAGATGGTCGGTATCGCCAACAGCGAAGGCGTTTACAAGATGTATCCCCATGAGCTGTCCGGCGGCATGCGGCAGCGCGTCGTCATCGCGATGGCGCTCGCCTGCAACCCGAGACTGATCATTGCGGACGAACCGACGACGGCGCTGGATGTGACGATCCAGGCACAGATCCTGGACCTGCTGCGTCAACTGAAAGATAAACTGAACTCTTCCATCATGTTCATCACCCATGATCTGGGCGTTATCGCCGAAATGGCGGACTACGTGGTGGTCATGTATGCCGGGCGCATCGTGGAGAAGGGAACGGCGGAGGACATCTTCCACCATCCCGCCCATCCGTATACCATCGGCCTGATGAATTCCAAGCCGGTCGTCGGCAGGAGAGTGGACGAATTGTATTCCATCCCCGGTAAAGTGCCGAATCCCGTCAACATGCCGAACTATTGCTATTTCCGCGACCGCTGCGAGATGTGCGTGGAGGGCTGCGACGGCGCTTATCCCGAAGAGATCAGCATCTCCGAGACGCATAAGGTGAGTTGCTACCGCTACTACGGGAAGGAGGAGCGGCAATGAGCGAGATGACGCTGGAGCGCCTGCGCCAGATGCAGCAGGCGGACACCGGAAACGAGACCGAATACCTCCTCGAAGTGCGGAACCTGAAGAAATACTTCCCCATCAAGGGAGGCTTCATAGGGCATACTGTCGGTCAGGTCAAGGCTGTGGACGGGGTGTCCTTCCGCATCAAGAGAGGAACGACCATGGGACTTGTGGGCGAGTCCGGCTGCGGCAAGAGCACCGTTGGCCGCACGATCCTGCGCCTGCACGACAAGACCGCCGGCGACGTGCTGTTCAACGGCCAGGAGATCTTCGACCTGTCCAAGCAGGAACTGCGGAAACTGCGCCCGAAGATCCAGATCATTTTCCAGGATCCCTACTCGAGCCTGTCTCCCAGGCTTCCGGTCGGCGAGATCATCGGGGAGGCGGTGCGTGAGCACAATGTCGTTCCCAAAGAGGATTTCGACGACTACATCACGGATATCATGAAGAAGTGCGGCCTGCAGGAGTTCCACAAGGACCGCTACCCGCACGAGTTCTCCGGCGGCCAGAGGCAGAGGATCTGCATCGCCCGCGCGCTGGCCATGAATCCGGATTTCATCCTGTGCGACGAACCCGTATCCGCCCTGGACGTTTCGATCCAGGCGCAGATCATCAACCTGCTGCAGGAACTGCAGAACACGTTCGGCCTTACCTATCTGTTCATCTCCCATGACCTGTCCGTCGTGGAGCACATCTCCGACACGGTAGGCGTAATGTATCTGGGCAGCATGGTCGAGCTTGCGGATAAGGATAAGGTCTTCGACCACCCCCTGCATCCCTATACCGAGGCGCTGTTCTCCGCCATCCCCGTGCCGGATCCGGACTACAAGATGGAAAGGATCGTGCTGGAGGGAAGTATCCCGTCCCCGGCGAATCCGCCCGCAGGATGCAAGTTCCACACGCGCTGCAAGGACTGCATGGAGATCTGCAAGCATGTTGCCCCGAAGTGGAAGGAAGTACAGGAAGGCCATTTCTGCGCCTGCCACAAGTACAATTCCAGCGAGGAAGAGGCGGAGGCGCAGGCGGCCATGGCCGCCGATACGGCGAAAGCCTGAGCACGATTTCCGCAGGTACGGTTTATCCAGGCCGGGTCCTGTCCGACAGGACCCGGCCCGATCTTTCCGGAAAGGAGGTCCGCAATGAGCAGGAAGAAAAGAATATATGAGGATGACGACGGAAGAAGCATCGCCGACATGAACGTGGACGGGATGCCCTGGTATGACGGCCGTCCGCAGGATCAGGACCGCCCGAAAGGCCCCTCCGGACAGCAGACGGAACTGGACCGCTCCACGCGGGGCTCCGCTCTTCTGGGGATCTTCGCCGCTATCGCCGTCGTCACGTTGATTTTCGCCGTGGTTTTTCTTCTGGTCATTCTCGGCATCCTGCTGATAGGCCGTCACGGACTGGGCAGAGGCTGATCCCCGGCCGCACGGCTGCGGCAGAGAAGATATTGTGCCCGTAAACATACATTATATATATATATAGTATGACGGAAAAAACACATCCGCCGGCCTTTCGCGGCCGGCGGTCTTCCGTTCCGGAGAGCGGGGAAAGACGACGAAAAACCCCGGCTATTTTCTGCGGTTTTCGGTGAAATTTCTGCTTGACAACACCCGATCCGTATGATATTTTATTCGGGCACGCTGTGGGAAGTGTGTGCCTTTCGGCGTGCAGAATTGCGTTGATCCTGGAGATTGCAGGCTCTGACCTGGTCACTTCAGGGGAGTATGTCCGGTATCGGCCCAGTGCCGGTACGCAATCGGGCGGCTGAGAAACATCTGTATATGAGCGTATATCGCCTGTGCAGGGAACCGGCCGGAAGATCCTTTCTGCCGGTGTTTTTCTTGAGCGGGAGTGATACGCACGGTTGCGTGTACAGAATTTTCTCATCCGTACGCAATGGGATCACGGTCCCCAATGCCGTGAAACAAAACGTACGTGTTAGGAGGAACACAACAAATGGCATCCAAGAAAATGATCCGCATCAGACTCAAGGCATACGATCATCAGCTGATCGACCAGGCCGCCGCCCGCATCGTGGAGATCGCGAAGCGCACGGAAGCCAAGGTCTCCGGTCCGATCCCCCTTCCGACCCAGAAGGAAGTCGTGACCATCCTGCGCGCCGTCCATAAATATAAGGACAGCCGTGAGCAGTTCGAGCGCAGGACCCACAAGCGGCTGATCGACATCATGAGCCCCACCCAGAAGACGGTGGAAGCGCTGACCGCGCTTGAGCTCCCTGCCGGCGTCGAGATCGAGATCAAGCTGTAACAGGCAAAAAGAAATGAACCCGAAGCCTGTCTGCTTGCGGGACGGGCGGGGTCAAGTTAGCAGCCTCTCGCCGGAACGGTGACGCGAGCTAACCAATAACCTTAAGGAGGAAAACATATGTTGAAACAGGCAATCATCGGCAAAAAGGTCGGCATGACGCAGATCTTCGGTGAAAAGGGCGAGGTCATCCCCGTGACCGTCATCGAGGCCGGCCCCTGCTACGTGGTCCAGAAGAAGACCGTTGAGAACGACGGCTACGCCGCTGTCCAGCTGGGCTTCGAGACCGTGAAGGAAAAGAAACTGAGCAAGCCCGAGATCGGCCACCTGAAAAAGGCCGGCGTCGGCATGCTGAAGGTGCTCAAGGAGTTCCGTTACGACGACGATTCCGCCATGAACGTGGGCGACACCGTTACGGCCGATGTCTTCAAGGCCGGCGACAGGATCGACGTGACCGGCATCTCCAAGGGCAAGGGCTACGCGGGTGTCATCAAGCGCTACGGCGCGCAGCGGACTCCCACCACCCACGGCGGCGGCCCCGTTCACAGGCACGCCGGCTCCATGGGCGCGTGCTCCAGCCCCTCCCGGATCTTCAAGGGCAAGATCGGTGCCGGACACATGGGCGCCGAGCAGGTCACCGTCGTGAACCTGAACGTCGTGAAGGTTGATCCCGAGCTGAACATGATCGCCGTCCGCGGCGCGATCCCCGGCCCCAAGGGCGGGATCGTGTACGTGAAGAACACGGCCAAGACGATCCGCGAGAAGAACACGGTCGTGACCGTGAGCACCAACCCGCAGAAGAAATCTGCGAGAGGCTAAGAAAGGAGAGAGTTAAATGCCTACTGTTAAGGTTTATAACATGGCCGGCGAAGCTGTCGGTGAGGTGGAACTCTCCGAGGCCGTTTTCGGTATCGAGCCCAATGAACAGGCTCTGCACGCAGTCGTAAAGAATTATCTCGCCAACCAGAGGCAGGGGACCCAGTCCGCTCTGACAAGAGCCGAGGTCTCCGGCGGCGGCAAGAAGCCCTATCGCCAGAAGGGCACCGGCCGCGCCCGTCAGGGCAGCACCCGCGCTCCGCAGTTCACCCACGGCGGCATCGCGTTCGCTCCCAAGCCCCGCAGCTACGCCTATTCGCTGAACAAGAAGCTCAAGAGGCTGGCTCTGAAGTCCGCGCTGTCCGCGAAGGCCGCCGAGGACTCCGTCATCGTCATCGACGAGCTGAAGATGGACGAGATCAAGACCTCCACCTTCTGCAAGCTGCTGAAGGCCGTCGGCGCCGAGAAGGCCCTGGTCGTGACCCCGGAGGTCAACAAGAACGTTATCCTCAGCGCCAGGAACATCCCCGGCGTTGAGACCACCATCGCCACCATTCTGAATCCCTATATGATCCTGACCGGCGGGAAGGTCGTTGTGGATAAGGCGGCTCTGGCAAAGATTGAGGAGGTATATGCATAATGAAATCCATGTACGATGTCATTATTCGCCCCATCATCACTGAGCAGTCCATGGAACAGACCGATATCAAGAAGTACGTGTTCGAGGTTGCTCCCGACGCCACCAAGGCGGAGATCAAGAGCGCCGTCGAGGGCATCTTCAATGTTAAGGTCGACAAGGTCAACACCCTCAATATGCTGGGCAAGAAGAAACGCAACGGCCAGTATCCGGCCGGCTACCGGAAGAACTGGAAGAAAGCGGTCGTCAAGCTGACCGAGGATTCCAAGACCATCGAGTTCTTCGAAGGAATGGTATAAGGGGGATCTGAAACATGTCTGTAAAAACTTATAAACCTACCACTCCGGCAAGAAGAAACATGTCCGTTTCCGGCTTTGACGGAGTAGATAAGAAAGCCAAGCCCGAGCGCAGCCTGACGGAGGTGCTGAAGAAGCACTCCGGCCGCAACAGCTACGGCCGCATCACCGTTCGCCACAAGGGCGGCGGAAACCGCAGGAAATACCGCGTGATCGACTTCAAGCGTGACAAGATGGACGTCGAGGGCACCGTGCTCCGCCTGGAGTACGATCCCAACCGCAGCGCCTTCATCGCGCTGGTCGAGTACACGGACGGCGACCGCCGCTACATCCTGGCCCCCGTGGGCCTGGCCGCCGGCGACAAGGTCGTGTCCTCCGCCACCGCGGACATCAAGCCCGGCAACGCGCTGCCTATCTCCGCGATCCCGGTCGGCACCGTGATCCACAACATCGAGATCTATCCCGGCAAGGGCGCCCAGCTGGTGCGCAGCGCCGGCGTAGCCGCTCAGCTGATGGCCAAGGAAGGCCGCATGGCGCAGGTCAGACTGCCTTCCGGCGAGTACCGCCTGATCCGCATGGACTGCAAGGCCACGATCGGCCAGGTCGGCAACATCGACCACGCCAACATCTCCATCGGCAAGGCCGGCCGCAAGCGTCACATGGGCATCCGTCCCACCGTCCGCGGTTCCGTCATGAACCCGGTTGACCATCCGCACGGCGGCGGCGAGGGCAAGGCTCCCGTCGGACGTCCCGGCCCGGTCACCCCGTGGGGCAAGCCGGCCATGGGCTACAAGACCCGCAAGACGAAGAACCGCACGAACAAGTTCATCGTCAAGCGCCGCAACGCGAAGTAATCAAAGGAGGTCAGTATAATATGAGCAGAAGTATTAAGAAGGGCCCCTTTGCCGCTCCCGAGCTTTTGAAGAGGGTCGACGAGCTGAACGCAGCCGGTGACAAGAAGGTCCTGAAGACCTGGTCCCGTTCTTCCACCATTTTCCCGTCCTTCGTAGGACACACCATCGCCGTGCACGACGGCCGCCGTCACGTCCCCGTGTACATCACCGAGGACATGGTCGGCCACAAGCTGGGCGAGTTCGCTCCTACACGGACCTTCCGCGGCCATGCCGGAAGCAAGACCGGCAGATAAGGAGGCAGACTGAAAAATGGAAGCTAAAGCACATATCAAATATGCCAGAATTTCTCCCCGCAAGGTACAGATCGTCTGCGACCTCATTCGCGGCAAGGACGTGAAGACCGCGCAGGGCATCCTGATGGCCACTCCCAAGGCAGCCAGCGAGCTCATGCTCAAGCTGCTCAAGAGCGCCGTAAGCAACGCGGAGAACAACTTCAACATGGATCCTGAAAAGCTCTATGTGTCTGCTACCTACGCCAACCCCGGCCCCATCCTGAAGCGTTTCATGCCCAGGGCGCAGGGAAGAGCGTACCGCATCAACAAGAGAACTTCTCACATCACCATCGCGGTTGCTGAGAAAGACTAAGGGAGGAGGCAGAATATGGGTCAGAAAGTTAATCCGCACGGCCTGCGCGTCGGCGTTATCAAGGATTGGGATTCCCGCTGGTATGCGCGTGCCGATAAAGTCGGCGATCTTATCGTTGAAGATCACAACATCCGCAAATATCTGAAGGCTCGTCTGTTTGAGGCGGGCGTGCCCAAGATCGAGATCGAGCGCGACAGCGCAAAGGTCCGCATCTATATCCACTGCTCCCGTCCCGGTGTCGTCATCGGCAAGGGCGGCGCTGAGATCGAGAAGCTGAGAGCCGACGTGGCCAAGCGTATCGGCAAGCCCGTGGACATCAGCATCGTCGAGGTGAAGAGTCCCGATACGAACGCTCAGCTGGTGGCCGAGAGCATCGCCGCCAAGCTGGAGAAGCGCATCGGCTTCCGCCGCGCCATGAAGAACGCCATCGGCCGCGCCATGCGCCTGGGCGTACGCGGCGTCAAGGTCACGGTGGCCGGCCGTCTGGGCGGCGCCGAGATCGCCCGCAGCGAGTCCTATCACGAGGGAACCATCCCCCTGCAGACTCTGCGCGCTGACATTGAGTACGGCTTTGCCGAGGCTGCCACGACCTACGGCCGCATCGGCATCAAGGTGTGGATCTACAAAGGCGAGATCCTCAGCCAGACGCTGCGCACCACTCCCCGCACGATGGACCTGAACCGTCCTCCCAGAGAGAGACGGCAGGGCGACCGCAGGGGCAGGGACAACCGCGGCGGCAGAGACAACCGTGGTGGTTTTAACCGCGGCGACCGCGGCGGTGACCGCGGCGGCTATCGCGGCGACCGCGCCGGCGGCAGCCGTCCCGAAGGCGGCTATCGCGGCGGCCAGACTCCCAGAGAAGGAGGCAATCGCTGATGCTTTTACCTAAAAGAGTGAAATACCGCAGAGTGCAGCGCGGCCGTATGACCGGCAAAGCCACCCGCGGCAATACCGTTACCTATGGTGATTGGGGCCTGGCAGCTACCGAGCCCAGCTGGATCACCTCCAACCAGATCGAGGCCGCCCGTGTGGCCATGACGCGTTATACGAAGCGCGGCGGCAAGGTCTGGATCAAGATCTTCCCCGACAAGCCCGTGACTCAGAAACCCGCCGAGACCCGTATGGGTTCCGGTAAAGGTTCCCCGGAGTACTGGGTTGCCGTCGTGAAGCCCGGCCGTGTGATGTTTGAGATCGCCGGCGTTTCCGAAGCCGTAGCGCGTGAAGCCCTGCGTCTTGCCAGCCACAAGCTGCCCTGCAAGACCAAAGTCGTGAAGCGCGAGTCCGAGACAGGTGGTGAATAAGATGAAGGCAAGCGAGGTAAGAAAGCTGAGCTCCTCCGAACTGGAGGCCAAGCTCGTCGAACTGAAAAAGGATCTGTTCTTTCTGAGAATGCAGCACGCCACCAATCAGCTGGATAACCCTGTTCAAATATCCCTGGTCAAAAAGGATATCGCCCGAGTCGAGACCATTATCCGCGAGAAGCAGCTCGAAGCAGGTAGGAGGTAAGTTGAGATGAGTGAAAACAGAACGGCTTCCAGAAAGACGAGAGTTGGCAAAGTGGTCTCCGACAAGATGGACAAGACCATCGTCGTCGCCGTTGAGGACCGCGTGGCCCATCCTCTTTACAAAAAGATCGTCAAGAGGACCTATAAGCTCAAGGCACATGATGAGAACAACGAGTGCGGCGTTGGTGACCGCGTAAGAGTGATGGAGACCAGACCTCTTTCCAAGGACAAGAGATGGAGACTCGTTGAAATCGTTGAGAAAGCAAAGTAAGGAGGCGCCAAGATGATTCAGCAGGAAACTTATCTGAAGGTTGCCGACAATACCGGCGCTAAGGAAATCAAGTGCATCCGCGTTCTGGGCGGCTCTAAGAGAAAGTACGGCAATATCGGTGACGTGATCGTCGCCTCCGTCCGCAAGGCTGCTCCCGGTGGCACCGTGAAAAAGGGTGAAGTCGTCCGTGCAGTCATTGTGCGTACGGTGAAGGGCGTCCGCCGCGCCGACGGAACCTACGTCCGCTTTGATGAGAATGCGGCCGTCCTCATCCGTGAGGACAAAAACCCCAGAGGGACCCGTATCTTCGGGCCTGTCGCCCGTGAGCTGCGTGACAAGGATTTCATGAAGATCCTGTCTTTGGCTCCCGAAGTAATTTAAGAGGGGGGCTACAACAATGAACATTATCAAGAATGACACCGTCATCGTCCTGTCCGGCCGTGACAAGGGCACCAAGGGCAAGGTTCTTTCCGCCGACCCCTCCAACGGGAAACTGATCGTGGAAGGCGTGAGCGTTGCCAGCGTGCACCAGAAGGCCCGCCGTCAGGAAGAGCAGAGCGCCATCATCAAGAAGGAAACTCCCATCTATGCCTGCAAGGTCATGGTCGTGTGCCCCAAGTGCGGCAAGCCCACCCGGGTCGGCCATAAGATCGCTGACGGCAAGAAGGCCCGCATCTGCAAGAAGTGCGGCGCCGAGCTGTAAGAGGGAGGTAAGACAATATGCCCAGACTGAAAACCCGGTATCAGGAGGAGATCGCTCCCGCTCTGATGAACAAGTTCGGTTACAAGAGCGTGATGCAGATCCCCCGCCTGGAGAAGATCGTTGTGAACGTGGGCTGCGGCGACTGCAAGGACAACGCCAAAGCCATCGACGCCGTCGTTCGGGATATCACCGCCATCACCGGCCAGAAGGCCGTGATCACCAAGGCCAGAAAGTCCGTTGCGAACTTCAAGCTTCGTGAAGGCATGGCCGTCGGCGTGAAGGTGACCCTGCGTCAGGACAAGATGTGGGAGTTCCTGGACAGGCTGTTCAACGTGGCTCTGCCCCGTGTCCGCGACTTCCGCGGCATCAGCGCCAACTCCTTCGACGGACGCGGCAATTATGCCCTCGGCGTAAAGGAACAGCTGATCTTCCCGGAGATCGATTACGACAAGATTGAGAAGATCCGCGGTATGGACATCGTGGTCTGCACCACCGCGAAGACCGACGAAGAGGCCAGAGAGCTGCTCAAGCTCCTGGGCGCTCCCTTCGTTCAGGCATAAGGAGGACGTATAATGGCCAAGAAATCTATGATCCTCAAGCAGCAGAGAGAGCCCAAATTCTCCAGCCGGCGTTACAACCGCTGCAAGATCTGCGGCAGACCTCATGCTTATCTGCGCAACTACGGCATCTGCCGTATCTGCTTCCGGGAACTGGCCTACAAGGGCGAGATCCCCGGCGTAAAGAAGGCTTCCTGGTAAGGAACGGGGGTGCCGTGCGAGGCGCCCCGGTCCGGACCTGAAAGGATGGCGAAAGGTCAGCTCCAATCGGCCGCAGGCTTATTGGTCCCGATACCTCGCCACGAAAACAGGCCGCGCGCCTGTAACTCTAATAAGGAGGATAATCCAACATGCAAATCACTGATCCCATTGCAGACATGCTGACCCGTATCCGCAACGCCGGTATCGCAAAGCATGCCACCGTCGACGTCCCCGCTTCCAAGATGAAGAAGGCTATTGCCGAGATCCTTCTGGAGGAAGGCTACATCAAGAACTTCCAGATCATCAGCGACAATCAGCAGGGCGTCATCCGCATCACGCTGAAGTACAACGGAACGGAGAAGGCCATCGCCGGCCTGCGCCGCGTGTCCAAGCCCGGTCTGCGGGTTTACGCCGGCGCCGATGAGCTGCCCCGCGTGCTGCGCGGCCTTGGCATCGCCATCATCTCCACTTCCAAGGGCGTCATGACCGACAAGAAAGCCAGAGAGGCTCATGTCGGCGGCGAAGTCCTTGCGTTCGTATGGTAAGGGGGAACGGAAATGTCTAGAATCGGCAGAGCACCCATTACCATTCCCGCGGGAGTCGACGTTACTCTGGACGGGAACACCATCACGGTCAAGGGCCCCAAGGGCACCGCGACCCGCACCGTCAACCCCGAGCTGACGGTCGCTGTCGAGAACGGCACGATCACCATCAGCCGTCCCAACGACGAAAAGTACACCCGCAGCATCCACGGCCTGAACCGTACGCTGGTGGCCAACATGGTCCACGGCGTGACTGAGGGCTTCTCCAAGACGCTGGAGGTCAACGGCGTTGGTTACAGAGCCGCGAAAGAGGGCAATAAGCTCGTCATGAACCTGGGCTTCTCGCATCAGGTGTTCGTCCCCGAGATCGAGGGCATCACCATCGACGTGCCGAACCCCAACACTGTCGTGATCAGCGGTACGGACAAGCAGAAGGTCGGCCAGTTTGCGGCTGAGGTCCGCGGCAAGAGACCGCCCGAGCCTTACAAGGGCAAGGGCATCAAGTATGCCGACGAAGTGATCCGCCGTAAAGAAGGCAAGACTGGTAAGTAAAGGGAGGTGTGCCTAAATGATCAAAAGACCTGATACGAAAGCTCAGCGCGCAAAGCGCCACAAGAGAGTAAGGAGCAAGGTCTCCGGCACGCCCGAGCGTCCCAGACTTTGCGTATTCCGCAGTGAGAATCACATTTACGCCCAGATCATCGACGATGTGAACGGCGTTACGCTGGCTGCTGCCGGCTCCGTGGAAAAAGGCTTCGAAGGCAACGGCGGCAACAAGGAGGCGGCCCGCAAGGTCGGCCAGACCATTGCCGAGCGCGCCAAGGCCAAGGGAATCGAGGCGGTCGTTTTCGACCGCGGCGGTTATGTGTACCACGGCCGTGTGCAGGAACTGGCAGAAGGCGCCCGCGAAGGCGGCCTGGACTTTTAACGGAAGGAGGAAACAGAAATGGCTTACAATAATGACAGAAGAGACAACAGAAGAGATAACAGAAGGCAGCAGGAAGAAGCCGCTCCCGAGTTTATCGAGAAAGTCGTTCATCTGAACCGTGTTTCCAAAACCGTTAAGGGCGGCCGTGTCATGAAGTTTTCCGCTCTGTGCGTCGTCGGTGACGGCAAGGGCAGAGTCGGTTACGGCCTGGGCAAGGCCGGCGAGGTTTCCGAAGCCATCCGCAAGGGGCTTGAGGATGCCAAGAAGAACATCGTGAACGTTACCCTGGAGGGCACCACGATCCCGCACGAGGTGATCGGGGAATTCGGCGCCGGCAGAGTTCTGCTGAAGCCCGCCCCCGCCGGTACCGGCGTTATCGCCGGCGGTGCTGTCCGTGCCGTCATGGAAGCGGCCGGCATCGCTGACATCAGGACGAAGTGCCTGCGCAGCAACAATCCTCAGAACGTGGTCGCCGCCACGATGCAGGGTCTGCTGACCCTCCGTAACGCCGAGGCGGTCGCGAAGGTCCGCGGCAAGAGCGCCGGCGAGATCGTTTGATGGGAGGTCTGACGAATGGCTAATTTAAGGATCAAGCTCGTCAAGAGCCTGAACGGCAGACTGGACAAGCATATCGCCACGGCCAAGAGCCTCGGCCTGAACAAGATCGGCGCGGAGACCGTGCAGCCTGACAACCCCCAGACGAGAGGCAAGATCGCGAAGATCGCGTATCTGGTCTCCGTAACAGAAGAGTAAGGAGGAAGGGAAATGTATATTCATGAACTGACTCCCGCTGAAGGCTCCACTCACGTTGCCAAGCGCAAGGGCCGCGGTCACGGCACCGGCAACGGCAAGACGGCCGGCCGCGGGCACAAGGGCCAGAAGGCCAGATCCGGCGGCGGCGTCAGGGTCGGCTTTGAAGGCGGCCAGATGCCTCTGGCCCGCCGTATCCCCAAGAGAGGCTTCCACAACATTTTCGCCCGTCCTCTGGACGCGGTGAACGTGTCCGTTCTGAATGACAGATTCGAGGACGGCGCCGAGGTCGGCGTGGAGGAGCTCCTGAAGGCCGGCATTCTTTCCAGCTGCAAATACGGCGTGAAAATCCTCGGCAACGGGGAGATCACAAAGAAACTGACCGTCAAGGCTGCTGCCTTCTCCGGGTCTGCCAAAGAAAAGATCGAAGCGGCAGGCGGAAAGGCAGAGGTGGTGTAAGGTGTTTCAAACTATACGCAATGCGTGGAAGGTAGAGGACATCCGAAGAAAAATGCTCTTCACCCTCTTTATTATCCTCATTTACCGTATAGGAAACGCGATCACCGTCCCCTTCGTCAACACCAGCCTGCTGGCGGCCTACTTCAACAGCATGCAGAACACGGTACTCGGACTGTACAACGTCATGTCCGGCAGCGCGTTCTCCATGGCCACCATCTTCGCTCTGTCCATCCAGCCGTATATCAACGCCAGCATCATCATTCAGCTGCTGTGCATCGCGATCCCGGCTCTGGAGAGGCTGAGCAAGGAAGGCGGCGAGGAAGGCAAGGAGAAGATCCAGAACATCACCCGTTACTCCACGGTGGGCATCGCCCTGATCCAGGGCTTCGGCTACTATGTGCTGATCAAGCAGAACGGCGCCCTTCTGGAATCGGGAGCCGGCTTCTGGGCCGCTCTGGTCATCGTTCTCTCCTTCGTGGCCGGCTCGTCCCTGCTGATGTGGATGGGTGAACAGATCACCGAGTTCGGTATCGGAAACGGTATCTCCGTCATTCTGTTCATCAGCATCGTGTCCCGGTTCCCCAACCGTGTCGCCACCGTTATCAGCAGCATCTCCTCCAACCCATCCAGCTGGTGGATCTATGTGCTGATGCTTCTGGGCATCGTGGCCATGATCATCCTGATCGTGATCGTCACCAATGCCGAGCGGAGGATCCCCGTACAGTATTCCAAGAGGGTCGTGGGCAGAAAGATGTACGGCGGTCAGTCCACGCATCTGCCCATCAAGGTGAACATGTCCGGCGTTCTGCCCGTCATCTTCGCCAGCACCATCGCCTCGCTGCCCGCCACCATCGCGGCTTTCGTGCCCAAGTGGAAGGACGGAGCATTCATCAAGTTCTTTGATACCGACGGCATTCCCTACATGGTGCTTTACTTCCTGCTGATCATTTTCTTCAGCTATTTCTACTCCACCATTCAGTTCAACCCCATCGAGGTGGCCAATAACCTGAAGAAGAACGGCGGATTCATTCCCGGCTTCCGCGCCGGACGTCCGACCAGCGAATTCATCAGCAAGGTCCTGAACAAGATCACCCTCTTCGGCGCGATCTTCCTGGCAATCGTGGCTCTGGTGCCTCTGATCGTCGGCTTCTGCTCTCCCACCGCAAAAGCGTCCGGTGTGTCCATGGGCGGTACGTCCATGATCATCGTCATCGGCGTTGCGCTGGAGATCGTGAAGGCGCTGGAGACCCAGCTGATGATGCGTCATTACAAGGGCTTCCTTGAGTAAGGAGAACGGCTATGAGACTGATCCTTCTGGGAGCTCCCGGTGCCGGCAAAGGCACCCAGGCAGATATTCTCAGCGCCAAGCTGAATATTCCGACCATATCCACAGGCAACATCCTGCGTGCCGCCGTAAAAAACGGCACGCCAGTTGGCCTGAAAGCAAAGTCTTATATGGAGGCCGGCGCCCTCGTGCCCGATGAGGTCATCATCGGCATCATGCAGGAGCGCCTGGCCGAGCCCGACTGCGCGAACGGATACATCCTGGACGGCATGCCCAGGACGATCGCGCAGGCGGAGGCCCTGGAAGCGGGCAACGTGATCATCGATGTCGCCCTTTCCATTGAGATCTCCGATGAGACGATCGAAGCGAGAATGACCGGCCGCCGGACCTGTACGTCCTGCGGAGCTACGTACCACGTCGTGGCCAATCCTCCGAAGACGGAAGGAATCTGCGACAACTGCGGCGCGGAGCTGGTCATTCGTAAGGACGATACGCCCGAGACGGTGAGAAACCGCCTGAAGGTGTATCATCAGGAGACCGAGCCGCTGAAGGACTTCTACAAGTCCAGAGGCAAGCTCAAGCTGGTAGACAATCAGCCCACCATCGAGCTGACTACCGCCGCTATTTTTAAGACTCTGGGAATCGAGTAAGATCATATGATCAAGCTGAAATCGCAGAGAGAGATCGCCCTGATGCGCAAGGCGGGAGAAATTACCGCGGCTGCCCGCGCTTATGCGGGAAAAATGGTAACCGCCGGCATCACAACCCGGGAGATCGATAGAGCAGTACATGATTTCATCGTTTCCAAAGGAGCCGTGCCCACGTTTCTGAACTACTCCGGATATCCGGCGAGCTGCTGCTTGTCGGTGAACGAGGAGCTGATCCACGGCATACCCGGTCGACGGGTGCTGAAGGACGGAGACATCGTTTCCGTCGACGTGGGCGCAACCTGGCATGGCTATGTAGGGGACTGCGCCGCCACCTTCACGGTGGGGGAGCCGGACCCGGAGGTCAGACGCCTGATCGAGGTGACGAGGCAGAGCTTTTTCGAAGGCATCGCCTACGCCCGTGAGGGATACCGGATCTCGGACATCGGTCATGCGGTGCAGACCTATGTGGAGCAGAATGGTTTCTCAGTGGTCAGGGAGTACGTAGGCCACGGTGTGGGAAGCGTCATGCACGAGGATCCCGAGGTTCCCAATTACGGGAGGCCCGGACGGGGCCCGCGGCTGGTGCGTGGCATGACCATCGCCGTAGAACCCATGGTGAACATGGGGAGCGCGGCCATCCGCGTTCTGGACGACGGCTGGACGGTCGTCACACAGGACGGGAAGCCCGCGTGCCACTACGAGAACACGATCCTGATCACCTCCGGGGATCCGGAGATACTCACCGTCTGCGGGGACGGACCGATATGACAGTATCCGCTGCCGATATCGTCCGCTGCACCTGCGGCCGGGACGAGGGACGCCTGTTTCTGGTGATGGACGCCGGGGACGGATACGTCCTGCTGGCCGACGGAAAGCACAGAAGGGTGGAGAACCCGAAGCGCAAGAACCCGAAGCACGTGCGGAAGGTCGCGCGGTGCGGCCGTGCGGCCCTGAGCGAACCGCTCACCAACAAGGCCCTGTACAGAATGATGGCGGCGTTTGCTGCCGGCAAATCCGAGGATCAAGGAGGTATGTAAGTTGGCTAAAGACGACATGATAGAACTCGAGGGTAAGGTCATCGAAGCTCTGCCCAACACGATGTTCCAGGTGGATATCGGCGGAGGTCACACCATTTTGGCGCATATCTCCGGAAAGCTTCGAATGAATTTTATCAGGATCCTTCCCGGGGACAAGGTCACGGTGCAGATGTCACCCTACGACCTGACCCGCGGCCGGATCACCTGGCGTAGTAAGTAGGAGGTTTCAACATGAAAGTAAGACCGTCCGTGAAGCCCATTTGCGAGAAGTGCAAGGTCATCAAGCGCAAGGGCAAGGTAATGGTAATCTGCGAGAACCCGAAGCATAAGCAGCGGCAGGGTTGAGCAGCACGATCGTCATTATGAGCGAAAGGAATGATTGACAAGTATGGCACGTATTTCCGGCGTTGACCTGCCCAGAGATAAGAGAATTGAAGTTGGCCTGACCTATGTTTACGGCATCGGCCTGACCAGCGCGAGAAAGATTCTCGCTGAAACAGGCATCAATCCCGATACCAGAGTGAAAGACCTGACCGATGAGGAAGAGGCCAAGCTCCGTGAGTGCATCGATAAGAGCTACATCGTGGAAGGCGACCTCCGGCGTTCCGTTGCGCTGGACATCAAGCGTCTGACCGAGATCGGCTGCTATCGCGGCACCCGTCACAGAAGAGGTCTGCCCGTACGCGGACAGAGGAGCAAGACGAATGCCCGTACCCGCAAGGGCCCGAAGCATACGATCGCAAATAAGAAGAAGTAAGGAGGGATATGTATGGCAGCCAATACCAAAGGCAAAAAGGTGAGAACCAAGCGCCGCGAGCGTAAGAACATCGAGAAGGGCGCGGTACATATCAGCTCTTCCTTCAACAACACGATGGTGACCATCACCGATACGGCTGGCAACGCCATCTCCTGGGCTTCCGCCGGCGGAATGGGTTTCCGCGGCAGCAAGAAGTCCACTCCCTTCGCGGCTCAGACAGCCGCCGAGACCGCCGCCAGGGCCGCCATGGAACACGGCCTGAAGACGGTGGAGGTCTTTGTCAAGGGTCCCGGTTCCGGACGTGAAGCCGCTATCCGCGCGCTGCAGTCCGCCGGTCTGGAAGTAACCATGATCAAAGACGTAACTCCCATTCCTCACAACGGATGCCGTCCTCCGAAGAGAAGACGTGTTTGATGAAGGAGGTTTACGAAAATGGCTAAAAACAGACAGCCCATCGCGAAGCGCTGCAAGGCGCTGAACCTGTCTCCCGCGACGCTGGGTTATGCGAAAAAGGAGACGAAGCGCAATCCCAAGGGACAGATGAGAAGAAAGCAGTCCGAGTACGCTCTGCAGATGAACGAGAAGCAGAAGGTCAAGTTCGTGTACGGCATGCTGGAGAAGCAGTTCCGCTCCTATTATGAGAAGGCTGCCCGTATGCCCGGCAAGACCGGCGACAATCTGCTGATCCTGTGCGAGCGCCGGCTGGACAACGTTGTGTTTGCCCTGGGCTTTGCGTCTACCCGCCGTCAGGCCCGTCAGCTGGTCAACCACGGTCACTTCACCGTGGACGGCAGACGCGTGAATATCCCTTCCTATCTTGTGAAGCCCCATCAGGTCATCGCCGTTGCGGAAGCTTCCCGGTCCTCTGCCGTGTTCAAGCGGCTGACCGGTGAGGACGCTCCTGTAGTCACGGCTCCGGCGTGGCTGGACCGCGACCGGAACGAGCTGAAGGGTACCGTGCTTCAGATGCCCACCCGCGAGGATGTTCCCTTCCCCGTGGAAGAGCACCTGATCGTCGAGCTGTACTCCAAGTAATCGGCTGACCGGAAGCATTTTGCAAGTACGGCGCCACAGGCGCCGAGATATTGAAGGAGGGTAAAATGGTAGAAATTGAAAGGCCGCGTATCGAGTGCGTCGAAACGCCGGGGGACGATTCCTACGGCAAGTACGTTGTAGAGCCTCTGGTCCGCGGTTACGGTACGACCCTTGGAAACTCCCTTCGAAGGATTCTTCTGTCTTCGCTGCCCGGAACGGCTGTCACGACGATCAAGATCGCCGGCGTACAGCATGAGTTCACAACGATCCCCGGGGTGAAGGAAGACGTTACGGAGATCGTGCTCAACATCAAGGGCATCATCGCACGCCTGCACTGCCAGGGCACGAAGACCGTTTACATTGAGGCCACAGGAGAAGGCGAAGTCACCGCCGGCGACATCCAGGCTGACGGCGAAGTCGAGATCATGAACCCCGAACTGCATATCGCGACCCTGGGACCGGATGCGGCTCTCAGCATCGAGATGACTATCGGCCACGGCCGGGGCTATGTGCCCGCCGAGCGCAACAAGTTGCAGCAGCCGGTGATCGGCGTGATTCCCATCGACTCCATCTATACGCCTGTCCTCAAGGTGAACTACACGGTGGAGAACACCCGTGTGGGGAACATGACAGATTTTGACAAGCTGACCCTTGAGGTCTGGACGGACAAGACGATCTCCGCCAGAGACGCTGTGTCTCTCGGCGCCAAGATCCTGTGCGACCACTTTGCTTTATTCACCGATCTGAGTGAGTCCATGAGCGCTGCGACTACCGTCGTGGAACGGGCGGAGCCCGGTCAGAACAAGGTGCTGGAAATGACGATCGAAGAACTGGACCTGTCGGTCCGGAGCTTCAACTGCCTGAAACGTGCCAGCATCAACACGGTAGGAGATCTGATTTCCAAAACCGAGGACGAGATGATCAAGGTGCGCAACCTTGGCCGGAAGTCCCTGGAAGAGGTCATCCACAAGCTCGCCATGATGGGGCTCTCCCTTGCGAGCGATGAAAGCAGCAAAGACTGACTCTTGAAGAAGGAGGAGAAACAATATGCCCGGAACACGTAAACTCGGCAAGCCGACCGATCAGCGCATGGCGATGCTCAGGCAGCAGGTCACCGATCTGCTGGACAACGGCAAGATGGAGACCACCGTCACCCGTGCCAGGGAGATCGCGCCGCTGGCCGAGAAGATGATAACCCTCGGCAAGAAGAATACCCTCGCGTCCCGCCGTCAGGCGCTGGCGTTCATCACCAGAGAGGACGTAGTGACCAAGGTGTTCAAGGAACTGGCTTCCAAATACGCCGAGCGCAACGGCGGCTACACCCGCATCACCAAGATCGGACCCCGCCGCGGCGACGCCGCTGAGATGGCCGTCATCGAGCTGGTCTGACAGATAAGAGGAAAACCCTTCGGAGAAACCGAAGGGTTTTTTCTTTTCCCGACGCGGGACGTTTTTTCTTTTCCCGACGCGGGACGGGTCTTTAATTGTTCACAATTCCGTGCTATACTACAATGGTTTAAGTATGGGCGGCAGCAGAAGCCGCGGAAAGGCGAACTATGTTTAAAGGTCTTGTATCGAAAATGTTCGGCACGCACAGTGACCGTGAACTGAAGGCCCTCATGCCACTGGTGGACCAGGTCATGGCGAGGGAAGAGGAATACAGCAGGCTGACGAAGGAAGAACTGCAGGCGAAGACAGGCTGGCTGAAAGGACGTCTGGCTGCAGGAGAAACGCTGGACGACATCCTTCCGGATGCCTTTGCGACCGCCCGTGAAGCGGCGTGGCGCGTGCTTGAGATGCGTCCCTACCGCGTTCAGGTGATCGGCGGCATCGTCCTTCACCAGGGACGTATCGCCGAGATGAAGACCGGCGAAGGAAAGACGCTGGTGGCCGTTCTTCCCGCCTATCTGAATGCCCTTGCCGGGAAAGGCGTGCACATCGTCACGGTCAACGACTATCTGGCTCGCCGCGACAGCGAGTGGATGGGAAAGGTGCACCGCTATCTTGGCCTGAAGGTCGGCCTGATCGTACAGGGAATGACCAGCCAGGAGAGGCGCGAGGCCTACGCAGCCGACATCACCTACGGCACCAACTCGGAGATAGGCTTCGATTATCTCCGCGACAACATGGCCATTTACAAGGAGCGCATGGTCCAGCGCGGACACAGTTTCGCCATCGTGGACGAAGTGGACTCCATCCTGATCGACGAGGCCAGGACCCCGCTCATCATCTCCGGCGCAGCTTCCGACTCGGACGATCTGTATGAGAGAGCAAACGATTTCGTATCGAAGCTGAAGAAGATCGTCTATACCTCCGTGGATGAAAAGCAGGAGGAGGACGAGGATCTGGACGCCGATTACGTGGTCGACGAGAAGGCGCGCACAGCCACCCTGACGGCCCGCGGTACAGCGAAAGCGGAGCAGTTCTTCGAGGTGGAGAACCTGTCGGACCTGGAGAATGCCACGCTGTCCCACCATATCAATCAGGCGCTGCGCGCCCACGGCATCATGAAGCGGGATGTGGACTATGTCGTCAAGGACGATCAGGTGCTGATCGTGGACGAGTTCACCGGACGCATCATGTACGGCCGGCGGTATTCCGAGGGCCTGCATCAGGCGCTGGAGGCCAAGGAGAACGTGAAGGTCGAGAAGGAGACCAAGACTCAGGCCACCATTACCTACCAGAATTTCTTCCGGCTGTACGACAAGCTGTCCGGAATGACCGGAACGGCGCTGACGGAGGAGGAGGAGTTCTCCACCATCTACCATCTGGACATCATCGAGATCCCCACAAACAAGCCCGTCATCCGTGTGGATTACCCGGACGTGGTCTTTCAGAACAGAGACGCCAAGGTCCGCGCCATCATCGCGCAGATCAAGGCATGCCACGCCAAGGGACAGCCTGTGCTGGTAGGAACCGTGTCTATTGAGAAGAGCGAATACCTGTCGAAACTGCTGAAAAAGGAAGGCATCAGGCATAACGTTCTGAACGCGAAATACCACGAGAAAGAGGCTGAGATCATTGCCCAGGCGGGCAAGTTCGGCGCGGTGACCATCGCCACCAACATGGCCGGGCGCGGAACGGATATCATGCTGGGCGGCAACGCCGAGTATATGGCGAGGAACAGCCTGAAGAAGGCTGGCCTGGAGGAGGACGTCATTGCGGAAGCCACCGGCTACGCGGAGACGGACGACCAGGATGTCCTCAGCGCCAGGGAAATGTACATGAAGGAACTGGCGAAGTTCAAGGCGGAGACGGAGGCAGAGGCCGAACGCGTGCGGGAGGCCGGAGGCCTGTTCATCATAGGAACGGAACGCCACGAGGCGCGGCGCATAGACAACCAGCTTCGCGGACGGTCCGGCCGCCAGGGAGACCCGGGTGAGACGCGCTTCTATATAGCCCTGACCGACGATATCATGCGTCTGTTCGGCGGGGAGAGGGTGGAGCGCCTGATGACTACCCTCAAGGCGGATGAGGACACGCCCATCGAGATGAAGATGCTGTCCAACTCCATAGAGAGTGCCCAGCGGAGGGTGGAGAGCCGCAACTTCCAGTCCAGAAAGAACGTACTGGAATACGACGACGTGATGAACCAGCAGCGCAATATCATCTATGAGCAGCGCCGCAAGGTCCTGGACGGAGAGAACATCAAACAGTACATCCAGTCCATGATCACCGATGTGATCACGGGGACGATCGCCTCCGAGTGCCCCGTGGAAAAGATCACGACCCAGGAGGAACTGGATGAGGCGGTAGCCCCTCTGACCCAGCTGTTTCTGAAGAAAGGCGCCGCGGTGCTTCCGGCAGGCGGCTGCACGAAGGAGGAATTGACGGAGGACATGCTGGAGCGCGCTGCGGCCTTCTATGAGAACAAGGAGAAGACCCTGGGGATGCTCGAAGGAACCGAGACACCGGTGATGAGGGAACTGGAACGCGTGATTCTGCTGAGCGTCGTGGACGAGTACTGGATGGAGCACATTGACGCCATGAGCGAACTCCGCCAGAGCGTTGGCCTGCGGGCATACGGACAGGTGAATCCGGTCGATGAATACAAGCACGAGGGCTTTGACATGTTCGAGGCCATGGTAAACGGCATCCGCGAAGAGGTCGTGCGCCGCATCTTCACCGTGCAGGTGAAAGGAAAACAGCCCCAGCGCCGGCGTGTGGCCGGACCGGGGACGGCTGTCGCGGGAGGCCTGCCGAACCGCCAGCCTCAGGTTAAGAAGAAGAGCGAGAAGATTCGCCCCAACGACCCCTGCCCCTGCGGGAAGCTCCGTCCCAACGGACTCCCGATGAAGTACAAAGACTGCTGCGGCCGCCGGGCCAATATGATCTGATACACAGAACACGAAAGACGGGAGGACGGACCTTGAACAGAATAAGAAAAGGCTTCGCGCTCCTGCTGTGCCTGCTCCTGCTTCTTGCCGCGCTGACAGGCTGCGGGAAGAAGGACGGCTCCTCCGAAACTCCGGAGATGGAAGATGAGTCCGGAGGGACCGCGGACGACATGAGCGGACCCGAGAAAAGAAAAGCAAGCAATTCGGCCTTTACCATGCGCTTTTCCTCGAGCGATTCCATGAATCCGCTGTACTGCCGGAGCGGATCCAATACGGCGCTGATGAGCCTCATCTACGAGGGGCTGTTCCGGCTGGACGAAAGTTTTCAGCCTTATCCGGTACTGTGCAAGGAATACGGGACCGAGGACGGAAAGACATGGTGGTTCACGCTGATTGGAGCGGTGATGCATGACGGTTCCGAACTGAAGCCGGTGGACGTTGCCTATACCATCAATCTGGCGAGAGACAGCGACAAGTACCGAAGCCGTCTTTCCGAAATCGCCGCCTGCTATGACAACGGCGACGGCAGGGTCATCATGGAACTGAAGGCGGAGAACCGGAACCTTCCGGCCCTCCTGGACGTGCCCATCATCTGTGCCGGAACGGGGGACGATTTCGCTCCCGCGGGTACGGGACCGTACGTGTACCGGGAGATGGGCAGGAATGCCGTGCTGGAAGTATTCCGGGAATACCGGGATGCCGATGCGGCGGAGACCAGGTCCCTTTACCTGAGAGAGTACGCGGAGGGTACGCTTGAGGAGAGTTTCTCCGACCGCTCTCTGGATATGATCTGGGAGGGAGGCTCCGACAGCAGCTCGCTGCATCTGTACGGAGAATTTGAAACACACTGCTACGACACCACGATGCTGCAGTACATCGGCTTCAATTTCAACCGGATCGCCTTGCAGCAGGCATCCGTGAGGAGAGCCATAGCCTGCGCCGTGGACCGTGAGATGATCGTGGACGAGATCTACGGGAGCATCGGACGTCCGGCGGCGCTGCTGTACAATCCCTCGTTCCGGCTCTACGCGGATTCATGGGCGGATGCCCAGGAGTACTCCGTTTCCGAAATGTCCGCCAATCTGGCGGAAGCGGGCCTGCAGGATCACAACAACGACGGCCTGCTCGAGTACGATTACGGTGGGGGATACTGGGAGACGCTGTCGCTCCGTTTCGTCGTTTATGAGGGAAGTACGAAAAAAATCGCGGCTGCGCAGGCGATCGCCGGCAATCTGAACCGGGTGGGACTGGACGTCAAGGTGACGCCGCTGCCCTGGGACGATTATCTGCAGGCGCTGGAGAACGGCCGGTTCGAACTGTACTACGGCGAGGCTGCACTGCCTCACGATTTCGATTTTTCCGCTCTCCTGACGCCGGGCGGCAGCCTCCGGTACGGACTGACGGGCGGTACGGCCTACGCCGATCTGATCGGCGATGTGAAGCGGGCCGCCGGCGATGAGGAACTGGAGGCGGCGGCAGCCGCCCTGTGCCGGTACGCGGCTGAAAATGTGCCCATCGTTCCCATCCAGTACCGGCAGAACGTGGTATATACCCATCGCGGGGAGGTCACGGGGCTTTCCCCGTCGGTCTCCGGGATTTTTCAATCGGTTAAGGAATGGTCGATCAACTTATCCTGACAGGAGGGAACTGACATGACGGACAGAAAGCTGTTGGAGCAGGCGGCGTCTGCCGCGGGCAACGCGTACGCGCCCTATTCCCGATTCCCCGTGGGGGCGGCGCTGGAATGTGAGGATGGGGCCGTTTTTACCGGCTGCAATGTTGAGAGCTGCGCACTGGGCTGTACGCTGTGCGCGGAGAGCGTGGTCGTCGGAAACGCCGTGAGCGCCGGACACACGGATTTCATCCGGCTGGCCGTTTACACCGACAGGACCAACTACTGCTTCCCGTGCGGACAGTGTCTGCAGCTCCTTGCGGAATTCTCACCCGAACTGGAGGTCCTGATCGGCAGGGGTGACGGAAGGTATGTCAGCTACAAGCTCACCGAACTGCTGCCGAATCCTTTTTCTCCTGGCCAGATGGAGTGAGGAACGGCTGAAAAATGTCATCCAATTGTAACGGCTGGGGGCTTTTCTTCTCCGCCGCCGGCGTTATAATAGAGAAAAAGAGAAAAGGGGTGGACGTATGGACGATTACACCAGAAAATTCAATGTGATATCCAAAGACAGCCAGACGAAAGAGATCCTGTCCGCCGTTTATGACGCACTGCGGGTGAAAGGTTACGATCCGATCAGCCAGATCATCGGCTATATCGTTTCGGAGGACCCCACGTATATCACAAACTACAACGGGGCCAGAAGCCTGATCTGCCGTCTGGACAGGGACGAGCTCCTGCAGGAGCTGCTCACGTCCTATCTGGGTCTGAAATGACAGGACCTGTCGAACAATGAAAGCGGCGCTCCGCGGTGCGGGCAGTTCTGCCCGGACCCGGGGCGCCGTTTGCCGAAAAGCGGCTTGTGATGGCCGCCCTGACATTTGAAAGGAGCGAACAGATATGCCTCCTCCCCTCGGCGGCCACGGAGCCCGGGGCTTCATGTCGGAAGAAGAGAAGGCCAGCTTGCCGAAGGTCACTCCGGCACTGCTGAAGCGTGTCTTCTCCTGCCTGACGCCCTACTGGAAGCAGCTTATCCTGACGCTGCTGTGCATCATCCTGTCTTCCGTATTTATTCTTCTTCCGTCCATCCTCACGGGCAAGATCATCGATGAGGGACTGATCGGAAGGAATCTGTCCAAGCTGATCTTCTATCTGGCGCTGTCATTCGCGGTGACCCTCGGCGCCAATCTGATCCAGGTGGCCGAGAGCTACATCAATACGTGGATCGCGCAGCACATCACCTTCGATATGCGCAACACCATGTTCACTCATCTGCAGAAGATGTCCCAGCGCTTCTTCACCTCCAACAATCAGGGGGACATCATCACCCGCATGACGGGGGACATCTCCGGTGTGGAACAGGTGGTCACCAGCACTTTCAGCAGCATCCTGTCGAACTCCATCACCCTTGTGGTTGCCCTGGTGGCCATGTTCCGGAAGAACTGGATCCTTGCCCTGCTGGGCATCATTATCGTGCCTGCTTTCACGCTGCCCACACGGAGAGCCGGCAAGACCCGCTGGTCCATCACCCGGGAGGCGCAGGAGTGCACGGATGAGATCAACGGTATCCTGAATGAGACCATGTCTGTCAGCGGACAGCTCCTTGTCAAGCTTTTCTGCCGGGAGGATCACGAGTACGGGAAATACAGAGACGTCAACGGCCGCCTGATCCGCCTGCATATAAGGGAGAGCATGGCGGGCCGCTGGTTCCGCGTCGTGCTGAGCCTGTTCACCAACATCGGCCCGATGCTGCTGTATCTGGTGGGCGGCATCCTGATGATGCGGTACGACAGCAGCCTGACGGTCGGTGACATCACCGTGCTGGTTGCCCTGCTCGGAAAGACCTACGGACCGGTCAACAGTCTGCTGAACATCCAGGTGGAGTGGATGCGCTCCATGGCCCTGTTCACCCGCATCTTCGAGTATTTCGACATGCCGGTGGAGATCGAGAATATCCCCGGTGCCCTGGTGCCAAAGAAGGCGACGGGAAGCGTGAAGTTCACGCATGTGGACTTTTCCTATGAACCCGACCGGCAGATCCTGAAGGACGTCAACTTCACGCTGGAGAGCGGACACAGCGTGGCCATCGTAGGTCCGTCCGGCTCCGGCAAGAGCACAATCATCAACCTGATCCCCCGGCTTTACGACGTTACCGGGGGCAGCGTGACCTTCGACGGCGTGGACGTCCGCCATCTGGATCTGGCGTTCCTCCGCAGGAACGTTGGCGTGGTGACGCAGGACAGTTATCTGTTCAACGGGACCATCCGGGAGAATCTGCTGTATGCGCGGCCCGATGCCACGGAACAGGATCTGCTGGATGCCTGCGGAAAGGCCAACATCCTGGACTTCATACTGGCGCAGCCCGACGGACTGGATACCATGGTGGGGAACCGCGGCCTGAAACTGTCCGGGGGAGAGAAGCAGCGGGTGTCCATCGCGCGCGTGCTGCTGAAGGATCCGGCGCTGCTGATCTTCGACGAGGCGACGTCTGCGCTCGACTCCATCTCCGAAAGCAAGATCCAGGAGGCCATCGATCCGCTGATCGAGTCCCGTACCAGCATCCTGATCGCCCACCGCCTGTCGACCATCCTGGCGGCGGATGAGATCCTCGTGGTCAAGGAAGGGCAGATCGTCGAGCGCGGCCAGCACAGGGATCTGGTGAAGGCCGGCGGCGTATATACGGAACTGTACGAGACACAGTTCAGCAGAGCGCTGGAGAACGAAGACACGGAACAGGAAACGGGGCAGGAGAAGTAGACCGGAATATACCGACTGCATGCAAGAGGAGGGGCGTACCGCGTCCCTCCTTTCCGCTTGCCATGTACAAAACAGGGGGTATGAGGCATCAAAAGGCGGTTGACACACCCGTGACAATGTGTTACAATTTGGTAACAGTCTTTGGAGAGGGTGTTTTCTTTGGCGAAAAAGCTGAAACTTACATATAAAGGTTTTCCTTTGAGGAGGAAAGACAATCTGATCTACTTCGGCAGCATGGCCGACAAGTACATTGCCATGCTGCAGATCCTTGAAACGAAAAAGGTGCAGGATCTGGATGTGCCTTCCCGTATCGCCATCCAGCTGCAGCTGACGGATCCCGATCTGAAGTCCAGAGACCGGGTCGTGAAAAAGAGCGAGAAAACCAGTCTGTACGATTCCATCGATCTCGCCTACATCTGGCTCAGCCGTGCGCTGAGCACCTGATTCGGGAGGTGCCTGTATGAGAAGCATGAAACGGATCCTTTGCCTGATCCTGGTCCTGGCGATGATGGCGGCCCTGCCGATCCTGACCGCTGCGGCAGCAGGGAAAATGGCAGTCGGCGTCGCTACGGTGAATGCGTCTGCGCTGAATATGCGGACCGGCGCTGGAACGGACAACAGTGTTATCACTTCCATCGGACGAGGAGCCACCGTCGTGGTCCTTGAGAAGACCTCGGACACCTGGTACAAGGTGAGTTATAACGGTACATCCGGATATGTATGTGCCGAGTACCTGAGCGGGTTTTCCGCCACCGGCGAACTGAAGGCGTCGGGAAAGGTGAATGATTCCGATGTTAACGTCCGCAGTTCCGCCTCCACTTCCGGCTCCATCCTCGGAACGGCCTCCAGCGGGATGTCGGTGTCCGTGACCGGACTGGACAACGGCTGGTACAAGCTGAGCTATAACGAGAATACGGGTTATATCCGTTCCGATTATGTCGATCTGACGAGCGGTTCAGGAAGTTCTTCTTCCAGTTCCTCTTCCTCTTCATCTTCGTCCTCCTCGTCCTCCTCTTCCTCTTCCCAGAGCACGGAGAGAAGCGGCAAGGTGAACGCCGATTATGTGAATTTCCGCAACGCCCCCTCTACCGATTCCTCCGTCATCCGGATGCTGAATTCGGGTACGGCCGTCACGGTCCTCGAGGAGACGTCCGGCTGGTACAAGATCAGCTGCAGCGGGACCGTCGGATACATGAGCAGCAAGTATGTCACAGTGTCCGATTCAAGTTCCTCCTCGTCTTCCTCTTCCCAGTCGGGAAGCTCGTCCGAAACGAATGTCGAGACGATGAACGAGAAGGGAAAGGTCACCGGGAACTATGTGAACTTCCGTTCCGGTCCCTCTACCAACTATAAAGTGATCGCAACCCTGAAGAAGGGAACGAAGGTGGATATCGTCGGCAAGACGTCCGGCTGGTACAAGATCAGCTACGGCGGGTCTACCGGCTATATGAGTTCCACCTACGTGGCGGTTGATGACGGAACAGCAGCGGAAGACCCGGAACCCGTCCTGGCTTCTGTTGCGCCCACGAACTCCAAGGGCGCCGAAATCGCCGAGTACACCAAGCAGTTTGCGGGATACCGGTACGTATACGGCGGGGCGAGCCCCTCCGACGGATTTGACTGCTCCGGTCTGGTCTACTATGTGTACGGCAAGTTCGGATACAGTCTGCCTCACGGCGCTACCAGCCAGTACAACAAGCTGTCCCAGTATGTGGAAAAGAAGGATCTGCAGCCCGGCGATCTGGTGTTCTTCTCCAACAACGGGTTCGCCTCCATCACCCATGTGGGCATCTATCTGGGCAACAACAAGTTTATCCATGCCGCCGGAACGAGTATCGGCGTCATCATCAGCGATCTGAGTTCCTCCTATTACACCAGCGTGTATTACGGAGCGAAGAGAGTCGTGTAATACGAAAAGACATGAAAAGGGGCTGTCGCAAAATAGCCCTAAAGAAACAAGAAACCGAGGTGGCTGAAAACAGTCGCCTCGGCTTCTTGTTTTTGGTATAATTAAAGTGTGAAATTCAAAAATACCGGGACATATTATGGCACATCTACCCGGGATGTGCAACTGTTAATCGATGAAAGTTTTGCGGAAAGGGTAATTCCCGCAGACGACAGCGTACGGCTCTTAGACCAGATAGTAGAGGAGATGGATCTGACCCCGTTAGAGAGAGCCTATGACGTACGCGGCCGGAAGCCCGCAACAGAGCCTGGCACGATGCTGAAGATCCTGCTGTATGCGAACATGGAAAGGAACTACGCGAGCCGTGGGATCAGCAGCGCCTGTCGGAGAGACATCAATTACATATGGCTGTTAAACGGAGCGCCGGCACCGAGTCATCATGAGATCGCGAGGTTCCGGAGCCAGAGACTGTCTCAATGTTCGGAAGAACTGTTTTACCAGCTGACGGAAAAGCTTAAGGAAGTCGGCGAGATACGGTATGAACATCTGTTTGTGGACGGGACAAAGATAGAGGCTAACGCGAACAAATACAGCTTTGTCTGGAAGAAAAGCACGAACAGATACGAAGCCCGAAACGAGAAGAAACTAGAGACATGTTTTGAAGAATTAAGGCGGAAATACGGGATCGTATGCAGCAGCGCCGAAGAACTGGGGGCGGCAATGCTGTCGAGAGCAACGGGACCGTTCGTATATGGCAGAGGACATCGGAAAACGGAACTGCAGAGAGATATGGAACAATGGCAGGAACTGCTGAAAAGGCGGCAAAAATACGCGAAATACCAGGAAACATTCAAAGGACGGAACAGTTTTTCGAAGACGGATCCGGACGCGACGTTCATGCATATGAAGGAAGACCATATGCGGAACGCGCAGCTGAAGCCGGGATACAATATACAGCTCGGGATAGAAGGAGAATACATCACGGGAGTGAGCGTATCCTGTGAACGAAGCGATCAGCTGACGCTCATACCGTTTATGGAGAATCTTCGCAATCACGGTATAGAATACAGAGATGTAACAGCAGACGCCGGATATGAAAGCGAAGAGAACTACACGTATTTTGAGAACATCGGAACGGAATGCTACATCAAGCCGCAGAATTACGAACGGAGCAAGACGAAGAAATACAAGAGCAACATGGCTCTTCGGGAAAACATGGCCTACGATGCGGAACGGGACGAATATACGTGTCAGGCGGGACAAAAGCTCCGGGCAAAACATGTCGGCAAGCGCAAGAGCAAGAGCGGATTTGAGAGCGAGATCACCTACTACGAATGTGACGATTGCTCCGGCTGCCCACATAAGAAAAACTGCACCAGGTCAAAGGGCAACCGTCAGATCCATGTTTCCAAGCGATTCCTTACGCAACGGGCGGAATCTCTTGAACGGATCACCAGCAAAACAGGTGTACTTCTGCGTATGAACCGCTCCATCCAGTCCGAGGGCGCCTTTGGTGTAATCAAGCAGGATTACGGATACCGGCAGTTTCTGCTGCGCGGGAATCGGAAGGTAACCACGGAGATCCTGATGCTGGCCATGGCGTATAACATAAACAAACTGCATTCCAAAATACAGCAAAACCGTACGGGAACGCAGTTGTTTGAAAAAGATACGGCTTAGATTTTCACAAAACTGAGAACCCGCCTTTTGAGAGCAGGCTTTTCAAGGCGTGCTCTAGTCGGTATCTCGACAGTTTTCCACAGGTCAGGAATTCTGTCATTTTTTTGTGCCTTTCGGGCAAGAAAAAGGAGCTGCGCAAAAAATACATTTTGCGACAGCTCC
>JAFYAU010000009.1 GCA_017540565.1 Oscillospiraceae bacterium
AGGTCTAAAGGTCAGTTAGCAAGCTCTCCTTAATTGCCGATGCCCCGGAAATCTCCTGTTTCAGCGGGGCTTGGCTTTGTGCGGCTTTTTGGCTTGGTACTGCCCTAGTAGACTCTTTCACACTAATAACCTCCCTGTATGTGATTGACTCAAGTCTGTCTTTCTTTTCTGCCGTTTTCGACGAACAGGACCGCGGGCGGCTCCCCGTAATCCCTTGCATCCGTATCCGGATGCGCGGGCAGCAGTCCCAGCCGTTCCATCTCGCCGGCCACGTCGGTCAGCCCGTACTTTTCATAGGTCTCCCTGTACGGCCATCCCGTCGCCGGATCCCATCCTCTGGCTTCGTACACCAGGTCCACCATCTCGTTGAACTGCTTCCAGTCCGCCGTTTCGTTCCAGGAATCCGGGATGGACATGACCCGCCAGACCTCCTCGATCTCCCGGCGCCTGGTGCGCCCGTGGTTGCGGATGAGGATGGCCCGGAACAGCAGTTTCGACCGTTCGGCCGCCCGGGTCAGTTCCTCCGGCGTCACGGCATATCCCGTCGCGGCGGTGAACATCTCCGCCTCCATCTCCGGCCACCAGGGATGGGGGCTCTGCCACTCGCAGCTCATGACGGAGTCCTTGATCTCGGCGCAGTTCTGCACATTGATGATGGCCTCGATCAGGTGCGGACTGTGGTACGGGTCCGCCACGGCCTCTTCATGGTACTCGAACTTGCTGTGGAAATGCTCCACCGTGTTGGCGTCCCGGGTGGACAGCATCCGGTTGATGTTTGCCGCCAGCCACGTCGGCTTCTCCACGCTTCCCTCGTATCCGCGGCCCTGCCAGTGCACGCTCTGGCCCCAGCCGCCGTGCAGGCTGACCGGGATGTCCAGGCGCTGACCGTCCAGTTCGGCGGAGTATCTCCCGTGGTAGACCGATTCGCTGTATCTGTCATAGCCCATCGCCTTGATGGCCCGCGACATTCCTTCGGCGAACAGATCGCCGTAGCGGCCGCGCCGTTCCACCAGGTTCATCAGGAAGGTCTTCAGGAATTCCAGATCCTCCACGTCGGGCTTCCGGCCCGTGCCGAGGTCGTCGTCCCCGAACAGTCCTTCCTTCGAACACATGGCCAGCCACGTCAGCAGCCAGACGTCGATCTCCCACTTGTCGATGCCGTATTCGTTGCATATGTCGTTGATGACGGTGCCCCGCTCGTAATCCGGCTTCCAGAGGTTGTATACGTCCGGACGGATGGGCCTGGCCTGCGCCTCGAAGTCCGGATCGGAAAAATCCGGTTCCGGGAAATCCCGCCCCAGCAGCTTGCAGGGGGCGCAGTAGTTCTTCTCCGTCGGCCAGAACTGTCCCACGGTCGCGGGCAGATCCGTCTGCCAGTTGTAGGTGCTCGTGCTGACGCACTTTTCGATATGGTTGGCGGTGCCGCCGCCGGCGGACGGGCCGTTCATCATCAGGGCGTTGCAGCGCTGGTTGCATCCGGGGGAGCAGGCCACGTTGCCGCGGTCGTACTTCACGTCGAACTCCGCTCCGGGAACGCCGAACTTCTCCAGATGCAGCACCGGGGACGGCCTCATGCTGGGATTGTTCATATGCAGGCGCAGGTACAGGATCTTCTCTATATCCGCCGGAGCCACCACACCGCTGCCGTGCACCGTGACGGCCTTCAGCTTCTTGCTGCCCCACACGGCGCCGAAGCCGCCCTTGCCGAACACGCAGTCGTTGGCGGAGGTGATGGTCGCGATCCGGACCAGGTTCTCCCCCGCCGGGCCGATCACCATGGATTTGAACTCGTGTCCGTATTTATCCTCCAGCGCCTGCTGCGTCTCGTGCACGCGCAGGCCCCACAGGTCGTCCGCCGGGAGGATCTGAATGTCGTCGTCCTCGATGCGGATGTGCACCGGGCTCTCGGCCTTCCCCTGGATGATGAAGCCGTCGTAGCCGGCGTACTTCAGTTCGGTGGCGAACCATCCTCCGATGTTTCCCCAGGTGAACTGCTCCGGGTCCACGGCCGCGCCGACCGCGCCGGCCGCGCTGCGTCCTCCGGCGGGGATGCCGGTCCCGGTGGTCGGACCGTTCATGTAGATGAACTTGTTGGCCTCGTCGAAGGCCCCCACGCCCGGTCCCACTTCGTCCCAGAAGATGCGGTTGATGACCATCCGGCCGCCGACGTACTCCGGCACATAGCGGTAGGTGTCCATCACGGAGATCTCTCCGGTGGTCAGGTCGATGCGGGCGATGCGCCCGCTGTATCCGTACAGGCCGCGCGTGTTGGCGGGGTTGTTCAGAACGTCGTTTTTCGAATAGTTCGGCATGACGTCACCCCCTCACCGGTCCTCCGGACGGACGCCGTCCGGAAGCATCACGGAGCTGCCGCTCATGCCGAGGCACTGCACGGGGCACCAGCGGATACACTGCGGTCCGTCCGGATTGCCCCGGCACAGGTCGCACTTGACCGCCTTCCAGTTTCTGCGGTCCCTGTCTCTTTTCATGGAGATGCGCGAGGGCGTGAACCGGCACGCGCGCATGCACTTTCCGCAGCCGACGCAGTTTTCCTCGTCCACGTATACCACGCCCGTCTCCGGGTCGACGCACATGGCGCTGTCCTTCTTCGGGCACGCCTCGTAGCACGGACGGTCCTCGCACTGCTGGCAGGCCAGCACCGTATGTACCATCGATCTCGTGCCCAGGTCCACCCGGATGCGGCCGTTGCTCCGCCCCGTGACCCCCTCGTGGCTCAGCCCGCACACGATCATGCAGGTCACGCACCCGGTGCAGAAGGAGTACTCCGGGGAGTACTGAACGATATGATCGCCGCACGTACAGGCCTTCTTCTCCTCGGACATGGCTCTCACCCTTTCCTGTGTCCAGTCTGGAAAAAGTATACCCGCGGCGCTGGCCGTTTGTCAACGAATCCGGAGCGCCTCGGGCGGCCGGAAAGATGTCTTTCCCGGTTGAATTCCACCCTCTGGCCGGATATAATCTGTACAGAAAACAAGGAGGTCCCGCCGTCCATGAAACAGTCCCATTCCCGCTACCGCTGGGTCATCCTGCTGCTGGCGTTCATACCGCCCACCCTGCTGACCCTGTGCCAGTATCAGTCCACGGCCTACGCGCCGGAACTGATGCGCCAGTTCTCTCTGACGGATCAGCAGTACACCACCGTTGCTACCGCGCCCATGCTCCTGGGCGTGTTCATCAGCTTCCTCGCCGGCACCGCGGCGGACAGATTCGGCGTGAAGAAGACCGTCACGGCCGCCGTGATCGTCTCCGCCCTGTGCGCGCTCGCCAGGTCGTTCGTCACCGGCTATCTCGGACTGCTGGCCGTGACCGTCCTCATGGGCTGCGTCGGCGTCGTGATCAACGCGAACAACGCCAAGATCATGACGGGCTGGTTCCCGCCCGCCCAGCTGGGGCTCGCGATCGGGCTGGTGGCCTCCACCGGCAACTCGGGGACCATCATCGCCATGGCGCTGGGCAAGAGCCTGAGCGCCTCCGTATCGAAGGCCTTTCTGTACAGCGGCATCGCCTTCGCCGCCGCCGCCGTTCTGTGGATCCTGTTCTTCCGCGACCGTCCCCGGACGGAAAATGCCGCCGGCGAATCCCCGGTCCGCGGTCCGAAGCCCCGGCTGGGCAGCGTCCTGAAGAACCGTACCGTCTGGACGGCCGCGCTGGCCGCCGCCTTCTTCATGTGCGTGAACATCTCCGTCTCCGCCCTCGTCAGCCCCGGCCTGATGAAGCGCGGGGTGGCGGACACCTCCGCCAATCTCACCATCGTCATCTTCTCCGTCACGGCTCTGGCCGCTTCCGTCCTTTTCCCCGGACTGATCGCCAGGACGAAGAACACGAAGATCACCTGCGCGGTCCTGTCTGCGGCAGCGGGGCTGTCCCTGTATTTCGGCTGGCTGACGGATTTCGCCGTTCTCCGCAACGTCCTGATCCCCCTGTGCGGGCTGTGCCTCGGCGGTCTGCTGCCCACGCTCCTGTCCATCCCCGCCGTTCTCCCGGAGATCGGGCCGGATACGATCGGAGCCGCGGGCGGCCTGATCACCACGGTGATGATGGCGGGAGCCTTCCTGCTTCCCTCCTACGTGGTCACCCCCATTGCCGGCGGGATCAACGACACGGCCTTCCTGATCCTTCTGATTGCCGCCGTCATCCTTGGCGCCATTTTCCTCCTGCTGCCCAACGTCAGCATACGCAAAAGGGTTCCGTAACCTCCGCTGCGGAGCATTTCAGGCACACATATAAGGGAGCTTCCCCGACGGGAAGCTCCCTTTTCCGTCCTCCGCTTTGTGCCGCAGAAGGTCCCGTTCTTCACTTCAGATCGAGCACCGCGATCTCGCTGACCGTTCCCACGCGGACCGGTGGGCCGTAGAAGCCCACGCCGGAGGTCACCAGCACGTCGCAGTCTCCCCAGCGCTTCAGGCCGTAGGACTGTGGCCCCATGATCCTCGCCAGCACATTGCCGGGAAAGATCTGCCCGTCGTGCGTGTGCCCGCTGAACGCCAGATCCACGCCGAGGATCCCGAGTTCTTCCAGCTCCGCCGGTTCGTGCTGCAGCAGCAGTACGGGTTCAGCCGGGTCCGTCCCCTTCAGCAGTTCCTTCAGTTCCGCCCTCCGCGCCACGCCGTCCCCCGGTCGGCTCTCGTCCCGCCGGCCGGCCAGGCGCAGGCCGCAGAGATCCGGCAGGATCACGCTCTCGTCCCTCAGCAGCTTCCAGCCGCAGGAGGCAACGAACGCGTCCATGTCCGGATGCCGGACGGCGTTCCCGGCTCCGGTCAGGGAAAAGCCGCCGAGCAGCGGCTCCTCCAGGTCGTGGTTGCCGTACACCGCGAAAACGCCGTATGCCGCCTTCATCTGCCTGAGCACGGACGCGTACGCTTCCGGATCCTCCATCGCCCCGTAGCAGCTCGTGACGATGTCCCCTGCCACGAGGATCAGATCCGGCTCCTGCTCATTGACCCTGCGGACCATCCGTTCATACAGCGCGGGCGAGGAGTTCACCCCGATGTGCAGGTCCGCGATCAGCACGATGCGCAGAGGTCCTGTCTGGGACAGCGTCTGTTTCGGCAGCTCGTACCGCGTGACGCGGACGGTCCGCGCGTTGACGGCTCCCGCGATGTTGACCGCAGCCGTCATCGCGAGCAGTACCGCGAGCACGCCCGCCGCCCAGCGGCGCGGCAGCCGCCACGTTCCCCCGCTCCGCCGGCGCAGGACGCGGCGGGGGATCCAGGTGAACAGCCAGAGCAGCGCCAGGGTCCCGGAAAAATACAGGGCTGGCCCGAGCAGCACGTTGCCCCAGCGCTGGAAAAACCGCCCGGCCGGCCCGTCCGGGAGCAGGCCTCCCGCCAGCGGGAAGGCAAGAGCGGCAAGACACAGTCCCAGCGAGATGCCGGTGACCGCACGCCGTCCGCGCCCGGGAAAAGCGCGGCGGGCCAGCCCGCAGGCCAGCGCGGCAGCGGCGGCGGATATGACAAGGTATATGAGGATCATCACAGCGGGTCTCAGCAACGCTCTTTCTTCCTTTCCAGACGGAGGAGATCTGCATCTTTCGTTTTACATAATATTATTATTGTCATCTGGCCGCGTTCCCTCAGAACGCATGGCGGAATCCCGCGCGGAACTGGCAGATCCCGTCCCCCAGCTCTTCCTTCAGGACCTCAAACGCGCGGTCGCCGGTGCAGTGTCCGGTAAAGATCCTGCCGACGGACATTTCCTTCATCTGCCGGCGCAGCGCGTACAGTTCCCCGTCCGTCAGCGTATACAGGTGCAGGCCGCCCACGTAGGCGAGGATATCCGTCCGGCCGGCGAGTTCCCTCACGTCACGCAGGATGTTCAGCGGACCCGTATGGGAGCAGCTGCTGAAGATCACAGCTCCCCGCGGCGTGTCGATCACGAGGCTCTGCTCGTGGGAAAAGTCGTCGGGAACGAACTCCCCGTTCCTCTCCACGTACAGGCCGCCTCTCCGCGCGGCGTCGGAGCAGTCCGACGGCAGATGCGGCACCAGCAGGATCCCGGGAGCGATCTCATAGACGCCGCTGACCGCCCGGATGCGGGAGGACCAGCGTTCCAGCGTGCCGCGGCGGATGCCGATATACGTCATTCCGCCCTCCTTCCGGCCGAAGCAGTTCTCCTCTGCCCCTTCCCGGATATAGAACGGCGCCTTCGCGTTGCATTCGAAGAAAGCCTCCAGCCCGTCCGCGTGGTCGTAATGGGCGTGGGACAGCACGCCGGCGTCCACCATTGACAGATCGATATCCAGCGCCCGCGCGTTGGAGACAAGCGCCTCCCCGGCGCCCGTATCCAGCAGGATCCGCCTTCCGTCCGCCTCCAGCAGGATGCTCAGTCCCCATTCTGAAATCAGCGGCTCCTCCGCGATGTTGTCCGAGAGTACGGTCATCGTCAGTTCTTCCGTCATTCCGTCTTCCCCTTTCCGATGCGGAAAAAACGGGCCGCCGCGGGAGGCCGCGGCGGCCGCAGATCCTATGTTCATCTCGCGTACAGCAGGCCGACCAGCCAGTTCACGAGGCGCACCGGCAGCAGCTTGATCAGCACGCACAGGAACTTGTAGGAGAAGCCCAGCGCCATGACGGGCTTGCTGTTCTTCCTCAGGGCGACGGAGGCGATCATGGCTCCCGCCTTCTCCGGGGCCATGCCTCCCCGCTCGTCCTTCTCCATGCCGGCCACGCTGCGGGCGATCCGTCCGCCGTAGGCGTCGTCCCCCTCGGGGTTCTTCCTCCGCGCATCGGTGAAGCCGGTGCGGATATCCCCCGGCTGGACCGCGCAGACGGTCACGCCGTAGGGCCGCACCTCGTTGGCCAGGGCCAGCGTGTAGTCGTTGATGGCGGCCTTGCTGCAGGAATAGAACGTCTGGAACGGGATGGCTGCGGGGGCAGCCACGGAACTCACGTTCACGATGCGTCCGCTGCCGCGATTCCGCATCGGCCCGAGCACCGCCCGGGTCACCGTCACCATGCCGAAGAAGTTCACGTCCATCTGGCGGCGGGCCTCCTCCAGCGGGGTGAACTCCACCGCGCCGGAGATGCCGAACCCGGCGTTGTTCACCAGCACGTCGATATGTCCGGCCTCCTCCAGGATCCGGGCAACGGCCCCGTTCACGGCCGCTTCGTCCGTCACGTCCACGCTGAAATGCCTCGCGCCCTCGGGCGCTCCGCCGGGGCGGCGGCTGAATTCGTATACCGTACATCCCCGCTCCAGCAGGCTCTGGCACACGGCTCTTCCGATGCCGGAGGACCCTCCGGTCACCAGACAGATTTTCGCCGATTCAGCGCTCACAGCTCGTACCGGCTCAGGACCTCGGCGATGATGTCCACCGCCTCGTCGATCAGCTCATGGGTGTGCGACGCCATCAGGCTGGTGCGCAGCAGGCACTCGTGCTGGGCCGTCGCCGGGGGCAGGGAGCTGTTGACGTACACCCCGTGCTCGTACAGATCCTTGGCGATGGTCAGCGTCGGGATCTCCTCGTAGGTGTAGATGGGGATGATGGGCACCACGTCCCCGTTGGACGGGCGCATCTTGATGTTCTTCTCATTGAGTTTCTGCCTCATGTACAGGGCGTTCCCCTGCAGCTTCTCCACCAGTTCCGGATGCGCCTCCAGGATGCGGAGGGCCGTCAGGGCCGCCGCCGCGTTGGCGGGCGGGATGCTCGCCGAGAAGATGAAGGGGCGCGAGCTGTGCTTCACGTAGTGGACCACGCGCTCGGAAGCCGCCATGTATCCTCCCAGGGAGGCCAGGGACTTGGAGAAGGTGCCCATGTAGATGTCCACCTGGTCCTCGAGCCCGTAGTAGCTGGCCGTGCCGCGGCCGCCCTCGCCGATCACGCCCAGGCCGTGGGCGTCGTCCACCATGACCCTGGCGCCGTACTTCTTCGCCAGGCGGCAGATCTCCGGCAGGTTGGCGATGTCTCCGCCCATGGAGAAGACGCCGTCCGTGACGATCAGGCACCCCTTGTCGTCGGGCACCCGCTGGAGCTTGGCCTCCAGATCGGCCATGTCGTTATGTTCGAAACGCAGCATCTTTCCGTAGCTCAGACGGCAGGCGTCGTACAGGCTGGCGTGGTTCTCCTTGTCCATGATGACGTAGTCGTTCAGTCCGACCACGGCGCTGATGATGCCCAGATTCGTCTGGAATCCGGTGGACAGGGTGATGACGGCCTCCTTGCGGAGGAACTTCGCCAGTTCCGCCTCGAGTTCGAGATGCAGCCGCAGGGTTCCGTTGAGGAACCGGGAACCGGAGCAGCCGGAACCGAGGGTCCGGTAGGCCTCCATGCCCGCCTCGATGACCTCCGGGTGCGTCGTGAGTCCCAGATAGTTGTTGGATCCGAGCATGATGCGGCGCTTGCCCTCCATGATGACCTCGGTATCCTGCTTGCTCTCCAGCGCATGGAAATAGGGGTAGATGCCCTGCTCCATGATCTGGTCGGCAAGACCGGGCTTCATGCATTTCTCAAAGATATCTATCATCGTTGTGCCCTCCGTCTCTCCGCTTTGCGTAAGCATGCTGTCGCACGGCGGTCTCTCTTCCGCAGTATGATATCAAAGTATAACCCCGGAAAGGCCGTTTGTCAAAACTGTTACAACTGTGTAACTTATGCCGCGCCGCTTTTGTATATACGGACGTCCGCGGAGAAAAACCGGCAAAAAAGGATCGGCGGAGCGGAATTTCCGGTTGCGGCAAAGTCCGTAGTATGGTATACTACCTGCCAATAAAAAGCACCGGCCGGAAGGCCGCCGAGAGGGGCGCTGCCCTTTGCGCATGAGAAAAAAACCGAATCTGATCCCGCGCATGGAGCGGTGCGCCGCCGTGCTGGAAAGGCAGCCCGAGGCGCTGAAAGGCCGCTGGCGGGACGGTCTGCCGTACGGCAGTCTCTATCTGGAGATCGGCTGCGGCAAGGGCCGCTTCACCGCGGAGACGGCCGCCGCGCTGCCCGGCGTGCTGTATGTGGCCGTGGAGCGGGTGCCCGACGCCATGGTCGTGGCCATGGAGCGCGTCTGCGCGGCGGAACTGTCCAACGTGCGCTTCATCGACGCCGACGCCCGTCGTCTCACGGAGCTGTTCGCCCCGGGGGAGGCGGACCGCATCTACATCAATTTCTGCGATCCCTGGCCGAGCCGGCGCCATGCCAAGCGGCGCCTCACCTCCCCGGATTTCCTGCGCCTGTACGAACAGGTGCTGCCGCACGGAGGCGAAGTGCATTTCAAGACGGACAACCGGCCGCTCTTCGAGTATTCCCTGGAATGCTTCGAGCGCCGCGGATGGGATCTGCGCGAGGTGACCGGCGACCTTCACGCCGGAGGCCCCGTCGGGGTCATGACGGACTATGAGGAAAAATTCTACCGTCAGGGGATCCCCATCAACCGGTGCGTCGCCGTACGCCCGGACGTCCCGCTTTCCGAAGCCGGAGCGGCTGCGGAACGGGCAGATAACGAAACAGAAGATACCGGCAAACGCCCGGATACTGAAAAGGAGTGACTGACCATGGCCTACATTTTCCCGGAACCCTCCCGCACGTTCAGCGAATACCTGCTGATCCCCGGCTACACCAGCGCCGAATGCACCCCCGACAGGGTGAGCCTTCGGACGCCGCTGGTCAGGTATAAGAAGGGCGAAACGCCCGCCATCACCATGAACATCCCGCTCACCTCCGCCATCATGCAGGCCGTCTCCGACGACAAGATGGCCGTGGCCCTCGCCAAGGAAGGCGGCGTGAGCTTCATCTACGGCTCCCAGAGCATCGAGGACCAGGCCGCCATGGTGGCCCGCGTCAAGTCCTACAAGGCCGGATTCGTGGTCAGCGACTCCAATCTCCGCCCGGACGACACTCTGGCGGACATCCTTGCCCTGAAGGAGCAGACCGGCCACTCCACCATGCCCGTCACCGAGGACGGCACGGCCGCCGGACGCCTGGTGGGCATCGTCACCAGCCGCGACTACCGCATCAGCCGCATGACCGGCGAAGAGAAGGTCCGCACCTTCATGACCCCGATCGAGAAGCTGATCACCGCCCCCGCCGGCACCACCCTGCGGGAGGCCAACGACATCATCTGGGACCACAAGCTCAACGCCCTGCCCATTGTTGACGACGAGGGGCGCCTCGTGAACATGGTGTTCCGCAAGGACTACGACATGCACAAGGAGAACCCCCTGGAGCTGCTCGACGCCAACAAGAAGTACGTGGTGGGCGCCGGCATCAACTCCCGCGACTACGCCGAGCGCGTCCCCGCCCTCCTCGAGGCCGGGGCCGACGTGCTGTGCATCGACTCCTCCGAAGGCTACACCGAGTGGCAGAAGCGCACCATCGCCTGGATCCGCGAGCACTACGGCGAGGCCGTCAAGGTGGGCGCCGGCAACGTGGTGGACGGCGAGGGCTTCCGCTTCCTTGCCGAGTGCGGCGCCGACTTCGTCAAGGTCGGCATCGGCGGCGGCTCCATCTGCATCACCCGCGAGCAGAAGGGCATCGGCCGCGGCCAGGCCAGCGCCCTGATCGACGTGTGCGCCGAGCGCGACCGGTACTACGAGGAGACCGGCGTCTACGTGCCCGTATGCTCCGACGGCGGCATTGTCCACGACTATCACTTCACCCTGGCCCTGGCCATGGGGGCGGACTTCCTGATGCTGGGCCGCTATTTCGCCCGCTTCGACGAGGCCCCCGGCGCCCGCGTCTCCGTGGGCGGCACCTACATGAAGGAATACTGGGGCGAAGGCTCCGCCCGCGCCAGGAACTGGCAGCGCTATGATCTCGGCGGCGCCAAGAAGATGAGCTTCGTGGAGGGCGTGGACAGCTACGTTCCCTACGCCGGCAGCCTGAAGGACAACGTGACCATCACCCTGAGCAAGGTCCGCTCCACCATGTGCAACTGCGGGGCCGTCACCATCCCCGAGCTGCAGAAGAACGCCAAGCTCACGCTGGTGTCCGCCACCTCCATCGTGGAGGGCGGCGCCCACGACGTGGTGCTGAAAGAGACCAACACGGGAAGCAAATGACAGCCATGCAGGCGGCCGCGCGACGCAGCCGCCTGCTTTCTTTTCGGGAGGTTTTTCGATGAACGCAGAAACGGAAAAGCGCATACAGACCCTGAAGCGGTGGATCGGCGAGAGCAGCAGCATCGTCTTCTTCGGAGGCGCCGGCGTCTCCACGGAGAGCGGCATTCCGGATTTCCGCAGCGTGGACGGACTGTATCATCAGAAGTACAAATATCCCCCGGAGCAGATCATCAGCCACAGCTTCTTCGAAGCGCAGCCGGAGGAGTTCTACCGCTTCTACCGGGACAAGCTGATCGTCCGGGGCGCCGAACCCAACGTGACCCACCGCCGCCTGGCGGAACTGGAACGCGAGGGGAAGCTGAAAGCCGTCGTCACCCAGAACATCGACGGCCTCCACCAGCTGGCGGGAAGCCGGAACGTGCTGGAGCTGCACGGGTCCACCCTGCGCAACTACTGCCTCCGGTGCGGGAAGACCTACGGCACCGAGATCTTCGACGGCACCGAGGGGGTGCCCCGCTGCTCCTGCGGCGGCGTCATCCGTCCCGACGTGGTGCTGTACGAGGAGGGGCTGGATCAGGACGTGATCGAGCGCTCCGTACAGGCCATCCGCCAGGCCGACCTCCTGATCGTAGGCGGCACGTCGCTGGTGGTCTATCCCGCCGCCGGACTGCTGCGCTACTACCGGGGGAACCGGCTGGTGCTCATCAACATGTCCCCCACCTCCATGGACGGCGCGGCCGACCTTCTGATCACCGCAAAGCTCGGCGAGGTCTTCTCCCGGGTCTGACTTCAGCATCGTCCGCAGGAAAAGCGGAACGGGCGGGACCGACAGCATCGGTCCCGCCCGTTTTTTCCGTCATCGTCATTTTTGCGGCCACTCGACCTCCACGGTGGCGTGGCAGTCGGGGCACTCGCACTTCTTCGGCACCTTGGTCCCCATGGCCCTGCCCAGCTTCTTCTCCCCGCACGCCGGGCACTTCACGGTGTAGATCATCAGGAACACGCCCGCGAGCGCGATCAGTCCGCCGGGGATGCCCAGGACGCTGCTGGGTTTTCCCAGCACCGTGAGGCCCGTCGGGATCCAGCTGAAGAGGCCCAGGGCGAAGCCTCCCCACATCATGACGCACAGGACCAGCGGATACCAGGGGCTGCGCTTGTGGGTCTCGCCCTTATGGGAGGGCACTGTTTTCGTTACCGTATTCTTCTTTGCCATTATTCATCTCTCCTGTTCCGCCGCGTCACTCGTCCAGACGCAGCACCGCCATGAAAGCCTCCTGCGGCACGGAGACCGTGCCCAGGCTGCGCATTCTCTTCTTGCCTTCCTTCTGCTTTTCCAGCAGTTTCTTCTTTCTGGTGATGTCTCCGCCGTAGCACTTGGCCAGCACGTCCTTGCGCAGGGCCTTGATGGTCTCGCGGGCGATGATCTTCCCGCCGATGGCGGCCTGCACCGGCACCTCGAACAGCTGCCGGGGGATGTTCTCCTTCAGTTTTTCCGCGATGCGGCGTCCCCTGGGATAGGCCTTGTCCTTGTGGACGATGAACGACAGGGCGTCCACGACCTCGCCGTTGAGCAGGATGTCCAGCTTGACCAGGTCGCTCTTCCGGTATCCCAGGAACTCGTAGTCCAGGGAGGCGTAGCCCCGGCTGCGGGACTTCAGGGCGTCGAAGAAGTCGTAGATGATCTCGTTGAGGGGCATCTCATAGTGTAGCTCCACGCGGGTATCGTCCAGATACTTCATGTCCCTGTACTCCCCGCGGCGCTCCTGGCACAGATCCATGATGTTCCCCACGAACTCCGTCGGGCACATGATGGAGGCGCTCACGAAGGGTTCCTCCGCCTCCAGGATCTCGGCGGGATCCGGGTAGTTCAGTGGGTTGTCCACCATCACCACGGACCCGTCGGTCTTCGTCACCCGGTAGATGACGCTCGGCGCCGTCGTGATCAGGTCCAGATTGTACTCCCGTTCCAGTCTCTCCTGGATGATCTCCATGTGGAGCAGCCCCAGGAAGCCGCACCGGAACCCGAAGCCCAGCGCCACGGAGGACTCCGGTTCGAACGACAGCGAGGCGTCGTTCAGCTTCAGCTTCTCCAGCGCGTCGCGCAGGTCCGGATACTTTGCTCCGTCGCTGGTATAGACGCCGGAGAATACCATCGGCTGCACGGGCCGGTAGCCCGGCAGCGCCTCTTCGGCCGGCCGCGCGGCGTCCGTCACCGTGTCGCCGACCCGGGTATCCGCCACGTTCTTGATGCTGGCGGTGAGATATCCCACGTCGCCTGCGGAGAGCTCCCCGCAGGGTTCCAGCCCCACGGGCCTCATGTGGCCCACTTCCACGACGCGGTACACCGCGCCGGTGGCCATCATCCGGATATCCATGTCCGCGCGGACGGTCCCGTCCATCAGCCGCATGTACACGATCACGCCGCGGTAGCTGTCGTACTGGCTGTCGAAGATCAGGGCCTTCAGCGGAGCGTCCGGGTCGCCCTTCGGCGCCGGGATCTCCGAGACGATCCTCTCCGGCACCTGCTCCACGTTGATCCCGCGCTTGGCGGAGATCTCCGGCGCGTCCATGGCCGGGATGCCGATGATGTCCTCGATCTCCGTTTTCACCCGCCGGGGATCCGCCGCCGGAAGGTCTATCTTGTTGATCACCGGAAGGATCTCCAGGTCGTTCTCCAGAGCCAGATAGGTGTTGGCCAGCGTCTGTGCTTCGATCCCCTGCGCCGCGTCCACCACCAGCACCGCTCCCTCGCAGGCGGCAAGGGAACGGGAGACCTCGTAGTTGAAGTCCACGTGGCCCGGGGTGTCGATCAGATTCAGTTCGTACAGCTGCCCGTCCGCGGCCCGGTAGTCCAGGCTGACGGCGCGCGCCTTGATGGTGATGCCGCGCTCCTTCTCCAGCTCCATGTTGTCCAGGATCTGGTTCTCCATCTCCCGGGCGTCCACCGCGCCGCACATCTCGATGAGCCTGTCGGAAAGCGTGGACTTCCCGTGGTCGATGTGGGCGATGATGCTGAAATTGCGGATGTTTCTTCTGTCAGTCATCGGCTGTTCTTTCCTCCGTCAGGACCCGGGTCAGGTCCGCATAGTTCTGCAGCACGGGGATAAGTCTCTCCGGGGGCAGCGGCTGTCCGGGATGGTCCAGCATGTAGCTGATCGCATCGGCGCCGCTCCTGACGCATCTGATGACGGCCGCAGCGGTCTCCGGCTCCATCTCCCTCATCCGGCCCAGCAGTTCCTCGACCGTCGCCGCCAGGCGTTCGACGTTGGCATTCTCCTCGTTGACGAGGCCGAGCAGGCGGTCGGACGTGACGCCGTAGTATTCGCACACCTTCACCACGAATTCCAGCCGCGGTTCCCGCGCGCCGTTCTCGTAATGGGACAGGAGGGCCTGCGAGATGCCGAGGTCCGACGCCGCCTGTTTCTGGCTCATGCCGCGCTGATGGCGCAGCTCCGTCAGCACCCGTGAAAAAGCTGTCTGCAATTCCGTCCCCTCCGTTTCTTTCAGAATAATATACATTTTGTATAGTATACCCTCCCGGAGCCGCTTTGTAAACGGCAGAACCCAAAAAACCGCCGCATTTCCGCATTGCACTTTCCCCCGCGGGGTGGTAAAGTAAGCAAAGCGCTCCGTGAGGAACAAAAAAGCGGCCGTCGTATGACGGCCGCAGGTACATGCAGATCTTACTGGACGATGCCGATGACCAGCGTGAGCACCATGAAAGCGAGACCGAACCACTTGGTGGCGCGGGCCAGCTTGGCGTCCCTGCTCTTGCTCTTGTTGCGGGACAGGAACGTGTCGCTGCCTCCGGCGATGGCGCCGGACAGGCCTGCGCTCTTCCCGCTCTGGATGAGGACGACGATGATGATGGCAACAGCGCTGATAAGCTGCAGAATGATCAGGACGGTAGTCAGTGCGGACATTGTGATCAACCTTTCAAAACTATAATAATAAGGATATTCCGAAAGCGGCAGAGATGCCGCGCCGTATACAGTACGAGTGATGATAGCACACTTTATCCGCTGATGCAAGCATTTTTTACAGGAAGTGAACGAGATGTTTTTTGATACCCACGCCCATTACGACGACAGCCAGTTCGACGGCGACCGGGACCAGGTGCTGGCCTCCATGGCAGGAGCCGGCGTCGAGCTCATCGTGAACCCCGGGGCGGACATGCCCTCGTCACGCGCGGCCCGGGAACTGGCCGCCCGCTGGCCCTTCGTCTGGTTCGGCATCGGCGTGCATCCCCACGACGCGAAGAACATGACGGACGCGGATCTCGACGAGCTGCGTGACATGGCGTCCGACCCGAAATGCGTCGCCGTCGGGGAGATCGGCCTCGACTACCACTACGACCTGTCCCCGCGGGACGTGCAGAAGCATCGCTTCATCCAGCAGATGGAGCTGGCCGCCGAACTGAAGAAGCCGGTGATCATCCACGAGCGCGAAGCCTGCGCGGACGTTCTCGACGTGGTGACCCGGTACCGCCACGTACCCGGGGTCTACCACTGCTTCTCGGGCAGCTGGGAGACGGCGAAGATCATTCTGGACCAGGGCTGGTACCTCTCCTTCACCGGCGTGATCACGTTCAAGAACGCGAGAAAGGCCCTGGAGGTCGTGGAGAAGATGCCCGCCGACCGTCTGATGATCGAGACGGACAGCCCGTATCTGGCGCCCGTGCCGGTCCGCGGGCGGAGGAACGATTCGCGGAACCTCGCCCACATCGCGGCCAGAGCCGCCGAGATCCGGGGCATGGGGACGGAGGAGCTGGCCGCCCTCACCCTGGCCAACGGGAAGCGCTTCTTCGGCATCCCCTGACAGGATTCACAGAACGTTCATTTTCCGTTTTCACATCCGTCACATCGCGTGATGTATATTCATTTAATATGATACCTGTCAGATTCCTTGAGGAGGGATACGAGTGATAGAAGTCAGAGACCTCGTGAAGCGGTACGGCAGCCACACGGTGCTCGACCATCTCAGCTTCACGGTGAACGATGGCCAGATCTACGGCTTTCTCGGTCCGAACGGCGCCGGGAAGAGCACGACCATGAACATTCTCACCGGCTACATCGGCATGACCGAAGGGAGCGTGACCGTCAGCGGACACGATCTCCTGGAGGAGCCGGATGCGGTCCGGCGCTGCATCGGCTATCTGCCGGAGCAGCCCCCGCTCTACACGGACATGACGCCGCTGGAGTATCTCACCTTCGCCGCGGAGCTGAAAAAGATCCCGCGCGCGGAGCGACGCGGCGCGGTGGAGGAAGTCATGGAGCTCACCCAGCTGACCTCCATGAAGGACCGTCTGATCCGGAACCTGTCCAAGGGCTATCGGCAGCGCGTGGGCCTTGCCCAGGCCGTTCTCGGCTTCCCGGAGATCATCATCCTGGACGAACCCACGGTAGGCCTGGATCCCCGGCAGATCATCGAGATCCGCTCGCTGATCCGCAGCCTTGCCGAAAGGCACACCGTCATCCTCAGCAGCCATATCCTGTCCGAGGTCCAGGAGGTCTGCGACCACATCCTGATCCTGCATCACGGACGGCTGGTGGCGGACGGGACGCCGGAGGAACTGGAGCGCTCCCTGCGGGACAACGCGCTGGAGCTGACCCTGAAGACCGCCAGTGAGAACGCCGTCCACGGCCTTCTTGCCGGGATCGAAGGGATCTCCCACACGGAGCTGTTCCCCTCCGGGGACGGGTTCCGCGCCGTGGTGTACGCCGATGACGGGCAGGATCTGAGGGAATCCGTCTTCCGCGCCTGCGCGGCGGCGGACCTGCCGCTTCTCGGCATGCAGTTCCGGACCGCCGGCCTGGAACAGGTGTTCCTGAAGCTGGTCAACGACGAGGACCTCGCCCCGTCCGGGGAGACGGCTCCTCCCTCCTCCGGACCTGCCGGGGAGGAAGAGGCGCGGGAGCCGGAGACGGCCTCCGGGACGGACACGGCCGCCGATGCGCCGGCGTCCCCCGAGGAGGACGGGTCCGCAGACGAGGCAAAGGAGGCTGACGGGACATGACCGCCGTATACAAGAGGGAGCTCCGCTCCTATTTCAATTCCATGATCGGCTACGTGTTCGTTGCCGCCGTCACGCTGGTGATCGGCCTGTTCTTCACCGTATACAACCTCCGGGGCGGCTATCCCTACTTCGCCTTCGCTCTTTCCGGGACGGTCATGATCTTCGCTTTCGCCGTTCCCCTTCTCACCATGAAGAGCATGGCGGAGGAGCGCCGCAGCAGGACCGATCAGATGCTCCTGACCTATCCCGTCTCCGTGACGGGCATTGTCCTGGGGAAATTCCTCGCCATGCTCACGGTCTACCTCATCCCCCTGCTGATCTCCTGCCTGTGTCCTCTGGTCATCGCGAAGGGCGGCAACGGCAGTTTCCTCATCGACTATTCCACCATTTTTCTGTTTCTGTTCCTGGGGGCCATGTTCATATCCATCGGCATGTTCGTCTCCAGTCTGACGGAGAGCCAGCTCATCGCCGCCGTCGTCGGCATGGTGTCTCTGCTTCTCCTTCTGCTGTGGGACACGCTGGTATCGTTCATCCCCTCCACCGTCACCGCCTCGGCCGTGGGCTTCCTGATCCTCTTCGCCCTGGCCTCACTGATCTTCGCACGCTCCGCCGGTCATCCGGCCGTGGGCATCGCCCTGTTCGGCGCCGGAGCGATCTTCGCGATCCTCTCGGCCATCCTTGCGAGCCGCTGGTTCTCGACCGCGCTCACCGGCTTTCTCGGCATGTTCAGCGTATACGGACCGGTGAACAATTTTGTCTCCAACTACGTGTTCGACGTCAAGGGGCTCCTGTACTTCTGCGTCATGACCGCCCTGTTCCTGTTCCTGACGGTCCAGAGCGTGCACAGGCGCCAGTATCGCTGAGGAGGTGCGGAACATGAAGATCTTCAACGAATCCCCCGTCTCCCGGCCGGTCCGGCTGCTGACCGCCCTCACCGCCGTCGTGCTCGTGGTCGTCATCGCGCTGGTGATGCTGCTCCACGCCCTCCCCTCGAGCGTACTGGAGCTCGACATGACCGCCAACGACCTGTACAAGGTCTCCGGCTATACCACCCGCATGCTGCAGGATCTGGAGGACCCCATCGAGATCCGCGTTTTCGCCGACAGGGCGTCGGTCGATCAGCGGTTCGTGAAATACATGGAGAAGTACGTTGCCCTGTCCCCTCTTCTCACGCTGGACTTCATCGACCCGCAGAAGGACCCCGCCGCGGCGAAGGAATTTGACGGAGAGTCCAACACCGTCCAGGTGCGCAACGCCTCCGACGGCTCCACCGCAACCTTCCGCGTCTCCGGCTACGAGGGCCAGGACGCCGCGGCCGTGCTCTACGACTATGCGTCGTACTACACGCACGGGACGCAGGCGCCCGTCTCCTTCGACGCCGAGGGGCGTCTGGCCGGGGCGATCGGGACGGTGACCGGAAGCCAGCGGTATACGATCTGCTACATGTCCGGGCACGGGGAGAGCCCCATGGCCTCCTCCATCACCACGATGCTGGAAAAGGCCAACTTCGACCAGTACTCGCTGGAGCTGCTGAGCGCCGGATCCATCCCCGAGGCGTGCGACCTGCTCGTATGCAACAGTCCCACCACCGACCTTGCCGAAGACGAGCTGACGATGCTGAAGCGGTGGCTGGCGGACGGCGGGAAGATGTTCCTCGTCCTGGACGAGAACACGCTGCCCAATTTCTCCGCCCTGCTGAAAGTCTACGGCATCCAGACCGAGCAGGGGTATCTTGCCGACTCCGCCAACGTGTACCAGCAGTACGCGGACCGTTTCGGCATGTACTGCTTCCATCCCGTCTACAACGAGGACAGCCCCCTGTGCGAGGGCGTCGTCTCCGACGGCATGGTGATCGGCGCCGTGCCCCTGTCACTGGTCACGCCGGAACGCCGGGCCTCGGAAACGGAATACTTCATGAGCTCCAGCACGAGCGGCGTGAACTACTACGGCCAGGCCGACGAGGAGATCGAGGAGGGCATCTACTACGTGGGCGTGGTCGCGACCGAGGCAGTCGGAGACGGCAAGGAATCCCGTCTCACGGTCATCTCCTCGGGCTATTATGTCAGCGATACGATCCTGAACAACTTCCCGAGCCTCTCCAACAGCACGGTGATCATGAATGCCGTCAACGCCAATTTCGACGGGAAAACGACCGTGGCCATCGGCGCCAAGAGCCTCGGCCTCACGTTCAATTCCCTGCCCCGCACGACCCCCTACGCGCTGTTCTTCATTCTGATCATTCCCGTGGTGTTCCTTGCCGCCGGCCTGATCTTCTGGATGCGCCGAAGAAAGCAGTGACCTCCGGCCCCGCATTTTTACGAAAATGCCGGAACAGCCAGAAAATTGTTTTGACAAACGCGCTTCCATATGATATATTTTCATGGCTTGCCCGTGCACTTGGTTCCGGGAACCAGCCAGAAAGGCACCTTTCCGGCCCGGTACTCAGTCACAGGGGAATAATAAAAAGGAAGGATGAAACGCAATGATCACCAAGGAACAGAAGACCGCCATCATCGAGAACAACAAGACCCACGAGGCCGACACCGGCTCCCCGGAGGTCCAGATCGCCCTGCTCACCGAGCGCATCAGCCAGCTCACCGAGCACCTGAAGGTCCACAAGAAGGACAACCACAGCCGTCTGGGCATGTACAAGATGGTCGGCAAGCGCCGCCGTCTGCTCGACTATCTGGCCAAAACGGATATCGAGCGCTACAGAGCCTGCATCGCCAAGCTGGGCATCAGAAAGTAAGGTTGAAACGGACAGGGCAGGCCTGAAAGCTCAGGCCTGCCCTGTTGGTACGAAAACACATGGGAGTACTCCAGCTCATAGCAGTTGAAAACGCGCCCGAGCCCTTCTGGGACGCGGTTTCAAGTGCTAAGGGCCGGGTCTCCCGACACACAACGAAAGGAGACTATTCATGATCATCAAGCACAGAGAATTCCCCGCGTACAGGACCTACACGATGGATCTTGCCGGACGTCCTCTCACCCTGGAAGTCGGCAAGCTGGCCGAGCTGGCAAACGCGAGCGTCCTGGTCCGCTACGGCGAGACCGTGGTGCTGTGCACCTGCACCGCTTCCGCCCGTCCGAAGGACGGCATCGACTACTTCCCTCTGTCCGTTGACTTCGAGGAGAAGATGTACGCCGTGGGCCGCATCCCCGGCGGCTACCTGCGCCGCGAGGGCCGTCCCAGCGAGCGTGCCGTCCTGGCCAGCCGCATGATCGACCGCCCCATGCGCCCCCTGTTCCCCTCCGACCTGAGGAACGACGTCGTCGTGACCTGCACCGTGCTGGCCGTCGACCACAACAACAACCCCGAGATCGCCGCCATGATCGGCGCTTCCGCCGCCGTGAGCATCTCCGAGGTCCCCTTCAACGGTCCCATCGCCGGCGTCGGCCTGGGTTATCATGACGGGGAGTACTTCATCAACCCCACCTGCGAGCAGCGGGCCGTCTCCGACATGTACTGCACCATCGCCGCCACGGCGAACAAGGTCGTCATGATCGAGGCCGGCGGCGACCAGATCCCCGAGGACGTGATGTTCGAGGGCATCATGAAGGCCCATGAGGCCATCAAGCCCGTCGTCGCCCTCATCAACCGGATGGTGGAGGAAGTCGGCAAGCCCAAGTTCACCTACGAAAAGGCCAGCTTCAACGAGGAGCTGTTCGCCAAGATCGTCGACAACTACTACGAGAAGGTCCAGTACTGCATGGACACGGACGACAAGAACGTCCGCGAGGAGCGGTACAACGCCGTGGTCGAGGAGATGATCGCCCAGTTCGGCGAGGAGTATCCCGAGATCACCGCCCAGCTCGAGGAGATCACCTACAAGATTCAGAAGAAGGTCGTCAAGAACTGGCTCATGCAGGGCAAGCGCGTGGACGGCCGCGCCATGAACGAGATCCGTCCTCTGGCCGCCGAAGTCGGCGTCCTGCCCCGCGTGCACGGTTCCGGCCTGTTCACCCGCGGACAGACCCAGGTCCTGTCCGTCGCCACGCTGGCGACCATCTCCTCCGCACAGAAGCTCGACACCATCTTCGAGGAAGAGTCCAAGCGCTACATGCACCACTACAACTTCCCCTCCTACTCCGTCGGCGAGGCGCGGCCCAGCCGCAGCACCTCCCGCCGCGAGTACGGTCACGGCGCCCTGGCCGAGAAAGCCCTGGAACCCGTGATCCCCAGTCTGGAGGAGTTCCCCTACGCCATCCGCGTGGTGTCCGAGGTCCTGTCCTCCAACGGCAGCACCTCCCAGGGCTCCATCTGCGGAAGCACCCTGGCCCTGATGGACGCCGGCGTGCCCATCAAGGCGCCCGTTGCCGGCATCAGCTGCGGCCTGATCTCCGACGGCGATGACTGGACCACCTTCATCGACATCCAGGGCGTGGAGGACTTCCACGGCGAGATGGACTTCAAGGTGGCCGGCACCAAGAAGGGCATCACCGCCATCCAGATGGATCTGAAGAACGACGGCCTGACCCCCGAGATCATCAAGAGCGCCTTCGAGATCACCCGCGAAGCCCGCATCCAGATCCTGGACGAGATCATGCTGCCCGTGATCTCCGAGCCGAGATCCGAACTGGCTCCCACCGCTCCCAAGATGATCTCCATGAAGATCAACCCGGACAAGATCCGCGAAGTGATCGGCTCCGGCGGCAAGGTCATCCAGAAGATCTGCGCCGACACCGGCGCCAAGATCGACATCGAGGACGACGGCAGCGTGTTCATCTCCGCCATCGACATCGAAGCCTGCCGCGCCGCCAAGCAGACCATCGACAACATCGTGTTCGAGCCCGAGGTCGGCGCCCTGTACTACGGCCAGGTCGTCCGCATCCTGCCCATCGGCGCTTTCGTCGAACTGGCTCCCGGCAAGGACGGCATGATCCACATCAGCAAGCTGGAGAACCGCCGCGTCGCCAAGGTCGAGGACGTGCTGAACGTCGGCGACTGGACCTGGGTCAAGGTCACGGAGATCGATGACCGCGGCCGCATCAACCTGTCCCGCAAGGACGCTCTGAAGGAGCGCCGCGAGATGGGCCTGTCGGACTGACCGAACCATACCGATGAAATACAAGGGGTTGCCGGGAGGCAGCCCCTTATCCGTAAAGGAGGAGACCGTCATGTATGAAGAACTGACTCTCTCCAACGGCGTGCGCGTGCTGCACGAGGCCGTCCCTTCCGTCCGTTCCGCCGCTCTCGGCATCTGGGTCCGTGCCGGTTCCAGGAACGAGACCGCCGCCGAGAACGGCAGCTGCCACTTCATCGAGCACATGCTGTTCAAAGGGACGAAGAAGCGGTCCGCCGAGCAGCTGGCCCGGGAGAGCGACGCCATCGGCGGGCGACTCAACGCCTATACGACGAAGGAGGGCACCTGCTTCTACGGCCACGTCCTGGACAGCCATCTGCCGGCGCTCACGGACATCCTGAGCGACATGCTGCTCCACAGCCTGTTCCGTGAAAAGGATGTGAAGAGCGAACGGGGCGTGATCTGCGACGAGATCGACATGTATGCCGACGACCCGGAGGATCTGGTGCACGAACAGCTGTATCTCAAGGTCTTCGCCGGCAGTTCCCTCGCCCGGCCGGTGCTGGGCACGAGAAAGAGCCTGGCCGGTCTCCGCGCCGCGGACCTCAAGCGGACCTACGCCCGCTGCTACACCGGAAGCAACGTCCTGATCTCCCTGTCCGGCAGCTACACGGCCGCCGATCTCGACCGGATCACCGGAGCCTTCTCCGCGCTGCCTGCCGGTCCTGCCCTGCCGGTCCGCAGGGCGGCCTACCGCCCGTGCCTCGTGCGGACGGAGAAGGAGTGCGAGCAGAACCAGCTGGTGCTGGCCTGGCCCTGCATCAGCCTGTCCGATCCCTCCCGGTATGCCTTCGGCCTTTTCTCCGCCATTCTCGGCGGCGGGGCCTCCTCCCGCCTGTTCCAGTCCGTGCGGGAAAAGCGCGGCCTGTGCTACAGCATCTCGGCCGGCGGCTCCTGCCACCGCAGGGAGGGGCTGTTCCTCATCCATACCGGCGTGAGTCCCGAGGCAGAGCGCGACGCCCTGAAACTGATCCTGCGGGAGCTGGAGCGCCTGAAGCAGGACGGCGTGACGGATCAGGAACTGACGTCTGCCAAGGAGCAGACCCGGGCCAACCTGCTGATGGGACTGGAGAGCACCGTGAGCCGGATGAACCATCTGGCGCGCGGCGCCCTGTATACGGGAGAGGTCCCCTCCCCCGAGGAACTCTGCGCGAGATACGACGACGTGACCCGGGATCAGATCCGGGAACTGGCCTGCCGCTGGCTGGACAACGCCTTCATCAGCCTGTCCGCCGTGGGCCGTCCCGCCCCGGAGGACGTCTACAGGGAGGTGCTCGGTCTGTGAGAACGCCCGAAGAATACATGGCGCTCGCTCTCGGGCTCGCCCGGGAGGCCGCGGCGGAGGGCGAGGTCCCCGTGGGCTGCGTCATCGCCGGCCCTGACGGGTCCGTCATAGGCTCCGGCCGCAACCGCAGGGAAAAGGGCTCCGACGCCACCGCACACGCGGAAATGGAGGCCATCCGTTCCGCCTGCGCCGCGCTCGGTTCCTGGCGCCTGACGAACTGCAGCATGTACGTGACGCTCGAGCCCTGCCCGATGTGCGCGGGGGCCGTGATCAACGCCAGGGTCTCCCGCCTCTACTACGGAGCGAAGGAGCCCAACAGCGGATGCTGCGGCAGCGTCCTGAATCTGTTCATGGAGCCGTTCGGCTTCGAGCCCAGGATCGAGGGCGGCGTCCGCGGGGAAGAGTGCACCGCTCTTCTCCGGCGCTTCTTCGAATCCCGGCGGAACGGGGAGGCGGCGACATGAATCTGCTGTTTCTCGGACTGCCCGGATGCGGAGTGCGCGAGACGGCGCGCGCGGCCGCGGAACGGCTCGGTCTCCGTTTCGTGGATACCGACGAGGTCCTGACCCGCAATCTGTCGATGTCGCTGCAGGACGTCTATTCCCTGTTCACTCCGGAGGCGCTGCGCGACCTTCTGGAGCGTCTGGCCGGCCAGCTGGCCGGCGGGGACGGCTACTGCATCGCCGTGGGCGACTGTTTCCTCGATGAGCCCGGCGCTTTGGATACCCTCGTCTCCTCCGGCCGCGCCGTCTGCCTGGACCTGTCTCCCGAAGAGGCGGTGTCCGTCTGCCGGGAACCCGACCACCCCTCGCTGCGCCGCGGCCTTTTCCGGCTGCGCGAACTGTATGACGAACGCCGCGGCCGCCTGGCCGCCGCTTGCGACATGATCCTTCCCGCGGACGGCCGGACGCCGGAGGACCTTGCCGAACTGGCCGCCGCCCGCTTCGCCGCGGGGCTGTCGGGCCGGACATCCGATGCCCTGGAGGAGAACAGCCGTCTGCTCGTTCCCCTTCTGTCCGCCCGCGCGGAACTTCTCGGCATGACCGGAGATGAGAAGGAACGCTATATCGCCGCCGTCCTGACGCCGGGGCGGGAGACAAGCAAAGGAGAGATATGACCATGGAGATCAAAGTGCGCCTGCGCGAACATGAATACGAGCTTCTGAAGGAGTGCTTCGACGAGATCGCGCCGGACCTGAACTTCCGCCTGGACCACATGGAACCCGCCTTCCGGGCTCCCGGAGACGACGCGTGCGAATCCAACTCCACGCACATCGTGACATGCGAGACAGACAAAAAGCGGTGGAACGAGATCATGGACTACTGCACAGGCCTTGAGAAGACGGTCTACGGTCCCGACGACAAGCCCCTGTTTCCCGAGAGCGATCCGCGCTTTCAGCGCTATCTGAAATTCGACCGTTGCTGGAGCGTCATGTTCTACATCGCGGACATGTACGGCTTCTGCTGAAAGCGTATCCCTTCTCCAATCGTGAAAAGGCCTCCCCGGCGCTGCCGGAGAGGCCTTTGTCATGTTCATATCTCTTTTCCGAAGCACACGGTGGCGCTCAGTCCCTTCGGTCCCATGACGTCCACCCTCCGGCTTCCCCGGAAGGACGAGAGCAGGCACCGGACGGTGTCTCCGGCCCGTACCTCGCTTTTGAAGCGGACGGTCAGGATGCCGATCAGGGCGGGATCGCCCGCCTCCTCCGGAAGCAGGTCTTCCGCCAGCGTCAGATACTCCAGATTGTGCAGATGCCCCAGGGTATCCGTGCGGCCGCGCCGGATCTCCGAGAGCATCTCCCCCTCCGCCGGGTCGGGCTCTTCCAGCCTTCTGGCGCGCCATCCGGCGAGGCTTCCCCCCGGCTCGGGAGGGAAGAGGCGCGCGATGTCCTCCGGAACGGGAACGACCGTGTGGTCGCTGTTCCGGACCACGATCCACCGCGAGGCCGCTTCGGCCAGCAGGCGCCCTCCGGCGCCGCGGATGAAGAAATCCCTCCAGGTGTTGACCCGGTTCGTCTCCCTCACTCTCGTCTCCACCATGAGTTCCATGCCGTACGCCGGGCGCTCGTACACCGCCAGGTCCCAGCCCAGGAGCACCCAGGCGAGTCCCCGCTCCTCCATGCCTTTCAGGCCGACGCCCTCCGTGTCCGTATGAAATCCGGCTGTATCCTCGCAGAAGCGCAGCAGGCTCCGGTTCTTCACCAGCATGCCCGCTCCCAGGTCCTCCATGCCCGGCCGGAAGGCCGCCGTAAAACTCATCCCGTATCGCTCCTTCCCCGTATTTTTCCGCCGTCATTATACCACCGTTTTCCTCTGAATGGAACGCGCGCGCAAAAACAGTTGACATAATGTTAATTTTATAGTAAAGTATTATGCGGATTTCTATACAGTCCGTTTCATCTCACGGAAAGGAGGACCCGCCATGTTGTTCCGCCGCACCGGAAAGCGCCGCATGCTCTGCTTCGCGCTTGCCGTCTTTTCTCTTCTCGGAATGCTGATCCTGCCTCTGTCCGCCCCGGCGGACGCGGCCGGCCGCACCGGAACCGTCAAGGCGGACGGCGGCGTCAATGTGCGCTCCGCCCCGAATACGAGTTCCTCCGTCGTGACCGCCCTGGCCAACGGCACGAACGTGACCATCGTCGATTCCGTGTCCGGACAGACGATCACCGCCGGCGACGGGCGCTCCTCCAGCATGTGGTACCAGATCAGCTTCACCTCCGGAGGATCCTCCATAACGGGATATCTGTGCAGCCTGTATGTCACGGTCTCCTCGGATTACACCTCGTGGACGGGCGTCATCTCCAACGTCAGCCAGACGGTCAACGTGCGCTCCGGCCCCGGTACCACCTACAGCACCGTCGCTTCCCTTGCGAAGGGCAGGGAGGTCACGGTCACCGGCGAGGCCGACGGCGCCTCCGTCAGCGACGGCAGCACGTCCTCCGTGTGGTATCATATCTCCTTCGTTTCCGGAAGCAGCACGCTGACGGGCTACGTATCCAGCCTGTACGTGACGAAAAAGACCTCCTCCGGAGGCGATTCCGGCGGCGATTCCGGTGGCACGCTCACCGGCCCCGCCGGCGAGAACACGAACTTCGAGACGGAACTGGCCGCCTTCCCGGCCTCGTACCGCTCCGCCATCCGCGCCCTGCATCAGGCCTATCCGGCCTGGCATTTCACCGCCCAGAACCTGAACTACGACTGGGACTACGCCGTCGGCCTGGAATACCGCAAGGAGTACAGCGTGGTCTCCTCCGTCAGTCCCTCCAGCTGGAAGTGCTGCGAGGACTACGCGTTCGACTGGGAAACCGGCAAATGGTACGCCGTGGACAGCGGCGCGTGGGTCTGCGCCAGCCGCGAGATCATCGAGTATTACATGGATCCGCGCAATTTTCTGGACTCCACCAATGTGTTCCAGTTCCTGACCATGAGCTTCGACGGGAGCACCCAGACGGTGTCCGGCGTCCAGGCCATCCTGAAAGACACCTTCATGGAGGGCGATCTGCCGGACGAGCCCGGCACCTCCTACGCCTCCTGCATCTACGCGGCCGCGAAGAAGTACGGCGCGAATCCCTACGTGATCGCCGCCAAGATCCGCGGCGAGCAGGGCATAAACGGCTCCGTCATGGTCGAAGGGACGTACGAGGGCTATGAGGGATATTACAATTACTTCAACTACGGCGCGTACGGCAGCGGCTCCGCCGCCGTCATCGCCAACGGCCTGAGCTACGCGAAGAGCCAGGGCTGGGACACGCACCGCAAGTCCATCGAGGGCGGCACGGAGCTGTACGTCCAGGGCTATATCTCCGGCGGACAGGATACCACGTATCTGACGCGCTTCGAGTTCAACGACTCGACCCCCTGCAACCACCAGTATGCCTCCGCCATCCACTACGCCCAGTACGAGGGTTCCTCCATCAGCAATATCTACAGCAGCTCCGACAAGGCGCAGGCCCTCTCCTTCAAGATCCCCGTATACACGAACATGCCCTCGTCGGCGTGCGCCTGCCCCAGCGGCAACGGCAGCATGTATGTGAAGCTCAAGAGCCTGAAGGCCTCCGCCGGAACGCTGAGTCCCAGGTTCCAGCCGGACATCACGTCGTACACCCTGACGCTTCCCGAAGGGACCTCCTCCGCGAAGCTCACGGCTGCCGCCATGGATGCCCAGGCATCCGTCTCCGGGACGGGCACCTTCAAGACGGGTTCGACCGCCACGGTCAAGGTGACCGCACGGGACGGAAGCACGAGATCCTATACCGTCACCGTCACGGGCGGGACCCCGGAGCCCGAACCCGAGCCCGAACCCGAACCGGATCCCGTAACGCCCTTCGGCCTGACGGTGCAGCCCAGCGCCGACATCATCACGCTGGACGCCCCCATCAAAATGGCCGACCTGGCCGAGGGCATCGTGCAGGGCGGCTACGTCGGAGTCTATACCGACGGCAAGGTCAAGACCGGCGCCAAGCAGGTGGCGACCGGGGACGTGGTCGTTCTGTATGACGATTACGACGAGAGCCACGGCGCCTACCGGATCGTCCTGAAGGGCGATGTGAACAAGGACGGCGCGGTCGGTCAGGCGGATACGGACGCGGCATTCGCGCTGTGCACGAGCGGCGAGGCCGACGAGCTCCAGATCCGCGCCGGCGACATGGACGGCGACGGAGATCTGGACCTGCAGGACGTCTCCATCATGAACCAGTCCCGGTAACATCTTCCAGACAGCGAAAACGGCTTCCGGCTGTACGCCGGAGGCCGTTTTTTCCTTTATGCGCGCAGGGTTCAGGCCAGTTCCTCCTCATACAGGGCCCTGTCCCCGTCCTTGAATACATTGAAGATCACTCTCTCCACGGCCGCCGGATGCGCCGCGAGCCATTCGGTGACCGTCCGGACGGCGATCGAGGCGGCACGGCCGTTCGGGAAACGGAACACGCCGGTGGAGATGCAGCAGAAAGCCACGGTCTTCAGGCCGCTTTCCAGACAGAGTTCCAGCGTATTGCGGTAGCAGGCCTCCAGATCCCGCTCCAGCGCCTCCGTCAGTTCTCCTTCGACGACGGGGCCCACGACATGGATCACTTTCCGCGCCGGGAGATTGTATCCGTCGGTCAGCATCGGCACCGCCGTGGGCTGCTCGTACCCGGGGCCGTACCGCGCGCGCAGCAGTTCCATCCGGCGGGCGCATTCCGCCCGGAGCTGCACTCCGGCAAAGGTGTGGATGCAGTTGTCGATGCAGGCGTGCATCGGGACGAAGCATCCGAGCATCCCGGAATTCGCCGCGTTCACGACGGCGTCCGCAGCCAGCCTCGTGATATCTCCCTGCCACAGGGAGATCACGTCCGCGAACGGGCGGCGGCTCCCCTGCTCCGCGGCCGTCGGGATCCCGGAAACGGAGACGATCCCGTTTTCCCGGATCCGTTCCCGGAGATACTCGTCCTGGACCTTCAGGACCCTGGGGGGCATCGGCCCGGGCATCCGGATGTTCATCAGGGAACGGAGGAGCCGCTTTTTCTCCTCCGGATCCTCCGGCGTCTCCAGATCCCGGTATCGCACCGAATCCTCCTTGAATGCCTCCACCAGATAATCCAGACGTTCTCTCTGATCCATCCGACGCGCCCTCTCTTTCTTTCCCCGCCGCGCGGCGGGAGCGTTACCACGGGTATTGTACCATTTTTCCCCGGCTCCCGCGAGCCTTTCCGCCTTTTTCCCGCCCCGTATTGTAAAAAAGCGGACTCTGCGATACAATAGCACCATCAACGGCAAAGGAGGTACGGAAATGAAAGCGAAGACCGTCTTCAAGATCGTTCTTCTCCTGATTCTCGCTGTGATCCTCGCGGCCGCAGGCTACGTGGCCTACGTGCTGATCGATTACCACCGCCTGCCGGACTGGCAGCGGCTGGAAGTCGCCGGAAACGCATCCGGCGAAGCCCGCACCGGCACTTCGTATACCATGCTGTCCTGGAACGTCGGTTTCGGAGCCTACAGCAGGGACTTCAGCTTTTTCATGGACGGCGGCAAATACTCCCGCGCCTATTCCGAAGAGGAAGTGCTCACGAACATCACCGCCGCCGCGGACCTCGTGCGCCGCGAGTCCCCGGATCTGATCCTCTTCCAGGAAGTGGATCTCGACTCCGACCGCTCCTACCACGTGAACGAGGCGGATCTCCTGGCGGGCTCTTTTCCCGGCTGTGGCCGGGTGGACGCCGTCAACTATGATTCCCCGTATCTGATGTATCCGGTCCTGCGTCCCCACGGAAAGTCCCTCTCCGAGCTGCTCACCCTGAGCTCGTTCGAGGTCGAATCCGCCAGCCGCCGCAGTCTTCCCGTCGAGGACGGATTCAACAAGCTGCTGGATCTGGACCGGTGCTACAGCGTCACGGACATCCCGGTGGACAACGGCAGGACCCTCCGGGTCTACAATCTGCATCTTTCCGCCTACACCTCCGACGGCACCATCGCCACCGAACAGCTGAAGCAGCTGATGACCGACATGGCCCAGACCTACGCCGCAGGCAACTATGCGATCGCCGGCGGGGACTTCAACAAGGATCTGCTCGGCAACTCCTCCGAGGTGTTCGGCGTCTCGGGGAAAGACGTCACCTGGGCGCAGTCCTTCCCCTTCGAGCTGCTCCCCAAGAACGTGGCGCTCCAGGCGCCGTTCGACGCGGCCTCCCCCGTCCCCTCCTGCCGCAACTGCGACATAGGGTACGAACCGGGCGTCACCTTCGTGCTGACGATTGACGGGTTCCTGACCACCGCGAACGTTCAGGTGGAGGGCGCCCGCGTCATCGACGACGGTTTCCTTCACTCCGACCACAATCCCGTCGTAATGACGTTCACGCTGAAAGACGGATAGATGAACCGCCCTCTGACGCACAAAAGCGGCAGGGGGCGGTTCTTTGCTTCGGAAAACCGGACGGGCCGCACGGCCCGTCCGGTTCTGTTCACATATACACGGCGGCGTCGAATCCGGTATGGACGGCATTGGCAACGTTGGCGGGTCCGCCGGCATCGCCGACGACCCACACCTCCGTAGCCGGAGCGCACCGGCGCAGGGCGTCCACGACGTCCCTTCTGGCTTTCATGCCGGCGGCGAGCAACACCGTATCCGCCGGGATCTCCACCGTTTCCCCGTCATGCCGGCAGAGCACGGAACTCTCCCTGATCTCCGTCAGCGTGTGCGCCAGACGGAACTCCACGCCGGCATCGTTCAGGGCCTTCATGATCAGCTTGAACGAGGCGCCCAGCCCGCCGTTCAAGCCTCCCCGGGCCGCGCTGAGATCCTTTTCCATGGCGACCAGCGTGGGCACAATCCCCTTCTGCACGAGGCCGTAGGCGCACTCCATGGCCACGGAGCCCGCTCCGACGATCACGACGCTTCCCCGTACCTCGGCCGTTCCGAGATCCGCCTCTGGCGCCCAGTGCACGTGGGGCAGGCCGATCCCCGGCACGGGCGGCACGGCCGGCACCGCTCCGCAGGCGATGATGAGCCCGTCGTAATTCTCCCGTTCCAGCAGTTCCGCGGTCGCCGGCGTGTTCAGGCGGATATCCATGTCCGACGCCTCCGCGCGGCGGATGATGAAGTCCAGATAATTCTTCAGATCCTGCTTCAGCGGCTGCACGCCTACGGCGTTATGGAGATTGCCGCCCAGCCGGGAGGACGCCTCGTACAGCGTGACGTCGTGCCCGCGGCGGCAGAGCGTGTACGCTGCCTGCAGGCCGGCGGGGCCTCCGCCCACGACGGCGACCCTCTTCCGGGTCTCCGCGCGCGGCACGATGCCCGCCGGAAATTCCACGCCGCGCCCGAGTACCGGGTTCACGGCGCACTCCGTGGAGCGCTTCGCCACCAGCCGGTCGCTGCAGTGACCGCAGCGCAGGCACGGCCGGACCGTCTCAGGTTTCCCCAGCGCATACTTGCGGGGCATCTCCGGATCAGCCATGAACGGCCGGGTCATGCAGACGATATCCGCGCAGCCCTCCGCGAGGATCCGCTCGGCGTTGTCGATGTTCATGATGCCGGCGACGGCGCTCACCTTGACCGAATCGGGCAGCAGGTCCCGGAACACTTTCGCGTATTTCACGTTCGCCATATGGGGGGAGGCATAGGGATTCACCCAGTAGTGCATGCAGTCGAATTTCCCTCTCACGCCCGCCGAGACGTTCAGGACGTCGATCCTGTCCTGGAGCATCTGCACGTAGGTCTTCGTCTCCTCCAGATGCATCCCGCCCTCGAGCATCTCGTCGGCGGAAACGCGGAACACGATGACGAAATCCTCCCCGCAGCGCTCGCGCACCCCGTCGAGGATCTCCCTGGCGAAGCGGGCGCGGTTCTCCAGGCTTCCCCCGTACTCGTCCGTGCGGCGGTTGAAATACGGGGATGAGAACTGCCCGATCAGATTCGCGTGTCCCCCGTGGACGATGACCCTCCGGACGCCGGCCTGCCTGCATCGGACGGCGGCGTCTATGTATTTCCGCACCGCGTCCTTCACCTGCTCATGAGTCATGGCCTCCGTCATGACGGGTTCCCGTCCCTGCGCCGCCGCCCTGGCCAGCTCGAAGTCCGAATAGCCGGGAGAGGGAGCGAGCGGCGGGCGCCCGGTCTTCTCGCAGTTGGCGTCGTTGCCCGTGTGGTTCAGCTCCACCGCGGGCTCGCAGCCGAACTGCCGGCACATATCCGTGAACTTGCTCAGCGGCAGGATCGTCTCGTCCGTGTCCAGGCGCAGCTGCCGCTCCTCGTCGTGCCCGACGTCGTAATCCACCAGCGCGTTTCCTATCGTGATCACGCCGACGCCGCCGCGGGCGATCGGCCGGAAGAAATCCACGCATTCCCTGGTCATGAACCCGTCGAAGTCCGTCAGCGCCGGCGACGACGGCGTCATGACCAGCCGGTTCTTGAATTCGATCCCCCGGATCGTGATGGGGGAAAAGGTAAGAGGATAATGCTGCATCATGCTTCTTCTCCTTCCCCGCGGGTTTTCCCGCGGATTCCGTTCCGGATTATTGTATCATATCCGGGCCGTCAGGGCGACCCCTTTCCCTCTTCCCTGCCTATGTTTCGCATTTCTTTTCCCTTCCCCGGAAAAAAGTGTTGACAAATGCCAAGAACTGTACTATCGTACTATTGTACTAATACACTCGTACAATTTTTGGGAGGAGCTTTGCCAATGACATGGAAACCGGATAAATCGCGCCCCATCTGTCCGCAGATCGTGGAACAGCTCTGTGTGCGTATCGGCAACGGAAGCCTCCAGCCGGGACAGCGGCTGAAGAGCGTCCGCGAAACGGCCCTGGAGTCCGGAGTCAATCCGAATACGGTGCAGAAGGCCTTCGAACAGCTGGAGGCCAAGGGACTGCTGACCTCTCTCCGCGGCTCCGGCTGGTACGTATCCGAAAACACGGAGGCTGCCCGGGAGGAGACGGACCGTCTGCTGCACGAAAAGGCCCGCCTGTTCTTCGAGGACATGCGCGGTCTTGGCTTCACGGACGAACAGATCAAGGACTACGTAAAGGAGTGGAACGAATGAGTGTGTTGCTTCAGTGTACCGGACTGACCAAACGGTACGGCAATCTGACCGCGCTGGACGGCGTCGACCTGACGCTGGAGAGCGGAAAGATCATCGGTCTTCTTGGCCCGAACGGTTCCGGCAAGACCACCCTGATCAAGCTGATCAATGACCTGCTCAAGCCGGACGGAGGTTCCGTGCTGATCCGGGGCTCGATGCCCGGAACAGAGACGAAAAAGCTGGTCTCCTATCTGCCCGACACCCCTTTCCTGAATTCCTGGATGACCGTCAGGCAGATCGTGAACATGTTTACGGAATTCTATGAGGATTTCCGCCCGGAGCTGGCCTACGAGATGCTGCGCCAGCTGGACATCGGCCCCGAGCGCAAGCTCAAGACCCTGTCCAAGGGCAACAAGGAGAAGGTGTGCCTGATCCTGGTGATGAGCCGGAACGCCCTGCTCTATGTGCTGGACGAACCCATCGCCGGCGTGGATCCCGCCACCCGGGACTACATCATCAGCACCATCATCAACAATTACAATCCGGAGGCCTCCGTTCTGATCTCCACGCACCTGATTTCGGACATAGAGCAGGTCCTGGACGACGTGATCTTCATCCAGAACGGGCGGATCACCCTGCACCAGTCCGTGGATGACATCCGGGAGGAACACGGAAAATCCGTGGACGAGCTTTTCCGGGAGGTGTTCAAATGGTAAGAAAACTGATGAAATACGACTTCCTGTCGTATCTGCGCTCGCTGATCCCCATGGACATCGTGCTGGTGGCCATCGCCGTCATCACCCGGCTGATCCAGCTGACGGAGGATGACTCCACCAGCTACCGGATCCTGCTGATCTCCTCCGTCACGGCCCTTGTGATTGCCTGCATCGTGGCCGCCGTGATGACCGTCGTCCTGTGCGTGGCCCGTTTTTACCGGAGCATGTTCGCCGCGGAGGGCTATCTCAGCCTGACACTGCCCGTCACCCACAGCCAGCACATCCTGGCCAAGACCCTCTCCTCCGTCATCGTCTCCGCCGTCACGGCTCTCTCCATCCTGATCGCGCTGGCCATCGCCACCGCCGGGGAGGTCTTTGCGGAGATCGTGAAGGCGGGAGCCTATCTCGTCAGGATCGGAGCGGAAAAGCTCGGATCCGGACGCATCACGCTGTGGGGGATCGAAGGCCTGGTCCTCGTGGTCACCGCCTCCGCCGCCGTCTACCTGATGTTCTATTTCGCCCTCACCGTCGGACAGACGGCGAAGAAGAACCGGATCCTGGCCGCCGTCGGCGTCCTGTTCGGCCTGTATCTGCTGGCCCAGATCCTGGGCACGGTCGGAATCGTGATCTCCGTCGCCAATCCCGAGATCCCGGAGCGGATCCTCGAGTGGCTGAGAAGCATGAAGGAGAACTCCGTGACCTTCGTGGCCGCCGCTCTCATCGTGATCTATGTCATCGTCGGCACGGTCTACGGGCTGCTGGTCCGCGTGATCATGCGGAAGAAGCTCAACGTGGAATAAGGAGGACATGACTATGAAACGAATCGGAAAGATCCTTCTGGCCGCCGCGCTGGTCCTGGCTCTCTGCGCGAGCCTGTGCTCCTGCGCCGCGCTGGACGAGATGAAAGCGTCGCGGGCCGAGCTGCGCAAGGGCGCGGACGGCAGGGACGTCATCGTATTCCGGGACAGCGTCTACCTCCCCACGGACTCTCTGGTCAGCTCCCGTATGCCGCTGCACGTCAGATTCTATGACACGGCCTACGTGGCAGATCCTGACGTTCCGGCCCTGTTGCTGGACTCCTTCGGCATCCGATGCCCCTATAACAGGGACGCTTCCCTCATGGAATACTATGGGGACTATTATGTCCGCGAGGACAGATATGACGAACTGCGCGCCCTCACGCAGAGCAGCGGACCGTTCTCCTACTGCACGGAGGACTGGGACGAGACCTACGCGCTGATTCATCCCATGATCCCCGCCGGATACGGGGAGACGCTCGACACGCTGACGGCCCTGGCGGACGCCGGCAGCGATATTCTGCCGGAGGTCCCCGACGGATACGACTACCTCTTTTCACGCGCCTTCTACCGCTGCGACAGAGACGCCTCCTTCCTGATCGGGGAGTATTATCTCATCCGCGTGTGCAGGGACGGTTCAGTGAAGGAGACCTATATCTACAATGAGTACGGCGGCGCCGTTCCCGTCCCGGCGGAGTACCTTCCCGCGGTGGACCGCATGATCGAAGAGCTCGATCTCTTCGAGAGCATATCCTGGTAACGGTCTTCCCCTGTTTCTGACGGTACGCAGGACCGGGCTTTCGCCCGGTCCTGTCCTTTTTCCCCCGGAAACAGATGATTTACAAGCGTGCGGGCGGATGGTATAATCCTTGCAGACAGGACGGCCCGCAACGGGCCGATATCTTTAAAGGAGGACTCCCCATATGTTTGATATTTCCAACAGCGGCCTGAAGAAGGGCTGCCTGGACGGTGAGGTCGCCGTCGTCACCGGTTCCACCAGCAACGTCGGCAAGGGCTTCGCCCAGGCGCTGGCGTGGGCTGGCGCCAAGGTCGTCGTCACCGGGCGCAACGAGAAGCGCGGAAACGAGGTGGCGGACACCATCAACGCCGACAACGGTCCGGACACCGCCATCTTCGTGAAGGCGGACGTCTCCTCCGCGGAGGACATCGCCAATCTGAAGGAAAAAGCCGTCGAGAAGTTCGGCAAGGTGGACATCCTGATCAACAACGCCATGGATCTGTCCCTGAACGGGCCGATCCTGGGCTCCCCCGTCGAGGAACTGGACCGCGCCTACGCCATCTCCGCCCACGCCGTCATGCTGGCCATCAACGCGTTCGTTCCGGACATGGTCAAGCGCGGCCACGGCACGGTGACCTTCTCCACCACCCAGTATCACTATATCCCCGGAATGCTGGGCGGCAGCATCTACTGCGCCAGCAAGGCCGCGGCCACTTCGGCCGTCATGAGCCTTTCCAACGAGATCAGGGGCACCGGCGTCAATGTGTTCTGCTTCGCCCCCGCCGGCGTCGGCCAGATCAACCCCGACTCCCAGAAGGAGATCACCGAAGACATGCTGGCCATGAAGATGCCCGGCTTCCCCGGCCTGATCCCCGCAGACGTCTCCGGTGCCGCCATGGTGTGGATGATCGTACACGGCGACGAGATGCACGGCACGGGCGTCAACGTGAGCGACGTGCTGATCGCCATGGACTATCCCTTCCCCTGCCCCGAGACGGTGCGCAACTATCCCAAGCACTATGCCGGGGACATGGAACTGACCCTGTTCCAGCTGTACATGGGCCACGACTTCCCCGGAAAGGGATAACGGAAAACAGATTCCTGCCCCGCGGGCCGGACGGACTCGTCCCGTTCCGTGGGGCCTTTCCTTTTGCCGGTTTTCATTGAAAAACGGCAGGGGATGTGGTATGGTGATGGGCGGTGAGACGATATGCTTAGAAAACAGCGTCTGACCCATGTGCAGATCATTGCGCTGGGTTTTTTTCTCATGATCATAACGGGTACGGTCCTGCTCATGCTTCCCTGCGCCTCGCGTTCGGGACACAGCGCCGGATTCCTTACCAGCCTGTTCACCGCCACCTCGGCCTCCTGCGTGACGGGCCTCGTGGTGCAGGATACCTTTCTCCACTGGTCCGTATTCGGGCAGATCGTAATCCTCGTGCTGATCCAGATCGGCGGCCTTGGGTTCATGACCATCGCCACGTTCTTCTTCATCTTCATGCGCCGGCGCATGGGCCTTCGCAACCGTGAGGTCCTGAGCGAGAGCATCAACGTCTCCCGGGTCGGCGAGATCCAGGGACTGGCGAAAAAGATCCTCATCGGCGCGGCCGTCTTCGAGCTCCTCGGCGCAGCCGTTCTCGCGATCCGCTTCGTCCCCATGCACGGTCCGCTCAAGGGCCTGTGGTTCGCCGTTTTCCACTCCATCTCCGCGTTCTGCAACGCGGGATTCGACCTGATGGGAGGCAGCGGCGCTTATGTATCCATGACACCTTTTTCAGGTGACGCGCTCGTTACCATCACACTGATCGTCCTCATTCTGGTGGGCGGACTGGGGTTCGTCGTATGGGCGGATCTCACCGAAAAGCGCCTGAGGGCCCGCCACTGGCGGCTGCAGACGAAAGTCGTTCTGGCCGCCACCGCCGTGCTCGTTCTCGTTCCCGCGGTCCTGTTCTTCCTGATGGAACGGTCCGTATCCGGAGCGGGACGGAGCACCGGAGAGCAGATCCTGTGCGCGCTGTTCAACTCCGTCACCCCGCGCACCGCCGGCATGAGCACCGTCGATCTGGCGGCGCTGTCCGACGGGAGCAAACTGCTGACCGCCATCCTCATGTTCATCGGCGGCTGTCCCGGCTCCACGGCGGGCGGCGTCAAGACGGTGACCGTCGTCGTCGCTCTGGCTTTCCTGATCGCCCGGTTCCGCGGCAGCGCCTACGTCGGCATGTTCGGCCGGAGAGTGCCGGATGAAGCCGTATCCAAGGCCTTCACCGCGATCGGCATCAATCTCGTTCTCGGCCTTGCCGGAACGCTGATCATCACCGCCTCCGGGTTCGGTCTTTCGGATGCCATGCTGGAGGCCTTCTCCGCCATCGGCACGGTGGGCCTCTCCACCGGCATCACCCGGGAACTCGGCACGGTCTGCCGGCTGCTGCTGATCCTGCTGATGTACTGCGGCAGGCTGGGCAGCGTGTCCTTCGCTACGGCTCTGCTTGAAAAACGTTCCCGGCCGCCCGTCACGGCGCCCGCGGAAGAACTGCTAATCGGTTGAAAAAGGAGCGTGTGACCCGTGAAATCCTTCCTGATCATCGGCCTGGGATCCTTCGGACATCATCTCTGCAAGTCCCTGGCCCGGTACAAATGCGAGCTTATGATCGCCGACAAGTCTTCCGAGAATCTGGAGGACCTGCTCTCCTATGCCGTCAGCGCGAAGGTCGGCGACTGCACCAATCCCGAGGTGCTGAAGTCCTTCGGCATCCCCGAGTTCGACGCCTGTTTCGTCTGCGTTGGAGACAATTTCCAGGAGAGCCTGGAGATCACCAGCCTGCTGAAGGAGCTCGGCGCGAAGAAGGTCCTCAGCAAGGCGGACGAGGACGTGCAGGCCAAGTTCCTCCTCCGGAACGGGGCCGACCAGGTCATCTATCCTGAACTGTCCGCCGCAGAGCAGATCGCCGTCAGCGAGAGCTCCGACAATATCTTCAACTGTGTGAATCTGACGGATGAACACAAGATCTTCGAGATTGCCGTCCTTCCCTCGTGGATCGGCAAGAATATGATCGAACTGAAAATCCGCCCGAAATACAATCTCTCCGTCCTGGCCATCCGCCGGGGCGGTGAGCTGATGGTCCTGCCTTCCCCCGACACCCGCTTCGAACAGAATGATCACCTGATGATCCTGGGCCGCATCGGGGATATCGAAAAGGTGACGTGAGTCCCCAATCCGGAAAAAGAGAGGTCTCGCCATGAAACAGTCGATCGAACTGAAATCCGCCGGTCTCACTCTGCGCCGCACGGACCGCAGGGATGTGCCCGGACTGCCGGAGCAATACGCGCCCGCCGGTTCCGGCGAATGGGCGTCCGTATGGGAGATCACCGACGGGAACGGGACGGATTACGCCCGCTTCTGCGGAGAACCCGAAGGCGGCGTCACGGAACTGGACATCACGCTGTCCGCCCTCGGGGCGGGCAAGGCCGCGGCCGCAGCGCAGGCGCTCGCCGCGGAGGCGCTGAAGGAGAAAGGCCTGAACACCGTGCGCATCTATCCCGCGTCGGATACGGACGCCTTCGTGAAGGCCGCCCACGACGCCGGGCTGACGACCGCGTCCAACGGCATGGCCGTGAAGGACCGCGCCCCCTCCCCCTGGACGTACGTCATGATGTGCGTCGGCATCGTGGCCGGCGCCGCCGTCGGCTTCGCATGGAAGGGAAAGCTGTGGGCGATCGTCATCGGCTTCCTCCTGTTCGGCCTCATTGGCTCCATGATGGACATGCGGGTGAAGCTCGGCCGCTACAAACAGGCCAAGGGCTCCCGGCCGATCCGCTTCCCCGCAAAGCCCGAGGAACCCGCTTCTCTTCAGGAAGGCGCGGACGCGGAGTGACTTCCCGTTTTATCCGCATATGACGCAGCAGGCCCCCGCCGCACGGCGGGGGCCTGCTCTGTTATTATCGCGTTTTCCCGGAATGGTGCGTCACTCCTGCCTGATATGGACGTCCATCTGCTGATAGGGCACCCGGATGCCCGCCTCGTCCAGGGCGCGCTTGCCGTACTCCAGCAGGTAATAGTAGACGCTTCCCCAGTCCTCCGCCTTTGCCCAGGCTCTGACGAGGACGACGACCCCGGATTCCGTGCACTTGGTGATGAGCACCCAGGGCGACGGATCCTCGAGGACCTTCTCTCCCTTTCTCGCCATGTCCAGGAGCGTCTCGCGCACCTTGTCCATGTCGCTGTCGTAACTGACGGTGAAGGACGCCTCGATCCTGGAAGTGCCCTCCCGGGAGTAGTTGACGATGGCCGTGTTCGTCAGATTGCTGTTCGGCAGGCTGATGAGGGTGTTGTCCAGCGTGCAGATCTCGGTATAGAAAGCACCGATGTTCTTGACGATCCCCGTGTGCTCTCCGATCCTGACGTATTCCCCGACCTTGATGGGCTTCAGGATGAGCAGCGTCACGCCGCCGACCAGGTTCCCCAGGGCGCCCTGCATGCCCAGGCTGATGGCCACGCCTGCGGAGGCGAAGATGGTGATGACCGACGTGAGCGGCACGCCGATGGTGTTGGCCGCCGAGAGGACGACGACTACGATGAGGACCAGACGGATCGCATTGATGAAGAAGGACTGCAGGGACGGATCGAGTCTGGAAAAGAGTTTGGTCTTCTTCAGGAACTTGACGATCCAGTGGACCACGAAAAGGCCGATGACGAGGATGATGATCCCCTTGAGCAGGTCGACGCCTGCCGTTGTGAAAAACGATTTCAGTTTCTCAAGATCCATAGCGAGTACCCTCCCGTATTGTATTTTGTTTCCCTGTCGTTATGTCTGCGGGGTCTGCTCACCGTCCAGATCCAGCTTCGCGCCGGAGCCGGCCACGGCGGGCAGGCCGTATTCCGTCCGCATCAGTTCCGCCAGATGCAGCAGTTCCGCCTCCCACACCTCTCTCTCCGGGGCGGTATAGTCCTCGAAGGGATACGGCCGGCGGAGAGAGTCATACTTCTCCGTTCCCATCCGGCGGTAGGGCAGCAGCTGCCAGGCGACGATGTCCCCTTTCAGTTCGTCCCTGAGGAACGCGCCGGTGCGGCGGATGTTCTCCTCGCCGCTGTTGTACCCGTGGACGACGGGCGTGCGGATCACCAGCTTCGTCCCGAGTTCGGCGGCTCTCCGGATATTGGCCAGGATCTGCCGGTTGCTCTGCCCGGTCAGCTTCTCATGGACCGCCGGGTCCATGTGCTTGATGTCCGTGATCAGCAGATCCGTATACGGCAGCACGGCCTCCATGTGCTCCGTCGGTACGCACAGCGCCGTCTCGACGCAGGTGCCGATGCCCTCGTCGCGGCAGGCCTGCAGAAGCAGGCGGGCAAACTCCCACTGCACCAGCACTTCGCCGCCGTTGAGCGTGACTCCACCCCCGGTCCGCCGGTAGAAGCTCTCGTCCGCCCGGATGACGGCCATCAGGTCTTCGACCGTCCTGTCCTCTCCCCAGCTCTTGATGGCGTGGTTCGGACAGACGTCGGCGCAGCGCATGCATCCCACGCACTTCGTTCCGTCCGTGACGGCGATGAGGCCTTCGCTGTCGAACACCAGGGGCGAACCGCCCTGGCTGCAGGCTCTGACGCACCAGCCGCACTTGTCTTTCGTCATGCACTTGGAGGGGTAGAAGCCCAGCTCCCGGCCCGGCCGGATGGTCTCCGGGTTGGAACACCAGAGGCAGTGCATGGTGCAGCCCTTGAAGAAGATCTCCGTCCGGATGCCCGGTCCGTCGTGGATGGTATACCGCTGAATGTTGGTGATGCGGCCGGCCGGCCGTCCCTCCCTGTCCTTGTAAAGCATAGGATCTCCTTGCCGAAAAAGCCCCGCGCGGGGGCTTTTTCTCTGTCTGTTGCACTCAGTCAAAGCTGAGGGACGTGCGTCCGATGATGTCGTCCTGCAGCGCGCGGTTCAGCTCCACGAAGTAGGCGCTGTAGCCCGCCACGCGCACCAGAAGGTCGCGGTAGTTCTCCGGATGCTTCTGGGCTTCCAGCAGCGTCGCCTGATTGGCCACGGTGAACTGGCTGTGCATGCCCTTGCGGCGGATGTACTCGTCCATCAGGGCGATGAAGGTGTCCCTTCCCGTCTCCCCCACCAGCGTGGTCGGAGAGAACTTCCAGTTCAGCAGCGTGCCGTTGGTGGCGCGGGCGTGGTCCAGCTTCGTCACGGACTTGCAGATCGCCGAGGGCCCGTTCACGTCGTGGCTGCAGCATTTCGTATGCACCGCGCCCATGCAGTCGGACACCGGCTCGTACGCCCTGCGCCCGTCGATGCTGGCCCACTGGTTCTGTCCGTGCGCCACGTTCACGGTCACGGAATAGGCGCCGGGCTGGAAGAAGCCGCCGTGGGCGTTCTTTCTGTGTTCTATGTGTTTGCACCAGGTGTCCATGGCGTACTTCGTCAGCAGATCGGCGTAGTCGTCATCGTTCCCGTAGTGATGCACACGGTCGGAGTTCACGTAGGCGTACAGGGCCTCGTGCCCCTCCCAGTCGGCCTTCACGGCATCCAGGAGTTCCTTTCCGGTGATCATCTTCTCGTCGAACACCAGCTGTTTTATGGTGCTCAGTCCGTCCCCCGCGGTCCCGATGCCCACGCCCTGCGGGCCGGTGAAATTGTATTTGGTCCCGCCCATGGTCACGTCCGTCCCGTTCTCCACGCAGCGGTCCATAAGGATGGAAAGGAACGGCAGCGGGCGGACGGCCTGATGGGCCAGATCCACCGCGTTGAGCACCGCCACCTGGCGGTCGCACCAGTAGGCCATCTGGCGGTCGTAGGCCTCCAGCACCTCGTCGAAGGTCTTCATGTCCGCCAGGCTGCCGGTGGCCAGTCCGAGCCTTTTCCCGGCGCCGGCGCATTTCGCCCACCGCGGACACTCCTCCGTGCAGTGGTAGCAGTATCCGTCGTTGACGGCCAGTTCCAGCACCCGGGCGATGTTCATGTGCCCGCAGTCCTTCCAGCCGTAGCTCTTGCCGGAGACGTCCGGCTCCACGCATCCGACCACCTGGTAATTCCTGGCGTCCGTCAGCTCCACCGAACTGGTCAGCATGCTGGGGATCGCCACGTCGTCGTTGAAGATCTTGGGTTCCCCCGTTCCCAGCCGGATCACGTTGGCCGTCTTCACCTTCAGTTCCCACGGGGTGCCCGCGTGCATGCGCACGGCCAGCCACGGGCACGGGAGCCTCGTGTGCACGTGGGCGTCCAGCACCATGTAGGTCAGGTCGTTGGTGGAGTCGAAGCCGTCGGCGTCCACGCCGCCCACCGTCAGGGCCGGGCCGCCGATGCCTCCGTTGCCGAAGGTCTTGATCAGGACGTGGTTGCGCAGCTTGTTCAGGTCCCAGATCTTGATGAAGAAGTTCTCAATCAGTTCCTGCATCTGCTCGCGGGTGGCCTCCCCCGTCTCGAGGTCGTGCAGGTAGTAGGGATACATGTACCGGTCGAACCGGCCGTAGGAGATGGAGTGCCCGTTGCATTCCATGTGGATCATGCTGTTGGCCAGGTTCACGAGCTGGATGGCCTGCCAGAACGTCTTCGGGGGCTGTACGGAGATGATGCGGAGGTTCTCCGCCATCTTCCGCAGCTCCGCCTTCCGCATCTCATCCGGCTCTTCGTCCGCGGTATGTTCCGCCAGTTCGGCGTAGCGCAGCACGTGGCGGATGGCCGCCTCGCAGGCGATCCGCGCCGCCTTCAGGAAGGTACGCTTCCGCAGCGCGTCGGGATCCGCGGGATCCAGTCCCTCCTCCGTGCTCTCGATCAGCCGCAGGATGCCGCCGAAACCCAGGCTGAACAGCCGTTCGTAGTCCAGGCCGAGATGGCCCGCGCCGCAGAAGATGTAGGCGTCCGCGAAGAACACGCCCACGCTGGCGTGGCTTCCCTTCAGTTCCTCGTCTCCGAGCATGGCGTTCGTCATGTCCTCGACGGTGTTCCCGTTCCAGAACTCCCGCAGGGCCTCCAGGCGCTGCCGGGTGTCCTCCGTGTAGGAAAAATAGTCGTGGGTGCGTTCCTCGGAATAGTCCATCAGCCCGTCGCGCATCTCGTCCACGACCCAGTTCAGGCCGAACTCCGGATGCACCGGGGCGCCCTTCTTGTCGCAGCCCAGGCAGCCGACGATCAGCTCGTGGGGGAAGATGTACAGGGGCGACCGGTCCAGGACGTTCGCAATGCCGTAGGCGCACTTCAGGATCTGGGGCTCCCCGGAGTGCTCCCGGTAGGCCTCCGTCACCAGTTCCGCCCGGTCGGGCGCCACGAAGCCGTTGGTGGACTTCTTCGTGATGGCCAGGATGCTGTTGATGCGCGGGAAGGGCGACGGTTCCGGCGTGTTCCCGGAGATGGCCACGCCCCACTCCTTGTCCCACGGCTCTACGGCCAGAGGATGGGTGTCGATCTCACTGGCGTGCCGGTAGGCGTCCGGATTCCTGGCGATGTTCTCTTCGCTTGTCAGCGGTACCTGTGTCATAGTGTCCTCCGTTTTCTCTCCCGACGTCCCCCGCGGGACGTCGGGAAACCGTTTCCGGTCAGTCGAAGCTCAGCTCGGTGCGGCCGATCAGGTCGTTCTGGAGCTCCGTGCTCAGCTCCACGAAATAGGCGCTGTAGCCGGCGATGCGGACCAGCAGGTCCTTGTAGTTCTCCGGCTGCTTCTGCGCGGCCAGCATCATGTCCCGTCCGACGATGGAGAACTGGCTCTGCATGCCCTGATGCTCGAAATACGTGTCCATCAGGCCGATCAGGTTGTCACGCCCCGTGTCGCCGGAGACGGCGCCGGGGGAGAACTTCCAGTTCAGGATGATGCCGTTTCCGATGCGGCTGTGGTCCATCTTCGCCGCGCTGAGCGCCACCGCGGTGGGCCCGCAGGTGTCGTGGCTGCAGCAGGCTGTGTGCACGGGGCCCATGCAGTCGGAGACCGGCTCGAAGGCCTTGCGTCCGTCGGGCGTGGCGCCCAGATAGGAGCCGTGATGCACGTTCGCCGTGACGGAGAACACGCCCGGCATGTACTCCCCGCCGTGCGGGGTGGGCCTGTGCTCGATGTTCTCGCAGTAGGAGGACATGACCATGTGGGCGATGTCGTCCGCGTAATCGTCGTTGTTTCCGTAATGGTGCACACGGTCGGAGTTCACGTAGGCGTACAGCGGCTCGTGGCCCTCCCAGTTGTCCCGCAGCGCCTGCAGGAGCTCGGGGCCGGTGCAGATCTTATCGTCGAACACCAGCTGCTTTATGGCCGTCAGGCTGTCCGCCGTGGTGCCGAGTCCGACGCCCTGCGGTCCGGAGTGGTTGTACACGGCGCCGCCGCGGCTCACGTCCATGCCCTTGTCGATGCATCCGTCGATCAGCAGGCTGAGGTACGGCAGCGGCTTGAGCCTCTGCTGGGCCAGGTCGATCTTGTTGATCATGCTGATCATCCGGTCGCACCAGTACTTCAGCTGGAAGCGGAAGCTCTCCACCACCTGGTCGAAGCTCGTGAAGGTGTCCAGTCCTCCGGAATCCGGGCTGAGGCTCTTCCCCGCCCCGGCGCAGCCCTTATAGAAGGGGCAGGCGGAGGAGCAGTCGATGCAGCGGCCGTGGTTGATGGCCAGATGCACCGCCTTGGCCAGATTGAAGGAGCCGGAGTCGTGCCAGCCGTAGGTCTTCCCGGGGATGCTGGGTTCCACGCAGCCGACGCCGACGTAGTTCCTGGCCTCCTCCAGGGGCTTCCCGTAGTTCATCAGAGCCCGGATCATGGGCTCGTCGTTGAAGATCTTGGGTTCCCCGGTGCCGATGCGGATCACGTTGAACACCTTGACCTTGAACTGCTCCGGAGTCCCCTTGTGCAGGCGCACGCCCATCCAGGGGTTCGGGATGCGGGTGTGGGCGTGGGCGTCCAGCACCATGTAGCTCAGGTCGTTGGTGATGTCGTTCCCCTGCTCGTCCACGCCGCCCACGTCGAGGGCGGTGCCGCCCATGATCGTGCCGCTGGAGAACGTGATGGCCATGGTGTCGCGGATCTTGCACAGGGAGTGCATCAGGCAGAAGGAGTGCTCGATCAGTTCCTGGCACTGCTCGCGGGTCATGATCCCGCTCTCCACGGACTTCTTGTAATACGGCCAGAAGATCTTGTCGAAGCGTCCGTAGGTCACGCTGTGGCCGTTGGACTCGATGATGATCATGTTGGTCGCGATGTGCCACAGCTGGATGGCCTCCCAGAAGTCCCTGGCCGGTCCCTCCGCCACCTGCAGGCAGTTGGAGGATACCCGCTCCAGTTCCTTCCGGCGCACGGGATCCGTCTCCTCCGCCGCCATCTGCGCGGCGAGCTCGCCGTACCGGCGGATGTAGGTGGACGCTCCCTCGATGGTGATGAGCTCCGCCTTGTAGAAGTTCATGCGCTCCACGTCTTCGGGCCTGGCCTCGTCCAGCGCCGCCATGTGTTCCTCCACCTCGCGGCGCAGGCCGCCGAAGCCCACGGCCAGCAGTTTCTCGTAGTTGGCCGTCACGTGGCCGACGCCGGCGTACATGAACAGGCTCTCCTGCGTCACGCCCTTGCCCTTGTGTCCGCCCTGCAGCTCCTCGGGCGTGTACATGGCCAGCGCGGCCTCGGAGACGGTGCGTCCCTTCCAGTAGTCCTGCATGGCGTACACGTCGTCGATGACGTCCTGGGAGACCACGTAGCGGTCGTTCTTGCGCTGGTCCATCGGCCGGTATCTGAACTCGTCCACCAGCCAGTCGAAGGAGAACTCCGGATAGAGCGGCGCGGATTTCGGAGGCGCGCACAGCTCGCCCACGATCAGCTGGTCCGGCCAGATGTTGATCTTCACCCTGCGGTAGATCTCCCTCAGGGTCATGGCCCACTTCACGTTCTGGGGATACATGGCGAACTTCCGGTCACACTCTGTGACGATCTTCGCCCGCTGGCTGTCGGCGGTGTTGTCCGTATTCTTCAGCCAGTCCAGCATCTTGTTGATGCGGGGGAACGGTGAGGGATTCTCCGTCAGTCCGGAGATGCCCACGCCCCACTCCCTGTCGTAGGGCTCCACGGCCAGAGGCCGGTCTTCCGATGTATTGATGTATTTCTCGTCGATCATGTCGATTTCCTCCTTTTAAACCAGCCGGTTGGCCAGGGTGCCGATCCCTTCGATCTCCACTTCCGTCACGTCCCCGGGCTTCAGCCACTCGCGCGTTCCCTTGGGCCTGCCCAGGATCACGCCGGCGGAGGTGCCCGTATAGATCAGGTCTCCGGGCTCCAGCCGGAAGAACAGGGAGGCGTCCGCCACGATCTGCCGACAGGAGAAGATCATGCCGGAGGTCATGTCATCCTGGCACACTTTCCCGTTGACCCGGGTCACGATGCGGTTGTCCGCCTCGGGATCGAAGGCGTCCTTCGTCGCGATGTACGGGCCGGCCGGCGCGAAGCCGGGCATGGCCTTCCCCGCCAGCCACTGGCCGGACAGGAACTGGCAGTCGCGGGCCGACAGGTCGTTGCCCGCCGTATAGCCGAAAATGCAGTCGTCCGCCTTCTCGGGATCGATGTTCCAGGCGGTCTTCCCGATGACGATCACGAGCTCGCCCTCGTAATCATAGCAGCGGTGGAAATCCGGCAGCGTCACCTCCGCCCCGTGGGGGCACAGGCAGTCGCTGAACTTGCTGAAGTAGACGGGCCTCTCGGGCGGTTCTCCCCCGGTCTCCTTCGCGTGCTTTTTGTAGTTCAGTCCGACGCACAGGATCTTCCCGGGCGCCGTCACGTCGGCAAAAACGGCCTTTTCGAGATCGACCGTTTCACCGGTCCACCGGTCCAGCGCCTCCGACAGTTTCGCCACCGTTTCCTCACCGGCGGCAATCAGGTCGCTCATGGAGCCCGCAAAGCCCAGTTCCTTCAGCGGCACGAGTCCCTTCTCCGCCGCGGCGCACAGGACGGTCCCCTCCGGACCGCAGATATTGCACAGTCTCATGTCATTCTTTCCTTCCTTTGGGCCTGCCGCCGGCGGTCACGCCCCAGGCGGGACGCAGCGTCAGCAGGCCGTCGATCTGTTCCTCCGTCAGCGGCCGGTGGAATCCCATCATCCGGGAGTACATGGCCACCGTCGCGTTGTATTCGATGCTCTCCAGGCGGTACCAGGCGTGGATGGGATCCGCCGCCCAGGCGACCGCGCCGTGATGCTCCAGCAGGAGGCCGTTGACCTTCCCGCAGAACGGGGCGACGCTTTCCGCCAGGTCCTCGGAACCGGGCATCGCGTAGGGCGCTACGGGGATCTCCCCCAGCAGCACCACCGACTCCTGCAGATAGGCCTGATCCAGCGGGACTCCCGCCGCCGCGAAAGCGGCGGACACCGGCGGATGCGCGTGCACCACACCGCCGCAGTCCGGCATCTCCCGGTACAGCCTCAGGTGCATCTTCACCTCGCTGCTGGGCTTCCAGGAGCCTTTCAGCACCTTTCCGTCCAGAGACATCTTCACCAGCATGTCCTCCGTCATGAAGCCCTTGGATACGCCGGAGGGGGTGGTCCATATCTCACCGTCTCCCACGCGGGCGCTGATGTTGCCGTCGTTGCCGGCGGCAAAGCCCTTGGCGTACATCCTCCGGCCGATCTCCAGGATGTCCCGGACGGCCTGCTCATCCGTCAGCCAGGTCATTTTTCATCACCGCCGAACAGGGCCTTCAGGCTCTCGGTATACGGGGCGCGGCAGATGCCCTTCTCCGTCACGATCGCGGTGATGAGCTCTCCGTCCGTCACGTCGAAGGCGGGATTGTAGCACTTGACGGAATCCAGCGCCATGGGCTTCTCATAGAACTTGGTCTTGATCTCCTCCGGCCTGCGCTGTTCGATGCGGATGTCCGCCCCTGTTTTGCAGTTGAAGTCGATGGTGGAGGAGGGGCAGAACACGTAGAACGGGATGCCGTAGTGCTTCGCGAGGATCGCCACGCCGCTGGTGCCGATCTTGTTGGCGGTATCTCCGTTGGCGGCCACGCGGTCGCAGCCCACGAAGCAGGCGTTCACCTTGCCCTCCTTCATGACGATGCTGGCCATGTTGTCGCAGATCAGGGTGCAATCCACGCCGGCCAGCGTGAGTTCATAACTGGTCAGGCGGGCGCCCTGCAGAAGCGGCCGGGTCTCGTCCACCCAGCAGTGGAACTCATAGCCGCGCTCCTTGCCCAGAAGGATGGCTCCAAGGCCGGGGGACATGGCCAGGGGACCGGCGTTGCAGTGGGTCAGGATCCCGTCCCCGTCCTTCACAAGGGTCAGGCCGTACTCGGAGACCGCCGCCAGCATGTCCAGTTCCTCGCGGTGGATATCCAGGGCCTCCTGCTTCAGCGCCGGAAGGATCTTTTCCACGGGTTCCTCCCTGTGCGCCAGCACGCACCGCTCCATGCGGTCCAGCTGCTTTTTCAGGTTGACCGCCGTGGGCCGGGAGGAATCCAGGTAGTCCTTGTTCTTCCTGAACTCTTCATAGAAGGCGCCGAAATCTGTCTCCTTGGTCTGAAGGGACAGCACATAGATCGCATAGGCGGCGAAAACGCCGATTGTCGGGGCGCCGCGCACCCGCAGCATGTAGATGGCTTCCCACAGATCCTCCGCGCTGCTGAGGGTCAGGTAGACCGTCTCGTTCGGCAGCAGGGTCTGATCGATACACACGACGGCGGTGCCGTCGTCGGACAGCCTTGCCGGTACGGCCTTCGTCACGTTTTCCAGGCTCACAGTACATCCCTCCGAAGACCCGCGGAACGGTTCCGCGGAATGCATATTTTCACAGTCTGATTATACCAGTTCCGCCGTATCCCGTCCATATTGAATTCGGTATGTGGCCATGCTAAAATCGTAGAAAAACGAGACCTGCTAAGAAAAGTCAAGATCTGCTAAGAAAAGTCAAGTAAATAAATAGATTCTTGAGCGAGTGAAAAAGAGTATAACAAACCAGACCGTTAAGCGCCCAGTTTTCAAAGCGACGGTCGGCCTAAGGCTATTGTAGCGAATCAGATACC
>JAFYAU010000010.1 GCA_017540565.1 Oscillospiraceae bacterium
CTTCTATGTAGACGAAGCGCCGAAGGATTACGTACCGACGGGCGACAGCAACAACCTGCCTCTGTGGGCCGGCCTGATGGGCGCGTCCGCAGTGGGTCTGGCGGGAGCGATCGTTCTCGGCAGGAAAAAGCGCAAGGAAGACGAGGACAGCGCGAAATAACTGAATACCGTTCAGTGAAGCGTTGAACTGATCGACTGAGACACAACGGCAGAGACCGGCGGATCCGAAAGGGTCCGCCGGCCTCTTGTCGTTATGGGGATTGCGGAAATATCGAGTCATGAGCCTTCTGCGTTACCGAAAAACAGCACTCCGGAGTTCGCTGTGATGCTGCAGGAGAAAGAACTGCAGGACATGGAAAGGATGGTGAAGATACACAAAAATCATAGACAATAATCCCAAACATTGGTATTATTAAATAAAAAACGGACATTGAACTGCAGAATGATTCTTTTCGTTCAAAGGCACTTCAAATGACCCTTGTGTTAGCACGGACACATTCTAAAATTGTATTTGAGGGAGAATAGCCGGGCGGACGCGTCGGGATCGTCCTTCCGGCAGCAAACAATGACCAGTCAGCATAAAAGGAGGAGATTGCAGATGCCTGATTCCAAGTCCGTTATTGACCTTACCCGGATCCCGTTTGGCGGGCCGCACTGCGGCGTGCTCGTCTATGAAGAGAACAACTGCGACGGTACTGACATCAAACCCGGCCTGTATCTCGCCGCCCGCATCCACGGCGGTGAGCACAGAAGAGAAGGCGGCATCGTGGATATCGTCCCCATCGTCGACGGGGAGCCGGTATCCTACACCTATGAAGCGACCCCCACGACGCTGAAGCTGACTGCGGCCGAAGGCGGAGTGACGCTGATCATCGACTCGGATTCGACGGCCCGCCTATTCGGCCACGGCGTCGGGATCAAGCTGTATGCCAAGTTCCCGTTCTATTCGATGATGAACGCGTCGATCCTGCCAGGAGACCTGCTTGACCTCAGCCTGGGCGGAACGCAGATGAACGGCGGCCGTTACCTGATGAAGCCCCTGAAGGGAAGACCGGTATGCCACTCCGTGTTCAATCCGTCCACCAACGGACCGGACGACGCCAGGGTGGAACTGCTTCCGGACGACAGCGGAGACATCGACTTCGAGATCTACACGATGAACCCGGACGAGTGGGGATACATCGACACAGTCCCGGCGGAGGACGCCGTATGCGCCGCCGAAAAGAGATTCGCCGAATACAAGGCGAAATACCCGGAATTCCCCGAGAAGTACGCCTGCCTCCGCGATCCTGCGGTCTATGCCGTGTGGATCCACAGGGAGAATCCGAACACGATCGACTTCTATCCGACGATGAAGGATGAGGTCATCTATACCGGACGCCTGTCTAGAGGCTGGGCGAACGCCTACGAACAGCCACTGCACGCGATGGCTTTCGCGGATACCGGCGAGGAACTGCGCCTGATCCGCGCCATGTTCAACTCGATGGCCAACGGGATGCTCCCCGGAACGCTCAGCACGACGAAGGTCTATTATCAGGCGGGACCCCCGACACAGGGCGCGGCCGTCCTCGATCTCCTGCGCAAGACCGGAGGGAAACTGGACGCGGATAAGGCGGCAGACCTGTACGGGCTGATGAAGGAGAATTACGGCTGGTGGAAGGCCAGCCACAGTTTCGGAGAACACCGCTTCTCCTACAACCACAGGGATGAGCTGTGTCTGCCCGGCGCGTCGTACAACGCCCTGGAATTCCCACTGGAGACTCCGGATCTGTACGCCCTGATGATCCTCTACGCCGAAGCGCTGGGACAGCTGGCCGCCATAGCCGGAGAGGACGGCGGCTGCTGGAAGACGGAGGCGGAAGGACTTCTGGAGACGCTGAAGGGACTGTGGAACGGCGCTTCGTTCGACTGCCGTTCGGTCAGGAGCGGAAAGAGGACGGCTTCGGACAGCCTGCTGGCGCGTGTCCCGGTCATCCTCGGATGCCGCCTGGACGAAGAGATGCTGAAGGCGCTGTGCGCGGACCTGGGCGATGAGAAGAAATTCTTCGCCGAAGCCGGGTTCGCGACGGAGAGCATGGCGGGCGACATGTACGCCCCCGCGGTGGAAGGCCGCGGAGCCGTCGTCATGTGGCTCAACGAGCTGGTGATCAACGGACTGTTCGACGCCGGCTGCACGGAACTGGCAAAGAAGGCCGCCGGACGCGTTCTCGACTTTGCCAAGGCGGGAGGTGCCGCCTCCGTCATTTCGACGGGAACGGAACCGTACGTGTTCAGGCCGGGAGGAGCCGTCAATGCCGTTACGGGATCCGCCCTGATCTGCCTGGCAGGAAGACTGTGATTAAAGGAGGGAGTGACCAGCATGTTCGGAACATATGAGAAACATAATCTGAGGCAGGCTGCCTTTGGACGCGAGACCAATTTCTGGACGATCTATGAAGACTTCCGCGAGCCCATTCTCGGCGTGACGGTCAGCAAGGACGGGACCTTCCTCGATCAGAGAAGCAACACCTTCCTTCTTTATCCGACCTATCAGGGAGCCGTGATCCCCTACACCTACTTTGCGGATGTGGACCATCTGAGGATGGACACGGAGCACGGGACCGTCGAGTTCTGCATGAACGAACTGGACCAGCTGCGCATCAGAGGCTGCGGCGTGGGGCTGAAGATGGTCCTGCGCGCGGAGAAGCCCTTCGGCAGCTGCTGCGGATGCCGCGGCATGTATCCCACGCCGGACGGCGCCTGGGAAGCGGACATGGGCGTTCACGGAAAGATGCTGTTCGTGCCGCTGAAAGGCGCGATGGTGCTGACGGATCCGTGGAACGTGGAGAAAAACGAGTACGACAAACTGGATATAGACTTCATCCCTGCGGCGGACACGGGCGTGTTCGAGGCGGCGATCCACGAATATATGGACACCCGCCGGAAGGACGACAGCTATCCTGAGTTCGAGAGCGTTAAAGAAGCCAGCCGCAAGTGCTTCGAGGACTTCGTTGCGACGAACCTGAACAAGCCGGCGAAGGGCTGGGAGGACTTCTACAAATACTGCGCCTATACGATCTGGTCGCACCGGACCGGACTCGGGGGAAAATTCAAGGAGCCCATGGTATTCATGCATCTCGTGTGGGCCAACTACGCCATGAGCTGGCAGCAGAGCTACAACGCCATGCCCATCACCAACAATCCCCGGGAGGCCTGGCGCCTGATCCGCGTCATGTTCCGGTATCAGGTCCCGAACGGACAGGTCTCCGGCAGCGTGAATTATTACGGCGTCGGCATCGGCGGCATGCAGCCGGCCTTCCAGGCGCTGGCTCTGGATTGGATCTTCTGGCGCTGCGGCACCGACTGGCTGACGAAGGAGGACTGCGAGGAGGCCTATCCCGAATTCCTGGCATGGCTCAACTTCTGGGAGAGCAAGCGCAACGCCGGCCACGGGGACGACAGAGTATACATCTTCACTCCTCATGAATCCGGCTGGGACGACCTGTCTCTGTATCAGAAGGGATTCCCCATCGAGAACCCCGACTCCTACGCCTACATGATCATGCTGATGGACGACTGCGCGGTCATGGCCGACAAGCTGGGCAAGACGGAAGAGGCTGCGGAACTGCGGGCGCGCGCCAAGCGCCTGACGAAGTCCCTGTGCACCGATCTCTGGGACGGAGATTCTTTCGTGGGCTACATGACCGAGACCGGAGAGCTCGTGAAATGCAAGAGCCTGGATATGTTCCAGTCCCTGATCCTCGGCAAGGACAGGATCCCGCAGGAGATCATTGACAAGCTGGCCAAAGACGTGATGGATCCCGAGTACCTGACGGACATCGGACTCGTGACGGAGAGCCTGAAGAGTCCGCTGTGCCACTTCGGATACAACTTCGTGCTGGGGCGCGTCATCACTCCGTGCAACATGCTGACGGCAGCCGGACTGTTCCGCTGCGGAAAGAAGGAGGAAGCACGGGAGATCTGCCGCAGGGTGTGCAAAAACCTTTACGACAACGGCATCCTTCTGGGATTTGCCCCCATGGATACGGAAGTGGACGGAAGTCCCATCGTGAACTGGCCGAATCCCACGGCGTCGGACGGCTGGCCCTGGACCACCTGGGCGGCGTCCAGCGCACTCGTCATGCTGACAGCCATCATGCCGGAAGAAGGAGAATAAACGGCGGAAAGCCGATACCATCATTAAAGAGAAAGAAAGGAGAATGTCCATGTCCAATTTTGTCAACCTGCTGGATGCCCCGTATTCCAGACACGGATCGTTCATAGCCTTTGCCAACGACAACTACGGCGAGGACCTGTACGGCAAGTGCCATCTCTGGCTGTGCAACTGCCGCACCATCGGCTTTGCCATGGCCAATCTCGGCGCTGACAGCGGATACCGGCAGATCCTGGTGGAGGTCGTAAAGGACGGCAGATCCGTCCCCTACAGCATCTGCACGACGCCGTACGAGGTGATCCTTGAAACACGCTACGGCAAGGTCAGGTTCTGCATCGGCGAGAGAAGCATGGCCATGGCGAAGAGCACCGACGGCCTGGGCATCCGGCTCACCCCGCAGATGAAGTTCCTGGCGCCCAAGATCATAGACATGCGCGTGCCCGAGGGACGGTATTCCCTGAACTTCAAGCTGTCCCACCTGCTGGTGAGCGGCGTGCAGGGGAAGACGGACAAGACCTTCGATTACGTCGAGGTGCTTCCCGACGACGGCGGCGTCATGGTGGCGGCGCTGGAGGACTGGATGATCGACCCGACGCTGAAGCCCCTGGCGGAGTATCCGACGTATGAACAGGCGTACGAGACCGTGAAGGCGGATTTCGACGACTTCTGCGCCCGCGTGATGCCGGAGCTTCCGGGCGAGTTCGAGGAGGCCCGCCTGCAGGCGCTCTGGCAGACCTGGAACCTGACGGTTGAGCCGGACGGCGAATCGGACTACAAGAGGACCATGATCAAGATGATCCACTGCATCTTCGAGTCTGCGTTCGTCTGGCAGCAGCCGATGCAGGCCGTGTGGCTGTCCAGAGACCCGAAGCTGTCCTGGACGGTGTTCTGCTCCAGTTTCGATTTCATGGATCCCAACGGCAGGATGTTCGACGGCGTAGCGTTCAAGGCGCTGCCCGGCAACGACGGCCTGAAGCCGCCGATCCAGGGTGCTGTCCTGGAATGGCTGCTGGACAACGGCGTATATGACGACGTTCCGGTGGAGGAGAAAAAGTGGCTGCTGGAGCGGCTGATCAAGTGGACGGAGTACTTCCTGAACTTCAGGGACAAGGATCACGACGGACTGTGCGAGTTCCAGAACGTCATAGAGACCGGCTGGGAGGATGCTCCCTACTACGCAACGGTCGGCTTCCCGTGCTGCAGTCCCGATCTGAACACGTTCGTGGCCATCCAGATGCGTGCCGTCGCCCGTCTGGGCGCCCTCTGCGGCATGCCCGAGGCCGAGCAGGCCGACTGGAAGGCCAGAGCGGAGGCCATGTTCGACCGGATCGTAAAGACGTTCTGGGACGGCGAAAAATGGATCGCCTTCAACCCGGAGACGGGAGTGAGATCCGAATCTCTCAATGTGTCTCTTGTCATGCCGCTGATGCTGGGCGACAGGATTCCGAAGGAGATCGTCGAAAAGACCATCGGGGACATGTTCGCGGAAGGCGGGCTGGATACACCGTACGGACTTGCCAGCGAGGCTCTCGACAGCGACTTCTTCCGCCACGGGTTCTCCGGCGGCAGCATCATCACTCCGGCGGAGTTCCTCGGAGCGCTCGCTCTGGAGAAGTGCGGACGCAGGGATCTGGCGAAAAAGATCTCTCTCAGCTACTGCAGGGCACTGAAGAACTACGGATTCTTCCACATCTACAACGCACTCACGGGCCATGAGGACCGCAGCCTGACGGCATTCGGTGAAAAGGGCCTGTTCTGGAGCGCCTGGACGTCCTCCTGCTACTTCTGGATGGCGGACAGGTACGGAAGAGACTGACGGAGCCACAGCGGCTGGAAGTGTCCGTGCCGCTGAAGAAAAGAAAGGAGAAGGTTAAAGCTTATGGGCAGATACATACTCAAACGACTTCTGCTGATGATCCCCATCCTGCTGGGAATCTGCCTGATCGTGCTCATCCTGATCGATGTCACGCCGGGCGACCCCGCCAGGATCGTGGCCGGCGCCACGGCAACGCCGGAGCAGTACGCCAAGGTGCGCGAGGACCTGCAGCTGGACCGCAGCTTCATTGAAAGGTACTTCAGCTTCCTGGGCGGAGTGCTTCACGGAAGCTTCGGCACCTCGTTCATCACGAAGACGGACGTGTGGCACGATATGGCCATCCGGTTCCCGTACACGCTGATCCTGGCGTTCTCGAGCGTTATCCTGTCGGTCATCATCGGCATACCGCTGGGCATGATGGCCGCGGTGAACCAGAACACCTGGAAGGACTACCTGGCCATCCTGTTCTCCCTGCTGTGCAGCGCGATGCCCGCCTTCTGGCTGGCCCTGCTGCTGGTGCAGTGGTTCGGCGTCGATCTGAGGTGGGTCCCTGTTTCGGGCATATCGCCGTGGACGGCCTGGATCCTGCCAATCCTGTCGCTGGCCCTGGGCTATTCCGCCGGTACGGCGAGGCTGATGCGTTCCACGACGCTGGAGGTCATCCGGCAGGACTACATCGTCACCGCCCGCGCCAAGGGCCTGGGTCAGCGCAAGGTGCTGTCGCGGCACGTGCTGAAGAACTCCCTGATCCCGGTCATCGTCAGCGTCGGTTCCATGTTCGGCATGTCCCTCGGCGGATCGCTGATCACGGAGACGATCTATTCCATTCCCGGCCTCGGCCAGTACACGCTGGTCGGCCTGACGAACCGTGACTATCCCGTCATCCAGGGCAGCGTGCTGTTCCTGTCGACGCTGTTCAGTATCGTCATCCTGCTGATCGACATCATCTTCGCTTTCGTTGATCCGCGCATCCGTTCCCAGTACATGAGAGCGAAGAAAGTGAAGAAGACGGACGACGGCGAGGAAAAGAAAGCTCCCGAAGGAGGTGTGGCATAATGGCTAAGGATCAGACAAAAAAGCGCAGGAAAAAGGTGTCGCGTTTCGCGATGACCTGGCATCAGCTCAAAAAGAACAAACTGGCCATGGTGTGCCTGGCAGTCCTGATCTGCATCATACTGGTTGCCGTATTTGCCAAGTACATCGCCCCCTACTCCTACGAGGTGGCGGATAAATCCAGAGCGCTGGAAGGCCCCTCCAAGGATCACCTTCTCGGCACCGACCGTATGGGACGCGATCTTCTCAGCCGCCTGATTTACGGCACGCAGCAGTCCCTGTCCATGGGAATCTTCGCGATCTTCATCTCCGCCATGATCGGCATCCTGCTGGGTTCGATCGCGGGCTATTTCGGCGGATGGGTGGACAACCTGATCATGCGTCTGCTGGACATCTACCAGAGCATCCCGATGATGCTTCTGTGCATCACGTTCGCGGCTGTTCTGGGACCGAGCCTTCGGAACGCCATCATCGCCATAGGCATCAGCATGGTGCCCGGTTTCGCCCGCATGATGCGCGCCTCCATCCTGACGGTCAGAGACAATGAGTACATCGACGCGGCCAGGATGTGCAACTCCACCAACAGGCAGATCATCCTTACGCACATCATTCCCAATGCGATCTCCCCGCTGATCGTGAACATCACGATGAGCATCGGCGGCGCGGTGCTGTCCGGCGCGGGCCTGAGCTTTATCGGCCTGGGCGTGCAGTCCCCCGTGGCTGAGTGGGGCGCCATGATCTCCGACGGCAGAAACTTCATGCGCACCAACCCGACGCTGGCCCTGTATCCCGGGTTGTGCATCATGATCACCGTTCTTGCTTTCAACCTCCTGGGTGACGGACTCAGAGATGCCCTCGATCCCAGACTGAAGAACTGAGGTGACGGACGATGGCTGAAAACATTATTGAGATCAAGGATCTGGTGGTGGAATACCACACCGACGAGGCCGTCATCCACGCGGTGAACGGGGTCAGCCTGAACGTGAGAAAAGGCGAGACCATCGGCCTGGTGGGAGAGACGGGCGCCGGCAAGACCACGATCGCCCGCGCGATCATGCGCATCCTCCAGACCCCGCCCGCCAAGTTCTGCGGCGGTGAGATCATCTTCGACGGCGAAGACATCATGAAGAAGAGCGAGAAAGAGATGCGGAAGATCCGCGGCAACAAGATCGCCATGATCTTCCAGGATCCCATGACCGCTCTGAACCCCATCGAGACCGTCGGCTTCCAGATCGCAGAGGCGGTCAAGCTCCACAACAAGTGCTCCAAGGCGGAGGCCGAGCGCCGCGCCTGCGACATGCTGGAGATGGTCGGCATCCCGATGGACCGTTTCAGGGAGTATCCTCACCAGTTCTCCGGAGGCATGAAGCAGCGTGTGGTCATTGCCATGGCGCTGGCCTGCAACCCGGAACTGCTGCTGGCCGATGAGCCCACGACGGCTCTGGACGTGACCATCCAGGCACAGGTGCTGGAGATGATCCAGACCCTGAAGGACAGGCTGGGCACCTCCGTCGTGCTGATCACCCACGACCTCGGCGTCGTGGCGGAAGTGTGCGAGACGGTGGCGGTTGCCTATGCCGGAGAGATCGTGGAATACGGCACGGTTGAAGACATCTTCGACCGGACGGCTCACCCCTATACGGTCGGACTGTTCGGTTCGCTTCCCAAACTGGATTCCACGGAACCCAGGCTGAAGCCCATCAAGGGCCTGATGCCGGATCCGTCGCAACTGCCGGAAGGCTGCCCCTTCGCGGAACGGTGTCCGAAGGCGACGGAGCAGTGCCGCACGACGAAGCCGCCTCAGCACGAGGTGACGCCCGGACACATGGTTAAATGCTTCCACGCGGGAGGTGAAGAGGAATGAGCGCCCTGCTTGAAGTAAAGGATCTGAAGAAGTATTTCAAGACCGGCAGCAAATGGCTGCACGCGGTGGACGGCGTAACGTTCACTCTGGAAAAGGGAAAGACGCTGGGCGTCGTCGGAGAGTCCGGGTGCGGCAAGAGCACGCTGGGCCGCACGATCCTGCACCTGCATGAGCCCACCTCCGGCGAGATCTACTTTGAGGGACGGGACATCTCCAGCCCGACGAAGAAGGAGATCCGCGAACTGCGCGAGGACATGCAGCTGATCTTCCAGGATCCGTACGCCTCTCTCGATCCCCGCATGTCCGTCAGCGAGGCCATCATGGAGCCGCTGAAGAACCAGGGGAAGCTGAGCAAGGCGGAATGCCTGGAGAAGACACGTCAGCTGATGGAGACGGTCGGCCTGGCGGAACGCTTCGAAAACTCCTATCCCCATGAGCTGGACGGCGGCCGCCGGCAGCGTATCGGCATCGCCAGGGCGCTGGCGCTGGAGCCGAAGTTCATCGTCTGCGACGAGCCGGTCTCCGCTCTGGACGTTTCCATCCAGGCGCAGATCATCAACCTGATGCTGGACCTGCAGGAGCAGAGGGGACTGGCGTACATGTTCGTCACGCATGACCTGTCCGTCGTAAAATACATCTCCGACGACATCCTGGTCATGTATCTGGGGACCATGGTGGAGAAGGCGCCGGCCAACGAACTGTTCGCGCACCCCACGCACCCCTACACCCAGGCGCTGCTTTCCGCGATCCCGATCCCGGACATCCACGCGAAGAAAAAGCGGATCATCATGCAGGGCGAGATCACGTCCCCCATCGATCCGAAACCCGGCTGCCGTTTCATGGCCCGCTGCCCGTACGCCACCGAAGCGTGCGCGCAGCCGCAGGTCCTGGACGAGATCGGGCCCAACCACTTCGTCGCCTGCCACCGCTGCAGCGGAAAAGTGGGCACCGCGGAAGAGAAGCAGACAGAAGAGTAAATCCCTGTCGCAAAGAGCAGGTATTTATAATATTTTAAGGAGGTAAAACAATGAAAAAGGTATTGGCACTGATTCTGGCTCTCGTCATGATCCTGGCCCTCGCCGGCTGCGGCGGCGGATCCAAGGCGGGCGGAGCAAAAGACACCCTGAATGTCGCGTTCACCCAGGACCGCGGCACGCTGGACCCCGCGTACAACATCGGCTACGATTCACTCAACGCCGTCCGCATGTGCTATGACGGACTGTGGGAGTGGAACAGCAAGGGCGAGCAGGAGTGGATCCTCTGCACCGGCATCGACATGAACGAAGACGGCACGGAGTGGACGCTGCACATCCGCGAGGGCGTCAAGTTCTCCAACGGCAACCCCCTGACCGCCGAGGACGTGGTCTTCTCCCTGGACAAGAACAACCATCGTGAAGGCGAGCCGGACTATCTGCCCATGCTGGATCTGGAGCACACCTATGCGAAGGACGACTACACTGTCGTCATGACGCTGACCCAGTACGACCTGTCCTACATCTACAGCATGACTTCCCTGATGATCTTCGACAAGGAATCTTATGACGCCGACAAGATCGCCCAGGAGCCCATCGGCACCGGCCCGTACAAGGTCAAGGAGTACGTCGTCAACAGCCACATCACGCTTGAACGCAGGGACGACTACTGGGGAACCAAGCCCGAATTCAAGACCATCAACTTCAGAATCTACACCGAAGAGTCCCAGATGACCAACGCCATGATCACCGGCGAGGTCGACGTCAGCACGGTCCCGTTCCAGGACATCGAGTATGTCAAGGAAAAGGCCGGGTTTGAAGTCATCACTTCCGCGGCCTCCCAGGGCCTGACCCGCTGCATCTACTTCAACCTGACCGAGTACGGCCAGCTGGCCGGCAACGAGAAGGGCCGCCAGGCCATCGCCTACGCCATCGACAACCAGGCCATCCTGGATATCGTCTACAACGGATACGGCGAAGTGTCCTGCATGCCGTGCTCCCAGTACTGCGGCGACGTGAAGGACAGCAACAAGAACCTCGGCGTCTATGCCGACATCTACAATCTGGACAAGGCAAAGCAGCTGGCTGAGGAAGCCGGCATCGTAGGCAAGACCTTCTCCATCAGCACCAACGGAACGTCCGACGCCATCCTGTGCGCGGAGAACATCCAGGCCGACCTGGAGAAGATCGGCGTGCACACCGAGATCAAGAACTATGATCCGGGTTCCTGGCTGTCCGTCGCTTTCGTTCCCGAGGCGGCCGGCGACATGTGGATGGACTTCACAGGCGTGCCGTCCAAGACCGTGTCGCAGAACCTCTCCTGCTGGTATCTGTATGCCCTCGGCGGAGGCTTCACCACCAGTGAATTCAATCACAAGGACCGCATGGATGCCATCTCTGCCGTCATCATGGCTGAGCCCGACGCCGAGAAGCGTGCGGACATGAACCAGGAACTGTGCGAGATCGAGTCTGAAGTGCTCCACTGGTACAACATCGTTGACCGCATTTCCGCCTACGGCTACAACAAGAATCTGACCGGATTCGAGATCATGCTGATGGGCAACGTTGACTATGCCCGTATGCACTGGGCCAACTGACAGACTGCCTGACAGAAAACGACAGCAGTTCGTAACAAACCGTCCGGCTGAAGCCGGATAGCAAAAAGGGAGAGCAGCGCGAAACCGCGCTGCTCTCCCGGAACAGATGAACCGTGAACTTTAACCTCCGGCGTAATTGCTCATGCAGTCGTTCAGCGGGACTGTCATGATTGTATGCGCAATATCCGTAAGATCCTCCAGCGGAACCTGTTTCCCCAGATTCAGCCAGTCGAAATACATGGTGATCAGGCCGCAGACGGAGAAGACCAGGGCGGAGGTGTAGATGCCGCGGCTGTCTCCTTTCGGGGATTCCCGCAGGAACCGGTTGCCGACGTTTCCCACGGCGATGCCCAGGACCGTCCGGAAATCACCGCTGAGAAGATACGGATAGATAATGTCAAAAACCTCCTGGTTTTCTATCCGGCACTCGTCAAGAAAGCGGATGAAGCCGTCGGAGTCGAGCTGACAGCGGGACAGGATCCCTCGTTTCTGCAGAGCGTTCAGGAGCGCGTCGACGATATGTTCCTCCAGGCTGTGAAAGGCCTCATCCACGGAAGGGTACTGCATATAGAATGTCTTGCGGTTTATGAGCGCGCGCTTGCACAGTTCCGTCACCGTGATCTGGTTCAGCGGCTTTTCCGCAAGGAGAGAGATCAGCCCCTCGAAGATGCTCCTTCTGCTCTTGATGATCCTCTTGTCCGTGATCCTGGCCAGGGATTCATAATCTATAAAAGACATAGCAACCTCCGTTCTGCCTGCCGGACCGAACATCCGGAGGTGTGAATAGTAAACGAAAGATTTTGCCTGTTTTGTTTCTTTGGAAACATTATTATAACATAGAAATCTGGAATGTGTATACTAAAACACATTTTTTCATAAAACACATGATCCGCAGCTGAGCGCTCGTGGGAATGCCGTCAGGCGCGTCGGCAACGGTCCCACGGGCCTTTTTGCAAAAAACAATAATGCCGCGGGCGGCGGATTGTGTCGGTTAATAGTCAAAACACCGTGTTCTGTTGTTTGTCAAGTATCAACAGACCGCATAGGATATACGTAAGAAACGGATTCAGCAGAAAGGGCGGATGATACGATGCAGAGCTATCCTTTGGACATTACCAGGATCCCGTTTTCCTGCAGAAGATCCAGATGCATGGTCTTCTATGAAGACAAGGGAGCGCCCCTGGACGCCGAAAACGGGCTCTACCTTTCCCAAAGCACGGAAGGAATGCTGGGGGGAGGCGCCCAGTTCTACAGGAACAAGGACTATCTTCTCCTGACGCCGGAGAAGGAAGGGAAGCCCCTGGAGTATACCTGGGGGGCCACCACCTCCGGCGTGCGGATGCTGACGGGAGAGGGAGAACTCTCCATGACCTTTGCCGGAGACGGCAGCCTGCGCATCTTCGGCGACGGGCCGGCCCTCCTCATCACGGCGAAGATGGGCTTCGGCGACGTGGCGGAGAAAAAGGGAGAGACGGCGGAGATCCGCATGGACGGCACGTCGTTCACCATGATCCCGGTCACGGGCTCCGTTACGGTGGATTCCCATTATGACCTGCTCACCTACCGCTATACCGATCCGGTGATCAGATTCCTTCCGGACAACGGGAAGCTGGAGATCGCCGTTTTCGACAGGAGCTTCGACGGCACGGTGCGAGAGTCCCGCCCGTTCGCGGAGTGCCGGGCGGAGACGGAGGAGGCCTTTGCGGCCTTCCGGAAGAAACTGACCGGGACCGAAGATGCTTGCGTCGAGGAGAGCTACAGCCTGTGGATCGGGCCAAAGGCTTTCCCGGGCTTTGAGGGGGATGTGTATCCGTCCAATGTGATCACCGCGGTATATCCCCGGGCGGCGGAGCAGCCTGTCCTGTCCCTGGCTTTCCGGGACACGGACGAGGCGTTCGGACTGATCACGAAATTCGCGCCCTTCATCACAAAGGGAGGGCTGCTTCCCGAACAGGCGTCCGGCAGCCGGAGACTGTATCAGACGGCCTCCATGGACCACGGCCTTGCCGTACTCGAGCTGCTCGCGAACGGAGAACCGTCCGAAGAGCAGTGCAGGAAGCTGTACGACATGCTGGCCACGGTGGACGAGTGGTGGGTCAGAAACCGCTCGTCGGACGGCGGGATCAGCTTCTTCTATGCGTTCCGTTATGAATCCGGAAGCGTGTCCGACGGCATCTTCTCCGCGGGAACGCCGGTGACCGCACCCGATCTGGCGGCGCGAATGGTGCTCCAGGCGGAAGCGCTCTCACGTCTTGCGGACAGGATCGGCCTGACGGAAGCGGCGGAGCGCTGGCAGAAGGCGGCGGAAGGCCGCCTCGGATATCTGAAGGAAAACCTCTGGAAGGACGGCCGCTTTGCCGCAAGGACGGCGGAGGGCGTGGCCGGCGGCGTCAGCGCCCTGTGCTGCGTCCCGGCGATCCTCGGTCCCCGGCTGCCGGAGTACATGAGACAGGCGCTGGCCGAGACGCTGACCGGAGAGCTGCTGATACCCGGCCGGGGGATCCGGACGGGAGCCGGAGAAACGGATACGGTCCTGACGTGCCTGCTCGCCGCCGGGCTCATCGCCGGCGGACAGCGGGATGCGGGAGAGAAACTGCTCGAAGCGGTCGCGGAGGCGGAGAAGGCCTTCGGCCTGGCTGCGACGTACCCGGAGACGGGAGAAGCTGACTGCAGATGCGCTGGCCAGTATACGCCGGCCGTGTGCGCGGCGAAACTGTACGCGGATTCGAAATCGAGGTAAGGAGGCGCTGACATGTTCGGAACACATGAGAAATACGATCTGAAACGGCCGGCCTATGCCCGACGCGGCACCGGATTCTACCTCTACGAGGATTTCTACGAGAACGTGATCCGCCTGAGCTGCTACAAGTCCGGAGAGATGAGCAGCAGGAGCCCCTTCCAGTTCGACGTCAGGCTGTTCGGAGACGGGGCGGAGCAGAAATACGAGTATTTCGCCGACGCCCGTTCCCTGAGAGCGGACTGCGCCGCGGGCTTCGGAGAATTTGCCCTGACGGATGAGGACCACATCCGTATCCGAGGGACCACCGAACTGCGGCTGTGCCTCCGTCCGGCTATTCCGGAGGACGGAACGAGCGCCTGCAGGGGCCTCGTGAAACTGGAGAACGGCGAATGGGAAGGGGCGTTCGGAAAGTTCGGAATGCTCCGGATCCGGATGCTCCGGGGAACCGTGAAGGTGACCGCGCCGTGGAACAACGGAACGGGAAGGTATGACGAAGTGACGTTCTCCTTCCTCCCCGAGGACGGCCTGTTCGAAGCGGCGATCTTTGAGGATATGACCGAGTTCGGCGAACTGCCCGAAACGCTCCCGGACTTCGACGAGGTGAAGGAGGAGAATCAGAGAAGCTTCGAGGAGTTCAAGAAGCATTACAGGAAGGCGCCCGACGAGTTCGCTGAGCTGGCGGAATACGCCATGTGGCTGATCTGGTCGCATACGACGAAGGCCATCGGCGGATACAAGGAGCCCATGATAATGATGCATTATCAGTGGTTCATCGGGGCGATCTCCTGGCAGCAGAGCTACAACGCCATGGCGATGCAGAACGACGCGAAAGAGGCGTGGCGGCTGCTGTGCACCATGTTCGAGCACCAGAGCGAGGAGACCGGCGCGCTGGCCTTCGCCGTCAGCTATTTCGGCGGAGCCATCGGAGGCTCGCCCCAGCCGCCCTTCCAGGGACTCGCGCTGACGTTCCTCTACGATATCTTCGGGGATGAGCTGTTCACCTACGACGGGTGCGCCTATCTCTATCCGAAATACAGGAAATGGCTGGACTTCTGGTTCACGAGGCGCAGCGCCGGCCGCGGCGACGACGTGACGGCGGTCCTCTCCTCCCACGAGGCCGGCTGGGACGACGCGTCCATCTTCAACGACGGCTTCCCCGCAGAGAATCCGGACGTGATGTCGTACATCGCGCTGGGCATGGAGGGAATGAGCCGGATGGCCCGCGTCCTCCATCTGTATGCCGAGTCGGAGGAATGGATGCGCAGGAGCAGGAAACTGATCGACACCATCGTCAGCGAGTACTGGGACGGGGAGAAGTTCGTCACCCGCGTCCACGGCAAGCCGGTGGAGAGCATGAGCCTCGTATGCTATCAGCCGATCATCCTCGGCTACCGCCTGCCGCAGCATATCATCGACAAGGTCGCGGAGAAGGTGACGGACGAGAAGCTCTTCCTCAGCCCGTACGGCGTGACGGGAGAATCCATGATGAGCCCGCTGTCCGGCTACGGAAACCGCTTCATCCTCGGCCGCGTCGTGGCTCCGCTGAACATGATGATCTCCGTCGGCCTGAGCCTGGCGGGAAAGACGAAAGAGGCCGCGCTGATCGCGAGAAGATTCTGCAGACGCTGCGACGAGAAGGGCTGCCTGCTCGGCTTTGCCCCGTATGACTACTACCCGCTGACCGGAGAGAAGGTACCGGATCTCGACGAGTTCGAGAACATGCCCGTGCCGTCCGACGGATGGCCGTGGGCGACGTGGAGCGCCTGCAACGTTATGACGATGCTGACGTATGTGCTTCCGCGCGAAAACAGGGAGGAGAAGGAAAGATGAGCGACTGGCCCAGGATCCCGTTCCGTGAAGAGGAACTCGAGGTAGCCTATACCAAGCCCGCGCATTTCATGGGACCCATCGTCCCGATCTATCACTATCCCGTCAGCCCGAAGGACGGGGTCCGCTCGGCCCTGTCCCGGCAGCCGTATTTCCAGATCTGCGGGATCGAGAGCGACATGTTCTGCCCCCGCTGCAATCCGGACAACGTCGCGAGGAGCTTCGTCCTGGACGGAAGCGAGCACAAGATGGGATACAACGGCGACGGCCGGGACATGTTCGGCGTCCAGTGGGAGTACATCGAGGAGGCCATGGGCTGCATGGTGCGCCCCGGGCATCCGCTGCTGGAGGACATGAACGAATGGCCGGACAAGGTCGTCTGGCCCGACGTGGACTCCTGGGACTGGGAGGGGAACGGAAAGACCTCCCATGAGTTCCTTCAGAGGGATACGGCCGTCAGCTGCTGGCTGATGAACGGCTGGTTCGAGCGCCTGCTGTCCTTCATGAACACGCAGGACGCGCTTCTGGCGCTTCTGGACGAGGATCAGGAGGACGCGCTGAAATCGTTCCAGGACAGGCTCAGCGACCTGTACGTGAAGATCATCGACAGGCACTGCCGGTATTTCCCGGAGATCGACGTGTTCTTCATCCACGACGACTGGGGTTCCATGAAGGGCCCGTTCTTCTCTCCGGAGGTCGGCAGGAAGTTCTTCGTCGAGCCCATGCGCAAGGTGACGGATTTTATCCATTCGAAGGGAAAGTTCGCGGAACTGCACAGCTGCGGACATATCTTCCAGCAGCTCGGGAACATCTGTGACGCCGGCTGGGACACCTGGAGCGGCCAGCTGATGAACGACACGCAGACCCTGTACGACATGTACGGGGACCGGATCATGATGCAGGTCACGCCCGATCTGTTCGATCCGGCGGACCTGTCCCTCGACGAGCAGCGGGCGAAGGCCAGGGAGTACGCGGACCGGTTCTGCAATCCGGACAAGCCCTCCATGTTCAACGGCTACGGGAACCAGGTCATGACCGACGCCTACCGCGAGGAGCTGTACAAGAGGTCAAGGATCAACTACTGCGGCTCGTACTGAATCGAAAAGAAAAGAAAATGAATATAGAGTTTCAGAAAGGAGCAGAACCATGAAGTACGTAATCGACATCAAAGACGAATCCAACTGGCTGTTTCCGACCAAGGGCTACAATCCCGACGGGAGCATCTCCGAGGACCAGCGCACCATCATCCTGCCGGAGGGGATGGACAGAAGGTACTGTTTCACGGATTCCGTGATGCGCAAGACGCAGCAGATCGGACCCTACGTGAGGACGCACGAGCACTGGCAGGGCTATGAGACGTTCTTTGTCGAGTCCTCCTCCATGTGGTTCTACATCGACGGAAAGAAGACGCTGGTGGAAGCCGGCAAGATCATCCACATGCAGCCCTACGAGGCGCACAGCTTCATCTTCAACGGCGACGTCCAGTTCCGCGGCACGTTCCACGACTGGAACTGCGCGGACGATTCCGTGGCCACGTCCACGCTGGAGGCGCACTATCCCGATGCCAAGAAGGATCCGGAGTTCTTCGCCCTCCTGTGCAGCAACATCGACCTGCACATGCGCGGGATCGCGGACTATGAGGAAGTGCCGCCGGAGCAGGTCAGCGCCGTCAAGGATCCGAAGAACCCCATGGCGAAGTTCGAGATCGACGGAGCCGTCCTCAAGATGATCACGGCCCGCTGGGAGAACGGCGGCAAGAAGGAGATCTGGCTGGCCGAGATGGAACCCGGCTTCTGGGCGAAGTGGGAAGGCTATCCCGGCGTGCAGGATCTGTTCTACGTGCAGTCCGGCAAGGTGAAGTTCACCATCTACGGCGAGGAGTATATCGCGGAGAAGGACTGCCTCGTGAAGCTGCCCAAGTATGCGCCGCGGAGCTTCGAGGTGCTCGAGCCCACGGCCATGTACGACGTGGGCGGTGTGACCCGCTGGTACGCCCTGCTGCAGGACTTCACGGCCCTGAAAAAATACGAGCCCGAGAAGGCGACGAAGGAAGCCTTCGAGGAGATGCGGAAACGTTACGGCTGCCAGATCACGGAATTCGGGAAGAAGTAAGCGGTCCGACGGCGTGTCGGGGAAAGGAAACCGGATATGATCAAGATTCCTGTGCGTTTTCCGTCCGACCCCTACTGCCGGGCCATGTCCCGGATCATGCTCACCGCAGACGGGGAGACGGGAGAACTATACATCGGCGTCACGCCGGACGGCGTCTCGTTCGGACGTGACATGCTCAGCAGACTGTCCGCCTGGTCGGGGGACAGGAAACTGGACTACACATACGAGATCAGGGACAACACCGTGGTGCTGACCACGGAGTGCGGATATGCCAGATTCGCCATCGCCCAGCCCAATAAGCTGGTCATCGAGGGGAAGGGCATCTCCCTGATGATCGGGAACGGCAAGACGGCCGGCATCTTCATGGGCGGCGGAAGCGCCGTTGACGACGCGGCCGAGGGAGCCCTGTACGTGACCTCCGGGGTGCGCCTGAGAGTCGTGCCCCGCGGCGGAAGCGCGGAAGTCAGGTCCGCCTGGGACCTCGACGCACTCAGCGATCCGGATCCCCGGGTGTTCATCCACCCGGCGGAGGACGGCGCGCTGGGAGGCGTGGTGTTCGAAACGGATTTCGACGTTCCGTTCAGCGACGACGGCGTCACGGTGGACGAAGCGGCGGCGGACATGGCGGCGGAATTCGAGGATTTCATGAATAAGCTCGCCCGTGCTCCGGAAAATGACGAAGCCGTCCACGCGGCGTATATCGTCTGGACAACGCTCCAGCCCGCCAGGGTCTTCGAACAGCAGTGCATCACGGCGCCGGAGTACGTCAGCAGCAGAAGGAAATGCGGCACGGCGATGCTCGCCGACAACGTGCTCCTCGCGGCATTCCTGAAGGATCCCGCGGAGGCGGCGGAGAGGATGTGCTCGTTCCTGAAATACCGGCAGCCGGACGGCCTGGTACCGCGCCAGGCGAACAACCGGATGTTCCTGTGGGAGGCGGAAGCCCCCCTGTACGGCGTCGTGTTCAAGGCGCGTCCGGACATCTGCGGCGCCCTGCCGGAGGAGGACTACGAGGCGCTGGCCGAAGCGCTGGCCTGGTGGATGAAAGAGCGGTTCTGCCCCGAACGGAAGCTGTTCTACTATCTGCACCGGTATGAGCCGGGCTGCGGCAAAAAGCTCCCGTTCGCCGGAACGGCTCCGGAGTTCGCTCCGGAACTGAACGTATATATGGCCCTCTGGCTGGAGGGCATGTCCGCCGCGGCGGAGAAGCTGGGGAGGAAGGACGACGCGGCCCGCTTCGGCGCCGCTGCCGGAGAGGTGAGAAACTCTCTGGCGTCGCGCCTGAGGGACGGAGACGGATTCCGCTTCCTGGATATCACGGACAGCCCCGTCTGCGAAGGACATCCGGCGGCGGCTGCTGCCGCCGCGCTGGAGGGACTGGCCGCACCGGAAGGAAATCTCCCCACGGCATACGCCCTGCCGGTGCTGCTCGCGGCGCCATCCGGACAGAGCCGGGAACTGGCCCGCAGCATCGCGGCTGAGGGCCGGGAAGTGACGACCCTGACACAGGCGCTGACGGTTCTCGCCGCAGTGGATACGGCTGAAGGAGGCGTGTGAGATGCTGTTCCAGTCGAATGAAAAGCATGAACTGATCCGGATCGCCTACGCGCGCGCCGGGTGCTACTTCTTCCTGCAGGAGGACTATTTCCGCCGCATCCTGAAGCTTTCAGGCGTGAGATCCGGAGATATGACCCAGATCTCCGACATGAGCTTCTACGTCCATATCCTGGACGGAGACAAGCCGGAGAGATATCACTACTACGGAGACGAGGGAAGCCTGTGCCTCATCAGCCCGGCCCGCTACGTCGACGTGGCCCTGACGGCCGACGACGAGATCCGCTTCCGCGGGGCGAAGAACGCCGGCCTGCGGCTCGAGCTGGCCTCCAACATGGAGGGGAACGGCGCTGCCGCGCTGGACAGCATCGTCCGCCTGAAGGACGGCAGCGTGGAAGGTATTTTCGGAAAGCACGGCAATCTGCGCTTCGTGCCGATCCGCGGAAAAGTGGAATACCGGGCGGAGTATGACTGCAGCCTCGGACGCTACGCCGTTCTGGAGGTGGATATGCTTCCGGACGAAGAGGGCCGCTTCGAGGTCTCGATGCAGTCGTATTTCGGAACGCCGGTGCCCGAGGTGAGCGCCAAGAGCTTCGAGGAGATCCAGACGGAGAACAGGAAGAGCTTCGCGGACTTCTTCGCCAACTACACGGACATCCCGGAGAAATACAGGACCATGGCCGAAGAGGTCGTCTACGTGACCTGGAGCCATGTGATGAAGCCGGCGGGCTTCGTGAAGTCCCCGATGATCATGATGCACTACAACTGCCTCGCGGCCGGATTCTCCTGGCAGCAGAGCTACAACGGCATGGCGCTGCAGGGAAATCCGCAGGAGGGCTACCGCCTCATCTCCAACATGTTCCTTTACCAGAACCCGCTGAACGGGTGCCTGCCCTCCACGGTGAGCCCCGGAAACGTGGGAGACTTCGGGTGCCAGCCGCCGCTGCAGGGCTTTGCGCTGAACCTGCTGGTCCGCCGCTGCGGCGAGGAGTTCATCACCGCGGAGATGGCGGGGGACCTGCTCCCGAAATTCGAGAAATGGATCGCGTTCTGGACCACGTACCGGACGGCCGGACGCGGCGACGATCTGATCCAGATCAACAACCCGAACGAGTCCGGCTGGGACGACGCGTCCACCTACAAGGACGGGTTCCCGGTGTCCAACTCGGATACGATGGCCCTGCTGATCGAGTGCATGTACGCCTGCAGCATGCTGGCCCGCCGCGCCGGGGATCCGGAGCGCGAAGCGTCCTGGAAAGAACGCGGCGACCGTCTGCTGAACACGCTGATCACCGAGTTCTGGGACGGCGAGAAGTTCGTGACGAAGCTCCGCGGCAAGGCCGTGGACAGCATGAGCCTGGCCTGCTACCAGCCCATCCTGCTGGGTGACCGCCTGCCGAAGGAGATCACGCACAAGATCGCGGAGAAGCTCCTGGAGGAGGGGTGCTTCATGACGCCCATGGGCCTGTGCACCGAGAGCATGAAGAGCCCGATGTGCCACTGGGGCTGGCATTTCGTCCTCGGGCGCGTGGTCGCTCCCGCCAACATGTTCTGCAGCGTCGGGCTGTGGCTGGCCGGCGAGAAGGAAGCGGCAAGAAAGATCGCTTCCGCCTGGTGCGACAACGTGGCGGAGAAGGGCCCGCGCCTCGGGTTCAAACCGTACAACGTGTATCCTCTGACCGGAGAGCCGGCGGATACGCTGCTGGAGCCCCAGGTGGGCGACGGCTGGATCTGGTGCGGCTGGAGCGCCTGCAATACCATGACGATGCTCCAGGTCGTGCTTGCCGACAAAGAATAAAGATGAAAAGGTAAGGAGGGAAAAACAAATGCAGAGAGTGCCGTTTGACCCCAAGGAACTGACTCCCATACTGGTCGAAGAGCCCACGATGCCCGGATTCCCGAAGAAGGTGATGTATGATTCGCCCATCACCATCAAGGAAAACTATCTGATGAGCCTGAGGAAGGAGAAACCCTTCTGGATGCCCAATTCGTTCTTTGATTTCTCCATGATGTGCCCGGAGAACGCGGAGAACGTGGCCAGGGCGTTCGTGTTCGAGAACAAGCCCATGGATCTCGACCACGTGGGCGGTCCGGACTTCCTCGGCATCGAGTGGGAATACGTGCCGTCCGTCGGCGGGTCCATGGTCCGCGGCGGCAATCCGAAGGTGCCGGACATCAACGAATGGGAGAAGTATGTCACCATCCCCGATCCCAAGAACGTCATGGACTGGGAAGCCGTGGCGGCGAGGAACAAGGATTTCTGCGATCCCCGGAAACCGCTGGAGATCACGATCCTCAACGGCCTGTTCGAGAGACTGATCTCCATGATGGATATGACCAATGCCCTCATGGCGCTGATCGACGAGGATGAGCAGGAGGGCGTCCACAGGTTCTTCGACAAGATGTGCGACTTCTACGACGAGTACATCCACCTGTACAAGAAGTATTTCAACTGCGACATCATCGCTTTCCACGACGACTGGGGCGCCCAGAAAGCGCCGTTCTTCTCCCTGAACACGGTCCGGGAGATGCTGGTCCCGTATCTGAAGAGGGTCGTGGACAGCACGCACGACGCCGGCTGCTTCTTCGAGATGCATTCCTGCGGAAAGAACGACATGCTGGTTGACGCTTACATCGAGGCCGGCGTGGATACGTGGCAGCCGCAGCTGATCAACGATTTTGAACTGCTGTACAAGCTGTGCGGCAACGAGATCGTCCTGACCATCCCGCTGAAGGATTACATCCGGAACGACATGGAGGAGAATGAGCTCCGCGACGCGATCCAGAAGTTCGTCGAGGATCATCCCAACGCGATGACCAGCACGTGGTTCGCCCCGGATATCACGGCGGAATACGTGTACGAGATCTCCAGAAAGTATTACTGCGGATAAATCCCGGATGCCGCCGGAGACGACAGAGTCTCCGGCGGCGTTTTCTCACGCATGACGGTGGTGTTCAAGGCATATGGCAAAGGAACAGCGCAACGATCTGACCAGCGGCAACGTCCTGAAAGTCCTCATTTCTTTCGCCGTGCCGTTCATACTGTCCTCTCTGCTGCAGATGGCGTACACGTCCGTGGACGTGTATTTCATGGGCCGTTTCGCTTCGGCCTCGGCGCTGGCGGGGACCTTCCAGGGCATGGGCATCATCGGAGCCCTGACCTACTTCTTCTACGGCATCGCCAACGGCGGCACAGTCCTGCTCGGGCAGCAGGTGGGGGCGGGACGCAGGGAATCGGCGTCCAGAACCCTGGGGAACCTCGTCGTCGTCTCCCTGGCGTCCGTGATCGCCGCCATGGTGGTCATCCGGTTTCTCGGAAAGCATTTCATCGTCTGGATGAACGTGCCCGAGGAGGCGACGGGGGAGTCCTGGAACTATCTGTACACCTGCATGTTCGGACTCGTGTTCGTCATGGGCTACAACGTCGTGGGCTCGGTTCTCCGCGCTCTGGGGAACTCCACCGCACCGTTCGTGTTCATTGTCATATCCAGCCTCCTGAACATCGTCTTCGACTACGTTACGGTGGGACTCTGGAACATGGCGGCACGGGGCGCGGCGCTGTCCACGATCACCTCGCAGGGCATCTGCTTCGTCCTGTCCCTGGTCTATCTGGCCAGGAAGGGGCTGCCGTTCCGGATGCGATGGAAAGACTGCGTTCCGGAAAAGGAGACCGTCCTGACTATCCTGAGGATCGGGGCACCGCTGGCCCTGCAGAGCATTCTGAACAACGTCAGCCTGATCATCTCCACGTCGATGATCAACACGCTCGGACTGTACGTCGTCGCGGGCGTGAGCGTGGTCAACACGATCGCCAGCTTCAGCATCATGGTTCCCATGTCCATGGGCTCTGCCATCTCCGCGATGACGGCCCAGAACATCGGGGCGCGGAAGACGGAACGCGCCAGAAAGATCCTGAAATACGGCACGCTGTTCAGCTTCGCGTGCGCGATCCCCGCCTGCATCGCCATGAATCTGTGGCCGGAGGCCATCGCAGGGATCCTGAACAGGGAGCCCGCCGTGCTCGTCGAGAGCATGCGCTATCTGCGTCCGGTCTCCTTCAACTGCATCATGGTGTGCATCATGTTTTGCTTCCCGGGATTCTTCAACGGATGCGGAAAGACGCTGTTCTCCATGCTGCTGGAGGGTCTGTCCGCCCTGCTGATCCGGATCCCCGCCACCTGGCTGATCCTGCATCTGGTCCCGAACGTCACCGCGCTGCACGCGGGATTCGCTTGGCCGCTGACGAGCCTGGCCTCGTCGATCGCCTGCATCGTCTACTACCGGCTCCGGTTTGCCGGGGACAGGCTGGAGAGGATCGGACTGATCGGAGACGCGTCCGGCTCCGGAGGGGAATGACCGGACGAGCGGATGATGAAAGAAAGAACAGCGACCCGATGCCATTGCCGGCATCGGGCCGCTGCGTACTGCGGGACCGGATTCAGTTTTTCTTCCGCCTGTACAGTTCCCATGCGGTCAGGACGCCGATAACGGCGAACAGGACGGGGAAAACGTGCGGCGTATCAAAAGCAAAGTCCGTGAAATAGTTTGCGGTACCGGCCCTGCTCAGGGCGACCAGGGGAACGGAAAACACGGTCAGCCCCTGCTTCCTGACGGCTGCCGCCGCGGCGGTGAGAGCGGGGACGAACCATACGCCCAGCGCGGTGAAAACGGCGGTGACCGCAAGCCCCGCCGCTCCGCGGCTGCCTCTGAACAGAAGGTTGGCAAGGCCGATGGCCAGCGGGATCAGCAGGAACAGGAACATTCCGGGCGTGGAGGTCATCCCTCCGCCGGCGGCGCACAGGATCGTGCCGACGATGCATCCGGCGAGTCCTGCCAGAACAGTGACGGCGGGGGAACCGCCGGGAGCGGATCCGGAGATCTCCTCCGCGGGAAGATCCCGGGCTTCCGGGATTTCAGAGGCGGGAACCGGATTTTCCGTATCCTCCGGGACGGGAACGTTCTGTTCAGTCATGGAAAGCTCCTTTTTCCGGGGTCAGCCGTCGATGACGGCTTCGCCCACGCGGTAGATGTCTCCGGCGCCGACGGTGAGGATCAGGTCGCCGGGACGGGCGGTCTCGCGGAGCGCCTGTTCCAGTTCCTCAAAGGTGGCGAAGTATCTGGCGCCCGGGATGCGGTCGGCCAGATCCCTGCTGGAGATGCCGATGGTGTTCTTCTCCCTGGCGGCGTAGATCTCGGCCAGCCAGGTGACGTCCGCGCGTCCGAGCTCCGCTACGAACTCATCGAACAGCGCCTTGGTACGGCTGTAGGTATGGGGCTGGAAGCAGAGGATCACCCGGTCGTATCCCAGGGAGAGGCTCATGTCCAGAAGGGCGTGAAGCTCGCCGGGATGATGGGCGTAATCGTCATAGATCTTGGCGCCGTTCAGGGCACCTTTGAACTCGAAGCGGCGGCCGGCGCCGGTAAAGGCGGCCAGCGCCTGGGAGACGGCGTGGGCGGGGACGCCCAGCAGACGGGCGGCGGCGCAGGCGGCCAGCGCGTTGCGCACGTTGTGCTCCCCGGGGACCACCAGGCTGACGGCGGTGAAGAGCTTCCCGTCGGCGATCACGTCGAAATCCGTGCCGCTGCGGTGGGGGCGGATGTTCACGGCGCGCACGTCGTTCTGCTCGCCGAGGCCGAAGGTGACCACACGGCGGTCAATGCCGGCGAGGGTTTCCATCGTGTTGGCGTCGTCCCCGTTGGCGACCACCCAGCCGGTGTCCGCCGGGACCAGTTCCGCGAACTTCCGGAAGCTGGCCTTGATATTGTCCAGATCCTTGAAATAATCCAGATGGTCGGAATCCACGTTGTTGATGACGGCAATGGTGGGGGAGAAACTCAGGAAACTGTCGTAGTATTCGCAGGATTCCAGAACGATGGTGTCCCCGTGGCCGATGCGGTGGCCGGCCTTCAGGAGAGGCAGCGTGCCGCCGATCATGATGGTGGGATCCAGCTCCGCCTTCATCAGGACGTGGGTGATCATGGATGTGGTCGTGGTCTTCCCGTGGGTGCCGGCCACGCACACGGCGTTCTTGTAGGACTGCATCAGGTAGCCCCACGCCTGCGCGCGCTCGAGTACCGGGATGCCCATGGCCCTGGCGGCGGCGATCTCGGGATTGTCGTCGTGGGCCGCGGCGGTGCGGACGACGAAGTCGGCCCCCTCCACGTTGGCGGCGTCATGCCCTATATAAACGGGAATGCCCAGGGACTGCAGGTGGCGCACGGAATCGCTTTCGTTGATGTCCGAGCCGGTCACGACGACGCCCATGCCTTTCAGGACTTCCGCCAGGGGAGCCATGGAGACGCCGCCGATTCCCACCAGATGCCCGTGGGCGTGTTTGGTGATGTATATGTAATTGCCGATGTCCGTTACGTTCATTCTATCGGTACTCCTTTATGAAAGGAAGATCAGTCGCAGTCATGCTAACGCATTATACAGCCGTCGCGTCCGTTTGACAATATTAAAATGTGTTTCCGCGAAAAAAGCGTTGACAAGCCGCCCGCGGTCTGTTATATTAACGGAGCAAAAACAAAGCAGAACGGTTTTCCGTCCTCACCCGGCCGCACAGGCGAGCCGCGGTAGAACATCGATCAACTCCGGCAAAAGGCCGGTTTTCGCTGTGGACGGACGCTGTTTTGCGTCCGTGTTTTATTTTCTGATGGAGGTGTTTTCCCATCGCTAACGTGACCCATGAAATCAACGAGGATATCCGAGACAAGGAAGTACGCCTGATCGGCGAAGACGGCGCCCAGCTGGGACTCATGTCCGCGGAGGAGGCGCTGGCGGTCGCCATCGAGCACGGCTACGATCTTGTCAAGATCGCGCCGCAGGCCAAGCCCCCGGTGTGCAAGATCATGGACTACGGAAAATTCCGCTTCGAGCAGGCCAAACGGGAGAAGGACGCCCGCCGCAACCAGCACGTCGTGGAGATCAAGGAGATCCGTATGTCCCCCAGCATCGGTATCGGGGATTTCAACGTGAAACTGAAGAACGCGCAGAAGTTCCTTGCCGACGGCAACCGCGTCAAGGTATCCGTGCGCTTCAAGGGCCGCGAGATGGCACACACCAACATCGGTGAAGAGTTGCTTACCCGTTTTGCCGAGGAATGCGGCGAGGTGGGCACCATGGACAAGAATCCCAAACTGGAGGGACGCTTCATGTCCATGTTCCTGTCCCCGAAAGGCAGCAAGTAACACGGCAGAGCAGATCAAATACAACAATCGGAAGGAGTCAACAGCAATGCCCAAGATCAAGACCCACAGCGGCGCCAAGAAGAGATTCAATCTCACGAAGACCGGCAAGGTCAAACGCGCCCATGCTTACAAGAGCCATATCCTGAACAAGAAATCCACCAAGCGCAAGAGGAATCTGCGCAAGGGTACGTATGCGGATGCCACCAACGAGGCGGCCATCAAGCGCATGATCCTGTATAAATAAGGAGGTCCGGGAAAATGGCTAGAGTTAAAGGCGCGATGATGACGCGCAAAAGAAGAAATAAGATCCTGAAGCAGGCGAAGGGTTACTGGGGAAGCAAGTCCACCCATTTCAAGATGGCCAACCAGGCTGTCATGAAGTCCCTGAAGTACGCCTACATCGGACGCAAGCAGAAGAAGCGCAACTACCGTCAGCTGTGGATCGCCCGCATCAGCGCCGGCTGCAAGGCCAACGGCATGAACTACAGCACTTTCATGCACGGCCTGAAGCTGGCCGGCATCGAGATGAACCGCAAGATGCTGTCCGAGATGGCCATCCACGAGCCCGCCGCATTCACCGCCCTGTGCGACACCGCCAAGGCAGCGGCCAACGGCTGAACAGAATACTGAACAGAAAACGCGGAGCACGAAGAAGTGCCCCGCGTTTTTTTGCTGTTTTGCTTCCGGACCCGTGTCAGCGGACAGGGAAGTGCTTTTCACGCGTCATCTGCCGACAGGCACCAACGTCACGTCGGCGTCCGTGGTATAAACGGCGTCGACGGCGGAGACCGTCTCGACCATTGTGACGCTGAGAGAGACGTCTTCCGGATCGATCGGGATCCCGTCCGTGTATGTCACCCTGACCGTATAGTCGAAAATATCCTTTCCGGACTCCCTCTGATAGCCGGTGATGTTGCCTGCGGCACGTTCACCGTCTACGACGGGAAAGATCTCCGCACGCTCGCCCTCGACGGTGCAACTGATGACGAGTTCTCCGGCGGTCACGCGGACTTCTCCGACCGTGACCCACGGTTTTCCGTCCTTCAGAATGATACCGCCTTCCGCGGCGGGGACGGCATACTCCTCGGACGGCCTGGCGATGTTCACTTCCGGTGCCCGGATATACAGAGTTTTCAGATCGGACCGGCATTCGAACTCGTAATAGAAAACTCCGTCCTGCCATTCGTCGGCATAGGTATAATGACCGTCTTCCGTTTTGTATCTGACCCTCGGAGCGGACACGGTCAGCTTCTCGTCCTGCCACGCGGACGGGGGAGCGACCGTGTCCCGGATGGAAGCCGCAGGAGAGTCCACATACGGACTGTAATCAATCCGCACGCCGACGACCCTGGTGTTCCCGCGGCCGGAGCAGGAGACGAGAAGAAGGACCAGACACACGATGACAATGATGCAGTACGATCGGCTTCGTTTCATTTCATCAGCCTCCTTCAGCTGTGCAGTGTAGCGAGGGGGATCGGGATCACGGCACCATTATATAGCACTACCGCAAAAAACAATGGACAAAATGTGAAATATTGAATAAATAGAGAGCCGGAAAGGCCGGAGGAGATGCCCCGCCTCCTACACGCCGCTGCAGTCGAACGGCGGGATGTATTCCTCCTCCGCGCTGGAAAGCTCCTGGAAAAAACCGTCCTCGATGCCGGAAGCGTCCAGATGCGCCCGGCAGAGATCGTATTCCTCCTGCGTCAGGCGGCGCTGCAGTTCCGGCCATCGTGCCAGGTCTCCGCAGGGCGTGTACTGGCTCATCAGGCTGAAAAGCACCGTTCCCGGAGGAAAGGAATCCGCCACCCAGTCGATCACCCGCAGGGTGTTTTCCACATGTCCGGGAAGGATCAGATGCCGGATGACGGTGCCCCGGACCAGCAGCCCGTCGTCATCGAGCTCATACGGGCCGGTCTGGCGCACCATCTCCCGGATGGCGGCGCGGGCCGTCTCCGGATAATCTTTCGCGGCCGACAGCTGTCCCGCCAGGGCGCCGTCGGCATATTTCATGTCGGGGAGGTAGATATCCACAAGGTCTTCGAGGCGGCGCAGCGTTTCGACGGAGTCGTACCCGCCGGTGTTGTACACGACGGGCACCGGAAGCCCGCCCTCCAGGGAGGCGATTACCGCCTCCGTCCAGTGGGTGGGGTTGACCAGGTTGATGTTGTGGGCGCCCTTTGCAATCAGTTCGGAATAGATCTCCCGCAGCCGGCGTACGGATACGGTCTTCCCGTAGTTGCCCGTGCTGATCTTCCCGTTCTGGCAGTAGACGCAGCGCAGGCTGCAGCCGGAGAAGAAGACGGTGCCGCTGCCCCGGGTCCCGCTGATGCAGGGTTCCTCCCAGAGATGCAGGGCGGCTCTGGCCAGGCGGGGCTCCGTGCCGCTGCGGCAGAAGCCCGCTGCGGCCTCCCGGTCCGCTCCGCAGCGCCGGGGACAGAGCGTACAGACGGTCATCGGCGATCTTCTCCTTCCTATTACAATTGAATTGGTTGGAAGTCCGGCACACCAGCCGGGCTTCTTTCCATCTCATGCCTAAGCTACAATAAGAGGAGCAACTGGCTGGCCTCTCCTTTCTTGGGCTATCATGTCCGCAAACGAGACTGTCAGCCATCCTCTTGTTGCAGCGTTCGGTTTAAGCAGGTTGAGCCTATGTGTTCGTGTCACCCAATAGATTGAATCGGCAATGAGAAAAAGATGGGTTCCGGTTGCGCAATTCTGTACTGGAGGTATAACAATGAACGCCGTAGGCATTGACGTCTCAAAGGGAAAGAGCATGGTCGCGGTGATGCGTCCCTTTGGCGAGGTCGTTTTCTCTCCCTTCGAGGTGTCTCACGCCGACAAGGATCTGAACGATTTGGTGAAGAAGCTCAAATCCTTGCCGGGTGAAACCCGTGTGGTCATGGAGCATACAGGCTATTACCACGCTCCGATCGCTGTTGCACTCCATGAGGCCGGTATTTTTGTCTCAGCAGTCAATGCAATGCTGGTGCATGACTACGGGAACAACTCCTTGCGCAGAGCCAAGACCGACAAGAAGGACGCCATCAAGCTGGCAAACTACGCCTTGGATCATTGGCTCTCTCTTCCACGGTATCTCCCTGCCGGAGACACCAGGCTCATGTTAAAGACCTGTTACCGTCAGTATGAGCAATTCAGCAAGATGCGCACGATGCAGAAGAACAATCTTATCTCTCTGCTCGACGTCACCTTTCCTGACGCGAATAAGCTCTTTTCCAGCCCACCGAGAGCCGACGGAAGCGAGAAATGGGTAGATTTCGTCGCACAATACTGGCACAGCGAGTGCGTTTGCGGGATGACGCTAAAAGCTTTTACCCGGAGCTATGAGAAGTGGTGCCGCAAGCACGGCTACAATTTCAGGGAAGACAAGGCGTTTGACGTCTACACATCCGCCTGCGGACACATCTGCATCATGCCGAAGTGCGAAAGTACCAGGCTCATGATCCAGCAGGCTGTTGCCCAGCTTCAGGCTTCTTCAGCCGCTTTGGCTACCTTGAAAAAACAGATGCAGGACCTGGCCTCTCTTCTACCCGAATATCCCATCGTCATGCGGATGTACGGTGTCGGACCTGCCCTCGGGCCCCAGCTCATGGCAGAGATCGGCGATGTGCGCCGCTTTCACTCCAAGTCCGCCCTGGTCGCTTTCGCGGGCATTGACGCACCCCCGTACCAGTCCGGCCAAATCGACGTTCGCAGCCGCAGGATTTCCAAGCGAGGCTCCGCAAAGCTGCGTAGAACGCTCTTTCTGGTCATGACGATGATCCTTCAAAACTCGCCGGACGGCGATCCGATCTACCAGTACCTGGACAAGAAACGTGCCGAGGGAAAGCCATACAAGGTCTACATGATGGCTTCAGCCAACAAGTTCCTCCGCCGTTACTACGCCTCCGTCAAGGCGTATTTAGACGAGTTAGACTACAGCTGATCCGTTGCCATAAAGTAAGGCCGGCCGTCGTTTTGAAAACAAGACGCTAAACGGCTTGAAGCATTATGCCTTTTTGAGCTGGTTCAAAAATCTCATTTTGGGACTATTACAATATATTTGGTTGGAAGTCCGGCAGCCAGCCGGACTTTTTTCCATCTCATGCCTAAGCTACAATAAGAGGAGCAACTGGCTGGCGCTTTGGGGCTTGTGCTGAAATGTACGCAGTCAAGATTGTCAGCCATCC
>JAFYAU010000011.1 GCA_017540565.1 Oscillospiraceae bacterium
GGAGAAGAAAAAAGATAGCGAATGGAGCAGGCCTGTGTTAGGGTTGAGTTGCTCAGACAAAACCGAAAGGCAGGTGTCCCCATTCGCTATGACTACACTAACACAAACCCTCAAGAGAAGGCAAGCAGTTGTCAAATACGCCAAGAGATATGGGGTCTCAGCGGCTTCTATACGTTACAACGTGTCTCGTCCGACGATCTACAAGTGGATGAAGCGGTACAATGGTCATCTTGGCTCCCTTAAGGACGAATCCAGGCGGCCACATCATCACCCAAACCAGCATACCGAAGCGGAACTGGAGCAAATCCGAAACATGCGGCGCTGCAATCCTAACACCGGCGTTGTCGTGTTATGGGTGAAACTGCGAGAACGGGGCTACTGTCGTTCTATCTCCGGACTGCTGAAGGTTCTGAAATCCACCGGTCAAATGGCAGTAAAACTGCCAAACCCGAAATATGTGCCCAAGCCATATGAACAGATGCAATATCCCGGCCAGCGTGTCCAGATCGATGTGAAATACGTTCCTGCGGCCTGCCTTGTCGGCACAGCCGCTGCGGAGGCTGCCGAGACGGGAGGATTCTTTCAATACACCTTCATTGATGAATACAGCCGGTTTCGGTATCTGGAGGCTTTCAAGGAGCACAACACCTATTCGTCCTCAGAATTCATCAGGCACTGTATAAAGCGCTTTCCTTATGCCATTGAGTGTGTACAGACAGACAACGGTTTCGAGTTCACCAATCGTCTGAACGCCCGATGTGCAGACAAGGAAACGTTATTCGAGAGAACGCTAAAAGAGTTTGGCATCCATCATAAGCTCATTAAACCCTTTACTCCCCGCCACAACGGCAAGGTTGAACGCAGCCATCGGAAAGACAATGAATACTTCTATGCTTCCCACAAGTTCTATTCTTTTGAGGACTTTCAAATTCAGCTCGCTGTTTGGAATAGAAAGTATAACAACTTCCCCATGCGTCCCCTAAACTGGCGTTCTCCCAAAGAGGTCCTTTTTTCTTTCCCAGTCTGTAAAGTATGATTGTCAAACCTACAGCTCCGCCCTGCGATTCCGCGGATTTTTCTGTTGTGGAAAACCCCGTTCTTTGCTATAATTATTAATTAAAAATAATGGAAGCAGGAACTGAGTTGAATTACAAGAACTGGAACATACACAGGTTTCCGCGGGAAGCGGCCGTCGCCCTCGCCCGTGCGGGATACCGGTCCCTCCCTGCGGTCGTGCTGGCCTCCCGGGGCATCACGAATGCGGAGGAAGCCGCCCACCTTCTGGATCGATCGACGGACCGGCTCGAAGATCCCTTTCTTCTGAAGGATATGGACCTGGCTGTCGCCCGCATCCGCAGGGCGGTGCTCAACGGTGACAGGGTCATGGTGTTCGGCGATTACGATGTGGACGGTATGACATCCGCCTGCCTGATGCTGGAATATCTGGAGTCTTTGGGGCTCGATGTCTCGTATTACATTCCCGGACGTTCCGAGGACGGATACGGACTGAATATGACAGCCGTGCGGCAGTTCCATGATGACGGGATCGACCTGATCGTCACGGTCGACTGCGGTGTCACCGCCGTGGAGGAGGTCCGCTGCGCTGCTGCCCTGGGAATGGATGTGATCGTGACCGATCACCATGAATGCAAGCCGGAACTCCCTGAGGCCGTCGCCGTGATCGACCCCAAGCGGCCGGACTGTCTGTATCCCAATAAAAACCTCGCCGGTGTGGGCGTCGCCTTCAAGATGGTCTGCGCTCTGGCCGGGCCGGAAGGGTTCCCGTCCGTTGCTTCCCGTTATCTGGAACTGGTCGCTCTGGGCACCGTTGCTGACGTGGTCCCCCTTCCCGGTGAAAACAGCATACTGGTATCCCGCGGGCTGGATCTTCTCGCCAAGACGTCCCGGCCCGGTCTCATGGCCCTGCTGCGCGACACCTGTCTGGACGTCAAGCGCGTGACCTCCGCTTCCGTAGGCTTTTCCCTGGCGCCTCGTCTCAACGCCGCCGGCCGCATGGGCCGTGCTGAGCTTTCCGTATGCCTTCTGCACACAGCCGATCCGGCGGAAGCGGAACGAATTGCCGCGGAGCTGGATTCTCTGAACAGGGAACGCCGTGATCTGGTCACCAGCATCTATGAGGAGGCCAATGCCATGGCTGCCGGTCAGGACGGCCCCCTGGTGCTGGCCAAACGCGGCTGGTTCCAGGGCGTCATGGGCATCGTAGCTGCCAGGATCGCGGAACAGGAGCAGGTCCCCTCGGTACTGATCTGTGTCGATGAGGACGGCATGGGCCGCGGCTCCTGCCGCAGTTTCGGCACCTTCTCCCTCTACGCTGCGCTGGAAGCCTGTTCCGACCTGCTGGATGACTTCGGCGGGCATGAGATGGCTGCCGGCATCACTATTTCAGAGAACAATATCCCGGCTTTTGCCCGCAGGTTCCGTGAATACTATTTCCGGGAGATCGCGGGTGCACCGGAACCGGCCCTTGAGATCGATTACGAGGTCGTGAAGCCCGGCCTTCTCACTCTGGATGATCTGGAGGCCCTCACCGCTCTGGAGCCCTTCGGCAACGGCAACCCTCCCCCCGTTCTCTGCCTTCGCGGCGCTGTTCTTACTCAGCTGTCTGCCGTCGGCTACGGCGCTCACAGCCGCCTCAGGGTGAGCAAAAACGGAGAGAGTTTTGACGGCATCTGCTTCTGTCGGGCGCCCGAGACCCTTCCCGTAAAGCAGGGCGAGATGATCGATCTCGCCTTCGAGCCGCAGATCAACGTGTTCCGCGGCCGCCGCAGCGTGCAGCTGATGGCGATAGACATCAAACCGCATCTTTCCTGACAGGAGTCCCGGAGGATCTGACATGAATCCTGAACCGAATGAAAAAACCGAATCACAGGCGCTGATCATTTCCCCGGAAGTGGAGGCACAGTATCTCAGTCTGGAAAAGACCGTAGCTGCCAGTGTCCCCTCCGCGGACCTCGAGCACATCCGGGCAGCTTTCGAGTACGCCTTCCGTGCTCACGGCGATCAGAAAAGAAAATCCGGAGAGCCGTACATCATCCATCCTCTGGCGGCGGCTGAGATCGTCGCGGAACTCGGACTGGACGAGGAGAGCATCATCGCGGCGCTGCTTCATGACTGCATCGAGGACACCGGCGCCACCCATCTGGAGATCGCGCACCTGTTCGGCGACGATGTGGCGGACATTGTGGAAGGCGTGACCAAGCTGACCCGCGTGACGTATACCAGCAAGGAAGAGGAGCAGATGGAGAACTTCCGGAAGATGCTCCTCGCGATGGCCTCGGATATCCGGGTGATCATCATCAAACTGGCCGACCGTCTGCACAACATGCGCACGCTGGAGTACCACACGGAGAAAAAGCAGAGGGAAAAGGCTCTCGAGACCATGGAGATCTATGCTCCCATCGCCCATCGGCTGGGCATGCAGCGCCTGAAATGGGAACTGGAGGACCTGTCCATCCGCTATCTCGATCCCATCGGCTATGAGGCCATTGCCCAGGAACTGGAGAAAAGGAAAGATCAGCGTACGGCCTTCTTCGAGGCCGTCCAGTCCCGCATCTCCGAACGGCTGGCCGCCAACGGCATCAACTGTCAGGTGTTCGGGCGCATCAAGCACATCTACAGCATCTACCGGAAGATGTACAGCCAGAACAAATCCTTTGAGGAGGTCCTGGATCTCTACGCCTTCCGTGTGATCGTAGATACCATCAGCGACTGCTACAATGTGCTCGGTTATATCCATGAGATGTACCGTCCTATTCCTGGTCATTTCAAGGATTACATCGGCACCCCGAAGCCCAACATGTATCAGAGCCTTCATACCACCGTTCTGGGAACTGAAGGCATCCCCTTTGAGGTGCAGATCCGCACCTGGGAGATGCATCAGACGGCGGAATACGGCATCGCGGCGCACTGGAAGTACAAGCAAGGGATCTCTACCGTGGGCGATGAGGAGAAATTCGCCTGGATCCGCCGCCTGCTGGAGACTCAGCAGGAAAGCGACGCGGCGGACTTCTTCAAATCCCTCCGCACGGACATGTTCTCCGACGAAGTCTTCGTGTTCACGCCTCAGGGCGATGTGATCAGCCTGCCGGCAGGCTCCACCCCGATTGACTTTGCCTACAACATCCATTCTGCCGTCGGCAACAGCATGACCGGCGCCAAGGTCAACGGCCGCATCGTCCCCTTCACACAGATCCTTCAGAACGGGGACATCGTCGAGGTCATCACCTCGAAGGCCTCCAGAGGCCCCAGCCGCGACTGGCTGAAGATCGTCAAGAGCAGCGAAGCCAGAAACAAGATCCGGCAGTGGTTCAAGCGGGAACAGCGGGAAGAGAACATCGTCCTCGGCCGGGAGATGTTCGAGGCGGAGCTTAAGCGCCAGATGCTGCCCACTTCGCTGGTCTTCAGTGAGGAACTGCTTCCCCGTATCCTGAAGAAACTGTCCTACCTCAACCTGGATGACCTGTACGCCGCCATCGGCTACGGCGGTGCCTCCGCCCAGAAGTCCGTCAACAAGATCCGCGACGAGGTCAGAGCGGCGGAAAAGGCCAGGAAGAAGGAAGAACCGGCGGCCCAGCCCGCGAAGCCCAAGGTCAAGTCCCATCCCGTAAACGGAGTCGTGGTGGAGGGACTGGACAACTGCCTTGTCAAGTTTTCCCGCTGCTGCTCTCCCGTTCCCGGAGATGACATCATCGGTTTCATCACCCGCGGATTCGGCGTTTCTGTCCACCGGAAGGACTGCGTGAACTATCTGCAGTCCCTGAACAATCCGGAGGAGGCCAACCGCTGGATCGGCGTAGAATGGGCCAACAATGACTCCGACACCTATACGACCACCCTGCATATCACCGCGAAGGAGCGCGGCGGTCTTGTTGTGGATATCGCCTCTGTGGTCAGCGCCGCCAAGATCAGGATGACCTCCTTCTCGGCGCGTGACATAGGTGACGGCCTGTCCACCGCATCTGTCACATTGGAGGTGCGCAACAGCACCGAATTGAGCACCGTTATCCACCGCCTCTCCGCTGTCTCCGGCGTGACCGAGGTCCGGCGCAGCGACCGCTGAGGGGCCCGGCATGAGAGCGGTAGTCACAAGGGTCACGGAAGCCTCCGTGACTGTCGGCGGCGCCGTAGTCGGCGCCATCGGCCGCGGGTATCTCATCCTGCTGGGCGTCGGCCCGGAGGATACCGAGGAGACGGCGCGGAACCTCGCCGTCAGGATCTGCAATACCCGCGTGTTCGAAGATCCCGACGGCAAGATGAACCTCAGTCTTTCCCAGATCGGTGGCAGTATCCTGGCCGTTTCACAGTTCACCCTCTACGCCGATCTGAAGAGCCGGAGGCCGGGTTTTTCCCACGCGGCTCCGCCGGCGCTTGCCGAACACCTGTATGAGACGTTCAAGGATCAGTGCAGGGAGCTTGGCTTTTCCGTGCAGGCCGGCGTCTTCGGCGCGGACATGCAGGTCTCCAGCGTCAACGACGGTCCCGTTACCCTGATTTTTGATACAGACCGAGCTTAAAAGGAGGAAACACCATGCAGATCAAGGGCATCCCCGTAGGCCAGCTGGCCACGAATTGCTATATCGTTACAGATGGTACGTCCGGAACGTGCGCAGTCATCGATCCCGGCGATGAGTCCGGCGTGATCCTGGATTATCTTGAAGCCAATCATCTTTCATGCCAGGCCATCTTCCTGACGCACGGTCACCATGATCACTGGCTCGGCCTGGACGGGGTCCGGGAGGAGACCGGTGCTCCGGTATATATCCACAAAAACGACGCCTATCCCAGGACCGGAACACCGATGCGGATGAAATTCCCTGCGGATGACGGCGTCCGCTTCTACAAGGAGGGTGACGTGCTGACCGTCGGTTCTCTCCGCTTCCAGGTCCTGGAAACACCCGGTCACTCCTCCGGTTCCGTGTGCCTGATCTGCGGGAACGCCCTGTTCTCCGGAGACACGCTGTTCCGTGACAGCTGCGGACGCACGGATTTTGAGGACGGAGACATGGATGCCATGCTGCGGTCCCTTCTCCGGCTGTCCCGGCTGGAGGGAGATTACGAAGTCTATCCAGGACATATGGATTACTCTTCTCTGGACCGTGAACGCGCGTACAATTACTATATGGCGTACGCCGCGAAGACCCTGGGGCAGTCATGAGGCTCATTCTTGTCGGTCATGAGTACCGTTACGCTGCGGAACAGATCCTGCTGACCATGTTCCCGGGGGAACGTCCCGAATACGCCGGGCCTGCGCCCGGCGTTTCTTCCGCCGTGATCTCCCTGCACCGCGGCGCCGTTTTCAGCACTGCCGTCACCGTTCTGCGGGATGGCTCCGGACGGCGCTGGACCGGCTCCGCACGCGTGAAGAACGACGTCCTCACGGACAGGCTGGTCTCGGACAGGCTCCTTCAGAAGTGCATCCGGCTCTCCTTTTACCGCGCTGCTGTCCGCATGACGGGCCGGCGTCCCGTCTGGGGCGCTCTGACCGGGATACGGCCGGGACGTCTGGTCACGAACATGCTTGCCCAGGGACAGAGCGAATCACAGGCGCTGCGCTATATGATCAGAGACCAGTATGTCTCCCCGGAACGTGCCGCCCTCTGCCTGGATACCGCCAAAGCCTCTCTGCGCGTCAACCGTTCCCTTCTGCCCGGAGACATCTGTCTGTATGTCGGCATCCCCTTCTGCCCCACCCGCTGCGCCTACTGCAGTTTCGTCAGCAACAGTGTGGAACGCTCTCTGTCTCTGGTGGAGCCGTTTCTGGAAACGCTGGAACAGGAGATCGTGCACGACGCCGCTCTGGTACGACAGCTTGGCCTCCGGATCGTCAGCGTATATTTCGGCGGCGGCACGCCCACCACCCTCAGTGCCCCTCAGCTGGATCGCCTGCTCGGACGGCTCGCGGATGCCTTTGATCTTTCCGCCGTCAGAGAATACACGGTGGAAGCCGGACGTCCGGACACCATCACGCCGGAGAAACTTGATGTCCTGCGGCGACGGGGCGTTACGCGCGTGAGCGTCAATCCCCAGACTATGCGGGATGAAGTGCTGGCAGCCATCGGCCGGAGACACACCGCGCAGGACGTCGTCACCGCCATATCCATGGTCCGGGATGCCGGCATCCCCTCGATCAATATGGATCTGATCGCCGGTCTTCCCGCAGACACGCCCGGCGGATTCTGCGAAAGCCTGGACCGCGTGCTGTCCTTCCGGCCGGAAAACGTGACGGTGCACACCCTCGCGCTGAAAAAAGGCTCCCGCATCACGCTGGAAGAGACCCCTCTTCCGGATGAGACTACCGTCGGAAGCATGCTCGACTATGCCGCCGGGACGCTCTCCGGAGCCGGACTGCGGCCATATTACCTGTACCGTCAGAAATACATGTCCGGCGGCTTTGAAAACGTCGGGTGGAGCCTCCCCGGGTATGACAGCCTTTACAACATCTGCATCATGGAGGAACTGTGCACCATCCTCTCTCTGGGCGGAGGCGGTTCCACCAAACTGGTGAATGCCGCCGAAGGACGTATCGAACGCGTTTTCAATCCCAAATATCCCAGAGAGTACATCGACGGTCTGGAGAAGATAAAGGAAAAAAAGAAAGCCGTCGCCGCCTTCTATGGCGCCGGGCTTCCGCTGCGGTGAAAAAACTGTAAAAAAAATGTGACGTCCGCTCTGTTCCGGCACCGCCGGTGCTATCATATCCGCGGACTATGGAACGAGAGGAGGGACAGCATGATTCGGAACTGGCTGCGCAGGGTGATGATGGGCCGTTATGGCCAGGATCATCTGAACGTTTTTCTGCTGATCGCTGCGATTCTTCTGTCCCTGATCGCTTCGCTGCTCCGTCTCGGGATCCTCTCCCTTCTCAGTTACGCCGTTCTTCTCCTCTGCTTTTTCCGTATGCTGTCCCGCAACATCACGGCCAGGAGAAAGGAAAACGACCGTTTCATCCGCCTGTGGTGGCCGGTCCGCACGAAGATCGTCAATTTCTTCCGGCGGTTGAAGGATATGCGGAAATTCAGGTATTTCCAGTGCAGCGGCTGTCACTGCACGCTCCGGGTGCCGAAGGGCAAGGGAAAGGTGCAGATCACCTGTCCGAAATGCGGAGAACGGTCTGTCAGGAAGACGTGATCCGCCCCGAAAAGCGGGACTTCGTTTTTTGACAAAAGGTCTTGCATTGCCAAAACAGCCGTGATATAATCTGCGTGCTGTCCGGAACGCGGACACAGTATGGGCCTTTAGCTCAGTTGGTTAGAGCTCCCGGCTCATAACCGGATGGTCCCGGGTTCGAGTCCCTGAAGGCCCACCATAAAGGGGTTTAGCTCAGTTGGTAGAGCAGCGGTCTCCAAAACCGCGTGCCGAGGGTTCAAGTCCTTCAACCCCTGCCATAAAAAGATCCTGTCACAAATGTGACAGGATCTTTTTCTTTTCCTGGTATTTCTCCGGACAGCTCCGCCTTTATTTCCCGCCGGATTCATCTGCTTTCTTTTTCAGATGCATCCTCCAGAATCCGCGTCCGGCGATGTCCGCCAGGGAAAACAGCAGCAGTACACTGATCAGATCCAGCAGCTTGACATGCCGCTCGTAGGTGACTGACGTCCCGTTTTCGCCGATCTCATAATGTGCCGTGTAGGTCGTAAAGATGTATCCCTTCGTCGTTATCTCGCCGCTTTCGCGCCAGTTCGGCTCCACGTAACGGGTAAATCCCATAAGGTCCGTACGGATCAGATACTCTTTCATGAATGGCTGTTTGGCAAACAGACACACATAAAGATACTCCTGACCGTTCTCTGTATAGCTTCCGTAAAGAAAGCAGCAGGTATCTGCAGGATGGGGGGATTCCGGAAGAGAAAACTCTCCCTTCTCAGGGATCACCTCGTTGAAATAGTCCCGGACCTTGACCTGGATATCGTCTGCGGTCGCACGGATTGGGCGATTGGCCCCGACATACGTCGTGACCATCGAATAGCACCAGATAAACGCAACGGTCACAACCAGGCCGAACAGAATTCCCACAAATGTCGGTGAAAACAGTTTTTTCATTTCCTGATACTCCCTGCTCTGCGCATGATGCGCATGTTATCAACTGACTTACTATCATAATCACAGGCAGATGTCAACTGTCTGCCCTCCGTACGGGATCGTTCCCTTACGTCATGATTATTTCCTGCCCTGTATCTCGTCGAGCATCCGGAAAGACAGCAGCAGATAGAGCCGGATATCCCGGTCCTCCAGATCCAGATGGACAAGATTCTGTATCTTCTCCAGGCGATACTCCAGCGTTGAACGGTGAATGATCAGCTTTTCCGAGGTTCTGGGAATGCTTCGCTCGCACTGGAGATAGCACCGCAGCGTATTGTAGTAATCCGTTCCCTTTTCCCTGTCAAAGACGCGCAGAAACTGCAGTGCGGGGGAGGCGATCTTGTCAGGATGAAAACGAAGATCTCCCGGATTGAGCAGATAAGTGATGGCGCAGTCCTCAAACGTGAGCAACCACTTGCTCTGATTCTGACGAAAGGACTGATTGAGAGCAAACAGCGCCTGTCGGTAGGCGTCGGGGAGTTCAGCCAGATCGTCGATCGGAAAAGAGGCTCCGCCGTACAGCAGGCTGTCGCGGAGGATCGGTGCGAACCGGGAACGGATGACCGGAAACGCCATCCCCATCTGTGTCAGATCCACGATCACGCACAGCCGCTGATCGTAGAAAAAGCTGAACGATCCGGGGAAGGTCGTGAACAGCTGATTCTGAACGGTCCTCTCACTTGCAATGGCCAGACGCTCGTCCTGACTCTGAAGCATAGTGAGCACGAAACGGTCGTTCTCTTTCCAGCCCATGACGGAAAGGACCATCTGCAGATCCGTTTCCTCTACCTCCCGATCCTCAATCAGGGCTTTGAAAGTATCTTCGGAATCCCGGTAGTGACGGTTTCCGTTCTGCTCGTCCCTCCGGATGATCTGCAGAGCGTATCGCGCGATCAGTTCTGCGATTCTGAACTGACCTCTCTTCAGGCCTGAATTCAGCTCATTCACCAGAAGCCGTCCGCGGTAGTGGTTCCCGTCCCAGATATTGACGTACAGCGACCGCAGATTATATGGATACTGATCCTTCCCCCAGATGGCTGCATGACGCAGCGGGAGTGTAGCGAGATAATCGTCGTTGAGCTTGAACTCCTCTACCAGCCACAGGGGAACGTAATAGCGTTCGGACCGGGGATTGAAGTCCATCTCTATCATCCCCTTCACCCGATTCGGCATCGCAAGAATTGTAAATCCACTGTCGTGAATATACATCGGATTGTTCATAAACACTCCGCCGGCGAGGCAGAGATCGTTCAGATCGCCGTCACCGGCGATGCCGTTGAGCTCCAGGACAAAATCCCTGTATCGCTGGAAGATGGACAGCAGTTCGTTGATCAGTTCCGTCTTCTCCATTCTAAGGCCGCAGACATGCGGTGCCTTCCCCTGTATGCTTCCGGAAGCGACATAGGGATGGCTGTCAACGGGAAATCCGTCCGCCGTTTCTCCGAGGATGTACAGGATATCCTCCCGAAGATCCTCCTGCCCTGAATAGATCTGGATTGACCGGAATCCGGGCGCCTCGTCGGGACACACTGAGGAGAAGCCGCGGTAATGCTCTTCCAGTTCATCGATGATCATCTGCAGGTCAGGAATGCGTCGAATCGGTTCTGAATAATAATCTGGGGTCATGTGAGATCCTCCATAAATCTGAAATGCATCCGCAAATTCAATGATATATCTCATTATATCCTTAAAAATGCGGAAAAGGAATATGCCCGCGCACAAAAAAACAGGAAAAAACCGCAACCTTCCCTTCGGCGATTGACGGAGAAACCCTCATGTGATACATTTCATCTTGTGGAATATGCTGATGAATGCGGCCTTATCCTCTTTTTCCTTTGGCCGTTTCGTCAGTTTCCGCTCGTATTTCTGCAAATATGCCGTCGGGCATACAATCCGTATTTTTGCGAATAACTTCTGGAACGAAGGGGGAATCGGAAAACAAATCGTCATTCTGCCGCATATTCAGGAAAAGAAAGAGAGATTATTAAAGGAGGAAACACTATTTATGGATCAGAACGCACCTGAAACCACAAAGAAAAGGGTCGGTCTGAGCAACGCGCTGAAGTACCTGTTCGGCGTCGGCGATGCCGGATTCGTACTGATGAGTAACGTCGAGACGTTCTATTTCATGCGCTTCCTGACGTCTTTGGCGAACTTCACAGCCCCTGTTGCCGCACTGATCAACTCCATCTTTTCGATCATCGACGCCGCGCTGTCCTGGATTTACGGCGCGATTATCAACGGAACAAAGGCGAAGAAATGGGGCCGCTACCGCTCCTGGCTGGTAATCACGCCGTGGATCGTTCCTTTCATCTTTGCCTGCCAGTTCATACGGTTCAGTGAAAACGTGACACTGTCCGCGGCGCTGATCGTCATCGCCGCTGTCGTGTCCCACTTCATCTGGAACCTCGGCTATGTCTCCAACTCGGCTCTGGTCGCCGTCGTCGGCAAGAACCCGGATGAGAAGGCGATCCTCGCCTCCTCCCGCGCCACTTGGAACAACATCGGTTCTCTGGCGTTCAGCTATCTCGGCCTGCCGTTCGCGACCGTTCTGGCCGGCATCGTCGGTGAAAAGAATCAGTTCGCTGCTGTCGCGTTCGTTCTCGGCATCGTTATGGTCCTCACCTATTACGCACACTTCAAGATGACCGACGGTTATGAGGAGATTGAGACCGAACAGACCGTACAGCTCACCAAGAAGAACAAGATGAAGTTTGGCGAGATGCTGAAGGCGCTTGGCCGCAATCCCCACCTGATCTGCCTCATCATCGCCGACCTTGCGAAATGGTGTGTAAACTTCGTTGTCAAGGCGTCCGCCGCCTACTACTTCCTGGATGCCCTGAACGGCAACAAAGGTCTGCAGGCCGTTTACGTCCTGACTTCCGCTCTCGGTGCCATCGTCGGTGCCTATCTGGTACGCTACCTGGCAAAGAAAGTATCTTCCAGAACCGCCATGATCATCTCCTATATCTGGATGGCCATCTTCCTCTTTCTGGTCTATCTGTGCTATGACGTACCCGGCGCGGCCATCGCATTCATCTCCCTGGCGTTCGTCGGCTACGGCATGGCTCTCGGTACCGCTCCCGCTCTGTACGCGGACGCCGTCACCTACTCCACATGGAAAGACGGCAAGGATGCTTCCGGCTGGATCATGGGCCTGCAGAACGTACCTCTGAAGGTCGCCATCTTCCTGCGCGGCGTTATCATCGGCGCTGTTCTTGCGAGCATCAACTACGACACCGAAGTCAAGCCCGCTCTCGAAGCAGGCCAGCAGCTGAGCGCCCATGTGCGGCAGGCTCTGACCATTCCCTTCGCGCTCGTCCCCGCCATCTTCTGCGCAGTCGGCGTGCTCCTGCTGATCTTCGGCTTCCGCATCACGAGAGACAAGGTCCTGCAGTACCAGAAGGAGATCGACGCCAGGATCCCCGTAGAAGAATAATCATCAGCAGTTTTACAGGCAGAACGATATGCATGGTCGCACAGGCGGGTTTCCCGCCTGTGCGGCACTTTGAAGATCATTCTACCTATCCTATCAGAAACTATGGAGGCAGCCGCATATGCTGACGAAAAAACAGAACCTGATCGAAACCATGAAGGGCGGCCATCCGGACCGGTTCGTCAACCAGTACGAGGCTTTCGGCATCCTGATGGGTTCTCCCTTCGGCAACAGAAACCCGAACCCCAAGTACGGCGAGCATGACGTGGTCAACGCCTGGGGCGTGACAAAATCCTGGCCCATCGGGACTCCCGGCGCATTCCCCGTCCACACTCCCGACAAGATTGTGATCAAGGACATCGAACACTGGCAGGATTACGTGAAGGTGCCCCGTGTGGTCTACGACGCGGAAGAGTGGGAACCCTTCATCGAGGCGGCGGAGAAGATCGACCGGAACGAACAGTTCGTCATGCCGTTCTTCGCCCCCGGCGTTTTCGAGCAGAGTCACTACCTGCTGGAGATCCAGAACTGTCTGCTGGCCTTCTATGAGTATCCCGATGAGATGCACGAGCTGATCGACTGCATCACCCAGTTCGAACTGGATTATGCCGCCGAGATCTGCAAGTACATCAAGCCGGACGGCCTGTTCCATCACGATGACTGGGGCTCTCAGGTGTCCACCTTCCTCTCCCCCGACATGTTCCGTGAGTTTATCAAGCCCGCGTACATGAAGATCTACGGCTACTATAAGGAGCACGGCGTTCAGGTCATCGCCCACCATTCCGACTCCTATGCCGCGACGCTGGTCCCCGACATGATCGACATGGGCATCGACATCTGGCAGGGCGTCATGACGTCGAACAACATTCCCGAACTGATCAAGCAGTACGGCGGGAAGATCACGTTCATGGGCGGTATCGACAGCGCCAAGGTGGACTTCCCGGGCTGGACGGACGAGATCGTGGCGAAAGAAGTGCGGAGAGCCTGCGAAGAGTGCGGCAAGCTGTACTTCATCCCGAACGCCTCTCAGGGCCTGCCCATGAGCACGTATCCCGGCGTTTACGAAGCCCTCTCCCGCGAGATCGACAACATGAGCAAAGAGATGTTCTGACATCTGCTCTCATACAGAAACGGACGCGCTCCGGCGCGTCCGTTTTTCTGTCTGATCTGAATCTCTTCGCGGCATCTGAAGGACACCGGCCGCCGTATTGACACCCCCTCTCACGGGATGTAAACTTGACGCTGAGGAAAGAGGGAGAGCCATGAAATCCGTACTTCTCATAACCACCGGCGGGACTATCGCATCGCGGGCAGGGGGCAGCGGACTTGCTCCGAGCATACCGCTGTCAGAACTTCTTCGGTATCTGGACGGACTGACAGCCCGGTACCGCATCACGACCAGAGAACTGCTGAATCTGGACAGCTCCAATATACAGGCAGATGAGTGGATTCTCATCGCGCGCGCCGTATACGACGCGCTGAACGACTATGACGGCGTCGTCATCACCCATGGCACCGACACCATGGCCTATACCGCTGCCATGCTGAGTTTCATGCTTCAGGGACTCCGCAAGCCCGTGGTCCTCACCGGCTCCCAGATGCCCATCGAGGATCCGCTGACGGACGCCCGCAACAACATATTCACCGCATTTGCCGCTGTGGAGTGCGGGATCCCGGGCGTATCCATCGCCTTCGACAGAAAGATCATCGCAGGCTGTCGCGCCGTAAAAGTCCGGACGATGGGATTCGATGCCTTTCAGAGCGTCAATGCCGACTATCTCGGCGAAGTATTTGCCGACGGCATGCATCCCTCGGTTCCTGTCCCTGATCCGGCAGAATGCTGCAGGCCTGTCATTCTGAAAGACAGCATCTGCCGGGAAGTGTTTCTTCTGAAACTGATCCCCGGTACCGATCCCTCCGTCCTTCTCATGCTCCGGAACATGAACTACAGGGGCATCGTCATCGAAGCGTTCGGAGCAGGCGGCATGCAGTTTGTCCGGACCAATATGCTCGACCAGCTGAAAGATCTGACGGAAGCCGGCGTCTCTGTCGTCGTCTGCAGCCAGTGCCTGTACGACACCAGCGACCTTACGATCTACGAGGTCGGCACCCGTCTGCTGGACTGCGGCGTCATCTCTGCCTGGGACATGACCACGGAGGCCGTCGTGACGAAACTGATGTGGGCTCTGGGGCAATCGGAAGACCCGGAGGAGATACGGCGCATCTTCCGTACGAATTACTGCGGCGAGATCAGTCACACAGATTCCGTGTAAGCCCCGCTGTTTTCTGTGCGGTCCCGCACATCTTCCCAATGCGATCAAAAAGCCTCCTGCTGCTGCAGGAGGCTTTTCGGCTGCTGAGGGCCCCGCGCTGTGGACCACCCGTGATTCAAATGTAATCGTCTTCCCAGAGGGTATTGCCCTCGCTGTCCAGGATCCTGAGAAAATCACGGGATTCCACATCGGCGGGCACCTCATAGATCATCACGGTCTGTTGGACAATTCTGAACCCTGTCTTCGTGACGAGTTCAAGCCGGAACGTAAGATCTTTCTCCAGATCAAGCCCCTTTTCGAGCGTGATCATCTTCCCGCTCTGTACTTCTTCCGTGATATCCAGAGTCTTGAGTTCCCTGTCCCCGCTGAGGTAGGTGATTACCGCGGATTCGATCTCCTCCGGATGATCCGTGATCACCGTGTAGGTCCCGCTGTACTTCATCTTTCCGAGCGAGGATCCGGACTCGAATTCGCAGGAGTAGGACGGGATCGGCAGGAAGTCCCAGAAGATATTCTCCGGGAATTCCACGGACTCTCCTCTTGTCGTTCCGTTCTCGTTGATATACAGCATACCCCGATTATACTCATCGAACAGGTTCAGGGTGAAGCGTCCCCGGAAGGAACCCGGAGATGTCCGTTCCATCGGCATGGATCTCCCATTGAGTTCCAGCGTTACTGCGGTGTCCTCCGAGTATTCCTTCAAGGACACCATATACTCCATGTCAACGGTCCCAGCGTCATAATCGACGCCGTCATACTCCCACCAGGAATCTGCGACCAGATACTTTTCCTGATCGATCCTGTCCCGGAGATCGCGTACTTCATTGACCAGGCTGCTCTGATCAGACTGGAGCTGGTTGACTCTTTCCTGCAGCGAAATCAGCTTTCCGTTCGCGGCGCTGATGCTGAGGAATGCCAGGATGACGACCGCCATCAGAATGACCCTGTACAGGACCCCGACGGTAGTCCTGGGCTCCGGAATCGAATTGTGGGTATCGCGGATCTCTCCGCTCGTGATCCTGTCCAACCTCCTGTTGTAGGCGAAGACGCATGCAATTACGATCACCGCCGCGACTGCAAGCATAATGATCAGATAGACCGCCACATTGCTCATATCATATACCTCCCGTTCATAGATTAAAGAATCTGCGGAAATCGCTGTAATAACTTCTGGTGACATCCACTACCGTTCCATCGGTCAGCGTGAGTATGTATTTCATCGACAGCGACGGGCGGATCTTCCTTACGTGATTTCTCGCGATGATGACTGACTTGCTGATACGGAGGAACACCTGCGGATCCAGCAGCGATTCCAGCTGGTACATGCGTTCCTGGGAATAGAATGTTCCCTGCGGTGTATGAATCTCGATGTCCTTCCCGAACGCTTCGATACAGATGATCTCATCCGTCGACAGCCGTACCCTTTCCCTTCGTCCGTCCCGTACGGACAGGAACGCGGGATAACGGGACGCTTCCGTGATCATGTATTCGGAATCCTCGGCGATCTCGATTCCGTGCGCTTCAAGATATTCTCGGACCGCATCCCGGTTGTCGTCGGAAACAGATATCCGGAATCTCATCCGCACCCCTCCTTTCCTTGTTGGCCTCATTATAACAGGGTGCATGTTGATGTACAGTCTTTTGAAACAAGATGCAGTGAAACCGGGAATGACATGCATGCGGACGCCGTCCGGAGGCTTTCCGCACGTCAAAACACATAAAAAGGCCCTTCGTGAACTGCATTCACGAAAGGCCTTTTTCCATTACAGGGAGTCTCTGCCCGACAGGCGCTTCTCTTTACCAGGTACCGATGTCCAGCGCGGCAAAGTATCCGTCGCCGACGGCTTCCCCGATCCTAGCCGGTCTCCGGCAGTCACCGATCTGTTCCACGAAAGGAGCCTTGTCCCACAGCCTGTAGTACAGATCCTTCCGGCTCTTCATCCCGACGGCATAAAACACGCTGTCCGCTTTCAGCAGATGATCCTGCCCGTTTTTGTCCGTGTACCGTACGGCATTAGGCGTGATCTCCCTCACCGTCGCGCCGTCGATCAGCGGGAGGCCGTATTTCGCAACGGTATCCCGAACGCCCCTGCCGTAGCAGTACCCCACGCCCGCCAGACAGGCTGCCTTTTCCAGCACCGTCACCTTTTTCCCGAGGTCGCACAGATACAGGGCCGCTTCCACTCCTCCGAGGCCGCCGCCGATCACCGCGATCTCGTCTCCTTTGATGGTCTCAGGATGGAAGTAGGCATCCAGCACGTGGCAGGCACGTTCCCACCCGGGAATAAACGCCGGCGGGACCGCTTCGGATCCCGTGGCCACCAGAATATGGTCCGGCTGCAGATCGTCCGCCAGTTCTGGAGTCACCTCTGTATTCATGCGCAGATCGATCGTTCCCTTTTCCGCTTCCTTCCGCACACGGTTCACCAGATATTCCCAGTAGCGCTGCAGGTCCGGCTTCAGCGGATCGGAAACCGCATATCGGATCATGCCTCCCAGTTCGCTGCCGGACTCGCAGAGGATCACTTCATGTCCTCTGGCCGCCGCAGTTAAAGCCGCCGTACAGCCGGCCGGTCCTCCTCCAGCAATCAGGACTTTCCTTCGATTTGCCGCCGGGACCTGCAGGATATCCTCCATAAAGCCCAGCCGTGTCTCATGCGCGGTGGTGGGATTAACACTGCAGGTGAAGAATCGTACCGCATTGTCCTGATCGGTGCATCGCAGACAGCGCAGGCAGGGTACGATCTCGTCCGTCCGTCCCGCCTTCGCCTTATTGGGCATGCAGGGGTCGGCGATCAGTGCCCGGGACAGGAACACACCGTCGGCCTTGCCGGAGGCGATGATATCCTCCGCCATCTCGGGACTCATGATGGCGCCGATCACGAACACCGGGATATGGATCCGTCCGGAATTCTTAATCTTATCCGCAAATTCCACGTTCAGCTGCCAAGGGTAATAGGTGCTGGTCATGCTGTAGCTGAAATTCTCCGTGGTGATCTCTACCAGGTCTATATACTCCTGGGAACGGGCGATGAATTCCGTGATATCCTCCGGGGTGAAACCGCCCTCCTCCCGCTCGCTCCCGCTCATGCGCATGGTTACAAGGATCCGGTCTCCCACCCGCTGCCGGACCCGCTCCAGACACATCAGCGGGAACCGCATCCGGTTCTCCAGGCTGCCGCCGAACTCGTCTGTACGGGTGTTCATCAGCGGAGATATGAACTGTGCGAACAGCCACCCGTGTCCGCCATGGATGTGAACGGCATCAAACCCCGCGTCGGCCATATAGGCCGCCGCGTCAGCGTACGCGTCCGCGACCTCCTCCATATCTTTCCGGGACATCTCCTGCACGAAGACGCCCATGGGATTGATCTCGGTGACCGGGCCTTTGACCGGCTTCGTATTGTACCAGGGCCTAGCATTGCGCCCGCCGTGCGTCAGCTCCACACCGGCCAGTGCCCCATGCTGTCTGATGGCTGCCGCCATCTCCCCGAAGATGTTGAGATTGTCCGGCGTGAGCTTTGTGAATGGTGTGTGGGTGGCGCCGTCACAGATCGGGACCTCTCCAAGATTGACAAGGGCGGCACCTCCCTTTGCCTTATGTTCCAGATACCCTACGTAATAATCCGTGGGACGGCCGTTCCACACCTGGAACAGCATGTTCGGCGCCGAAACGATCCTGTTCTTCAGCGTACGGCCCCGGATCTCCATGGGGGAAAACAGATGCGGATAGGGAACCGCCATACTCATTCTCCTTTCTGAATGCCGCAGCCAGCCTTTCCGGCCGGAGGCGGACCGTGTGTCCTGTTTCCTAGACTGATTCCTTTTTCAGAGCAGGGACGCTCCCGGCGGTTTTTCCCTCCGGACCTTTTCCACCGACTCCCGAAGCGCCGCAAGCGCCAGGTCCACGTCCTTCTCCGTATTTTCCGCGCCGAGCGTGATCCTCAGGCCAGCGCCGGCCAGTGCCTTGTCATATCCGAGCGCCATCAATACGTGGGACGATTCCCGGGAGGCTGCCGAACAGGCGGATCCGGAACTGATGCAGAAACCCCGCTCGTTCATCTCATTGACAAGGTATACGCTGTGGAAGATGCCTTCCACGATAAAGGAGCAGAATCCCGGCAGCCTGTTTTCCGGATCGCCCGTCAGATGGATACCGGGGATCTCAAGGACGCCGGAGATTATTCTTTCCTGCAGTCCGCGCAGCCGCGCCGTCCGTTCGTCCAATGCTTCCAGTGACTCCTCCAGTGCCGTTGTCATGCCGACGATCCCGGGGACGTTCTCGGTCCCGGAACGGAGTTCCTTCTCCTGTCCTCCCCCCGTCAGCAGCGGCGTCAGGCGGTTGGGAAGCCGGCAGTAAACCGCTCCCACACCTCTGGGGCCGTTGAATTTGTGCGCGGACAGGGACAGGAAATCCACCCCCAGTTTCCTCACGTCGACGGAGATATGCCCGACTGCCTGGACCGCGTCCGTGTGGAACGGTACCCGGTGGACCCGGGCGGTCTTCGCCAGCGCAGGTATGTCCAGGACGGTCCCGACCACGTTGTTGGCCAGCATGACCGACACGAGAACGGTGTCCGGCCGGATCGCTTCCTCCAGCTGCTGCGGGGTGATCCGTCCTTTTCGGTCCGGCTCGAGCCTGGTGACCTCAGCGCCGTCTTTCTCCATCTGTTCCAGCGTGCGGAGCACCGCGTTGTGCTCAAACGCCGTCGTGATCACGTGCCTGCCTCTCTGCCTTCTCGCGCTGCACGCGCCTCGGAGGATCCAGTTGTCGCTTTCCGTCCCGCCGGAGGTAAAGAATATCTCCGTCGGCAGTGCGCCGAGGCAGGCGGCCATCCGGGCCCTGCATTTCTCCAGAACGTTTTTCGAGGTCTGGCCGAGACTGTATATGGCGGACGGATTTCCGAACTCCTCCCGGAAATACGGGAGCATCGCCTCCAGCGCTCTGTCCGAGAGCGCCGTGGTGGCGGCATGATCCATATATACGGGCATGTCTTCTCCCCCCTTTGGAGGTTTCTTCTTCCTCCGGAATCTGCTTGCCGTTTCTTCTGTTTCATCTTATCAGCAGCGCTGTCGGGTGTCAACGGAACGAGTCCTCTCACGGGTTGCCGGAAATCGGATCATGCGGTATGATGGTCGTGCCTGAATGAGCAAGCAACAAAGGAGGTATCCGCTTCCATGTCCGGATATGAGAACATCCTTTTTGACCTGGACGGGACCGTCACGGAATCCGCACCGGGCATCTTTCACAGCATCCGCTATGCGATGGACCGGATGGGCTGCCGGCTGCCTGACGATCTCGATCTGAATGTATTCATCGGTCCGCCTCTGACCGTCTCCTTCCGGAACGTCCTGGGATTCTCTGAGACAGATGCTGACCGTGCGCTCTCCCTTTACCGGGAATACTACAATGACCGCGGGCTGTTCGAGTGCCGTATCTATCCCGGCATTCCTGAGCTGCTGGCCAGACTCGGCGGGGAGGGACGGACGGTCGCTCTCGCCACTGCCAAGCCCGAGGTCTTCTCCCGCAGGATCCTGGACCATTTCGGGCTGACCGGCCGATTCTCCTTCATCGGCGGCGCCAGTCTGGATGCCTCCCGCCGGCACAAGGACGCCGTGATCTCCTACACCCTGTCAAATCTCCCCGGCGCCTCCGCGGCAAACACGGTCATGATCGGTGACCGGGATCAGGATGTCATCGGCGCCCGTCAAAACGGGATCGGCTGTATCGGCGTCCTCTATGGCTATGGGACGGCGGAAGAGCTGACCCGGGCGGGTGCCATAGCTCTTGCGGAAGACTGCGAAGGACTGTATGATCTGCTGTCCGAGTAGCCTCCTCCCGTTTTCCCCTCGGCGAAACATACATATTATTCCCAGTCCGAGCATCCATATATGGTATTATAATTGAAATATGTGAAAATCGTTGACTTTCCATAACTCTCCATGGTATGCTTTGGCAAACCAGTAATTTTCAGTGCCTCGCGACCGGAACAGGCCGCGCAGGAGAATAGGGAACCATGTGAGATTCATGGACGGTACCGCCACTGTAAGTGTCTTGGAACCTCTCGTCGGTGAAAACCGGTCATTGGCATCCTGCTGAGAAGGCAGAGAGGATTCCCGTACGTATGTGCAGGGACACAAGTCAGGAGAACTGCTGAAAACGTTTCGCTTTCCGGATGCGGCATATCGTCCGGGGAGTCGTTTGTTGTGTGCGGAAAAACGGCCGCGGCGCATCTGCGTCGCGGCCGTTTTGTTTTTTCATTCATTGCTCCGGCCGCTGTCTGCGCCGGCCGGGGCGGAAAACGGAGGCGCTCATGCTGACAAAAACGATCCTGAAACGGATACTGCAGATGATCGTCGTGCTGATCATCATCAGTTTCCTGACGTTCCTGCTGACGTATCTTGCCCCCGGCGATCCCGCAGAAGCCATGTATGAAGCTGCCGGCATTTCGCCGACGGAAGAGCAGCTGAATACGGCCCGCCTCTCCATGGGGCTTGACAAGCCGTTCATCGTTCAGTACGGGCGCTGGGTGACGAACGCCCTGAAGGGGGATCTCGGCAACTCTTTCTCCAAGAGCCTGCCTGTGGCGACCCTGATCGGTCAGCGTCTGCTCCCGACACTGAAGATCGCCGTGTTCTCCATGGCCATCATGCTCGTCATCTCCATCCCGCTCGGTCTCCTCTCCGCCACACATCAGGACGGCGTCTGGGACTATGTGATCCGGTTTCTGTCCTTCTTCGGCATCTCCATGCCGGGTTTCTGGCTCGGTCTCCTGCTGATGTACGTGTTCTGCGTCAAACTCCACTGGCTGCCCGCCGTGTCCGCCGCTTCGGGATTCAGGGAGATGATCCTCCCCTCCGTGACGCTGGCGATCGCCATGTCGTCGAAATACACGCGTCAGGTCCGCGCATCCGTTCTGGAGGAACTGAGCCAGGATTATGTGATCGGCGCTCAGGCCCGCGGTGTCAGAGCCAGCCGTGTCCTGTGGCGGCACGTTTTCAAGAATGCCCTGCTTCCGCTGATCACGCTTCTGGGCATCTCCTTCGGCAGCCTTCTCGGCGGCACCTCCATCGTGGAGATCGTCTTTTCCTACCCCGGTCTCGGCAATCTGGCCGTGCAGTCCGTCTCGGCGCGTGACTATCCCCTGATCCAGGGTGTTGTGCTGTGGGTCGCAATGATCTATATGGCAGTCAATCTCGTGGTCGATCTGACGTATGACCTGGTCGATCCCCGCATCAGGGAGGCGAGATGAGCATGAAATCCGTCGGTCTGTTTCTGAAAAAACATAAGGGTATCGCCGTCTATGGTGCACTCGTTCTTCTGATCGTGATCGTAGCTGTACTGGCGCGTGTCATCGCACCGTACGACCCCATAGCATCCACACTGCGTGACGCGTTTCAGCCTCCTTCCAGTCAGCATCTGTTCGGCACGGATTTCATGGGACGCGATCTGCTGTCCCGTGTGATCTTCGGCACGCGTGCCAGCCTCTCCAGCGCTCTGCTTCTCGTGGCGGCAGCGATGATCATCGGCGGTCTTCTGGGCATCATCGCGGGGTTTGCCGGCGGCATCGTGGATACGGTGATCATGCGGCTGTGCGATGCGATGCTTTCCTTCCCCGATCTGATCCTGGCCATCGCCATCGCCGGCATCCTCGGCCCCAGCTTCATCAATACGATCATCGCCATTCTAGCCGTGAGCTGGACGAAATATGCCCGTCTGTCCCGAAGCATGGTACTGAAGATCAAGAAACGGGATTATATCTCCGCAGCGAGGATCACCGGTTCCCGCAGCAGCCATATCCTGTCCTCCTATATGATTCCCAATGCGCTTCCCACGCTGCTGACGACAGCCGTGCTCGACATCGGGACGACGATCCTCTCTGTCTCCGGCCTGTCTTTCCTCGGGTTCGGCATCCAGCCTCCCACTCCGGAATGGGGCTACATGCTGGCCGAAGGCCGGAATTACATGATGACCTACCCCTGGCTGATGATCTTCCCCGGCCTTGCCATTTTCATTACGGTGGTTGCGTTCAATCTGCTCGGCGACAGCATCCGCGATGCTCTCGATCCCGGCAGGCGGCGTAAACATAGAAGAAAAAGAACAGGAAAAGCGTAAACTAAAGGAGTCCCTATGAAACTGAAAAAACTGTTCGTTATTCTGCTCGCCATCTGCATGGCGGCTTCCCTCCTGACCGGCTGCGGAGGCGGCAGCACGCCCGCCCCCTCCGGTGATTCTGCAGCCCCTTCCGGCGATTCCGCAGCTCCCTCCGGTGATTCCGCAGCTCCCTCCGGTGATTCCACAGCTCCCTCCGGTGATTCCGCAGCTCCCTCCGGTGCTCCTGCAGCCTCCGGAAAGACCTCGCTGAATATCGTTGCGGACTGGGCCGGCGTGCCGAATCCCTATGATCTGAACGCGAGCTGGACATGCATGCGCATCGGCCTCACGGAAGCCCTCGTCCGTTTCGGCGACGACAGTTCCTATCAGCCCTGGCTGGCCGACAGCTGGTCCGTTGCGGATGACGATCTGACCTGGACCTTCGTGCTGCATCCCGGCATCAAGTTCCAGAACGGCGAGGATCTCACCGCCACCAAGGTCAAGGAGAGCATCGAAGCCCTTTATGACGCGCAGAATCCCGACAACGGCGGAGCCGGCGATGTGCTGACGTTCATGGAGTACACCTCCATCACCGCCGATGATGCGGCCGGTACCGTGACCATCGTCACCAAGGAGCCCGTGCCCGACATGCCCGGTGTCATGGCCTATCCTCTGTTCGCCATCTCCGACGCGGCGGCCAATGCCAAGCGCGACCTTCTGACGGAAGGTCCCGTGGGCACCGGCCCCTACACCGTCGTCTCCTACACGACGGACCATGACTATCAGCTGGCAAAGAACCCGAACTACTGGGACGGCGAGGTCCCCTTTGAGACCGTCAGCTGGGTCTGCGTGCCCGAACCCGGTTCCCGTTACCAGGCACTGCTGGACGGCTCCGCCGACGTGGCCTCCCATATTCAGGCATCCGACCTCCCCGCTCTGAAGGATGCCGGCTTCAACATCAGCAACGTATCCGGCGCCCGTGACGGATACTATCACGTGAACTTTGAAGGCCCCATGGGCAACGATGCCCTACGCAAGGCTGTTTTCATGGCCATTGATGATGAAACGGTGTGCAACATCACGACCGGCGGCTCCTATACGGCCGGCTACACTCCTCTGGCTCCCATCTACACCCAGTGGGGCGGCGACAATATCCCCGACAATACGGCATACGATCCCGCCGGAGCCATGAAGATCCTTGATGACGCCGGCATCGTGGACAGCGACAATGACGGCTGGCGCGAACTGGACGGCAAGAAAGTGGAACTGACTTACGTGAGCAATTCCAGCCGTCAGATGAACGAGATCTCCCAGGCGCACGCCTCTCTGATCCAGGCGATCGGGATCGACTGCAAAGTCCAGACCGTCGACTCTCAGGGTGATTACATGCGCAGCGGCAACTTCGACATGGTCAACTCCAACGAGATCATCATCGCCACCGGCGACCCCACCAACTTCCTGTCTCACTGGTACACAGGATCCGGAACCGGCTACAACTATTCCCGTTATTCCAATCCCGACTTCGACAAGGTCTTCGAACAGCTGAAGACGGAGATGAACACCGAAAAGCGCTATGAGCTGATCGCAGAACTCAACCGGATCCTCACTGAGGACTGCGTAGTGCTGCTGGGCGGCTACTACAACTTCAACATCTGCTCTGCCTCGACCGTCACCGGTGCCGTCAATCCTCCCTGCGATTTCTACTGGCTGACAAAGGACATCAAACCCGCCGCCTGACACGGCAAATACCGGAAAGGAGTTTTTCCGCATGCTGAAAGTGGACAATATCACAGTTGAATACGACGGCGTTCCCGTACTGGAGAATTTTTCCCTCGATCTGTCGACGGGACAGGTCGTCTGCCTTGTGGGCGAGTCCGGCAGCGGAAAAACCACAGTCATCCGTGCCATCCTCGGGCTTCTGCCCGAGGGCGGCACGGTCTCAAAAGGAGATATCCTGTTTGAAGGAAAGTCCCTACTGCACAGCGAAGCATCCTATGTGGAATCTCTCCGGGGCAGGGATATCACGATGATCTTTCAGGATTCCGGCGCCATGATCGATCCCATTTCGACCATCGGCTCCCAGTTCATCGAATATATCCGCGCCCATGACAGGAGCCTCTCCAAACGGCAGGCCTATCAGCGGGCAGCACAGATGCTGACGCAGATGCGGCTGCCGGATGCGGATAACGTGATGCACAGCTACCCCTTTCAACTGTCCGGCGGCATGCGGCAGAGGGTCGGCATCGCCATGGCCATGACCTTCGAACCGAAACTGCTGCTGGCGGACGAGCCTACCAGCGCGCTTGATGTTACGACACAGGCGCAGATCGTCCGACAGATGATGGATCTTCATATCTATCATCAGACCTCCATCATCATCGTCACGCACAACCTCGGCGTTGCCGCCTACATGTCCGATCTGTCTGACCGGATCCTTGTTATGAAAAAAGGCCGTGTGGTGGAGTCCGGCAACCGGGAGGAGATCCTGCATCATCCCAAAGATCCGTATACGAAGGAACTGCTTGCCGCGATCCCGACCATGGAGGGAGAAGTCTATGTCGATCAATGAAAGAGAGATCATTCTGGAAGCCCGGAACGTCACGAAGGTGTTCCGCACCTCAAAGGGACGTCCACTCCTTGCGAACGACAGCGTTAACCTGACGGTACGCCGCGGCGAGACGCTGGGCATCGCAGGAGAATCCGGCTGCGGGAAGAGCACATTCATCCGGATGGCCACCATGCTGGATCCTCCCACGTCCGGTCAGATCCTGTTTCGCGGTCAGGATGTATCCGGTCTGCGGGGTGAGAAACTGCGTGCCGCACGGCGTCATGTACAGATGGTTTTTCAGGATCCCGGGGAAGCATTCTCCCCCAGGATGAAGGTGAAGAACATCATCTGTGAGCCGCTGCGCAACTTCGGTCTCATCTCCCGCAGTCAGGTGCGGAAAAAAGCCGAGGAACTTCTCGCAATGGTGGAACTTCCTCCTGAATATGCCGAGCGCTACGCCAGAGATATGTCCGGAGGCCAGAGGCAGAGAGTCGGCATCGCCCGCGCCCTGGCTCTGGAGCCTGAGCTCCTTGTGTGCGACGAGGTGACCTCCGCTTTGGACGTGAGCGTGCAGAAGCGCATCGTGGACCTTCTGCTGAAACTGCAGAGGGAAAAGAACATCACCATGATCTTCATCTGCCACGACATTGCCCTGGTCCGCGCGTTCGCCCACCGGACAGCGATCATGTATCTCGGCAACGTTGTGGAGATCGTTCCCGGCAGACAGCTCGGGATCAGTCCCTGCCACCCGTATACAGAGGCGCTCCGCAACGCCCTGTTTGATCTTGACATGGACTTTTCCAAACCCATCGAGGCCATAGAATCCGAGGCACCGAGTCCGCTGGACGTCCCTCCCGGGTGTCCCTTTTCCGGCAGATGCGGTCATTGTTCCGACCGCTGCAGAACGGAGAAGCCTGCTCTTCGGGATATCGCTCCAGGTCATCAGGTTGCCTGCCATCTGTTCGACTGAATGATTTTTCCGCGCCGGCCCGCCTGGTGCGGATACTGATTGTGGGGTTCCGCCTTCTGCGGTGGAACCCGGAAAAGAGGGAAAAGCATGAACCGATCCCGTGTAAGGACCGTGAATCTCACCGAGGGAGTCATCTGGAAACAGGTGCTCCTTTTTGCGGCGCCTCTGTTCGCCGCCAGCCTGATCCAGCAGCTGTACAACACCGTAGATCTGATGTTCGTCGGCCATTTCCTGGGTACGAACGCTGCGGCCGCTGTAGGCGCTGGAAGTCTTCTCACTACGCTCCTCATCGGATTCTTTACCGGTCTGAGCGTCGGCATCGGGGTTCTCTCCGCCCGGGCTTTCGGAGCCGGCGATCATAAGGACCTCCGGCAGACCATTCATACTGCCGCCGGTGTCGCAGTGATCGGCGGCCTCCTTCTGATGGTCATCGGCGTGGCCTTTGCTCCCGTCTTCCTCAGGTGGCTGAACACCCCGGAGAGCATCCTGAAGCTGGGGATCGTGTACATGCGAATCTACTTCGTCAGTATTCCCTCCAGCATCTGCTACAATATCAGTTCCGGCATTCTGCGGGCTACGGGCAATTCCCGTTCTCCGATGCTGTTCCAGCTGGTCGGCGGCATCACCAACGTTTTCGCCAACTGGGTACTGATCGTCCTGATCCCCCTCGGCGTGGCTGGTGTGGCGCTGGCGACCCTGTTCTCTTCCACCATTCCCGCCGTCATCTGCGTCCGTGCTTTGACGCGTCTCCCGGATGAATACCGTCTGGAGATCAGGAAGATCAGGATCACTCCCTCCAAGCTGAAGAGCATCTTTCTCATCGGCATTCCCAACGGCATCCAGGCGATGGTCATCACCCTGTCGAATCTCATCGTACAGGCGAACATCAACTCTCTGGACGTCACGAGCATTGCCGCCTTTACCTGCTATTTCAAGCTGGAGAACTTTGTCTATCTTCCCATCATGGCCTTCGGGCAGGCTGCGACCACCTTCGTCGCCCAGAACATGGGCCGCGGATTTGACAGGAGAGCAAGAAAGGGCATGGGAGTCTGCCTGATCATCGGGGTCATCGTCACCGTGTGCATCAGCACCGTTCTCCTTCTGATCCACGACACCGCATTCTCCCTGTTCTCGGAAGACAGCGCCGTCATCGCACTCGGCACACGGATCATCCGTGTGACATTCCCGCTGTATTTCATCTACGTTTTCCTGGAGGTCTTCTCCTCCTCCATCCGGGGCACCGGCCGTTCCCTGCCTCCCATGATCATAGCCGTGTGCAACATGTGCGGCGTGAGGCTCATCGCCCTGGCTGTGATGATGCATCTGAATCCCACTGCGCCGGGCGTCGCGGTCATCTACCCCGTCACATGGACGACCACGACCCTGTGTCAGCTGGGATACATGCTCGTCAGCCGGTGTATGTACCTCAAGCAGCCTGAACGTCTTCCTGACTGAAGCAGTCGCATACCATCGCAAGATAATAGCGGCAGGACCGGAACGTTTCCGGTTCTGCCGCTTTTCTGTTATGCAGTTGTCCGCAAGATCAGTAGGCGATCAGATACTTGTCGATCTCCCAGCTGCTGACGCGTGTGCCGTACTCGCGGCATTCCGCTTCCTTGCCCGCCATATACTGGGTCGTGATATGCTCTCCCAGCGTATCCGTCAGAAGGCTGTCGTTTCTGAGATCCTCCAGGGCTTCGACCAGAGAGGCCGGAAGGTTCTCGATCCCGCTGGCGCGCCTCTCAGCATCCGTCATGGCGAAGATGTTCTCCGAGATCTCCTCCGGAGGCGTCATGTTCTTCTCGATGCCGTCCAGGCCGGCAGCAAGGCATACGGCCAGCGTCAGATACGGATTGCAGGACGGATCCGGGCTCCTCAGTTCGATTCGGGTACTCTTTCCCCGGGCGGCCGGGATCCGCACCAGCGCGCTGCGGTTGGAGGCTGACCAAGCCAGATAGCAGGGGGCCTCGTATCCGGGCACCAGGCGCTTATAGGAGTTGATCAGGGGATTGGCGATGGCCGTCATACCCTTGATATGAGTCAGCAGCCCTGCAATAAAGCAGTAGGCCTCCTTCGACAGTTTTCTCTCCCCGTTTTCGTCATAAAAAACGTTCTTCCCGTCGCGGAACAGGGACATGTTCACATGCATGCCGGAGCCCGCGATGCCGTAAATGGGCTTAGGCATGAACGTGGCGTGCAGGCCGTCCTGCTGGGCGATGGTCTTGACCGTCAGCTTAAAGGTCATGATGTTGTCCGCCGCCGTCAGGGCATCGGCATACTTGAAATCGATCTCATGCTGCCCGGCAGCGCACTCGTGATGGGAAGCCTCGATCTCGAACCCCATCTCCTCCAGGTTCAGGCAGATCCTGCGCCGGGTATCGACGCCCCGGTCCACCGGACCCAGGTCGAAGTAGCCGGCTCCGTCCCCGGTGACCGTGGTCGGACGTCCCTTTTCATCCGTCTCGAAAAGGAAGAATTCGCATTCCGGACCCACGTTGAAGGAGTATCCCATATCCTCCGCCCGTTTCAGCACCCGTTTCAGAGCCCCTCTGGGATCTCCCGAGAAGGGTGTCCCGTCCGGATTGCATACATCGCAGATCATCCTGGCCACTCTCCGGTCATGGGGACGCCAGGGCATGATGGTATAGGTATCGAGATCCGGATGCAGATACTGATCGGATTCGTGGATACGGCTGAACCCCTCGATGGAACTGCCGTCGAAGGCGATCTGGTTGTTCAGCGCCTTTTCCAGCTGGCTCGTGGGAATGGCCACATTCTTTGGCTGGCCGAAGATATCCGTGAACTGCATGCTGATGAAGGAGACATCTCCCTCTTTGACCATGCGCAGGATATCTTCCTTTGTATATCTGCCCATAAACAGTCCCCCTTTTCGATGAACGAGGATCTTTCCTTAACTTTTTTATTATAGAAAGACCGCTGTCTTTTTGTCAACCGAAACCTTCCCGCTCCTGAGCGTCCGAAAAAGCCAGAATGCCCCCGGCGCGCAAAGGCGCCGGGGGACACTCGTCCGCAGAGCGGATCTCGTTTACATGCTCAGTTCGGTGCGGGAGATCAGATCGTTCTGACCGGTGATGTGCAGCTCGACGAAATAGGCGGAGAAACCGGCCACACGGACCACAAGGTCCTTGTAATCATCCGGATTCTTCTGGGCGTCCTTCAGCGTCTGGGCGGAGATGACGTTGATCTGCATCTCCATGCCGCCCATATCGAAGTAGGTCTGCATCAGCTGGCTGAGCTTGGTAACGCCCTCCTCGCCCTGGAGGCATGAGGGAGAGAACTTCATGTTCAGCAGCGTGCCGTTGGAGTATTTCACCTGATTGATGCGGGAAACGGAACTCAGGATGGCGGTGGGACCGTTCTTGTCTCTGGCCTGGATCGGCGAGATGCCGTCCGCCAGCGGTACGCCCGCACTTCTGCCGTCCGGAGTGGCACCGGTCATATACCCGAACATCACATTGGTCGTGACCGGATACAGGCCTGCCGCATAGCGGCCTCTCGGGCCGGTACAGCTGTTGCAGCAGTCGGCAAACACGTCGGCTGCCCAGGCCGCCCACTCGTCGACCTCCGGGTATCCGTTGCCGTAGTGTTTGCACTCGTTCTGGATCTTCCGCTGCAGATCCTCGTATCCCTTCCAGTCGTTGATCAGAGCGTCGTACATCTCTCTGGTCGAGACCTCTTTCGTATCGTAGCACAGGTGCTTGAGCATATACAGGCAGTCGGCCACATTGCCGATGCCGACGCCGGCCATGCCGCAGGAGTTGTATTCCGCTCCGCCGTACATGACGTCCTTGCCGGACTCCATGCATCCCTTCATGGTGCAGGACACCACCGGAAGCGGGAGCTGTTCTCTCGCCACATATTCGAAGTTGTTGATCTCCATGGCGTGCCACCTGGTAAAGAACTCCAGCTGGGCCTTGTAGGCCTCCAGAACGTCATCAAAGGTCTCCATCTCATACAGGTAGCCCGTGGAGAGGCCCACGCGGTTCTTGTTGACCTCCTTCGGCGCCTCCTCGCCCTTTTTCGGCGCTCCGAAGGCAAGCGGCATCGGAAGATAGCCGTCGTTGATTGCCAGCCAGATGCCATTGACAAGATTCAGGTAGGAAACGGAGCCCGTGCCGCCGCAGGCGGGCCATTCGTTGCCGTTTCCGCCCGGTTCCACACAGCCGATGGGGCTGTAGTTCCTCGCGCTCTCCAGACTGTGGCCGCGGGCCATCAACGCGGGAATGATCACTTCGTCGTTCTCAAAGGTGGGAACGCCGCCGCAGATCTTCGTGGTCTCGATGGCCGCCTCCCACAGTTCCGGAGGTGTGTTCCGGTGGACTCTGAGGGAATGCGGGGGATCGTGGAGCACCAGGCGCCCCATGGACTGGAGCATCATGTAGGTCACCTTGTTGGACGCGTCGTTTCCGTCCTTGTCCACACCGCCCAGAGAGACCATCTGGCCGGAGGTATACCCGGGATTGGCCTGCGTGGCCCCGTAGCTCCACGGTTTGTTCATCTCGGCTACCTTCAGATAGAACAGGTCCAGGAGTTCCTGGGCGTATTCCTGCGTGATGGTGCCGTTCTCCAGATCCCGGTCCAGATAATCCCCGAGATACTGGTCCACGCGTCCGAAACTGATGCCATGCATGTTGGCGTCCAGGCAGAGGCATGTCTGATACATGAACAGGCACTGCAGCGCCTCGTGGTATGTTCTCGCGGGGTTTTCCATCGTCCAGTTGAGGACTTCGGCCATCTTCTCCAGTTCCGCCCTGCGCTCTGCGTTCTGCTCGGCCGCAGCCTTCTCCTCCGCCAGTCTGGCATAGCGTTTGGTCAGCGTGATCATGGCACCGGTGACGATGTCCACGGCGCGGTAGAAATTGTACTGTTCGCAGGTGCTGCCCGGCATACCGGCGTCGATGATCTCTTTTCTCCGACGTCTGGCCTCCTCCTGGATCGCCTTGAATCCGGTGCGGATGGCCTTGTCGTACCCCGTCACGAAATGGCCGACCGGCGTGTCGCTGATGGTCATCTTGCCGAGCATCGTAATGCCGCCGAAGTCATGGGGTTCGAACTCATCGATGTAATAGGCTTCCGTTTTGGCCCAGTTGCACTCTCCCATCCAGTAATCGATGGTGGACATGAGATAGTCCCTGTCCTCCTCGGAAATGATGTAGGGATCGATGTCCCGGGTACTGATGTATCCGCTGCCGATCTCCTGTTTCAAAAACGAGCAGCTGTTTTCCGGATAGAGCGCGGCGGCGCGGAATTTTGCGGACTGGGCTCCCACGATCACTTCGTCGTCTCCGATCCGCACGGGGATCTTCTGGCAGATAGCTTCGAAGGCCTTTGCGCGGCGCAGGATTCCGCTCAGTTCCGGATGCGAGGTATAGAAATCCGTTATGATCTTGTAGCGGGCAAGGCAAATCTCCGGCTGTACGGTGCGGTACTTCTCCCGGATCCGTTTGACCCTTTCTGTCACGGGGCTAAGCGTGTATGCCATGTGAATACCTCCTGATGAAAGATAATTACCGGTATCGTATACTTTGACTTCTACAGTATACCATCTAAACAGCTTCCGGTCTCATGCAAGCTTTTTATGAAATCATGCGCCGGACGGCTCCCTCCCGCTGCACTCTCCGCTTCTCCCGGTGCGGGAGAAAATGAAGCATAGTGTAAAGTATTTATCTGAGAAATAGAGACAGAGGACAACTCAAAGTGGTTTAATGAAATGACCAAACCCCATCAACCACAAAGAGAGGTGTCCCCTGTGGAAAGAATCATAAACGAAGCGACGGAAAAACTCAAGA
>JAFYAU010000012.1 GCA_017540565.1 Oscillospiraceae bacterium
AGGCCAGTTTGTTCACGACCGTATCCTGCAGCCTGCTGTCCAGTGTCATCTGGTCGGCTTTCTTCCGGTCTCCGTCCGTATCCTCCTCCGCGTATCTGGCGAATACCGCTTTCATCTCATCGTCCTGGATGCATACCGTATTCCCCCAGTCCGTGAACTGCAGGATCTCCCTGTTATTGTTGTGGTCTGTCAGCGTCGTTTCGTTGTGCGCGTAGCTGAAGGCAAGCGTTCCTCCGTTCACGCCGTCGTCGCTCACAGCGATGCCGGATACTCTGAAAGGCGCTGAAGAAGTATATGTGTACGTCACCTTGTATCCGTCCACGTCCGTGGCTGTAGAAAGCAGGTGAGATGAGGCATAAGTATAGTTCACGCTCTTTCCATCGGGATACGTCGCGTTCGTCAGCTGGGAGGAGTTGTAGGTATACGTCAGAGTGTAATAGCTTCCGCTGTCGCTCCCCTTGAAGGTCAGGTTCGACAGGAGCGAACTGGAGTATGTGAACTTGTATACTCTCCCCGCGCCGTCCGTGACCGTATCTATGAGCTTGCCGCTCGTCGTCGTGTACGCCACCGTGATCGTGCTCACCGTTGCCTGGTTGTTCCTGATCTGGTACAGACGCCCGTTTGTGTCGAAGGTGCGTTTGTTGTTCTGCCGGTCCGTGATGGTATACTTCGAGTTCCCGGACCCGGTGGTCGTCAGGATCAGGCCAGTGCCTCTCTCGTCCTCATAGGTTCCGGAGCTCTTGTACTTGAAATACTGACGGGTCCCGTCTTCGTCCTCCCACACGTAATAGCTGCTGTCTGTGCTCCACTGGTATACCAGCTGGTTGAAGTTCGTCCGCCATCCGTAGCCCATGCCGAAGCGGTTGTCGTCCTTGTCGTTGGCGTTGTAGATCCTCTCCACCGTCACCGGCATCCGCTGGCCGGAGAAGCCCATCTCGTCTCTCACCCAGACCAGGTTCCCGGTGAAGTCGCTGACGTAGCCGGTTCCGGCTCTCCCTGCTCCCGTCTCCTCATAGTCCCAGCTGCTCTCTATCCCGCAGTTGTTTATGAAGGTCAGGTACAGCACCGGCATCACCGCGCCGCCGTAGTTGGAACTGCAGAACTGTTTCCAGTTGTTCGAACTCCCGTTCTCTATGGCGTCCGTGCTCTTGAACATCATGCCGTTGTTTCCCTCGGTATACCAGCTCCGCGCGATGTCCGTGACCTCCCACGTATACCAGCCAAGGTTATATATGAGCCGGTAGTCCTCTACGATGGGATCGTACGCCGGCTTGTTGCTCCAGTTCAGCGTCGTATCCGTCCATGTACCCAGCACCTTGTGCACGTTGATCTGCGCCTGTTCCGTAGACTGCTGCAGCTTGTACAGGGACATCTCCGCCCTCGTGATCACGTCCGCCGATGTCAGTGTCGGGAGCGTTTTGTATTTTATATAGCAGCGGGACACGCCGTATCCGCTGTATCTCCCGCATTCCACCATTCCCCACGTATACGGCTCCGTCTTGTTCGTGAACACCGTCTGGTCCTGGGTATTGGAAATGAGGATATCCGGGTGGACTACGGGGTCGAAGGTCACCGGGAAGACCCGTTCCTCAGATGTGAGCCATTCCTCCGGGAGGGAGTATGTGACTGTATATCCTTCCTCCGTTGCCGTGACGGTAGTCTGCACGTCAAAACAAGGAAATCCCTCCACGTCGTACAGATACGGCGCTTCCCAAATGAAGGCCAGCTCCCCGCCGAAGGATACCGACAGGGTATTGTCCTCGTTCAGTTCTACGGAAAGATCCTCTCCTGTAAGAACATACGTCAGCTCTCTTGTTTCCGGAAGGGCATTGAATACGACGCTCTCCTTCAGCTGATGGGAGACCAGGTCGTACCGCAGCGTCCCCTCCGGCAGAGCCTCCGGATACTCGATGGCGGAGGCGAAACCCTTCGGGATCGTCTGAGCCTGCAGGCTCCCTTCCTCCGGATCCAGGGATACGTCCAGAACTTCACCATCGGAGGGTTGTAACTCCGTCAGGCTGTACCGCAGCGTATGGCCGTTGTACGTTACGCTTACCGGTTCAGCGGAGGGATCCTCCGGCAGGGCCACCTCCCAGGCGCCGGCCGTATTGGCATAGCCTTCCTCCGTCTTTTGGAGGGCATTGTCTATTTCCTTTCAGACCTTTTCGTCTTCCCCGCTGTCTTCCTCATAATGCACTGCCAGAGGAAAAACGGCATAAAAATGCGCCCCGCTCCCTTTCACCAGTTCCTTGGTAAAAGCGTCGCGCGACGTCTCGATCTCTTCTTCTACGATGATTTCCTTTTCGTCTTCCTCTTCCATGACCGCTATGGGTCCGTCCAGGCCGTCCGGCAGATCTTCGCTGCCGATCTCCTCCGCCCACACGTTCAGCGGCAGAAGGAACGCAAGCATGCACACGCTCAGCAGAATACTGACCGCGCTGCGTCCCAGCTTCTTCCATACGCAAGTTGATCTCATGACATACTCCTTTCGCGGCTGGTGTTTCTTCTTCTTTCGGAGCGTGTCCATCTCTGAGGATAAATCCTATGGTTTCTGCCTCCTCTCACGCTTCCATTATATCTGCTGACTGATCGTTTCACAAGGCCATAATTCTTCTTTTTGCCCAGAAGTTCGAACGGGGTCTCAGGGGTGTCCCCTGAAAGCTGTGGGTGGACACGAAATGCTTCGCATGTGGTGTCGGCCCGCGTTGCTTGCTAAACAATGACGCCGCGAGCGAGCCTCATTTTTCACGTTCATAAGACCTGTCTTGTTCCTGCCGTAAGGCAGGATATTTTTTTCGAAAAAATATTACCCTGGATTCACCATTTTGGCAAAAAAGTTCCAAGAGGGTAAGTAGCGGGGCGTTCCTCCAAAGAATACAAAAAAATTACCCAAAAGTGAAAATTTCTGTTTGTTAAACGGGTATTTTTTCCGCAATTCCTATATGGAGACATTTACTCTGATTCGTCTGAAAAACTATTTGAAAAGCGTGTCGCATTTTCCCGGAAAATTCAGCAGTTGAATAGTGAGAGGCGAACGCCCCGCACCCGCACCCGCACCCGCACCTTGAAAACTGAACATAGCCGCAGAAGACCACCATCACACAAAACATCAACTTGGAAGGAATGATCGTAAATGAATGAACACGAAAAATGGGATCTGTTACTTGATGAACTGATCCCCAAAGGGACAGCCGATCCGCCGGAGACGGTGACACTATCCCTGAAGGAGATTCGCCCGTTTCCCGGCCATCCGTATAAGGTGGAGGACAACGAAGAGATGGAGGCCCTGACGGAGAGCGTCCGGGAACAGGGGATCTTGACGCCCCTCCTGGCAAGAAGAACGGAAGACGGTTACGAGGTGATCTCCGGCCATCGCAGACTGCGGGCGGCGGAAAGAGCCGGCCTGACAGAAGTCCCCGTCCGAATCGTGGAGATGGACCGCGACGCAGCAGCCGTCGCCCTCGTGGATTCCAATCTCCACAGAGAGCATATCCTCCCTTCGGAAAAGGCCTTCGCGTATAAGCTGAAGATGGAGGCGCTGGAGCATAAAGGAAAGACCTGTGGACAGCCTGGCCACAAGTCCAGAGACGGGATCTCCCGTACGGAGAGCGGCCGGCAGGTCCAGAGGTATCTGTGTCTGACCCGTCTCATCCCTGAACTCCTGAAACTGGTCGATGAGGGACGCATCGCCCTGACCCCAGCCGTGGAGATCTCCTTCCTCCCGGAGGAAGAACAGAGACTCCTGCTGGCTGAAATAGAGCGTACCGAGGCTACGCCGTCCCTCTCCCAGGCACAGAGGCTGAGGGGCATGCATATGACCTCGCCTCTCACCGAAGAGGAGATCGCTCAGATCATGGAGGAGGAAAAGGGCAACCAGAGAGACTTCATCCGGATACCGTCGGACCGGCTCCTTCCGGTCCTCCCTCCGAACTGGTCCGCCGAGAGAGCGCTGGATTTCATCATCAGGGCATGTGAGTTCTACCGGAACCATCTGCAAAGGCAGAAGGGAGGCAGATGAGATGGAATACATTGAAGATTCGGATCGCTGTCCGGAACTGGAACAGGTACTGCAGGAGATCATGGAACTCCTAGCCTCCATGACGAAGGAGAACCGCCTGGCCTGGTTCAGGCAAACCATGTACGGAACACCGGTCACATTCATGCGGGAGATCGACGGCACGGTCTATCTGGTACGGTCTCTCTTTGAGGCGGACGCCGGGGAGAATATCCGGGAAAAAGTGGGACGGATAGTAACAGATCCATCCTTTTACAGTATGGAAGAACAGGACCGGATATGATATACTTGCGTCACCTGCAATACGATCATATCTGGCTGAAGAAAGGAGAATCATGAACAAACAGTCAGATAACAGGATCACAGCCCTGTACTGCCGCCTGTCGCGTGACGACGAACAGGAAGGCATGTCAGGGTCCATCAAGAATCAGCAGTCCATATTGGAGAAATACGCGGAAGAGAACCGTTTCCCGAATCCGAGGGTATTTGTCGACGACGGATGGTCCGGCGTGACCTTCGCGAGGCCGGCGTTCACGGAGATCATGGAACTGGCGGAGAAAGGGATGATCGGCACACTGATCGTGAAGGATCATTCCAGACTGGGCCGGAACCGGCTGATCGTAGGCCAGCTTCTGGAAGAGGAGTTTGACCGTCTGGGCGTAAGGTACATAGCCATCATGGACAATATCGACACGGCGAAGGGGATCAGCGATCTGGTCCCGATGCAGGATCTGTTCAACGAATGGCACGCCAAGAACACGAGCCAGAAGGTGCGGAACGTTTTCCGGAACAAGGGGATGTCCGGCCTGCCGCTGACCACCATTCCGCCGTACGGCTATATGAAAGGGCCGGAGAGCACGAAACAGCGCATACAGTGGATCGTGGACGAACCGGCGGCGGAGATCGTGAAACAGATCTTCGCCTGGTGTGTAGAAGGCCTTGGTCCGACGCAGATCGCCAAAAGACTGAAGACCGCAAAGGTGATGACACCGACGGAGCACTGGAACAGCATGGGAAAGAAATGCGGAAAAACACCGGAGATTCCATGTACCTGGCGGTCGAGTGAGGTTGCGAGGATGCTGTCCAGGCAGGAATACTGCGGCGATACTGTCAATTTCCGTACGACGACGAAATCCTTCAAAAACAAGAAGAGGCTAGACCTGCCTCAGGAGAACTGGCAGATCTTCCCGGACACCCATCCGGCGATCATCGACAGGGAGACGTTCCGGCTGGTACAGGAACTCAGGGAACACCGGCGCAGGCCGACCAGGACAGGGATCGTCAGCCCGTTCTCCGGCCTTCTCTACTGCGCGGACTGCGGTGAAAAGCTGACCTATAGTTCCACCAACAACTATAAGAGGGAGCAGGCATTTTTCTTCTGCTCTTCTCAGCGGAAAGCACCGGGCCTCTGTACAGCGCATTATATCCGGGAGAGCGTTATTCACGATCTGGTACTGGAGAGCATGCAGCGGGTCCTGAAGAACGTTCAGCTCTTCGAGAGGGAATTCGCCCGGAAGCAGATGGACTGCTACAGCGAGGAAAAGAAGAAGGAACTGGCGGAAAAGCGCCGGGAACTCAACAGAGCGAAGCGGCGCGTCGACGAGATCGACGGACTCTTCCAAAGGCTCTATGAGGACAACGCCAGAGGAAAGATCTCCGATGAACGGTATGCCGCCCTGTCCATGGCCTATGAGGAAGAACAGCGGAAACTGAAGGCTGAGATCCCCGGGATGCAGAGGTGTCTGGAAACAGAAATGGACAGAACGGAGGATCTGCAGCGATTCATCTCAAAGGTGAAGCAGCTCACCGAGATCCGGGAACTGACGCCGGAGCTGATCCATCAGTTCATCGACAGGATCGTGGTATACGCCCCGAAATACCTGGACGGGAAACGTCATCAGGTGGTAGATATTTACTTCAGCGGTGTCGGGATCTTGAGTGAGCTGAGTCCAGAAGAGATGGAGGAAGCGTTCCAGAAACGCCTTGCGGAACAGGCGCGAGGCAAAGAAAAACCGGCGTAACCGCTACGATCACGCCGACACTATACCAAGAGCTATTATTTTCAAATACATAAGTCGCCTGGGGGCACCTTCCTAACGGATGGTGCCCCCAGGCCTCCGGTTTCTTTTTCTCTATATCAGTTCATGTCCTGCGGGATCCGTCCCTTCGAACAGGACAGTATAGCCGCGCCCCGTGGGGCGATCCCAGTACCAGCGGTTCTCCCCCTCGCCGGGGAACAGCCGTTCCATGAGAGCGGTGATCGTCCCTCCGTGGCAGATGATCAGGAGATCGTCCGGTTCCCGTTCCAGCAGTCCTTTCAATGCTTTCATGCACCTGTCACCGTGCTGAACGGCGCTCTCTCCTCCCGGGCAGACGTTTGTCAGATAGTCCCCCGTCAGCCACCGCTGATAGGCCGGGTCATCCTTCAGTTCTTCATAGCCCCGCAGTTCAAACGCGCCGAAATCCATCTCTCTCAGGCCGGGCTCCCGGCCTGCCTCCACCCCCGGGTACAGGATCTCCAGCGTCTGCTCCGTACGCAGCATCCCCGTGGTGTACACCCGGCATCCGTCTGAGGAAGGATAGATCCCCTCCTTTTTCAGTTCCAGAAGTTCCTCCGCGGCATCCGGGGACAGGGGGATATCTGCCCGTCCGTAGTACAGCCTCTTCCGGCTGGCCTCCGTCGCCCCGTGACGGATCAGATGGACCCGTCTCATTTCAGCTGCTGCGGGATCCCGCAGAACATCCGGGTCACCCGCTCCGCGCGCCCGGCGAGCCACGTCATCACACGGCCGGTCTCCTCCCGCCAGGCTCTGACGGTGACGTCTACAGGCACCACACCGGAGAAGATCTCCCGGCAGAGGATCACGGAATCTCTCCACTTCTCCTCTTCCCGCTCCAGGATTTCCCGGGCGGACAGGCCGCCGGTCACGCAGTAATACACGAATTCCTCGAACCGGTCCAGGCAGGGGGCCGAAAAGTCCGGAGCGCCGTCGGGCGTACAGGTGAAGATCTCCTCTTCCTTTATCCCGTATTCTTTCACGGCGTATTCCCTCTTCCCCTGATAGGCGCCGCCGATGATCAGTTTCATACCTTTCCCCCTCACAGAAGGATGAACGCGCAAAGGCCGGCACATTCACCCAGAGTAATGGCGAATCCGGAGATGTCTCCGTTCATGCCGCCCAGCTGAGCGCGTCCTCTGGCGACGGCAAGCCCGGATGCCGCCATGGTCACAGCCGCGCACAGTCCGGTCAGTCCGAACAGGATCACGGGCAGCACTGCCGTCACGGCCAGCAGGACCCATGCCGCCGCTTTGTATCCGCTGGTTATGGCCGGCTGCACCTTCTCATAACTGCTTCCTGTCATAGGCCGCAGGCACATGACGCACAGCGAGGAAACACAGCGGGAGGCCGCCGGCAGGAACAGCAGGCACCAGACCGGCGCACTGTCTGACATTCCTGTCATAAAAGAGAAGCTGAGCAGGATCACGACCGCCAGCGCGATCACGGCGAACGCACCGGTGTGGCTGTCCTTCAGGATGCGGCGGCGCTCCTCCATATCCCTTCGGGACAGGATCGCGTCGCAGCAGTCCATATATCCGTCCAGATGGATGAATCCCGTCAGCAGATAGGGGAGCACGGTCAGCAGTCCCGCCGTCACGAGGCCCGGAAGCGCCGCCAGACGCAGCAGGAAGGCCGCCAGCGCCCACAGGGCACCCAGCATGGCCCCGATCACAGGCAGCAGGAGAAGCATGAAACCTTTCGCTCCCTCGTCCCAGCGCTTCAGCGGACACGGGATGGAGCAGAACATGCCCCAGCTCATGAAGAATCCGGTGATCAGTCGTTTCACAGCTTCAGTTCCCCCTTGTGGACAATCCGGTGCCCCATGCACACCTCGATCACGTTGTCGCATTCCAGCGCGACCCGGTCCGCCCGCGCCAGAGCGCGGCGGTAGGTCTCCGTCCATTCATCGTACCGCTCAGCGTCGGAAAAAATGAAGTCACTGACGAGCACGGTGTTTTTCACGCCGCGGATGAAAGCTGTCAGATCTGCGGCCACCCGTTCCCCGCAGTCCGGGTCGAACCCCTCCGGCGGGAACATCTCATTTCCCAGAAGGGCCGTAACGCTGTCCAGCAGGAACGTGCCGTTCCGGTCCGCCCGTTCCAGGCAGGCGGGCAGATCCCTGCCCTGCTCGAGGGTCTGGAAGCCCCAGCCCTCCCTGTCCTTGATGTGGCGCCGGATCCTTTCCTCGTCCTCCCCGTCATGGGGGATCATGGTCGCGACGTAATACATGGAGCCGCCCTCCGCCAGGGAGCGGCACAGATGCTGCGCCAGCATGGACTTTCCGTTTTTGCAGCCTCCGGAAATATAGTAAGTCATGTCGTCACCGTAAAACTGTCGCCCGCCCGTATCTCGGTCAGGTAATCGTCATTGATCTCGGCCTCCTCGAACGTGGCCATGCGGTCCAGAACGGCGCAGGCGGCGGACACCACCTCAAAGGCGATGGGGCAGCCGCTGCCCTCTCCCAGGCGCATGCCGAGATCCAGATAGGCCTCCAGGCCGAGCTCGCGTTCAGCCAGCACGAAACCCTTCTCATAGGATCTGTGGCTGGGAATGAGGTAATCCTTCGCCGCAGGGCAAAGCCTTACGGCGCACAGCGCCGCCACAACGGAGATGAATCCGTCCACTACCACCGGGATACGGCAGGCCGCCGCTCCCAGGAAGGCGCCGCACATGGCCGCCAGATCGAAGCCGCCCACCTTTGTCAGTACATCGACCGGATCGGCCGGATCCGGCCGGTGGCGGGCGATGGCTCCGTCGATCACTTCCATTTTTCTCGCAAAGGCACTGTCGGTCAGTCCTCCGCCCCGTCCGGTGACGGCAGCTGCATCCGTCCCCGTGAGAACAGCCAGCACCGCAGCGGACGTGGTCGTATTGCCGATGCCCATCTCCCCTATGCCCAGGATGTCCACGCCGTCGGATTTCGCCTTCTCCGCGGCCTCGATGCCGGTGAGGATCGCGCACAGGGCCTGCTCTCTCGTCATGGCGGGCTCCCGGTACAGATTCGCCGTGCCCCTTGCGATGCGCCGGTCGATGACAGCTTCGCACAGGTACGGCAGCTTGACGCCGACGTCCCACACCTCGAGATCCACGCCGAAGTGCCTGCACAGCGTCCCGCAGCCGGTGAGACCTCTGGTCAGATTGACCGTCTGCGCCATCGTCACCGACTGGGGGGCTGAGGAGACACCCTCCTCCCACACGCCGTTGTCCGCCGCGAAAACGAGCACGCGCCGGCTTTCCATCCGGTTGTGCAGATTCCCCGTGATGCCGGCGATCCTTATGGAGATGTCCTCCAGCTTTCCCAGGCTGCCCGGAGGCTTGGCAAGCTCCGCCTGGCGCTTTTCCGCCCGCATCATCGCCTCCCGGTCCGCCGGGTTCACAGCGGCGATCTTCATCCGAAGGAGAGTCTCCCGCTCCGTATTTCCGTTGGTCATATGGTCAAACATCCCTTCCAAAATGGTACAGAAAACCCCAAAAAGGGAGGCCGCGTACCGCCTCCCTTTTTGGGGTCAAAGATTAAAGATAAAGAGGAATTATCCTACGGTACAGTCGGAACGACATACCGGGGGAATCAGGGAAGGCTTTGCCGCGTCAGCGGCGCCGAAGCAGGATCGGTTCAGATCGTCCCGCGCCGGTTTTAAGTTCCCATCGGGCAGGGTTGCTCAGGCCCTGCCCGATTCTCATGGGCACTTAAAATATCAGAATCATTCGACACATGTCAAAGTCGAAACTAGTTCATACAGTTTCCACCTGGGCACGTGTCGGGACGAAAAAAAACCGCCTGCCGACCGAAGCCAAACAGACGCAATGCTAAGTCCGTATTCCAGTTCCGGTGGAAACTCCGATGTATCCTACGTATCTGACTTATTCCGTAAAACGGACTTCACAGTGACCGACTCGCGGGGAATTGCACCCCATTCCGTATGCCAACTTAATGGCCGGATACACCTCAATATTCAACTGTCGATGTGATTATATCACCGGCCAGACGGCTTGTAAAGGGGGGTTGGTAAAATTTTTTCCTCCCCTGCTTTTTTGCCAAAACTCTCCTATCCGTCCAGCCCGGCCTTCGCAGCCTGCTCATGCTGGAGCCTCCGGGGGATCCTGTACACGCGTCCGTCCTTCAGCAGGCGGGCGCCCGTCTGGTGGTAGGAAAAGTATACGCCTGCGTCCGCGCACTGGCGTTTCAGATCCAGTACCCATTCGTAGTCGCAGATCCTGGCGTCCGGCCCGGATTCGCCGCCGGCTCCGAGCATTTCAATCCCGCTGCCGAGCCATGGGGACAGATCGATCCGCTCCAGCAGGGGCTCACAGGCCACGCCTTTGTGGCGTATGGGGAGCCGGGCAAGAAAAGGCATACGAAAATCCGCCATGGCCTGATTCTCGACCGTGACGTTGATCGCGACGTTTTCCCAGCCGCTGCCCCAATCCTCCGGCAGGCATTCCTCTGCCCGGTGGATCCGTTTCGTCACTATAAAGAAGAACAGATCCGACCGTTCCCGGATCATACGCCATGCTTCCTCCCGCCAGGAATCTGCCTCCTCGAGAAAAAAGTCGGAACTGAAGCAGGTGTACACCGTCTCCCCGGACGGGATCTTGTAAGCTCCGGTCCGGTCACGCATGACCGGCAGGTAAAAGCTTTTCGTCTTATAGACCTGGGAAGCATCCTTCCCTATGCTTTCATCCCGCCGGTATACGTAGCAGTGGGCACAGCCGGGAGAGATCCTGCGGCAGCCGTGCCACAGATTCCACCCGGCCACAGGTCACGCTTCCGTGGGCGTGTACCCGGCCTCTTCGATCGCCTTTTTCGCTGATGCGGCGCAGTGGGAACATCCGTCGACAGAGACGGTCTTGTTCTCCAGATCGACTTCATATTTCACGCCCGCAGCGTCCAGCGCCTTGGAGATCCTGGCGGCGCAGTGTCCGCACTTCATGTCGCCTACTTTAAAAACTGTCATGGTCGCAGCCTCCTTGAAGATCTGGCGTCAGTATACACCCCTCCGCCCTTCTTTTCCACAGATTTTTCGTTTTCCTGGCTCCCCTGATTATTCAAAAAATGTTCACCCACCATCCCTTTTCTGCGTTATAATAAATGTTCAGAGGATATCTATATGAAATGAGGGACCGCAATGGCTAAAAAGATCCTGATCATTGAAGATGACGCCAACATCGCCGAACTCATACGGCTGTATGTAGAGCGGGACGGTTTTGAAGCCACCATCGCACCGGACGGCGGCAAGGGCATCTCCGCCTTTGAGCAGGTCTGTCCCGATCTCGTTCTCCTGGACATCATGCTACCGGTGATGGACGGCTGGGGCGTTCTCCGTGAGATCCGCTCCTCCTCCAAAACGCCCGTCATCATGCTGACGGCCAAAGGCGAGACGCTGGACAAGGTCTCCGGTCTGGAGATGGGTGCTGACGATTATATCACCAAGCCCTTCGAACCCAAGGAACTGCTTGCCCGCATTCATGCGGTGCTGCGCCGCTACGAGGGTTCCGCTCCGGCAGCCGCACGGAGGCTTTCCTTCGACAAACTGGAGATCGACATGGACAGCTTTGAGCTGACAGTGGACGGCAAGAAAGTGGAGGCCCCTCCGAAAGAGATGGAGCTTCTGTATCATCTGGCCTCCTCCCCGAACAGGGTCTACACCCGCAACCAGCTGCTGGACGAGGTGTGGGGGTTCGACTATTTTGGCGACAGCCGCACCGTTGATGTTCACATCAAGCGTCTGAGGGAGAAACTGGAAGGCGTCAGTGACCAGTGGAGCCTTAAGACCGTCTGGGGCGTCGGATATAAATTCGAGCTGAACAACGGATGAAGAGCAGCCTATTCGTTAAAAACCTGTTCATGACCGTCAGTCTGCTTCTTCTGTGTGTAGTGCTGGTAGGCGGCGTCTCTTCTGTTTGGACTTACCGCTATATTTCCCGGACCGAGCGGGACAAGGTGGCAGCCGCCGCAGAAACAGCGGCCCATACCGTAAGCGCCCTGAGCGGAGAATACGAAGCCGGGAGCATGGAGATGCAGATGAACGTATCCATGCTGGGCAAAGCCAGCGGATACCGCGTTCTGGTAGCCGACAGTTCCGGGACGGTCACGTCCTGTTCGGATGGTCTGACTTGTATGCACATCGGCATGCCTCTCCCCGGAGAGATGATCTCTGCCGTCGATGTTTCCGGATCCTTCCGCGGTCCGTCAGCTCTCTCCCCGGAGGAGCAGGGTCACCGGTATGTGTATGCCCTGCCCCTGACGGACAGCACCGGAACGGGCATCGGCTATCTGGCAGTCTCTGCGGACAGTTCCAAACTGACGGAAACGTGGAGAGAATCAGCCGGGCGTCTTGTCATGGTCGCTATCGTGGTCATGATCATCGCCGTTCCCGTTTCCCTGTTCATGACGATGCGCACGACGAAACCCATTCGGGAGATGACAGATACCGTGGATCGCTTCGCCCGCGGAGACTACTCCGCGCGGGTGGACATCCCCTTCGATGACGAACTGGGCCAGCTGGCGGATTCTTTCAACCTGATGGCGGACACGCTGGAGCGGCAGGAGAAACAGCGGAGCGAATTCATCGCCAACGTTTCCCATGAACTCAAGACCCCTATGACCACCATCTCCGGGTTCGCTGACGGCATTCTGGACGGCACCATCCCCCGGGAGAAGGCGGATGAATATCTGGCCGTCATCTCCAGCGAGACGCACCGGCTGAGCCGGCTGGTCCGGAGCATGCTGGACGTCTCCTCCCTGTCGGCGAAGGATCCGGAGATCATCCGCAGCCAGTCCTTCGATCTGACCGACGTGATCTGCCAGACCCTGCTGAGCCTGGAGAAACGGATCCTGGAGCGGGATCTGGATGTGGATGCAGACCTTCCCGAGGAACCGATCCACGCTCTGGGCGACCGTGACGCGATCACGCAGGTGGTATATAACCTGCTGGACAACGCGGCGAAGTTCGCCGACCCCGGCACGGTGATCCGGATCAGTCTCTGGAAGAGGAACGACCGCGCGTACGTCTCCGTGGCGGACCGCGGGCCCACCATTCCGGAGGAGGAGCTCCCCCTGATCTTCGACAGGTTCCACAAATCCGACAAGTCCCGCAGCATGGACAAGACGGGAGTCGGTCTCGGCCTGTATCTCGTGAAGACGATCCTGGACAACCACCACGAGGACATCGCCGTGACGAGCGTGGACGGGCTCACCACCTTCACCTTCACGCTGACGGTGGCTTCGCAGAAGCAGATTCAGGGGCGCGGATAGGGGCGCACCATATCAGACACTGCCCACTGAGGCGCGGGATGAGGTCCCGCGCCTTTTTCGCGCCGTTGACGCGCAGGTCAAAACAGACTATAATCTGAACGTCAAAGATTAGGAGTCCGGCCCTGCCGGAACAGGAGGAATCGTCTATGTCAAGGGATCATTTCACCCCCGACGAGCTGACGGTCGTCGCCAGGGAACCCGCCATGTTCGGGCCTGAGATTGAGGTGTTCAGCTATCCCATCACCCGCAGGGAGAACATGAAGCGCCTGTACGAGGGGAAGACCCCCCTGTGGGCCCCCTTCTCCAGCGGAGAATGGAACCAGATCATGGTGGACTGCGACCCGGAAAACGTTGCCCGCAGCCCAGGAAACCCGCCCGCCAGGATCGACGGCTGGGGCGTGGAGTGGCAGTTTGTCGAGATCGCCGGCGGCGCCATGGTCAAGCCCGGCAACCCGAAGGTGCCGGACATCAACGAGTGGGAGAAGTACGTCACGATCCCGGATCCCGATACGTGGGACTGGGCCGGCTGCTATGAGCGCAACAAGGACAGGATCAAGCCCGACAAACTCACCTATATCGCCGTTCCGGGCTGTCTGTTCGAACGTCTGATCGCCGTGCTGGACTTTGCCAACGCCGCTGTCGCACTGATCGACGACGACCAGAAGGAGGCGGTCCACCGCTTTTTCCGCGTCGTCACGGACGTGCACAAAAAGTTCTATACCAACGTGAAGAAATGGTTCGACCCGTACGTCGTGAATTTCAACGATGACTGGGGCAGCCAGCGGGCGGAGTTCTTCTCCGTGCCCACCGCCCGTGAGATGCTGATGCCTTACATCAAGGAACTGGTGGACCACGTCCACTCACTGGGCATGTATTGGGACCTGCACTGCTGCGGCTTCGTGGAGGCTTTCGTGCCCCTCTGGCACGAGGTCGGCTATGACAGCTGGGGCGGCCAGCCGCTGAACGACAAGTATAAACTCAAAAAACTGTACGGCGACCGCATCATCTTCACAGATGTGGTACGGTGTCCCCAGGACGCCTCCGAAGAGGAGATGGACGCGGCGGTCGCGGAATTCTTCCGCACCATCGGCGAGGACAACCGGGTGTTCGTCGACACCATGGGCTGTCCCCCGGCCATCCGCGCCAAAGTGTACGAAGCCGGCAGGAGGAACTTCGACCGCCTCGTCGCCGAGGGCAGAGCCATCCTCTGACCGACCGCTTCACACGCAGATCCCCGGCCTGCCGCATCCCCGGCAGGCCGTCGTTTCAGGAAAGGAACCGCCATGGACTATCGCAGAGAAGCGCCGGAGATCATCCGGAAATTCCTGATCTATCATGAGACCATCAAAGGCCACAGCAAAAAGACCGTGGAGGAGTACTATCTGGATCTGCGCACCTTCTTCCGCTATCTGAAGCTCAGCCGGGGAATGGTCCCGCGTTCCACCGAACTGGAGGACGTGCCCATCGATGACGTCGATCTTGCCCTTGTCAGAAGCGTGACCCTGTCGGATATCTATGATTTCCTCGGCTTCCTCAGCCGGGACCGAGCGGTGCACGCCAACAGCAGGAACTCTTCCTACGGTCTGAATGCCGCTTCCCGCGCCAGAAAGATTGCCACCATACGGAGCTACTACAAGTATCTGTACGCCAAGGAAAAACTGCTGGATGAAAACCCGGTCAAGGATCTGGACAGCCCGAAACTGGTGAAGACCCTTCCCCGGTATCTTTCCCTGGAGGAGAGCGTCAGCCTTCTGGAACACGTGGACGGCAAGAACTCTCTGCGGGATTACTGTATCCTGACGCTGTTCCTCAACTGCGGCCTCCGGATTTCCGAACTGATCGGACTGAACCTGTCCGATGTCAGGGAAGACAGTCTGCGCGTCCTTGGCAAGGGCAACAAGGAGCGCATCGTATTCCTCAACGGCGCCTGCACCTCCGCCATCAACGCCTATCTCCCCGTACGGGCCGCCTCCGCCGCCAACACCCCCGCCCTGTTCATCTCCTCCCGCCGGGAGCGTATCAGCCGCAGCACCGTCCACAGTCTGGTCAAGAAGCATCTTCAGGAGGCCGGTCTGGACAGTTCCAAGTATTCCGCCCACAAGCTCCGCCACACCGCCGCCACGCTGATGCTGCAGAACGGAGTGGATGTGCGCACGCTGCAGGAACTGCTCGGGCATGAGCACCTGAACACCACCCAGATCTATACCCACGTCGAGAACGAGAGCCTTCGGGAGGCCGCCATGCGCTCGCCGCTGGCCGGAATGACGCCGCCTGCCGCAAAAAAGGGCGGACCGAAAGCCTTGGAAGCCGTGCCAGAGGCGGCTCCGGACGCGGAGGAATCGCCGGAAAAAACCAGTTGACAAGCCCCAGACGAGATGATATATTGTTGGGGCGCCAAGTTCCAGTATATGCGGGTGTAGTTCAATGGTAGAATCCCAGCCTTCCAAGCTGGTCGCGTGGGTTCGATTCCCATCACCCGCTCCACATGCGCCAATAGCTCAGTTGGATAGAGCAACTGCCTTCTAAGCAGTAGGTCAGGGGTTCGAATCCCTTTTGGCGTGCCATATGGTGGGTGTAGCTCAGTTGGTTAGAGCACCGGATTGTGGTTCCGGGTGTCGAGGGTTCGAGTCCCTTTACCCACCCC